>NZ_JACCBP010000001.1:3825479-4463059 GCF_013408655.1 Pigmentiphaga litoralis
CCCGCCACGATGATCTCGCCAGCCGTCAGCACATGGCTGATGCCGGGCAGATCGCCATGCGTGATGGCGTCGGTCAGCGTCGTGCCGGCCGACCCTTCCACCGGTCCGCAGATCAGCAGATCCGCTGGCCGGCCGGGCGCCAGGATGCCGACATCCAGCCCGTGCGCCCGCGCGGTATTGCCCGTGCCGATTGCCACGGCTTGCGCCGCCGGCACGCCGCAGACCGACGCCAGGAACAGGATGTTGCGCCACATGCCGCGCGGGATGATGCCCGTGCCGCCGGGCGTGTCGCTGCCCAGCGTCAGCCGGCCCAACTGCCCCGATTCGCGCAGCCGGTTCACCAGCCGCAAGCCTGATCCATAGTTGCCCGATGAGCACATCTCCAGCGTCATCGACAGATCATCAACCACGCGATCGATGTCGTGATCGCTCATCGGAATCGGGCCGCCCGATACGTGCGCGGCAATGTCCGGCTGCAACCACGACAGCGTGTCGTAGCCGCAGATCTGGCTCAGGCCCGACCGCGACACCCCGCCCGTGTGCACCTTGCTGCGGATGCCGCGTTCACGCGCCCAGGCCACGTAACGGCTGGCCTCGTCACGATGGCTTTCCAGCGGATAGAACAGGAACTTGACCAGCCGCGCGCCGACCGCGGCCAGGCGGTCGAAGTGGGCTTCGGTCATGCCCGGCACCAGCAATACCGTGCCCGCGTAGACCTTCACGCCGCTCCATCGCTGGGACCCGAAAGTGGACGCCGTCACCACGGCGAGCGAGGTCACCAGGTCGGGCGTGAGCGCGCCGTAATCGAGCCCGGGCGCATGCAATTCGCCCGCCGACAGCATGGTCGTCGTGCCGCCATGCAGGTAGTTGCCGACCCAGCCGATCGCATCTTGCGCGGGCGTCCATTCGCCCAGCACCGGATGCACATGGCCGTCGATCAGACCCGGCACGACGGCGCTACCGGCGGCATCAATCACCACGTCGTAGCCGGCAGGCGGGGCCGCGTTCGCCGCCCGCTGTCCGCTACCGCCAGGGCTGCTGTTTTCGGCCCAGCCGATGGCATCCACCGGGTCGAACGCTTCGATGCGGCCATCGGCGATCGCGATCGCCCGCACCGCCTTCATCGGCTCGGCCAGGTCACCCGTAAAGCACTCGCCAATGTTCGTGATCAGGATGCGCTGCATGCGGCCCCGCCTTATTCGGGCTTGATGCCTGCGTTGGTAATCACGCGGCCGATGTCGCTGCGTCCCTTGTCCAGCATCGCCGTCAGGTCGGCCGGACTGGTCACGATCACGTCGGCGCCCAGGCCGACGAACTTGGCCTGGACCTCGGGCGACTGCAGCACCGCGTTCAGATCAGCGTTGATCTTCTCGATGATGGCGGCAGGCGTGCCGACCGGCGCCGTCATGACCGTGCGGATGGCCAGGTCGAAGCCGGGTACCCCCGACTCCGCCACGGTGGACACCTCCGGCGCCATCGACGTGCGTTTGCCGGTGGTGACCGCCAGCATGCGCACGGCGCCATTCTTGACGAAGGGCAAGGCCTGCACCAGCGACACCACGCCATATGGCGTGTCGCCCGACACCACCGCGGTCAGGGCCGGACCGCTGCCCTTGTAAGGCACCTGCACGACCTTGATGCCCGCATCGGCGGCAGCCCACTCGCCCGCAATGTGGTTCATGGTGCCGACGCCCGCGCTGGCCCACGACAACTCGCCCGGATGCGCCTTGGCATAGCTGACCAGGGATGCCATTGACTGGAACGGCGCCTTGGGATTGGCGACGAAGGCCATCGGAATCTCGCTGATCCCGCCGATGCTGGAAAAGCCCTTGGCCGGGTCGTAGCCCAGCTTGGCGAACAGGAAGGGATTGTTGGTGAAGGGATTGGTGGACGACACGTACAAGGTGTAGCCATCGGCGGGCGCACGCGACACCTGCGACGCCGCAATGCCTTCGCTGGCGCCCACCTTGTTTTCGATCACGACCGGCTGGCCCCAGCGCTTGGCCAGGCCTTCTGCGGCGATGCGCGCGGACACGTCGACCGGGCCCCCTGCGGGTGTGCCCACCAGGATCGTGACGGGCCGGACGGGATAGGCGTCAGCCGCGGCAGCGAAAGACGGCAGCACGGCCGACGCCGCACCCCACACCAGACAGGACAACACCACCGCGGCGCGCGCGACGGGTCGAGACAACATACAAGACATCGAATACTCCTTGCCGAAAAAGAGGGTGAAACACTTCTGGCACTGAGTCCCCAAATCTAGGTTTTATTTTTTTGTCGTCGGTAGAAAGGTGAGGCGGGTGATGCGGGTGGGGCGGAAGCTGAGAGATCACATGATTGCGCGCAACAACCATCGTTGACGGACGCACGCAGGCGGCCTGATCGAGAATAGACCAAGCCGGTGCAGCGATCTAGCGGTTTTTCTGATGGTTGACGTCGACAACCGGTTGGGCCAGCGCCCGATCCGGAGGGACAGCGGGCCTGCCGGGGTGACGATGCCACCCGGCAGGCCGGCGCGGAGTCAGCGATGCGGACTCAAGGCCGCCTAGCGGCGCGCGGCCTTGGCATCGGGCTGCCGCAGGCGGTTCCAGGCGACCAGCGCCACGAAGATGATGCCGGCGCCGGCGCTCAGGTAGCCAAACCAGGCGACCAGGCCGACGGCCCACCGTTCCTGGTCCAGCGTCACGCCCAGCGACAGGGCCAGCAGCACCCACCCGGCGATCCGCAGCCAGGTGATGGACTTGCGAGACAGGTGACGTCCGAACAGGTCTTCTTGCGGCCGTTCCATGCCCAGCGCCAGGCAGGCGAAAGCCAGCAGGCAGAAGATCAATACCCAGAGCTGATTCATCGCGCACCCTCCACACCGGGCATGCCCGATCTGGGCGACACGGCCGTGCCGCCCGACAACGAAGACCCCGAGGCCCCGGAAGACGCTCCGGGCGAGGCCACCGCCGAAGCCGCCCCTCCGGCGACCCCAGCCGGCCTGCGTAGTGCAGGCGCCGCCGTCCCGTCAGTGACCGCCGCCGTCTTGCGCACCGGCTTGACCTTGGGCCGATGGCGCGTGGTGCGGATCGCCAGCCAGGCATGCAGCGCGGCAAACGCGATCATGGCCAGGTCAAAGCCCGCGAACACCCAGTCACCCGCGGCCAGGCTGTTCCACAAACCGCGGTCGGTCGTCAGGGCGTTGAGCACCGGCAGGGCCAGCAGCAAGGCCGCCGCCAGCCACAGCAGTTCGATCCACCCGCGCTTGGCCGGGCGCACCATGGCATACAGCAGTGTCGCGCCCCACACCATGAAGAAAACGTGGATCTCCCAATCCTTGCGGTCGGCCAACGTTTCGGACAGCAGGCGGTTGCCATAGAAAAAGGCCACCATGGCCACCGACAGGCCCGCCACCGACGCGATGTTCAACCGTTCCACCAGCCGGAAACCAAAGTAGGGCTTGTCGGGATTGGGCAGCTTGGCGCGGCGCTTGACCGTCCACATCACCAGTCCGGACCCCACCATGGCGGTACCCGCCAGGCTGACAAGAAAGTACAGCCAGCGCAGCGGCAGGTCCCCGAAGCGGCCCAGGTGCAGCGCGTACATGACCCCACGTGTTTCGGCCGCACCGCCCACCGAGTCCTTGGTATCCAGCAACTGACCGCTGGTCCCGTTGAACAGCAGGTATTGCGGACTGACCGACACCCGCTGGTTGTCGGCGCGCACCACCATCACCCGCGACACGGTGTCGCCCGGATTATTGATGGTGATGCGGCCCACGCCGTGCTGGCCCCAGCGTTCTTGCGCCTGCCGGATCATGTCGGCCACGGGCGCGATAGGCGCCTTGTCGCCGCTGGGCTTGCCGGCCGGCACGAAGGCGCTCAGCTCGTTCTGCAACGCTTGCCGCGCCCCGCGATCCTTGAAGGCGGCGTCCCCGCCCCACGGCATCAGCATCAACATCAGCGTGACCAGACCGGTGTACGTGATCATCAGGTGGAAGGGCAGCCCGAACACCGACAGCGCATTGTGCGCATCAAGCCAGGACCGTTGGCCCTTGCCCCACCGGAAGGTAAAGAAATCGACAAAGATCTTTTTGTGCGTGATGACGCCGGACACGATGGCCACCAGCATGAACATCGCGCAGATCGATGCGATCCACCGCCCCCACAGCACCGGCATGTAATGCAGCTGGAAGTGGAAGCGGTAGAAGAAGTCGCCGCCCGTGGTGTCCCGCACCTCGATCGGTTGGGCCGTGACGGGATCAAAGGTGGCGCTTTCGAACCGCTTGCCGCCGCGCCAGAAGGCGTTGGCCGTCGGGCTGCGTTCATCGGGGAAACCGATGCTCCATTGCGGACTGGTCGGCGCCAGCCGGCTCATGGTCTCGACCAGGCGCGGCGCGAGTTCGGCCGGATTGGCCACCTGGGCTTGCGCAGGCACGGCGGGCCGCATCCACTGCGAGATCTCGTCCTTGAAGTAGCTGACCGTGCCGGTCAGGAACATCGCATACAGAATCCAGCCGGCCAGCAGCCCCGTCCAGGTGTGCAGGTCCGACATGGTCTGCCGGATGCCGGGCGCCTTGGCCTTCGAATAAGTTGACATCGTGCTGCTCATTTCCAGACGGACCACGCGGCCAGCGACAGCGGCAAGGCCGCGATCGCAAGGCCGACCCAGGCGCGCGTGGCCGACCGCACCGCGAACACCCATACGACGGCGCAGACATACACCACGAAGCTCGCGAGCATGCCGGTCAGCACGGCTTCGGTCGGCGCCATCGGCAGGGCCACGGCTGCCACGCTGCAGAGCGCGGCCAGCGCATAGCCGCCGAACAGTGCGGCAACGATGCGCGACAGCAGCGGCCCGACGCCGACGACCTTGCGAAGCCGTGCGTTCATATCACTTGCCTGGCTTGGCGGCCGGACCGGCCGGCACGGCGGCGGTGCCCGTGGGCTTGGCGTACGTGACCGACGTCACATAGTTGACGACGTCATATTTCTCGGCGCCGGCATCGCCCATGCGTTCGCCCGCCGTGCGGTCGTCGTGATGGGCTTCAAGCACATAGGTGCCCTTCCACGGCATGTCGAAGGTGACCAGGCCCTGTTGGTCGGACACGGCTTCCTTCATCCAGCCCGACTGCACCACGGCCGACACCTTGGCCTTCGGCAGGGGCTGGCCCTTGAAGACGACCTTGAACTCGCCGGCCTTGCCGGTCGGGACCACGTCGAACGTCAACGATGGGGCCTGTTCATTGGTGCTTGTCAGGTAGCGCGCGGCCGGGTGATACCAACCCTTGATTTCCTTGTCGCCCTGCTTCATGGAATAGAGCGGGTAGCGCGCGTCTTCGGCCACCAGGCTTTCGCCGGCGGCGGCACGGCCCGACAGCACGAAGCCGTTGGCGGATTTGGTGGCGGTCAGCGGCTGCTGGCCTTGCGACGAGATGCGCAGCGCCGTGGGCTTGCCGAACTTGTCGAGCAGGCCGGGAGAGGTCTCGCGCAGGTTCTCGCCAAACTCGCCAAAGCGCAGCACAGCCGAGCCATTGGCGGGCTGTTCGATCCAGACCTGGTGGGCCTGGGCGGCGCCGGCGCCAAGCGCCAGCAGCAAGGAAGCAAGAATCGGTTTGACGGTCATGAATGTCTCGTGGATAGGGTTCGCGAGCAGGCGGCTGCCACCGTGAGGGCATGACGCGAGGACTCGCAGTCGTGCACGGTGCCGGCAGCCGCCGGATTCATCGCATTGGGAATTGAATGAGAAACACTATCACTATAACTTCGAATAGCAAGGTGTTGCGGCTTCAGGTAGGTGTCAGCCTGTTGTCCTGCCAACGATCGTCGGCGCAAAACCACATAACACGCAGTCCTATCGGGTGCCGAACCGTTCCGACATCTCGCTGAACAGCCGGCCATACACCGAATGGGTCGGCCAGATCAGCCCCAGGCGGCGGGCCAGGCGGTTGCGCGGCAGGTTGATCAGGGCGACGTTGGACGGCGTCGTCTCGGGCCGGAAGCAGTTGGGCACCAGCGCCACGCCCAGGCCGCGCGCCACCAGCGCACGGATGCCGTCGGGCGAATCCAGCTCGAACCGTTCCTGCGGCCGGATGCGTTTCTGCTGCAGATAGCGTTCGGCCAGGTCCCCGCCCCAGGTGCGGCGGTCGTAACGGATGAAGGGTTCGCGCGCCAGCAGTGTCGTGTGATCCTCGTGGGCCAGATGGGACGGCGCCAGCAGCACCAGCGGTTCGACCCGCAAGGTGCGCCAGGTAAAGGACTTGGCCAGCGCAAAGGGGGGTTCGACCACCAGGGCTGCGTCGATCTTGCTTGCGCCCAGTTGATGGAACAACTCATGGGACGCGGCGATCTCCAGCTTGGCATCCAGCAGCGGGTAACGCTGCGCGATGTATTCGAGCAGGTCGGGCATGACGGTCGACAACGTCGTGCGCAAGGTCCCGATGCGCAAGCCGCCCGGCAGGCCGTCGGCCGATACGCTGGCTTTCAGGTCGCGCAGATTGCGCTGGAAGTCCCTTGCGCGGTCCAGCAGGCGCGCCCCGCCCTCGGTCAGGCGCACAACGCGGCCGGACCGCACCAGCAGCGGCACGCCCAATTCACGCTCAAGCGCCTTGATGCGCTGGGCCATGGCGGTCGGTGTGATGCTCATGCGCCGGGCCGCCTCGGCCAGGGAACCGCATTCGGCGGCGATCAGGAAGCTGTCCAGAAAACGAGTGTCCATCGGGATCCAAGGGCGTCGGGAATGAATAAAAACTGGACTCTGAATCCATAAAAATGAAATTGTGCTGGATTCCGGTTGGTCCGACAATCGAATCGTCCAGCGGCTGCACAGGACCACAGAGTCCACGCACCGCCTTGCATCGACATTCCCATCAGGAGACACCATGACCCTCAGCTTCCCCCGCCGCCGCGTGCTTGCCGCCCTTGTCGCCACCGGCGCCGCCATGGCCGCGCCAGGCGTCTTCGCCCAGTCCGCCACGACCTACCCCACCCGCCCGGTCACCCTGGGCGTCGGCTTCTCGGCCGGTGGCGCCGTCGATATCGTTGCCCGCCAGTTGGGCCAGGCGCTCGGCAAGTCCTTTCACCAGCCCTTCGTGATCGAAAACCGCCCGGGCGCGACCGGCATCATCGCCGCCGAAGCCGTGGCGCAGGCCAAGCCCGATGGCTACAGCCTGCTGCTGGGCACGCAGTCCACCATGGTGGTCGCGCCCAGCCTGTACCCGACCATGAAGGTCGATCCCAAGAAGGACTTCGTGCCGGTCTCGCTGGTGGCGTCGGTGCCGCTGGTCCTGGTCGTGCATCCATCCTTGCCGCTGCACACCGTGCAGGACGTGATCAAGTACGCCAAAGACAAGAAGGGTGACCTGAGCTACGCGTCGTCGGGCCTGGGCGGTCCGCAGCATGTGGCTGCCGAGTTGTTCGCGTCGATGGCCGGCGTGAAGATGGTCCACATCCCCTACAAAGGCGAAGCCAACGCGATCAGCGACGTGCTGGGCAACCAGGTGCCGCTGATGTTCAGCAACCTGCCGACGCTGCTGCCCTACATCAAGAGCGGCAAGCTGCGCGCAATCGCCGTGTCCAGCCTGGAACGCGCCGCCAGCGCCCCGACCATTCCGACCGTGAACGAGTCGGGCCTGAAAGGCTTCGAAGCCCTGACATGGTTCGGCCTGTACGCCCCCGCCGGCACGCCGCAAGACGTGGTCGGCAAGCTGGAACAGGGCGTCAAGCAGGCGCTGAGCGACACCGAACTGCGCGCCAAGATGACTGACCAGGGCATGACGCTGGAAGGCCGCGGCAGCCGTGACTTTGCCAAATACATGGAAGCCGAAAGCACCAAGTGGGCAGGCCTGATCAAGAGCGCCGGCATCAAGCCGGAATAACGCAGCGGCTGGATGAGCGGCGCCGGGATGACTGGCGCCGGGAATCCAAGAGATCGAAGGAATTTTCATGAAAGACAGCGCGACGATGTCACCCAGCCTCCCGGCCACGCAGCGGTCGACAAGCGCCGGCACCCCGCCTAGGCCACGCTCGACGCAGGTGTCTGCCGCCGCCCCCGTGGCGCCTACGTCCTCGGTGTCTCGCCCCCCGCGCGCACTGCGGAAAGTGTTTGCGCTGGACGACTTTGAAGCCGCAGCGCGCCGACACCTGCCGCGGCCCGTGTTCGGCTATATGTGTTCGTACGCCGAAACCGGCGCGGCCTTCGACGCCAACCGCGATGCCTATGCCGACTATGGCTTCATGCCGCAGGTCATGGTGGACGTGTCCAAACGCAGCACGCAAACGGAATTGTTTGGCGAGACCTATGCGGCGCCCTTCGGCTTTGCTCCGGTCGGCCTGACGGCGCTGTCGACCTATCGGGGCGACCTGGTGCTGGCGCGCGCCGCCCTGGAATCACGCCTGCCCATGATCATGAGCGGATCGTCATTGATCCCGCTGGAAGAGGTCGCCGCCCTGCATCCGGGTGCGTGGTTCCAGGCCTACTTGCCAGGGGATCGGGGGGCCATCGAACTGCTGATCGACCGCGTCGCCCGCACTGCCTTCAAGACCCTGGTGATCACGGTCGACACGCCGGTCCCGCCCAACAGCGAGAACACGGCGCGCATGGGATTTTCCGCGCCCCTGCGGCCATCGATCGGGTTGGCATGGCAAGGCATGACCCATCCGCGCTGGCTGCTCGGCACCTTCCTGCGGACCCTGGCCCGGCACGGCATGCCGCACTTCGAAAACAACTATGCCACCCGCGGCGCACCGATCCTGTCGCCGTCCGTGCTGCGGGACTTTTCGGAACGCGGACACCTGGCGTGGGACGACCTGCGCACCATCCGCAAACAGTGGCGCGGCAGGCTAATCGTGAAGGGCATTCTGCGCGCTGACGATGCCCGCATGGCGCGTGACTGCGGCGCCGACGGCATCATCGTGTCGAACCATGGCGGCCGGCAACTGGACGGCGCCATTGCCCCCTTGCGCGCCCTGCCCGCCGTCGTAGCGGCGTGCCCGGATATTCCGGTCATGATCGACAGTGGCGTGCGGCGCGGCACGGACGTGCTGAAGGCGCTTGCGCTAGGCGCAAAGCTGGCGTTTGTCGGGCGGCCGTTCGGTTATGCGGCGGCCGTTGGCGGCGTGCCGGGCGTGCAGCATGGTGTGAAGCTGCTGACCGCCGAAGTGTCGCGGAACATGGCGATGCTGGGGGTCAACAGCGTGACGGAATTGCAGGCCGATCGGCATCTGGTAAGGATGCCGGGGCGGGGCTAGGCGCCGCCGTCAACCGATATCTTCAGGCACCCACACCGTGCCTTCCATCAGCCGGCGCGCACTGCGGCTCATCGTCACCTTGGTGACCACCCAACCGTCAGCGCCCTCTTCCGCTTCGGCGCCCACGGCCAGCACGCCCGACGGATGCCCGAAGCGGATGCCGGTGCGCGCGCCGCCCAACACGTCGGCCACCACCGTGCCAGGAATCGCCGCCGCCGCGGCAATGGCCACCGCACCCGTACCCGTCATCGCATGGTGCAGCTTGCCCATCGACAGAATGCGCACCGCCACGTCCATGTCATCGGCCGTCACAGCCTTGCCGCTGGACGACGTGTACGGCGCGGGCTTGCCCACGAAGGCAATCTTGGGGGTGTGCTGACGTTTTTCGGTGGCATACGCCGCCGATTCGGCCAGGCCCATCACGACCGCGCTGTGCGCGCGGATCGCCTCGAAGCGCTGCAGCAACGCGGCGTTGCCATTCACGTCAGGCTGCAGTTCCACGCCGTGCAGATCCATGGCCGACGCGTGCACAAAGATCGTCGGGTTGCCCGCGTTGATCAGTGTGGTGACCACCTCGCCCACCCCCGGAACGTTGAGGGTGTCAACGACATTGCCCGTCGGGAACATCGCCCCCGACTCGCCATCGTCCGCGCCCGGATCCAGGAACTCGATACGGATTTCAGCCGCGGGAAACGTCACGCCATCCAGTTCGAAGTCGCCCAGTTCCTGCACCTGCCCGCCCCGCATCGGCACATGCGCAATGATCCGTTTCTGGATATTCGCCTGCCAGATCCGCACCGTGGCGATTCCGTCAGCCGGCACATCGATCAGCCCGCGGTGGATCGCGAACGGCCCCACCGCCGACGTCAGATTGCCGCAATTGCCGCTCCAGTCCACCAGCGGCGCCGTCACCGCCACCTGCCCGAACCAGTAATCCACATCGCAGTCCGGCCGCGTGCTGCGGCCCACGATCACGACCTTGCTAGTGCTGGAGGATGCGCCCCCCATGCCATCGATCTGCTTGTCATAGGGATCCGGACTGCCCATGACCCGCTGCAACACCGCGTCCCGCGCGTTCTGGTCAGCGGGAAGGTCTTCCGGCAGGAAGAACACCCCCTTGCTGGTGCCACCCCGCATGTACAGGGCACGGATCGGACGTTGGGCAACGAAGGCAGTCATGCGGGACTCGCTGTGGACGATGGATAGGGAGCTAAGAATCGTACAACGAGATGGGAGTGGGACCTCGGCGGCGCCTGCTTCGGTTTAATCATCCGCCGCCGGATCCAGCCCCGGAAACAGCACTTCCGTAAACCCGAACTTCCCAAAATCCCGGATCCGTGACGGATACAAGCGCCCGATCAAATGATCGCATTCATGCTGCACCACCCGTGCATGAAACCCATCCGCCACGCGATCGATCACCTCGCCTTCCGGATCCACGCCCTGATAGCGGATCGACGTCCAACGAGGCACCGATCCGCGCAATCCCGGCACGGACAAGCACCCTTCCCAGCCCTCTTCCTCATCCGCCGACAACGGCGTGATCACCGGATTCAGCAAAATCGTGAACGGCACGGCAGGGGCATCGGGATAACGTTCGCTTCTTTCGAACCCGAAGATCACCAGCTGCAGATCCACGCCGATCTGCGGGGCGGCAAGCCCGACGCCGCCGGCGGCGCGCATGGTGTCGAACATGTCGGCGATCAGTTCGCGCAGCTCGGGCGTGCCAAATTCGGTGACGGGGGCGGCGATGCGCAGCAGGCGCGCGTCGCCCATCTTCAGGATCTCTCGAATCATGGGCGTGTCGTGATCAGACCAGGGGCTGGTTGAGGATGCCTTGCGCGGCGGGGCGCGCGGCCAGGGTGTCGAACCAGCGGCGCACGTTCGGGGTGTCGGGGCGATCGATCGGCAGGTTCAGCCAGCGGTCGGCCACACAGCCGACGATGATGTCGGCCATGGTGAAGGTGTCGCCGGCGATGTGCTTGCGGCCTTCCAGTGCGTGGTCAAGGATGCGGCCCAGGCGGGCGCAGGCGGCGGTGGAGTCGGTAATGACTTTGGGGTCGCGCTTGTCTTCCGGCGTGCGGATCAGTTGCCAGAATACGGGGGTGGAGGCCGGGCCGAATTCGGTGGCTTGCCAGTCCATCCAGCGGTCCGCTTCGCCTCGCTTGCGGGTGTCTTCGGGCCACAGGCTGCCGCTGCCGTACTGAGCTGAAAGGTAGCGGACGATGGCGTTGGATTCGGACAGGATGTAGCCGTTGTCATCCAGGGTGGGGATCTTGCTGTTGGGATTCATGCCGATGTATTCGGGGGTGTCGAGACCGCCGAAGGCCCCGCCCACGTCGATGCGGTCGAATTCCAGTCCCAGTTCCCGCGCGGCCCACACGACCTTGCGTACGTTGATCGATGTGATGCGGCCCCAGATCTTGATCATGTTGTGTCTCCGTAACGTGGCAATGAAGGACGCGTCAGGCGTCGTGGATGTCGGTTCGCGCAAGATCGATCGCCGCCGCGGCGACCGCATCCAGCACGCCAGGCAAGTCGGACAGCACCGGCAGCACGCGCACGCGCATGCCGGGATGACGGGATTGCGCCGCGCGCAACATGTCGGGCAGGTCACGCACGACGTGGCCCGCGCCCGACCAGAAGACGGGCAGCAAGTCGACCTGCCGGGCACCCTGGGCGGCCAGCATGTCGACCGCGTCCTGCAGGGTCGGCGTCATCAATTCAAGGAAAGCGATGGCCACGGGCAGGCCGGGTTCGCGGGCGCGGACCGAGTCGGCCAGGCGGTGCAAGGGTTCGGCCCAGCGGGGGTCGCGGGCGCCGTGGGCGAACAGGATCATTGCGCGAGGATTGGCGCCCTGCGCGGTGGCGGCATCGGAAACGTCGGTCATGTCATTGGCCGCAGGAACGTCGAGCCCTGCCGTGATATCCGTTTCGTCGCGCATGTCAGGCCGGCCGCTCATGCTGCGCCCCCGGCCGACATCCGCCCCACCGTCGCCAGGATCGCATCGCGCTGCCGCGCCATCGCGTCGGGCAGCGGCTGCTCCCCCATCTGCACGGCGCGGATCCAGTCGGCCGTGGCGCCGGCATCGCGGTCCGGCAGCGTTGGCAATTCGGCCGGGCTGCCTGCCGCGGCTTCGATCACCGTTGTCGGCGTGCCGCCCAGCCATTCCACCACCGCCTGCGGCCGCCGCACATTGGCAACGGCTTCGCCTTCGGTGCCGCGCATCAGCAGGCTGGCTTGCGGCTTGAGCGTGAAAAGCTCGCCCAGCATGTCGCCAAATTCCGGATGCGTGTAGGCCGACAGCAGCAGGCTGGGCCCGGCCACCGGCCGCAGCAGCTTGGCCAGGGTGTGCGACACGTTACGCACGCCCAGCACGCGGCGCAGGCTGACCAGCCGGGCCAGACCCGGGCAGGCCGTGGCCAGCGGCAGGTAGGTCAGTCGGTTGGCAGCCAGCTGGGAAGATGCCTCGGCTGCGCTGGTGGCAGGCGACACGCCCAGGCGCTGCAGGATTTCCAGTGTGGTGATGCGTGTCTTGTTGGACCCCGCGCCTTGCGCCGCCGGGTCGGACGCCTGGCCATGCATGATCACCGGAACGCCGGCACCCGCCAGGGTCAGCGCCAGCAGCGGGACCAGGTTGGGGGCGTGGCGCGAGCCGTTGTAGGTCGGCAGGACAACAACCGGCGTGTCGCTGCCCGACGTGACTGCCACGCAGCGCGTATCGACCGCGTCCAGGAAGCCGGCGATTTCGGCCGCGACTTCGCCCTTCATGCGCAGCGCAATCAGCACGGCGCCCAGTTCGAGGTCGCTCACGCCGCCATCAAAAATCGCCGCCATCAGGCTATGCGACTGGTCGCGCGACAGGGCGCGCGATCCGTCTTTGCCACGGCCGATCTCGCGCATCAGCGCAGCGCAGGAAAAAGGGGTGGCGCTCATGTTCACGGGTTTCCCAAGGGTTTCGTCATTCAATCGCGGTAAGACGCCGCCCGCATCACACCCGTTTCATCAACGCGTTGATGCGGTCGGCGGCCGCCAGCAAGGGCGGCAACAGGCGTTCGCGCATCTGGTCCGCCGTGATCCGGTGGGCCTGCCCGCTCAGGTTCAGCGCAGCCACGGTGCGTCCATTGCGGTCCAGGATAGGCACGCTGATCGCCACCAGGCCCGTTTCCAGTTCCTGGTTCACCAGCGACCAGCCTTGCTTGCGCACGTCCAGTATCGCCTGTTTGAGCTGCACCGGGTCCACCAGGGTCAGCGGCGTATGGGCGCGCAAATCGGAGCGCTTCAGGACGGCGTCGATCTGCTCGTCGGGCAGGCCGGCGAGCAGCACCCGCCCCATGGCCGAGCAATAGGCTGGCAGGCGGCTGCCGATGCCCAGGTTGATCGACATGATCTTGCCGGTCGGAATACGCAGCACGTACACGATATCCACGTCGTCCAGCACGGTGGCCGAGCACGACTCATGCACCTCGGCCGCCAGCGATTCCATGATCGGCTCGGCCAGATCCCAGAACGGCATGGACGTCAGGTACGCAAAACCCAGTTCCAGGATGCGGGGCGTCAGCCGGAACAGGCGGCCCTCGTTGGTCATGTAGCCCAGCTGCACCAGGGTCAGCAGGATGCGGCGGGCGCCCGCGCGGGTCAGGCCCGATACGTCGGCAACCTCGGTCAGCGTCATGGCGGCGCGGCGCGCATTGAAGGCGCGGATGACCGACAGCCCGCGCGCAAAGGATTGCACGTAGGCATCCCCCGGGCGGACATCTTCCGGCGTGTCTGACGTCAGGGCATGCATGCGGGTCACGCGGCGCCTCCGAGCAGGCGGGCGCGGGCCGCCAGGTATTCGCGTTCCAGCGGGTCCGCCACCTGCGCGGCCGGGATCACGGCGTCGATCTGTCCGACGCCCTGGCCGGCGCCCCAGATGTCGCGCCAGGCTTTTGCGCCGCTGGCGGGATCGGCCCCGGCGCCTCCGGCGTCATCCGTTTTCGTCAGCGCATTCAATTTGCTTTTGTCCGCCTTGGGAAGGTGATCGGGATCCAGGCCGGCGGCCACGATGGATGCACGCAGGTAGTTGCCGCTGACTCCCGTGAAGAAGTCACTGTAGACGACGTCCGCGGCCCGCGCATCGACCAGCGCCTGGCGGTAGTCGTCGCTGATGCGCGCTTCGGGCGTTGCCAGCCATCGGGTTCCCACGTAGGCCAGATCGGCGCCGGCTGCCTGGGCGGCCAGTATCGCATTGCCCGACGCGATCGCGCCCGACAGCACCAGGGGGCCATCAAAGAACGACCGGATCTCGCCCAGCAACGCGAACGGCGACAAGGTGCCTGCATGACCGCCCGCCCCCGCCGCCACCGCGATCAGCCCGTCCACGCCGGCTTCCAGCGCTTTTTGTGCGTGCCTGACGTTGATCACGTCATGCAGCACGATGCCGCCATACGCATGCACGCGCGAGATCCATGACGATTCCGGGGCCCGCAGGCTGGAGATGATGATGGGCACACGATGCGCGATGCACACGTCCAGATCCGCTTCCAGCCGCGTATTGGACGCATGCACGATCTGGTTCACGGCCATCGGTCCGATTACGGCGCCAGGATGCGCCTGCCGGTGCGCGGCCAGCTGGGTGTCGATGTCCGTCAGCCAGCGATCCAGTTCCGCTTGCGGGCGGGCGTTGAGCGCCGGAAACGATCCCACGACGCCCGACAGGCATTGCGCAACGACCAGTTCCGGCCCGCTGGCGATGAACATGGGGGCACTGACGACAGGCAGCCGCAGGCGGCTGAGGACGGGAGGCAGGGACATGGGGGAGACCGAAGGCGTAAAAACAAGGACGGGCCGCGCAGGAACTGACGCGGCCCGGTAGTGTGCGTCCTGCCCCAACAGGCGAGGCATGACGCAAGGCGCAGTGCGCCGTGGGATCTAGACCGTGGCGATCAGACCCGTGGCGATCAGATCATTTCCACGGCCATGGCCACGGCTTCGCCGCCGCCGATGCACAGAGTCGCCACACCCTTCTTGCCGCCGGTCTTGCGCAGGCCGCCGATCAGCGTGGCCAGCAGACGCGCGCCGCTGGCGCCGATCGGGTGACCCAGCGCCGTCGCGCCGCCGTGGATGTTGACCTTGGATGCGTCCAGCTTGTGGTCTTCGATCGCGGCCATGGCCACGACGGCAAAGGCTTCGTTGACCTCGAACAGGTCCACGTCGTCGGCCTTCCAGCCGGTCTTGTTGAACAGGTTCTTCAGGGCGCCGACCGGGGCGGTCGTGAACCACTTCGGTTCCTGCGAGTGCGACGCGTGGCCGACGACGCGCGCCAGCGGCTTCAGTCCCAGTTCCTTGGCGGTCGATTCGCGCATCATCACCATGGCGGCCGCGCCGTCCGAAATCGACGACGAGTTGGCGGCCGTGATGGAACCGTCTTTCTTGAACGCCGGCTTCAGGGTCGGGATTTTTTCCGGCATGGCCTTCCCCGGCGCTTCGTCCTTGGCGACCACGACTTCACCCTTGCGGCCCTGCACGGTGACGGGGGCAATTTCCCATTCGAAGCTGCCGTCTTCAATCGCGGCGCGGGCGCGCTTCAGGGATTCCAGCGAGTACGCATCCTGCTGTTCGCGGGTGAATGCGTACTTGTCGGCGCAGTCTTCGGCGAACACGCCCATGGCGCGGCCCTTGTCATAGGCATCTTCCAGGCCGTCCATGGCCATGTGGTCATAGATCGTGGCGTGGCCGAAGCGGATGCCCTGGCGGCCCTTGGGCAGCAGGTGCGGCGCGTTGGTCATGCTTTCCATGCCACCGGCCACGGCAATGTCGATGCTGCCCGCGACCAGCGCGTCGTGCGCGATCATCGCGGCCTTCATGCCCGACCCGCAGATCTTGTTGATCGTGCTGCACGCGGTGGTCTGCGGCAGGCCTGCGCCCAGCGCGGCCTGGCGGGCGGGCGCCTGGCCCTGGCCTGCCTGCAGCACGTTGCCCATGATGACTTCCTGGACCTGTTCCGGCTTCAATCCGGCGCGTTCGACCGCGGCCTTGATGGCGACCGCGCCAAGCTCGTTGGCAGACAGAGCGGACAATTCGCCGAGCATGCCGCCCATGGGCGTGCGTGCGACGGAAACGATGACGACGGGATCGGACATGGAAAACTCCTGATTCGATAGAGGGTATGCACTTATGCGGTGACTGAGCGGGAACCCGCTTTCTTCTTCTTGCTTCCGTATTCCGACGGACCTTCCTTCAACTGGTCCAGCATTCGCCGACCCATGGCTTCCTGGGCATCGATCTCGGCCAGGGTGAGATCGATATCTTCGCGGCGGCGCTCGAGAATCTGCCGATGCTGACTCAGCACCGACAGGAACTCCTTCAACTGCGGCACAGTGTCTTTGGGCTCATCGTACATGTCGAGCAGGGTGCGGATTTCGGCCAGGGAAAGACCGAGCCGCCGACCCCGCAGGATGAGCTTGAGGCGGGTGCGATCGCGCGCGGAATAGACGCGCTGCGAGGCTTCCCGGGTGGGCGAGAGGATGCCTTCGTCTTCGTAGAAACGGATGGCCCGGGCCGTGGCGCCGAATTCGCGCGCCAGGTCGGAAATCGTGTAGGTGGGCGCCGACATAGGTACACTTGCACTTTACGTAAACGTAAACCCCATTCTAGGCGGCCAGGCGTCCAGGAGCAATCGACGGCATGAACCCTCTCGAACACCAACTGCAGTATCCATTCAACGATACCCTCCCAGCCGCCGGCACGTCCATTGAGGTTGCCCCGGGTATCCGGTGGGTCCGGCTGCCCCTGCCGTTCGCGCTCGACCATATCAACGTCTGGCTGATGCGCGACACCTACGAAGGCCGCGACGGCTGGACCGTGGTGGACTGCGGGGTGGCCCGCGACGAAGTCATGGGCATGTGGGAACAGGTGTTCGCCAACGAGCTGGACGGGCTGCCGGTGGTGCGCGTGATCGTCACCCACATGCACCCGGACCATATCGGCCTGGCGCACTGGCTGACCGAAAAATGGAATGCCCCCCTGCAGATGACGATGACCGATTTCGTGGTCGCGCAGCTGTACTGCGGCGCCGATTCGGGCGGCGGCGGCGAACGCCTGGCCAGGCACTTCGAACGCCATGGCATGACCAACCCGGAAGATCTGGACGGTGTGCGCAAACGCAAGAGCTACTACTCGCAATTGGTGCCCAAGGTGCCGTCCAGTTTCATCCGTATTGTCGACAACGACATCGTGACGATCGGCGGGCATGACTGGCAGGTCATCATCGGCTATGGCCACGCCCCGGAACATGCGTCGTTCTACAGCAAGTCCCTGAATGTGGTGATCTCGGGCGACATGGTGCTGCCGCGCATTTCCACCAACGTCAGCGTGAACAGCGAAGAGCCGCAAGGCAATGCGCTGCAGGACTACCTGGATTCCTTGTCACGGTATGCCGATGTGCCTGATGACGCGTTGACCCTGCCTTCGCACGGCCGGCCGTTCGTCGGCATTCACACTCGCATCCAGCAGCAACACGATCACCATGCCGAGCATCTGGCGCGCGTGCTGACGGCGTGCGCCGAGCCCAAGAGCGCCTTCGATATCGTGCCGGTGCTGTTCAAGCGCAAGCTGGACCTGCATCAGATGACGTTTGCGCTGGGCGAGTCGATCGCGCACCTGCACATGCTGATGTATGCCGGCAGGGCAAAGCGGATCACAGGTGACGATGGCGTGATCCGGTTCCAGGCGGTTTGAGGGCCTGACCGGATTGAAGGGTCAGCTGGCTTGAGGGCTGCACCCTTTTTTTGAAGACTCGGCCCTCTTGAAGGCCCAGCACTCTTGAAGGCTCGGCCCTCTTGAAGGCTCGACCTTTTTGAAGGCTCGACCCGTCAGGATCACCGCTCAATGTCCCTGCGCGGCCACGCCCGCAGGCAGCACCAGGCTGTGGATCGCCTCCCGTTCCGTCCGGAACAGGTTGCTCGGGGTGATCACCTTCATGGCGCCCGATGCCACCAGCACGTCTTCCACCTGCTTCTTGAGTCCGGCCAGGTAGACCTCGACTCCCTGCTCCCGCAGGTTGCCCACCAGATAACTCAGCGTATCCACCCCGGTAGTATCGATGCTGTTGATCGGACCGGCGTAGATCAACACACGTTTGATGGACGCATCGGCCCGCACCCGCGTCATGATGAAGTGTTCCAGCGGGGTGGCGGTCACAAAGCTCAGGGCGGCGTCCATCCGCACGGCCAGCACGTCGGGCGCCAGCGCGCCGAGTGAAAACCGCGCCCGATCCCGCAACGTGCCGTCTTCATGCACCCCCACTTCGATGATGCGGGGATGCGCGCGGCCATACATGAAATAGCTCAGCGACAGGATGAAGCCGACCAGCACGCCCCACTGCAGCTGGGGCGCCGAAATCAGCGTGGCGATGGCCGTGATGACCGCAATGACCGCTTCGGGCCGAGACGTGTGCCACAGCCGCACGAAAAACGCCGGCTGCACCAGGTTCATGACCGGCACGACGATCACCGCGGCCAAGAAGGCCTTGGGCAGGTGGGCGATGGCCGGGGTCAGGAACAGCAGGCTGACCAGCACGCAGACGAAGGCAAACAGCGCCGACCAGCCAGTGCGAGCACCCACATACAGATTGAGCGCCGATCGCGAGAAGGACGCGCTGACCGGGAAGGCACCACTGAAGGCGCTGGTCAGCTTGGCCAGGCCCTGGCCGATGAATTCCTGGTCTTCATCCCACCGCTGGCGGTTGCTGCGCGAAATGGTCTTGGCGCTGGACAAGGCTTCGACAAAGCTGACGATCGCGATCACCGCGGCGGCCGGCAGCAGCGCGCGATAGTCTTCCCAGGACAGCAGGGTGGGCACCGCGAAGTCCGGCAAGCCAGCGGGCAAGGCGCCCACCACCGCGCCGCCCCGGGCTCCGTATCCGGTCAGCCAGCTGACGATCCCGCACACCAGCGCTGCGCCCAGCACCACCGGCATCCGTTTGCTGTACTTCTTGAGCGCCAGCAGGAAGACCAGGGTCCCGATACCGAAGGCAAAGCCGGTCCAGTCGACCGAAAACGCGATGTCGGCGTACCGTCCTGACTGGAACAGGTCAGCGACTGCCCTGCCATCCAGGCCCAGCATTGCGGGCAATTGCGACAGCACGATCAGGATCGCGGCCGCCTGGGTAAACGCCCCCACCACCGTGGCCGGCAGGAAGTTGACGATCATGCCCAGGCGCAGCATGCCGACCAGGATCTGGATGGCGCCCGCGATCAGGGACAGCCAGATCGCCAGTTCCACCCATCGCGGAGACCCTGCCCAGGCCAGGCCCGACAGGGAACCCGCGACCAGCATGCTCGTCAGCGCAACCGGGCCCGCGCCCAGCAACTGGCACGATCCGAACAGCACACTGATGACTGGCGGGATCAGCGCCGCGTACAGCCCCGTGATCGGCGGCATCCCGGCCAGCATGGCATACGCCACGGCTTGCGGCACCAGGATCAGGCCCAGCGTGAAGCCCGCGCGCGCATCGGCAATCAGCGTGTCGGACGTGGGGCGCGGCCACGCCAGGAAAGGAAGCCAACGAAGCAGGGAAGCGTGCATAGACCAGCGGGGAGGAAGCGGACAGGGGCGTCAGGAAGGACGCGAGGCGCGCGGCTTGCGTGGCGCCTTGGAAGCGAAGTGATCGTACACCACCGCCGGAAGCAGCCGCAGCAGCCGCGCCACGACGCCCATCTGCCACGGGATGACGGTGTAGCGGGTGCCGCGCGCGATGGCCCGCGCCGCCTTCTCGGCGAACACGTCGGGTTCCATCAGAAAGGGCATGGTGTACGGGTTGTGCGCGGTCAGCGGTGTGCGGATGTAGCCCGGCGCCACCGTGGAGACGCGGATGCCGTAATGGATGAGTTCATTGCGCACGCTTTCGCAGTAAGCGATCACTGCGGCTTTGGACGCGCTGTATGCGCCAGCACCTGGCAGGCCGCGAATGCCCGCCACACTGGCGATGCCGACGAGCTGGCCGGCCCGCCGCGCTTTCATGCCGGCAATGAAGGGCTCGAAGGTGGCGACCATGGCCACCAGATTGGTGTCGATCACGGTCTTGAAGCCGTCAAAGTCTTCCATTTCTTCGGTCAGGGTGCCGACACTGATCCCGGCGTTGGCGATCACCAGATCCACCCGCCCGCACGCCGCCTGGAAATCGGCGGCGGCCCGGTGGAGCGCGTCGCGATCGCGCACGTCCAGCGCGTAGCAATGGTGCGTGCCGGGCAGGCTGGCGGCCAAGGCGTCAAGCATCTGCTGTCGCCGGCCGACCAGGCCGATCGTGGCGCCCTGGGCGGCGTACTGGCGGGCCAGGGCCTCGCCAATGCCACTGCTGGCGCCGGTAATGAATACGAACATCGAATCTGTCTCCCGGATGTGAAGCAAGGATAGCCGCCCGGGTGGGCCTTGGGTGAGCGGGCCTGGACGAAAGTGTCCTGGCTCGCTGCCTGCGAGTCCGGGCATCGCGGGGTATAGTCGAAGACCCAGTTGCTGTCCTGCACGAATACGCCATGCCCAACGACACGATCGACACTTCCGCCCTGGGCGCCCCCGGGCGCCTGCACCCAGAACTCGCCACCGAACTCGTCCGTATTGTCGGGCAGGAACATGTCTTTGCCGAAGCGGCCGACAAGCTCAGATATGAAATCGGCGCCCGCTATGGCGAAGGCAAGGCGGGTTTCGTGGTCCGGCCGTCGTCCGCCGCCGAAATTGGCGAAGTGCTCGCTTTGTGCCTGCGCACCGGCACGCCGCTGATCGCCCAGGGCGCCAATACGGGCCTGGTGGCGGCCAGCACGCCCAACGAAACGGGTCTGCAGGTGGTGATGAGCCTGGAGCGCCTGCGCGGCGACGTCATCGTGGACCGGGCCAACCGCACCGCCACGGTCGGCGCCGGCGTCACGCTGCAGGACCTGAACGAGAAGCTGGCCGCCGACAACCTGTGCTTCCCGATCGACCTGGGCGCCAACCCTTCGGTGGGCGGCATGATCGCCACCAACACGGGCGGCTCGCGCCTGGTGCGTTATGGCGACGTGCGGCACAACCTGCTTGGCCTGGAAGTGGTGCTGGCCGACCCGCCAGGACAAGTGCTGGACCTGATGACCGGCCTGCGCAAGAACAACACCGGCTACGACCTGAAGCAGCTCTTCGTCGGCACGGGTGGTGCGGGCGGCATCATCACGCGCGCCGTGCTGCAGGTGCACCCCCTGCCCCGCCAGACCGCCACCGCACTGATCGTGCCGACCGGTCAGGACGCCATCCTGGACCTGCTGATCGCCCTGGAAGGCGAATTCGGCGACTTCCTGACGGCCTACGAAGGCATCTCCAAAACGTGCATCGAAGCCGTGCTGGATCACATGCCGTCGGTGTCCAACCCCTTTGCGCCCGAACCGATTCCCGACTACATGCTGCTGGTGGAGCTGAGCGCCACCGCATCGCGCGAAACGCTGGGCATGGACCTGCAGGAAGCGCTGAACGGCTTCCTGGAACAGCACTTCGATGTGCTGGTCGCCAACGCCCTGCTCGACGGCGGACCCGACCTCTGGAAGATCCGCCATTCCATCAGCGAATCCATTCGGCACCAGGGCAAGCTGATCGCGTTCGACATTGCCGTGCCCCGCTCGGCCATGGTCGCCTTCCGCGCCGAAGCCATCGCGATGATGGACGCCCGCTTCCCCTTCCTGCGCCTGTATGACTTCGGGCACTGGGCGGACGGTGGCTGCCACTTCAACATCGTCTGGCCCAAGGAAGCGGAACAGAAACCGGACGACGCCACGATCGAATCGCTGCGCATCGCCATCTATGACCTGGTCGTTCGCAGCTACGGCGGCAGCTTCAGCGCCGAACACGGAGTCGGCCCCTACAACGAACGTTTCTACCACCGCTACACCGCCGACACCGTCCAGGAATTCGCGGGCCGCGTACAGTCCGCCATCGATCCCAAGCATGTGCTGGGACAGGTGTGGTTCGGGCCGGAACGGTAAGGCGGATATTCGCAATGGGTGTTGTATAACAAAGCATTAGTATCGATCTGGAAGCATTGATGCGACCTTCTGAAGCCCTGGCCTCCAATCGCGCCGCGATTCGACGCGTTGTTGAATCTCATCATGCAGAGAACGCGCGAGTTTTCGGATCGGTTATTCACGGCGATGACACGGATGGAAGCGACCTCGCTATCCTCGTCGACCCCACTTCCGAAACGACGTTGATGAACGTTGCTGCCATTCAGGTTGAGCTGCAGAACCTGCTTGGCGTGTCCGTTGACGTACTTACGCCCAAGGCGCTCCCGGACTCCTTCCGCAGCACTGTGCTGTCCGAGGCGGTGCCCGTGTGAGCAAGCAATTGCGCGCCCAGGACTTCGTTGATCACATTCTCCAGGCTATTGAGCGAATAGATCGATATACAGCAGGGATGGACGAGTCCGGGTTTGTCGCAAATGAGATGGCGCAAGATGCGGTGATCCGCGTGATGCGTCCAGTTCTTGCAGCTTGAGCAGACCGCCAAGACACCTTCACACATCGTCGACCGCCGCACGATGCGCGCCAAACCCTTCCAGCCCCGGCGTTATGTCCGCCTTCAGCGTTAACGCCGGAATGTCGTAATCGCCGGCGTTCTGGGGGCGGAAGGGAATCGGCGGTGTCGATCCCAACGTATCCAGCCGGTCGCCCAGCGCAGTGCACAGCGCTGCGAACTTGGCATCGTCAATCTTGCCTGTCCGGTAGGTCACGAACGGCGGCAGGACCGCGAAGCCGGGGTAGAACAGGATTCCGTGCTGAATCGGAAACAGGATATCGTCGATCGGCCCGCCGATACCCCGCGGTGCGTAGTGGGATTCCCATCCACCGGTCGACACCATCACCATGGCGCGCTTGCCTGACATGACGCCTTCGCCAAAACGCTCGCCCCACCGTGCGTCCGAATGTTCACCGACGCCATAGGCGAAGCCGTTGGCGTACACCCGGTCCACCCATCCTTTCATGATGGCCGGCATGGAATACCACCACAGCGGGAATTGCAGGATCAGGACGTCCGCCCAACGCAGCTTGTCCTGCTCAAGCTTGATGTCGGCGCTTTGACGATCCGCATCGAACGCGCGCCGCGAGTCGGCCGACGCATCGAACCGGCCGTCCACGGGGGGATCCAGGCTGTCCCGCGCATCCAGCCCCGCTTTCCACTGCATGGCATACAGGTCAGACACCTGCACGGCGTGACCGGCGGCCTGCAAATGGGACACTGCAAAATCCTTGAGCGACCCGTTCAGCGAGCGGGGTTCGGGGTGGGCGTAGACGATAAGAATGTTCATGGTGCTGCTTCTGGAAGATGACCGAAGCAGGCAGCGTAGGCGTGGCGCCGGTATAGTGGAAATGAATTGCTGACATCCCAGGTATTGCCATGATTAATTTACGCCGGCTGGACATGAATCTGCTGCTGACGCTGGACGCGCTGCTGGCCGAGCACAACGTCACGCGTGCGGCTGAACGTCTGGGTTTTTCGCAGCCGTCGATCAGCGTGCATCTGGCCAAGTTGCGGCACGTGTTCAATGACCCCTTGCTGCTGCCAGGGCCACGCGGCATGCGGCCGACAGCGCGGGCCGATGAACTGCGTGAACCCTTGCGCGAGGCGCTGGCGGCATTGGAACGCGCGGTGCTTCCGACCCAGCCCTTCGATCCGTCGACGGCGACGAACACGTGGCGCATGGCCGCGTCGGACTATGCCGAATCCACCATCGTTTTGCCCACCCTCGGCCCATTGCGGAAGGCCGCGCCAGACACCCGGGTCGCCGTCCTGCCACTGTCGATCCCGCTGGTCGTTTCGCGCGCGGAACAGGGCACGATCGACCTGGCGTTCCACACGACCGCCGACAGCCCGGCCGGCCTGCATCGCCGCACCTTGTTTGACGAGCGGTACGTACTGGCTGGCCGTGCGGGCCATCCCAAGCTGAAGCGCCGGCCCACCATTGCGCAATTTTGCAAGCTGGAGCACGTGCTGGTGTCGACCTATGGCGGCAGCTTCCACGGCGTGACCGACGATGCGCTGGCCGCCGCAGGCTTGACCCGCCGGGTGGCGCTGTCAGTGCCGCATTTCCTGTTCATGCGATCGGTATTGGCGCAGACCGATCTGGTGGCCATGGTGCCCTGGCGGCTGGTGCGCAACGAGCCGGGACTGACGGTGGTCGAGGCCCCGGTGGACGTGCCTGGCTACGAGATGGCGATGCTGTGGCATGACCGGTGCCACCGGGATCCGTCGCATGTCTGGCTACGCGAGCTGATCGCAACGAGCACGGCCACGCCGTAAGTCGCGGAGCCATCACGCGGTGATCACCGCAGTGATTTAGGCAGGGATCCAGGCAGTGAGCCAGGCAGGGATCCACGCGCGGATCACCGCTTGCCAGCCGGCGTCGCCGCCCGCACGTCCACCTCGATGCACGTCTTGCCGAAGATCGCGATGATCGCCCGTTGCGGCGGTTCGTCCATGATCGTGCGGGCCAGCATCACGGCGCGCATCAGCCGGTCGCCAACGGCGGCTTCGGACTCGCCTGCCAGATACAGCCGCTGGAACAGCATCATCACCAGATCGCCCTGCGGATCGGGCAACACCGATTCGGCAACGGCCTGGGCCCGCGCCATCAATTCCGCAATCACGTCGTTGTGCGCCATGTCCGGATTCCAGGTGAAGGAGCCCCGATTTTGCGCACGATGAAGCGCCTGAGAAATGCGCGGAAACCGACTCGATCATTCGGACTCGGCCAGTCGAATGGCACCGATGACGCACCGATGCCACCGATGGTGCTCACACGAGCTTCAGTTTCCGCAACGCCGCAGGCACGAGTTCGAACAGGGGTTTTTGCACGATGGTGGCGATCAACGTGCCCTTGCCGCGGATCTGCAGGTCCAGCTTGGCATAGTCGTAAGCCTCGGCAAAGGTGGGAAAATCGCCGCGTCCCACCCACGTCAGCGCCGCCACGCGGCATACGTCATCGTTGGGCAGGGCATCCAGGACATCAAGCGTGGTACGGGGAGCTGCAATGGCTGCGTCGGCGGAATCACCGGCAGTGGCAGCAACCGAAGCAGCCGAAGCAAGCCCGGCAGCATCGACATGATGCTTACGCGCATCGATCGCGATCAGCTGGTCTAGGAAACGCCGCAGGGTGGGGCTGATGACATCGCTCATGGGCGGACCTTTCAGGTGGGGGAGGATAAGCACGAGTTGAACTGCCGCAGCATCACCAGCCGCGCCAGCGTGTCGATGATAGAGACGTGCCTTTTCCGGTAAATGCGGGGAACTACGTCATGCCCCTTCCCGCCCTGCAAAAACGCCCCCTCATCCCCAAAAAAAACACCCCGAAGCCAGGACAACCGTCCCACCTTCGAGGTGTTTTGTTTTCAAGTCAGTCACTGCCCCTGGCACGAAGCCAGGCGTGAAAAACCGGATTACTTCGCGCCGCCTTCCTTGCGCGCCTGCGCAATCAAAAAGTCTGCCACCTGCAGCGCGGCGGCGTTGCTGCCTGCCTGCGCCGGCGACGTCAGATACTTGCCGTTGATAGCCAGCGTCGGCACACCGTCGATCTTGTACGACTCCGACAATTTGGCGGCGCGCTGCACCTTGGACTGCACGCCGAACGAGTTGTAGGCGGCGGTGAACTGCGCCTTGTCCAGGCCGTTCTTTGACGCCCAATCGGCAATGCGGTCGGCCGTGTTCAGCGGCTGGCGCTGTTCATGGATCGCGCTGAAGACCATGCGGTGCAGCTGGTCGACCTTGCCCAGCGCTTCCAGCGTGTAGTACAGGCGCTGCTGCGGTTCCATGCCGGCGTTGAACTTGACCGGTACGCGCTTGATCACGACGTCGGCAGGCTGCTTCTTGATCCAGGTTTCAAGGCTGGGTTCGAGCGCATTGCAGTGCGGGCAGCTGTACCAGAAAAACTCGGTCACTTCGATCTTGCCTTGCGACTCGGTCTGCTGCGGCTGCGCCAGGCGGGTGTACTCCGTGCCTTCACGGAACTGCTGGGCCGATGCCACCGACGGCAGGAGCGCCACGGAAGCCGCGGCAAACGCAAGACCCGTCAAGAGACGGCTAACAGAACGACGACCGATCATGGAATTTCCCTTTGTATGCAAGTGCCGGCCCGGGCGGCACCCTTGTGCCGCCACGTGGGCGCGTGAGACTCGGACCGGCCAGGGCGGGCCCGAGTTCCTTCCTACTTCTTTACGACTGCCGCTTCGATGCCGTTTTCGGCCAGGCGCGCGCGCGAGCGGTTCATGTCATCGAGCTTGGCGAACGGGCCAAGCCGGACGCGATTGACGGTGCCTTTCGGGACGTCCGCCGTTTCCAGCCGGGCCTCGAAGCCCATGAAGGCCAGCCGCGCCTTCAGGGCTTCGGCGTCTTCGATCACGCGGAACGCGCCGACCTGCAGATAGTAGGTACCGGTGCTTTCCGGCACGGCAGGCGACGACGGCGTTGCCGGCGAGGCAGGCGTGCGGCCGGCTGGCGGTGTCGGGGTGGACGATCCCGGACCGGTATAGAAACTGGCGATGGGGTCGTCGTTGCGGCGCGCGTTGGGGACCGGTGCCGGCGGCGGGGCCGAGATGGCGGGCGGGCCGCTGGACGGCGGCACCGAACCGGCCGGCGCGTCCTTGCCGTACAGGCTGCGGTTGGGGTCGGGCGCGTTGGCCGGGTCGACCGGCTGCTGGCTGGTCGGCGGAACGCGCGCGGTCTTGTTCACGAAGGGCACGGGCGCCTTGTTCACATAGACCGCCACCAGCACGGCAACCACCAGGCCGACCAGCAGCCCGGCGATCAGGCCGAACATGGTGCCGCCGTGTTGCTTGCGCAGGCGGGGAGAGTTCAAGGGCATCGCAGGTTCACATCCGTTCGGGCGCGGTCACGCCCAGCAGGCTCAGGCCGTTTGCCAGCACCTGGCGGGTGGCGGCCAGCAGCGACAGGCGCGCCAGCTTGAGCGCTTCGTCGTCCACTAGCACGCGTTCGGCGTTGTAGTAGGCGTGGAAGTCGGCGGCGCAGTCCTTCAGCCAGAACGCCACGTGGTGCGGCGCCAGGTCATTCGCGGCCATGCCGAGCATGCCGGGGAATTCGGCCAGGCGCTGCATCAGCAGGAATTCGCGTTCGGCCACCAGCAGCGACGCGTCGGCCTGGGCCAGCGCGGCCACATCACCGCCCCAGCTGTTCAGGATCGAACAGATGCGGGCATGCGCGTACTGGATGTAATACACCGGGTTTTCGTCGGTCTGCTTGAGCGCCAGGTCCACGTCGAACACGAATTCGGTGTCGGCGCGGCGCTGGATCAGGAAGAAGCGCACGGCGTCGCGGCCGACCCAGTCGATCAGGTCGCGCAAGGTGACATAACTGCCCGCGCGCTTGGAGATCTTGACCTCTTCGCCGCCGCGCATCACCTTGACCATCTTGTGCAGGATGTAGTCGGGGTAGCCCTTGGGAATGCCCACGCCCAGCGCCTGCAGGCCCGAGCGCACGCGGGCGATGGTGCCGTGGTGGTCGGATCCCTGGATGTTGATGGCCTTGGTGTAGCCGCGTTCCCACTTGGTGACGTGGTAGGCCACATCGGGCACGAAGTAGGTATAGCCGCCTTCGGACTTGCGCATGACGCGGTCCTTGTCGTCCCCTTCGCCGAGTTCGGTGGTGCGCAGCCACAGCGCGCCTTCGTTCTCGTAGGTGTGACCGCTGTCGATCAGCCGTTGCACGGTGTTGTCGACCCGGCCCGACGTGTACAGCGAGCTTTCCAGGTAGTAATTGTCGAACTTCAGGTCGAACGCGGCCAGGTCCAGGTCCTGCTCGCGGCGCAGGTACGCCACGGCAAAGCGCCGGATGTCTTCCATGTTGTCGACGTCGCCCGACGCGGTGACGGGCTCGGCATCGGCCGCCTGCACCGTCTTGCCGGCCTTGAAGTCTTCGGCGATCTCGGCAATGTATTCGCCGCGATAGCCGTCCGCCGGGAAGTCCGGATGCGTGGTGTCGATCCCGCGCGCACGCGCCTGGACGCTGACGGCCAGGTTGTGGATCTGGTTGCCGGCGTCGTTGTAATAGAACTCGCGATGCACGTCCCAGCCGCCGGCGCCGAACAGGCGGCACAGCGCGTCGCCAAGCGCGGCCTGGCGGGCGTGGCCCACATGCAGCGGACCGGTCGGATTGGCGGAAACGAATTCGACGATGACCTTGCGGCCGATCGATGGCGCGCGCCCGAAGTCGGCGCCCCGCACGCGGATCGCGTCGATCACGGCCTGCTTGGCGGCCGGAGCAATACGCAGGTTGATGAAGCCCGGGCCGGCGATTTCAGCGCTCGCGATCAACGCGGTGGCGCCCGGCTGGGCCATCAGGGATTCGACGATCTGCTGTGCGAGGTCTCGGGGATTGCGCTTGAGCGGCTTGGCGATCTGCATCGCCACATTGGTCGCCACGTCGCCATGCGAGGCAGCCTTGGGGCGTTCCAGGAGCAGCGTGGGAGTCGCCTCGGGGGCAACGGCCTGGACGGCGGCGCCGATCAGGCTGAGAAGTTGTACCTGTTGCTCGGGGAGCATGGAATAGGACATCGCGGGGGTAAGTAAGAGGGCAATCTTAACAGCCGCAGGCGTCGGGGACTAACGCGCGGGCTGCCGGTGTGGTGTTTTGGCGGACGATTTCCCTGGGGGCTGACGCTGGGCGTAAGCCGGTTGTCAGCCCATGTCTGACACAGGAAAGCGACGTCTTAAGCATATAGCTTTTAGTAATTAAACGAGTCGAAACAAGGCAAATACAATATATAAAGTCATTAAAACACCCCGCTATATCACTTGAGGTTCTAACGATCATGAAGCGCATCTTCGCGTCGGCAACACTGGCTCTGGGCCTGGGACTGGGTTCGTATGGCGCCGCCGCCACGGCCGCGCCCCTGGAAATCGGCTATCTGCCGATCATTCCCGCGGCCCAGCTGTTCATTGCGCGCGAAGAAGGCACCCTGCCGGCCGAAGGCGGTGCGCCCAAGCTCGTCCAGTTCCAGAGCGGCCCGGCGCTCGTCCAGGCGCTGCTGGCTGGCCAGTTGGACATCGCCTACGTGGGCATTGGCCCGGCGCTGGTCGCGCGCGGCAAGGGCGCCGACGTCAAGGTCGTGGCGTCCAACATCGTCGAGCAGGTCAGCTTCGTGGCGATGGGCGACCTGGCCCCCTACTTTGCGTCAGGGGATGCCGGCACCGCCTTTGCGCGCTTTGCCAAGGACAAGGGCCGTCAGCCCGTGATCGCCAGCTACCCCAAAGGCGCCGTGCCCGAAGCCGCCTTGCAATACTGGCTGCGCAACCGCATCAAGGCCGATCCCAACAGCCTCAAGCTGATCACGCAGGGCGAATCGCAGATCCAGCAGGCGCTGCTGACCGGCGCGATCGACGGCGCGGCGATCCTTGAACCGACCGTGACCACCGTGCTGACGCGTGCCCCGCAGGCGCGGGTGGTTGCCCGTGGCAACGATCTGTTCCCGCGCCAGCCCGGCGCCGTGCTGCTGGTGCGTGAAAAGCTGATCCGCGAACAACCGGCCGTGGTGCAGGCACTGGTCACGCGCCACATTGCCGCAACCAGGCTGCTGGACACGCAACCAGCCAAGGCTGCGCCGGCCGTGCAGAAATACGTGGGCGGCGGACGTCTGCCCCTGGATATCGTCGAAAAGGCCATTCGCAATTCCAAGGGCCAGTTCGTGGCCGATCCGAACACCATCATCCCAGCCACCCTGGTGCTGCAGAAATTCCAGGCTGACACCGGCACGCTGGAAGGCCCGCCCGTGGACGTGACAAAGCTGTTCGACACGCAGTTCTACGACGCCGCCGTCAAATCGGCGGCCGCGCCGGCCAAGGCCGCACCCGCAAACGCAGCGCCCCCAGCCGGCAAGCCTGCCGCGGTTCGATAAAGCGGGAACATCTTGTCTGCTTCCCGTTCTTCGGGCGCCGTGACGCGCGTGGTCTATGGCGTCGCCGGTGTCGTGCTCTTTGTACTGCTGTGGAAAGCAGCAGGCGTGTTTGCCTGGGTGCGCCCGGGTACCTTGCCCGATCCTTTCCTACTGCCCGATGCCTTCCTGCAGGAATGGCAGTCCGACCGCTTGCTGCCCGCCGTGGGGTCCAGCCTGATCCATTACTTTTGGGGACTCGGGCTGGGCACGCTGTTCGGCATTCTGGTCGGCATGGCGGCGGCCACGGTGCATCGCTTCGACATGCTGCAGGCCTACCTGGCGCGCATCCTGCGGCCGATCCCGCCGCTGGCATGGGTGGTGTTCGCGATTGCGTGGTTCAAGGTCAGCCATGCCGGCGCGGCGTTCGTGATCGCCATCGGCGTGTTCTGGGTCAACTACTTTGCGACCTACAGCGCAGTGCGCAACATCGATCCACGTTTTTACGAACTGGCTCGCAGTTTTGGCCAGGGCGGCTACTGGCGCCGCGCCCGCAGCATCACCCTGCCCGCCATCGCCCCTGGCACGCTGGCCGGCGTGCGCACCGGCATCGGCCAGGCGTGGATGACACTGATCGCCGCCGAACTGCTGGGCGTACCCGGCATGGGGCAAGAGATGAACGCGGCGGCCGGTGTCGGCGCGTATGAAGCCGTGGTGGTCTATATGCTGGCCATTTCGCTGGTCTACGCGCTGTGCGACCTGGTGTACGGGTTGATCGAACGGAGGGTGCTCGCATGGCGTCCGTAATGGAATTCGACGGCCTCAGCTATACCCATCCGGGTGCTGCGGGCCCGGTCATCCAGGACCTGTCACTGGCGATCGAAGCGGGCAGTTTCGTGGCCGTGGTGGGCGGGTCCGGTGTGGGCAAGTCGACCCTGCTGCGTGTCGCCGCCGGTTTGATCGAACCGGGTGGCGGTTCGATGCGCTTTACGTTGCCGCAACGGCCCGGCCGCAGGCGCCGCGCAGTGGTGTTCCAGGATGGCCGTCTCTTGCCTTGGCGTACCGTGTCGGACAACGTGGCCTATGGGCTTGAAACGCTGGATATCGACGCAGCCCAGAAACGCGAGCGGGTGACCGAAGCCTTGTCATTGACCGGATTGGCCGAGTTTGGGGATCGCTGGCCGCACCAGCTGTCGGGCGGTCAGGCGCAACGCGTGGGCATTGCCCGCGCCCTGGCCGTCAAGCCCGACATCCTGTTGATGGATGAGCCGTTCAGCGCAGTCGATGCCCTGACGCGCCGCAAGCTGCAGGCCGAACTGATCCGCCTGTGGCAGGCCAGCCAGTCGGCCGTCATGTTCGTCACGCACGACATCGACGAAGCCGTGTTCCTGGCGGATCGCGTGGTCGTGCTGGGCGGACAGCCGGCGTCGGTGGTCGAGAACCTGGCGATCGACCTGCCCCGGCCGCGCGACCGGACGAATCCGGCCTTTGCGGACGCGGTGGCGCATCTGTCGGCGCGGCTGGGCGTGGAATAAACGCTTACGGCGCCGACACTGCGCACCGATAGCTGGCGGCCAGATTGGCATCCCCCGACACATACTGCGGGTAGTTCGGGTAGCGGCACATCGGGCGTGACGCCAGCGTCGTGAACGGCGCGGTCGTGGCGTTGCGCACCTGCACCAGCGCATCGGCCGGCGGCTGACCGGACGTCACCCATCCATCCAGGGCACCCAACAGGTCATACGTGGTCGGCACTTCGGTGCCCGTCGTCAGGCTGGCCGCCGTACCGCCATGCGAGGACGCCGGCGACACATACAGACGCAGGAAGCTGTCGACGTTGGACTGCCCCATCGTGCTGACCACGTTCTGCACGTAGTTGATGCCGGCCAGCGGGCTTTGTGCCATGTCGCCGGTGTTCTCACGGATGATCAGCTTGCCGCCCCGTGCGCGGAATGCCGCCAGGTTGGGATTGCTGGCATCCATCAGTTCCGACACCGCCTTGATCCGCGCTTCGAACGCCGCCGCATTGAAGGTGCGCACGTCGAAATTGGCATCCTTTGCAATCACGTAGCGCGCATAGCTGCTGCCGTAGATCACACCACGCGCGTCCGTCGCCACCGGCGTCGGCACCGTGGGCACTACCCCCGTGGAAATCCAGCGGCCAATGCCTTCACCGCCCAGCTGGACTTCGCCGCCGAACAGGCGACCCGGATAGGTCGTGCTGCCGTTGGCCACCGCGAACGGCAACACGGTCGGACCATAGGTGGCCTGCAAGGTGGCCAGTTGCGGATCGGACAGGCACGTCGGCCCGGTGTCGGCGCCGGCCACGCAGCGCAGGCTGGCCAGGTTCATTTTTGATGCGCACGCCAGATAGTTGCTGACGACGCCATCTGCCGCGCCGTCCAGTGCATCGCACGTGTCGTTCACGGTCTTGGCAAATGCGCTGATCTTGGCCGTGCTGAGCGCGCCGCCCGTGAACTGCGGCTTGCTGAAATTGATGAAGCCGTTAAACAGGCCGGTCCAGTAGATCACCGGCACGACGGACACGATGCCGTCAAAATCGGCCGGATAGCGCTGCGCCATCATCAGGCCTTCGCGCCCGCCTTCCGACCCGCCGTAGTAGTACTGCTTGGCCGGCTTGCGCAGGTAGTAGGTCCCCATCAGGCTGTGCGCGACGTCCTTCACCTTCTTGTAGGACGCATGCGCAAAGTTCACGAACATCTCGTCGTTCAATGCGAACTTGCCGGGATCGGTCGTGTTGTACGCCGTGGCGTCGTGACCCGAATCGGTGCCGAACATGGCGTAGCCCTGGGTGATCGGCAGGGGCTGCCCGGCGGGCGCATCGCGCAAGGGCGCCAGGCTGTTCACCAGGCTGCCGTTGAAACCGCCCCCACCGACCATGACCGCTTTCTCGTTCCACGTCAGTGGCAGGTTCACCTGGAAGACGATGGGATCCGCACCCGCTGTCGTCGGCGCGATCGATCCCGACACCCGGCAGTATTCCGGCGTGGGCGCCGCGCCTGTCGTGGCGGCAACGATCGCCGCTGCCGTCACCGTCGCGGGCGCGCTGGGCAGGCCGATGTCGGCTGCCGCCACGGTCTTGCCGGTCAGCGTCGGACACGCCGTGCGCAGCGACGCGGCATCGGGCACCGGACGGGCCGTGGGCGTATTGTCATCGTCATCGCCGCCGCAACCGGCAAGCAAAGCCGGCACGCCAACAACAGCGGCAAGCGCGGCCCATCGACGCAAGGCATCGGGGTGAATCAACATGGCGGTCTCCTCGGTAACGTTAACAATGTCCTGGCAGAGCATGCAGGTTAGTGCTCAATCCGGCAGGCAAATAGTGCATTAAATTGCATGTTGGCGTCCCTAGGGCCTTACCCTTGGCTTTCGGCGTTACCTTTACGTTCCCTGCGCACCCGTCCGCGCCATCCGTCCGCGCCATCCGTCCGCGCCACCTCAGGAACCCGAAGTCATGGTCCGTCTGCTCATCCACGCTCCCACCCCCGCCTCGCTCGAACGCGCGCGTCGCAACCTGGCCAATCTGCTCAAGCTCGCGCCCGACGCGCACGTTGAACTCGTCGTCAACGCGGGTGCCGTGGCCGCGGCACTGGACACCCCGCATGCGCTCGATACGCACTTGCGTGTGTGCGCCAACACGCTGACAGCCACGGCGCGCACCGTACCCGACGGCATCGCCACCGTACCCGCCGCCGTGCTGCATCTGGCCGAACGTCAGGCGCAAGGGTGGAGCTACCTGCGCGCCTGAGGGCTGACCACGGCCGGTGTAGTTCGTCAGCCAGGCTCCATCGTCAGGGGGAGGACCGAGGTTACGGTTCGCGCAAACCGTTACCGGCGCTTCACGTACGCTAGGTAGGCGTGCCTGTTACCGTCATAATGAATCCACCTACAACAACAAGGAGCCGTCCATGATCATCACCTTTCGATCCAAGGCTGCCGGTGAAGTCATCATGCTCGGCGAGCATGCCAAGCCGTTGCTGGAACTCGCGGGCAAAGCGGTCGGCGACACCCTGGAAAAGCGCGGCGTGTTCACGCCTGAACAACTGCCCGATGCCATCGCCCGCATCGAACGCGCCCTGAACGCCGAGAAAGACCCCAACTTCGACGAAGACGACCCCGCGCAAGCTGCGCGCGCCGCGCAATACGTCGGCCTGCGCCAGCGCGCCTTCCCGTTGCTCGACCTGCTGCGCCGGTCCGAGCAGAAGAAGGTCAACGTCACCTGGGAGAGCTGATCGTTCATGGCGATGCATCCCTGGCAATCCGTCATTGATTTCTGGTTCCTGCCCAAGGACGACCCCGGCTACCTGAAGCCGCGCCACGTCTGGTTCCAGAAGAACCCGGCGCTGGACGCGCAGATGCGGGCGCGCTTTGAACGTTCGGTACAACGCGCGATCGCCGGCGACCTCGACACCTGGACCGCCGAACTGGAAGGCGAACTGGCGCTGATCGTGCTGCTGGATCAGTTCACCCGCAACATCTGGCGCGACACGCCTGCCGCGTTTTCCGGTGACGCCAAGGCGCTGACCCACGCGCTAGGCCTGATCGACAGCGGCCAGTATCTGCGCCTGCCCCATGTGCAGCGGGAATTCGTCTATCTGCCGCTGATGCACAGCGAAAACATCGACATCCAGGAACGCGCCGTCGCGCTGTACACGACGCTGGCACAGGAACATCCGGCATCGCAGAATTCGCTGGATTTCGCGATTCGCCACCGCGACATCATCGCCCGCTTCGGGCGGTTCCCGCATCGCAATGCGGTGCTGGCGCGGGGAAGTACGTCGCAGGAACAGGCGTTTTTGAAGCAGCCTGGGTCGGGGTTTTGATGCACCGCACTCGGCCTTCCTGATTGCTGAAGACGAAAAAAAACCTGCCGGATCCCAGTGATCCGGCAGGTTTTTTCATGCACGGCAAGGCAGCGTGCTGCCTCGCCTTACGCTCACACTTCGACGGGCTCGTCGGCAGTCTCTTCGTCGGCCGTGTCCGTGCTTTGCATGTGGCGGTTGACCGCGCTCAGCACCGCCTTGAAGCTGGCCGTGACGATGTCGTGGTCGATGCCGACGCCAAAGCCCGTGGGCGATTCGCCGATGCGCAATTCGACATAGCTGGCGGCGGATGCGTCGGCGCCGATGCCGATCGAATGCTCGTGGTAATCCATCACGCGGATCGGCAAGTCCAGCGCGTTCACGAACGCGTCGATCGGGCCATTGCCGTTGCCGGACAAGGTGCGCGCCTGGCCTTCGTAGATCACGTCGACGTCGACACGAATGCCTTCATCGGTGCTCGCGATGCGGTGACGCACGAACTTGTAGGGCACGGCAATATCAAGATACTCGCGGCGGAAGATCGCGTACACGTCGGTGGCCGTGACTTCGCGGCCGGTCTCGTCGGTCACGCGCTGAATCGCGCGGCTGTATTCGATCTGCAAGCGGCGCGGCAAGTCCAGGCCGTGTTCCTGCTGCAAGAGGTAGGCCACGCCGCCCTTGCCGGACTGGCTGTTCACGCGGATTACCGCGTCGTAGCTGCGGCCCACGTCGGCCGGGTCGATCGGCAAGTACGGCACGTCCCAGATCGTGTCGGGCTGGCGCTGCGCAAAACCCTTCTTGATCGCGTCCTGGTGCGAACCCGAAAACGCCGTGAACACCAGATCGCCTACATACGGATGGCGTGGGTGCACGGGCAACTGGTTGCAGTATTCAACGCAGCGGCGCACGTCGTCGATGTCCGAAAAGTCGAGGCCCGGATGCACGCCCTGGCTGTACAGATTCAAGGCAAGGGTGACGAGATCGACGTTGCCGGTGCGCTCGCCGTTGCCGAACAGGCAGCCTTCAACACGATCGGCGCCGGCCATCACGCCAAGTTCGGCGGCGGCGACGGCGGTGCCGCGGTCATTGTGCGGGTGCACGCTGAGCACGATGTGCTCGCGATTGTTCAGGTTGCGGTGCATCCATTCGATCTGGTCCGCGTACACGTTGGGCGTCGCGCATTCGATGGTGGCAGGCAAGTTAAAGATGATCTTGCGGCCCGGGCCCGCGCCCCATTCGGCCGACACGGCATCGCACACGTCCTTGGCGAAATCGAGTTCGGCGGAACTGAAGACTTCAGGCGAGTACTGATAAACCCATTCCGTTTCCGGATGCTGCGCCGTCAATTCGCGGATCAGACGCGTGCCGTCGAGAGCGATCTGTTTGACTTCGTCTTTCGACATGTTGAACACGATGCGGCGGAAGTCCGGCGCAATGGCGTTGTACATGTGGACGATGACGCGGCGGGCGCCAATGACGGACTCGATCGACCGGCGGATCAGGTCTTCGCGGGACTGCGTCAACACCTCGACGGTCACGTCATCAGGAATGCGGTTTTCGTCGACGAGCTTGCGGATGAAGTCGAAGTCCGTCTGCGATGCCGAAGGAAAGCCGACTTCGATTTCCTTGAAACCGATGTCGACGAGCTTTTCGAACAGGCGCATCTTGCGTTCGGCATTCATCGGCTCGATCAGCGACTGGTTGCCGTCGCGCAAGTCGGTGCTCATCCAGATCGGCGGCGTCGTGATGCGCTTGTTGGGCCAGGTGCGTTCGGAAAAGTCGTACGCGGGGAAAGGGCGGTACTTCGCCGCTGGGTTCTTCAACATGTAAGTCTCCTGCTAGGGGTGCGATCGGCTGGCGTTAGGTGCAGCTGAGTCGCTGGCTGTCTGATCGGGTCTACCGGACGGTTAAACCGAGAGCGTGGCCGGGGGCTGCCGAACTACCACGGGACACTAGGCCCGGCAGCCGGTCGGTAGTAGCAGCGAGGAGATCAGGGCGATCGAGGCGACGGCCGACACGCGAATCGCACGGGCAGCCGCCGTCGACGCTGGGCAGCGTGCGGCGGAAATGCTCGAGATGGCGTGACAAGCTTGGGCCATGATGCGATTCGGAAGGGGTGCTTTTTTGAGTGATCCGCCGCGCCAGGCGCAGCGGACAAGTCGTTAGTCAAACATAAATCCGGCCAAACTGCAAACTTGCGTGGGCCGCTTACGACGCCAGCGGCTCGCTGCACAGGCCCACCAGCAGGGTGCGCCAGGCGGTCAGTTCGGGCTTGCCGGGCTTGCGGGCGCCAAACATCTGCACGATCAGGTCGCCGTTGGCGGCGTACACCTCCACCGAGGTCACCCAGCCGTCCACCGTGGGTTTGTTGACGACCCAGGTCGACGTGATGGCGGTCGTGTTCAGGTGCAGGTTGAAGCGCGGATCGAGCACGTTGAACCAGGGTCCCGTGCGCAGCAGCTTTTCAACCGGGCCGGTGTGGATCTGCACGATGCCCTTGTTGCTGACGAACACCATGATCGGCAGTCCGCTTTCGGCGGCGCGCGTCAACACCGTTTCGGCGGTGTCGAGCGGAACTTGCTGCGCCAGGTCGGCTCCCGCCGCGCGCAAGGCGCCCAGACGCGTCGCCTTGAATTTGCGCAGCATGGGGAAGAAGTCGTGCGTGTCTTTCAGGGCCTGCCATGCGGCGCGCAGGCCTTGCGGATCGTTGACGTCGTCAACGTTGTGGTTGTTCTTGTCATCGTTGCCGCTGTCATCGTTGCTCTTGTCAACGTTGACAGTGGCAGCGATGGATTCGACGTCCGGCCATGCAGGAGATGGCGCGGCAAACTTCGCCACCAGCGCGTCGTAGGCGGCCGCATCGGTGGCGTCGGTCACGTACACCTTGTGCACCGCACTTCCGTAGCGATCAAAAAATTGCAGACTGCGGCGGCCGTTTTCGGTGACCGCGAAGGTACAACGCCAGCTGTCGAAGAACACCCGCAGATCGATGTCCGGACCCAGCACCAGTCCGACGTGACCATGACCCAGCTGGATGTCTTCATACCGGCCGTGACGTTCATGCACACACGCATCGTTGCGGGACAGCGCCATCACTTCGCCCAGCGAACCCAGTTCGCCAAAAATTTCCTTGGGCGCACCGGCCAGTTGCGTGGCCACCACCCCCCCGCACTCCGCCGCCACCAGTTCCGCTTCCGACACGTTCAGGCGGGTGGCACGATCCCGCGCGCGCAGCTTCGGCTCGGCCGCCGCCAGCGCATCGTGGCGGGCACGCAGTTCGTCACGGCGGGTGGAGAAGGTGGAGGTGATGTCCATGGAAATCCGGAAGGGAAGGAAGAATGCGGGGAAGTCCGGGCAGCGCTTCAGCCTGGAACAGGAATGCTCATTCTAGCGGGCGCATGACTGTTCCAAGCTTTTGGGCTTGACGGTCAATGCAGCGTGATTCTGGCAATGATGCGAATTTTGATGCATTAGTGCATCATTTTTGGAGCTGCCATGCGAACTACTGTGACGATCGATGATGCCTTGTATGCCCGAGCGCTGGAAGTGGCAGATCCCGAAATGGATAAGGCGGACTTGTTCCGCGAGGCTGTAGAACTCTACGTCCGCGTTCGAGCAGGCAAGCGCCTGGCGGCCCTTGGCGGCAAGGCGCCAGATATGCGGGATGTAGAACGGCGCCGCGAACAGCCAAAACGATCATGAGCGTGCTCGTCGACACCTCAGTCTGGGTGGATCATTTCCGTAAGCACAATTCAACGCTGGAACTGCTGATGCTCCAGGATGACGTGCTGACGCATCCCATGGTGATCGCCGAGATTGCTTGCGGTACGCCGCCGTCACCGCGACTGAAAACCCTTGAGGATCTGGACACGCTGCGTCAGGTTCGGCAGGCATCGGTCGCAGAAGTCAGGGACTTGATCGAACGCGACAGTCTGTTCGGCATGGGTTGCCGCTTTGTCGATGTCACGCTTGTTGCATCGACGTTGATTACCCCGACCGCGCGACTCTGGACCAAGGATCGTCGCCTGCTTGAATTGGCCGAACGTTACGGCGTGGCCTACCAAGCTCGGGCGCATTGAAGCAAAGCGTTGGGCCTGCGTCCTGCTGCAGCCTTCTGGTTACCCCGCGGCAGGGGCCGCCGCTTCCTGCTCGCGAAACAACCAGCCCAGCACGCACCACGCCACGCCGCTCACCACCACGCCGGCGCCCAAGGCCACGGCCAGCTTCAGCGCGCTGCCGTACACCAGCGGCACGAACCAGCCGCTGACGGCCGAGAAGAACACCATCTGGATGAAGCCAAGCACCGAGGCCGCCGTGCCGGCCAGTTCCGGAATGCGGCGCAGGATGCGCAGCGTCATACTGGGAATCGCGATCGACAGGCCGAACGAAAACAGGCCCAGCGGCACCACCGCCCAGGGCACGGTGGGCACTTCGGCCAGGGCGGTGTAGGTGATGTTGATGGCGCAGCTCAGCCCCATCATCGCGTAGGCCAGGCCGATCATGCGCGACGCCGACCAGCGGGACGCCATGCGGGCGGCCAGGAAGGATCCGCTCATCATGCCGACCACCAGCGGAATGAACAGGTAGGCAAACGCGGTTTCGGGCAGGCGCAACACCTGCGTGACGAAGTCGGGCGCGGCGCCGATCAGGAACGCGAAGCCCGCGAACAGCGTGCCAAAGGCAATCGCCATTGCAACGAATTGCCGGTCTTTCAGTACACGTCCGTAATTGCGCAGCAGCACGCCCACGGCAAACCGCTGGCGCCGCGCAGGGGGCAGCGTTTCCGGCAGGCGCCATGCGCACAGCGCCGCACTCAGCGCGGCCAGGATCGCAAGCATGACGAAGATGCCGCGCCAGCCCGAATGCGACGCCACGTACCCGCCGATGATGGGTGCGAACGCAGGCGACACGCCGAACACCATGATGATGTAGGACATGGTCTTTTGCGCGGTGGCGCCTTCATAACAGTCATTGACGATGGCCTGTCCGACCACCATGCCCGCCCCCGCCGACAGGCCCTGCAGCACGCGCCCGGTCAGCAACCAGTTGAAGTCCAGGCCAATCGCCGCGATGACCGACCCCGCGGCATATACCAGCAACGAGGTCAGGATCACGCGGCGGCGGCCGAAGGAATCGGACAGCGTGCCGTGCATCAGGGTCATGAAGGCATAGGCCACCATGTACATGCCCAGCGTCAGTTGCACGACTTCGGCCGGCAAGCGAAAGTCGCGGCCAATGGCGCCGAAGGCAGGCAGATAGGCATCGATCGACATGGGTCCCAGGCACGCGAGCGCGCCCAGGATCAGGACCATGACGGGGTAACGGGGAAGCGCGGTGTGTTGCAAGACAGCGGACCTTTGGGATGGGGCAGCGGGACACCTGCCCGCTAAGCCTGAGCAACCGGGAAGTGTATCGGATCGGCATGACACGCCCGTACACTTGCTTCATGCTTACTTCCCGACAGCTTCGTTATTTCGTCGAGATCGTCGACGCAGGCAGCTTCAGCCTGGCGGCGGAACGCCTGTTCATTGCCCAGTCAGCCTTGAGCCGGCAGGTGCGCGACATCGAACAGGCGCTGCAGGTGACCTTGCTGATCCGCGATGCGCGCGGGTTGGACCTGACGCCTGCCGGCCGATCGCTGTATGGCAACGCGCGGCGCATTCTGGCGGCGCTGGACGATGCTGCCGTCAGCGCGGTGCATGCCGAGCGCGGCACCGAAGGCACGGTTCACCTGCTGCACTCCAGCTCGGTTCCGCTCGGTCCCGCCCTGCTCGCGGCGATCGCGCGGCATGTGGATGCGCACCCTGGCGTGTCCATCGACATTGCCACGGCGTCGTCCGAACATCAGGCTCATGAGATCCGCGAAGGCCGCGCCGACCTGGGCCTGGCGCGTGAGCCGATATTGCGCAGGTATGCGGATCTTCAGTACACGCCGTTGTTTCGTGAATCGTTGATGGCGGTCCTTCCCGCAACGCATGCAATGGCGTCGTGCAGCAGCGTGCCGGTCGCGGCCCTGCGCAACGAGCGCTTTGTCGCGCAGGCGCACCCGGAGCGGGGCGGGCTGGGCCATCGCGTGGCCGACCTGTGCCGCGCGCATGGCTTTTCGCCGCAGCCCGCGGCTGTCAGGTCGCGCAAGTGGTCGCAGCTGGCGCTGGTCGAAGCAGGGTTTGGTGTGGCGATCGTGCCGGCGTCGATGGCCAAGATGGCGCCAACGGGCGTGAAGGCGATCACGCTTGAGGATGCCCGCGCCGATTCGGGCGTGCTGCTGATCTGCCGGCACGATGCGACGGCCATCACGCGGCGGCTGGCGGATGCCCTGGTGGCGACGTGCACGGAAGCCGCTGACTGACCATCGCAGATTGCGATGGCCCCACGCCTTATTTGGCAATGGCCGGCATCGGATGGGCTCGATACATTGACGATCCCGATGCGCCCGCGGTTCGACGATGCCCGACCTATTCCAGCTCGACCTCCTCCTGCCCGACCTCTTCCTGCTCGACCTCCCCCTGCCCGACCTGCCGCCCGACCTGCTCTTCCCCGCCGGCCTGCTTCCCCTTCCGCCCTTGGCCATGGGGATCGTCTGCGCCGGAGTCGCCGTCGCCTATGTCATCTTCGGCATTGCCGGCTTCGGCACGGCGCTGGTGGCGGGACCGGTCCTGGCCAACTGGTTGCCTTTGTCCACTATCGTCCCGCTGCTGGCGCTGCTCGACTTTGCGGCCGCCAGCGTCAACGTGGCACGCGATCGGAACGCGGCGGATCGCAGCGAGCTTCGCCGGCTTGTCCCGGCCATGCTGGCCGGCAGCGCGGTCGGCGCGGCCATCCTGCTGTTGGGGCAGCCCGCGCCGCTGCAGCTTGCGCTGGGCCTCTTTGCACTGGCCTACGGCATGTATTCGGCGATTGGCTGGCGTCCCGCCGCCGCCTTCAGCCCGCGCGCCGCGCTACCTTTTGGCGTCGTCGGAGGCATCTGCTCTGCCCTGTTCGGCAGTGGCGGCTTTCTGTACGCCATCTACCTGGGCCGGCGCATTGCATCGCCGGATCGGCAACGCGTCACCCAATCCACGTTGATCGGATTGAGCACGCTCACCCGGCTGATCCTGTTCCTGCTGGCCGGTGTCTATGCCGACAGGCCGGTGTGGATGCTGGCGCTGATGCTTGCACCGGCCATGCTGATCGGCACGACGATCGGCCGGCGCATCACGCTGTCCTTGCCCAAAGCGACCTTCCTGAAAATGGTCAGCGTCGTCGTGGCCGCCTCGGGCGCAGCATTGGTCTGGCGGTATGTGGCGCTGTAAGACGCAAGCATCATCATCAGCACGAAGCATCGGCACGAAGCATCAGCACGAAGCACCAGGCACCAGGCACCAGGCACCAGCATCAGGCACCAGCACCAAGCAATACCCCCTGACGCGACACGCCCGCTTTCAACCCCGACCGGCATCCAGCACCAGTCGTTGTATATTGTCGAACATAACGAAAACGCTGGCGGGATGTCTGCTGGCGACTTTGTCTTCTCGATGGAAACGCCCGATGCCCACCCGCCCGATACTGCGTTGCCTTTGCATCCTGACCCTTAGCGCATCGTCCCTGACCGCCGCGCACGCGGCCGACGTCCAGGTCGCGGTGGCCGCCAACTTCACGGCGCCGATGCAGAGCATCGCGGCGGATTTCGAAAAGGCCACGGGGCACAAGGTAGTAGCTGCGTTTGGCGCGACCGGGCAGTTCTACGCGCAGATCCGCAATGGCGCGCCGTTCGACGTGTTCCTGGCAGCCGATGACACGACCCCCGAAAAGCTCGACAAGGAAGGCCTGACGGTTGCCGGCTCGCGCTTCACTTATGCCACCGGCGCCCTCGCGCTGTGGTCGGCCAGCGCCGACTATGTGGATGCGAAGGGCGACGTGCTCAAAGCCAACCGGTTTGCGCATCTTGCCATCGCCAATCCCAAGACGGCGCCCTATGGTCTGGCGGCCACGCAGGTCCTGGCCAAGCTCGGGCTGACGCAGGCGGTGGCCGGCAAGCTGGTTGAAGGCCAGAGCATTGCGCAGGCGCACCAGTTCGTGTCGACCGGCAATGCCGAGCTGGGCTTCGTTGCGCTGTCGCAGATCTCGAAAGATGGCGCCATCACCAGCGGGTCCGCCTGGAAGGTGCCTGCATCGATGCATGATCCGATCCGGCAGGACGCCGTCATACTCCAGAAGGGCAAGGACAATCCTGCCGCGCGCGCATTGATCGATTACCTGAAAGGCCCGGCCGCCGCGGCGGTGATCCGCGCGTACGGCTACCAAAACTGAGTCCGCATCGGCATGCCTCTCGACGCGTCCGACCTGTCCGCAATCTGGCTGACGATTCAGCTGGCTGGCCTGACCACGCTTTTGCTGCTGCTGGTCGGCACCCCGATTGCATGGTGGCTGTCGCGCACACGATCGCCCTGGAAAGGTCCGGTCGGCGCGGTGGTGGCCTTGCCCCTGGTGCTTCCGCCGACCGTGATCGGCTTTTATCTGCTGGTCGTGATGGGACCGAATGGGCCGCTCGGGCAGCTGACGCAGCAACTCGGTCTGGGCACGCTGTCGTTCAGTTTTGCAGGGCTGGTGGTGGGGTCGGTGTTCTATTCGCTGCCGTTTGTGGTGCAGCCTTTGCAGAACGCATTCGAGGCGATCGGCGCACGCCCGCTTGAAGCGGCCGCCACCTTGCGGGCCAGCCCGTGGGATACCTTCATCACCATCGTGCTGCCCTTGGCGCGGCCCGGCTTCATTACCGCAGCCATCCTGGGCTTCGCCCACACGGTCGGCGAATTTGGCGTGGTGCTGATGATAGGCGGCAACATTCCGGGCAAGACGCGGGTGGTGTCGACGCAAATCTATTCACATGTGGAAGCGATGGAATACGCGCAGGCGCATTGGCTGGCGGGCGGCATGCTGATCTTTTCGTTCGCGATCCTGCTGTTGCTGTACGCGCGCCGGCGGCACGCGCCGTTTCATCCATGACCGACAGGATCAACAAAAGCGTGGCACAGGGTGGTGCTTCCCCTAAGCACGCACTGGACGCACTGGACGCACTGGACGCACCGGACGCACCGGCAGCCCAGGTCGCCCTGACCGGCGATGCGCCATCCATCAACGCCCACTTCCAACTCGACTACGACGGCTTTACCCTGGACGTGGACCTGGCCCTGCCAGGCCGCGGCGTGACCGCCCTGTTCGGGCCATCGGGCTCCGGCAAGACCACCGTGCTGCGATGCCTGGCAGGCCTGGAAGCGCCGTCGCAAGGGCATTTGCGGGTTGCGGGCGAGACCTGGCTGGACACCGCGCGCGGCATCATGCTGCCCACGCATCGCCGGCCCATCGGCTATGTGTTCCAGGAAGCCAGCCTGTTTCCGCATCTGGATGTGCGGACGAACCTTGCGTATGGAATGAAGCGAATTCCCCGGGCACAGCGCCGCGTCCAGCTGGACGACGCGGCGGCCATGCTGGGCATCGGGCATCTGCTGGACCGCGCGCCGGACCGATTGTCGGGCGGCGAACGCCAGCGCGTGGGCATCGCACGTGCCTTGCTGACCAGTCCGCGTCTGCTGTTGATGGACGAGCCCTTGGCCGCCCTCGACACCCAGCGCAAGCAGGAAATCCTGCCTTACCTGCAGCGGCTGCATGACGAGCTGGACATCCCGGTCGTGTACGTCACGCATTCGCCCGATGAAGTCGCGCGCCTTGCCGATCATCTGGTACTGCTGGACGAAGGCCGGGTGCTGGCGAGCGGTCCGATCAACGAACTGTTGTCGCGCGTCGACTTGCCGCCTGCCATGGGTGACGACGCATCGGTAGTCGTGGACGGGGTAGTGACGGCCTACGATCCGGCCTATCAGTTGGTGACCGTGGCCCTGCCCGGCAGCGCGTCGACCTTCCGGGTGGTGCGACCGCCGATGGCCATCGGGCAACGGGCGCGGCTGGTGGTGATGGCGCGCGACGTCAGCATTTCACTTTCACCGCAGCAGGACGGCAGCATACTGAACGTTCTGAAGGTGACGGTGGCGGAAATTGCTTCGGGCGCCACGAACGCGCAACGACTGCTGCGGCTGGATGCCGATGGCACGCCGTTGCTGGCGCGGATCACGCAGTATTCGTGTGACCGGCTGGCCCTGGCGCCTGGCATGCAGGCGTGGGCGCAGATCAAGGCGGTGTCGCTGCTGGCGTGATCACGGGAAGGCCAACGCGCGGCGTGATCAGGTTCGCCTTCAGATCGCGTTTCGCCTTCAGATCGGACCAGCCCGGCCTGCGACGGATGACGGCACGCACTCCGATTACGGCTTGAACAGGTCCGCCAAGGTGCGGATCTCGTCTTGCGCAGCCGCGTAGGCCCGCGCTTCGATATCCCGATACAGCTGGATCAACGCAGCCCCTGCTGGCGTGACCACACTGCGCCCGCCCGCCTTGCCGCCGTGTTCGGACGCGGTCGCGGGCGACTTCAAGGACAGGTTCATCTCTTCCACCAGCATCCACGCGCGCCGGTACGACATATTCAGGCTGCGCGCCGCGGCGGAAATTGAACCGTGTTCGGCAATGGCTTCCAGCAAGGCGATCTTGCCGGGTCCGAGTGCAACCGTGTCGCCCTTGCGCACGCGCATGCGGAAACGCACGTCGACCGGCAACGGATCGGTGGCAGACAAAGCAGGGGAAGAAGGTGACGAAGCAGGAAGGTCGGACATCGGCAGGCACTCGCAAGAACGGGGTCGCAGGACACGCGATGTGGCGGCGTGCCTTGCGACCCCGTGCCGTGTTCACTGCGTGTCTTGCCTGCCCCTATCGAGCCGATGTTACCCGAGCCGACACCGTAATGCCGGCCCCGCGGATGCCATCAAGGCCTTACTTCAGCACATCCGTGAGCCAGGCCGCGCAATCGCGCGACCCTTCGATCGGCCAGTCGACATTGACGGTGGTGTCCCCACGGCGCAGTTCGACGTGAATGAAAGGGCCACCCGTGCCTGCGACTGATGATGTCGACGCGGCATTCTTGCCGCGCAGCAGCCGGGTCCACCAGTTGCCATCGTCAACGACCGCACGGGACGCAGGCTGGCCGTCGACCGTGGCGCGCAAGGTGGATGCGGTGGCCGACTCCACCGGCACACCGTGCCCCGCCACCTGCCGAGCCGCAGCCGGACGCGCTCCGGGTACCGAGCCATCTTCGGCCGCCACCGTCGTTGCCGTATCCGCCGCACCGACCGCCGCAGACGTCGCCTCGGCCGGCGTACCCAATGCCTTGGCAGGCGCCGACGTCACCTGCGAAGGCGTCGCCGCCCCGCCCGACACCACGCTATCCGGCCCCGCCACGCCATTCAGGCGGTTCACCAGATTCTGGCCAAACTCGTCCCACATGCGGTCGGCCTTGGTCTTCATCACGCTCAGTCCGAACGAACCCAGGCGGCCCAGCACATCCACCTTCACCTTGATGCGCAGTTCGGTCTTGCCGTCATCCAATGCCGTCAGGAAGATCTCGCTCTGCTGCTTCAAGGAACTGGCCACGGAGGCGTCTTCGCCCGTGCCCTCGGTCCGCAGGTAATTCGGCGCGCGCTGCTCGACGATCTTGGTGTTGAGCTTGAACTTGGCGCTGATGAAGCTGATCTTGACGTGGATCACGGCGATGTACTCGACATCGCTCACCACCTGGATCGACTTCATGCCGGGCACGCAACCGCCCATCACATTCGGGTCGAGCAACATGCTCCAGACGCGGTCTGCCGGCGCGTCCACCACCAATACTTTTTCAATTTCCACGCATGTTCTCCGCTGCGTTAAGGATGGACTCGACGATCTGGGTGTACCCGGTGCAGCGGCACAGATTGCCGCTCAGCCCTTCGCGCACCTCGTGCTCGGTCGGGTCCGGGTTTTTGGCCAGCAGGTGGCAAGCCGTCATGATCATGCCCGGCGTGCAGTAGCCGCATTGCAGGCCGCCGCATTGCACGAAGCTTTCCTGCAGCGGGTGCAGCACATCGCCCCTGGCCAGGCCTTCGATCGTGGTGATGCTGCGGCCGTTGGCCTGCACCGCCAACGACAGGCAGGACTTCACCACCTCGCCATCGACCAGGACGGAACATGCGCCGCAGGTGCCAGTTTCGCAGCCGCGCTTGGTGCCGGTCAGGTTCAGGTCATCGCGCAGCAGGTCCGACAACATCCGGCGCGCGGGTACGTCGACCTGCTGGGTGTCACCGTTCACGGTGACCTCGATCAGGTGTTTGCTCATACTGTCTCCTCGTCATGCAGGACCACACCGAACGCACCGGCCAGCGTGCGCCGCATGACCACCCGCACCATGTCGCGGCGGAAGTCCGCCGCACCGCGCTGGTCCGAAATCGGATCGATGTCAGTCGCAACGATATCGGCGGCTTCGCGCACCACATCGGCCGTGATGGCCTTGCCCGTCAGGAAGGCTTCGGCACGTGGTACCCGGCACGGCACGGGCGTGGACGCGCCCACCACCACACGCAGGTCGGCGTAGCCCGCGCCATCACGACGGCTGGCCACGGCCACATTGACCAGCGGCCGGTGTTCCGCCGCCGTGCGCAAGAAGCGCGTGTAGCGGCCGGCAAAACCGGTCCGCAACACGGGCACGCGGATCTCGACCACGATCTCGTCGGGCTCGATGGCGGTCACGTAGTAGTCGACCAGAAATGCTTCCATCGACAGCACGCGTTCACCGCGCACGCTGCCCAGCACGACCTGCGCATCCAATGCCATCAGGCACGTTGGGGGATCCGTCGCCGGATCCGCGTAGCACAGGTTGCCGCCCAGGGTGCCCTGGTGGCGCACCTGCGGGTTGGCCACGCGCGCCGCCATCGACGCCAGCATCGGAAAGTGTTCGCGAACCAACGGCGAGTCCGCCACGTCGATATGACGCGACAGCGCGCCAATGCGCAGGCCGTGTTGCGGATCGAAGTGGATGCCACGCAAGGCGTCCACCTTGGCCACCGAAATGACATGCGTCGGCATCAGCATGCGCTGGCGCATCGCCAGCATCAGTGCCGACCCGCCCGCCATCACGCGGCAGTCTTCGCCCAGGTCGGCCAGCAGACGGCTCGCCTCTTCCACCGTCGTGGGTTCCAGGAATTCGAAATCACGCATGGACGGCGTCTCCTTCTGCGGCCCGCTTGGCGCGCAGGCCGGCCAGCACTTTTTCGGGTGTGATCGGCAGGTCGGTGATCCGCACGCCAATCGCATCGAACACGGCATTGGCGATCGCGGGCGCGCCCGGCAGGATCGCCGTTTCGCTGGCGCCCTTTGCGCCGTACGGCCCGTTCGGGTCGATGGACTCGACGATGCCGGAACGCAACATGGGCACGGCATCGGCCGTCGGCATGGTGTAGTCGGCAAAGTTGCCGTTCATCAGCCGGCCATTTTCCAGCTGCATTTCTTCGTACAGCGCCCAGCCCATGGCCTGCACCGATGCGCCGTTGGTCTGGCCGTGAATCGCAAGCGGGTTCAGCGCCTTGCCGCAGTCGTCGGACACGAAGCTGTCGACCACGGTGACGCGGCCCGTCTCGGTGTCGACTTCCACCTCGACCGCCTGCGCCGCGAAGGAATGCGCGGGCGCCACGTTGCCGTGCACGTCGGCATGCATTTCCGTCTTGGCATCCCACGTCGCGCTGACCTGCAGGCCTTCACCATCGTGGCGCCAGATATGCAACGCCGCGATCTGCGCCAGCGTCGCCTTCTTTTCGGGCTGCTCGCGAATGCGGATGGCGCCCTCGGCAATCTCAAGCTGATCGGGCGTCGTCTTCAAGGTCGTCGCAGCCAGGGCAAACAGCTTTTCGCGCGCCGCGCGGGCCGCCAGGATCGCGGCATTGCCTGCCGCGATGGTGACGCGCGATGCCAATGAACCGATCGCATACGGCGACAGATCGGTGTCAGGCGCAACCACATGCGTGTGCGAAATCGGGATGTTCAATTCATGCGCAACGATCTGGCTCAGCATGGTGTTCGAGCCCTGGCCGATCTCGGCTTCGGCGCTATGGATCATGACGCGGCCGTCTTCATTGACCTTGAGCATGACGGTGGACCCGTCCCAATTGCCGATCGTGCGGTTGCCACTCACGTGCATGGCCGCCGCGATGCCGACACCACGGCGCACCGTGCCTGCCGCGCGCGGCGCCGACCGTTTGGCCTGCCACTGGATCGCGTCCATGCACTGGTCCAGGCATTCCTTCAGCCCTGAACTGCCGATTTTCCAGCCGTGGATCGACACTTCGCCCGCGCGGATCGCGTTGGTCTTGTGCACATCGACCGGGTCCAGGCCCAGCTTGCGTGCCATCGTGTCGATGTGGCTGTTCAATGCAAATTGCATCTGCGCGCCGCCAAAGCCGCGAAACGCGCCATGCGGCGGATTGTTCGTGTAGACCAGCGTCGAATGGGACCGCAGGTTCTGCAACCTGTGCATGTTGTCGCTGCGCATGGCCGACACGTGCATGACCTCGGCCGACAGGCCGCTGTACGCGCCGCACTCGGCAATGATCCGCACTTCCTTGCCGACGATCGTCCCGTCGCGGCGCATGCCCAATTTCAGGGTGACCTGTTCGGGCACGCTCGAGCAGCACGCCAGAAAATCTTCCAGACGGTTGTTCACGACACGCACGGGCTTGCCGGTGCGCAGCGCCAACAGGCCGGCGATCAGATTGTTGGCATCTTCAACCATCTTGCCGCCAAAGCCGCCACCCGTCGTCGCCTGGATCACGCGGATCTGCGACACCGGGATCTCCAGCGCCATCGACAGCCGCGCGCGCGCCAGAAAGGCCGACTGCGTGGACGTCCAGACCTGCAGGCGGCCATCGGGATCGATGGTGGCCACCGTCGCCATCGGCTCCAGATACCCCGGATACTGCGCGTGGCAACGATAGGTCGCCTCGTGCACCAGGTCCGCCGAGGCAAAGGCTGCATCGACATCGCCGTGCTCGACCTTGATCTCGTGCGACACATTGTTGCGCCCGTCATGCACGCCGGGCGCATCCTCATCCAGGCCTTCTTCGGGCGTCAGAACGGCGGGCAATTCTTCGTACTCGACCTGGATCAGATCAAGCGCGTCGCGCGCGATCTCTTCCGTGATCGCGGCCACCGCGGCCACCTCTTCGCCCGCGAAGCGCACCTTGCCTTCGGCCAGGATGCGGCGTTCCTTGTGATGTACGCCCCACTTGGCGCGGGGCGCATCGGCGCCCGTCAGCACCGCCTTGACGCCCGGCAGCGCCAGGGCAGCCGAGACGTCGATGCTGACGATACGCGCGTGCGGGTACGGACTGCGCAGGACTTTGCCGTGCAGCATGCCGGCAATTTTCATGTCGCCCGCATAGACCGCGCGACCCAGTACTTTCGATCGCGCCGTCACTTGCGGGACGGCGGTACCGATCGTGGATACCTTCATCCTGGTCTCCTTCTTCTTGTCAGGCAGTGCGCTTACTCGGCGGTGATGCCGAGGTCCTTGATGATCTTGCCCATCACTTCATAGTCGGACGCATTGGTCTTGCCCAATACCGACGGCGCGCCGCCAGCCGGCAGTGCGCCGAACACGGCCAGCTTCGTCACGACTTCCGGCTGCTTCACGATTTCGTTCAGGTGCGCGTTCAGAACGTTGACAACGTCAACCGGTGTGCCCTTGGGCGCAAAGAAACCGTTCCACGAACCAACGATCACGTCCTTGTAGCCAAGCTCGACCAGCGTCGGCACGTTGGGCGCCAGCGGCGTGCGCTTGGCATCGCCAATGGCCAGCGGCACCAGGCGGCCGTTGGCCAGGTACTGCGACACGGCGCCGATCGTGACCCAGGCGGTGTTCACATGGCCTGCGACCACATCGGTCACCGACGGACCCACGCCGCGATACGGCACGTGCTGAATCTTGACGCCGGCGCTGCGATTCAGCCATTCGGCAATCACATGCATGGGCGAACCGGCCCCCGGGCTGGCGTACGTTACCGGCTTGCCGCCCTTGGCCGCGGCAATCATTTCCGCGATGGTCTTGAAGCCGGCGTTCGGGTTGGCCACCAGGATCAGCGGCTGCGTGGCGGTCTGGATGATCGGCTCGAACCCGTTCAGCACGTCATAGCTTGCACTGGGCGCCAGGCGCAGCACCATCGGCGCGGTGGTGAAAGGGTTTGGCGTGAACAACAAGGTGTAGCCATCGGCCGGCGCGCGGCTGACGAACGAGTTGCCCAGCACGCCACCGGCGCCGCCCTTGTTCTCGACGACGACCGTCTGTTTCATGCGCTCGCTCAGCTTTTCGGCGAACAGGCGCGCGATGGCGTCGGTGTCGCCGCCCGGGGGATACGACACGATCACGGTGATCGGCTTGACGGGATAGTTCGCGGCGGCGGCATGGGCAGTGCCCAGGCCCAGCGAACACGACAGCGCCATGGCGGCGGCAAGGATGTGGCGGCGATTCATATTCATCACGGTGCTCCGAGGGGCGGCGGCGGGGCTTGCTTCGACGCTGCGTTGCAACGGCAAGCCCATGGGGTTCACGAATCAGGGTGGGTGGAACGCCGAGATCATGCGCTTTTATTGTTGATGCATCAACAGGAAATTTCCCTTGGCTGACGTGCCGGGGCGTTCGCCGCGGGCGATGCACCGTCACGGCGCGCGGCATGCGCCGCCCTATGGAATAATCGCTTGCCGATACGCCCCACGCTGGGGCATCCCACTTGCTCCTCATGCCTGCCAAAAAACCGTCGCCGCCCCCCGCACCGCCCACCGAACCCGCCCCGGCCGCCGACCATCCCTGGGTCGATCTGGGCGAAGACGGCGCCGGCCTGACCGTCGATAACTTCATCACCACGCTGGTCGTCCGCACCGCCAACGCGCTGCGCCGCACGGTCACCCTGCCCTACGCCGAAAGCTTCGATCTGACGATGGCCGAATGGCGGATGCTCTCGGTCCTGGCCGAAGCCGGGTCGCTGCCATTCTCCGAAATGGTGCGTCTGTCGGCCACCGACAAATCGCTGGTCAGCCGCACCCTGCGCCTGTTGGAAACGCGCAACCTCGTCGCGCTCGAAGCCGTCAACGGATCCTACCGGCAAGGCCTGGAATGCCGCATGACCGAAGCCGGCGCCGACCTGTACCGCAAGTCGATGCCCATCGCGCAGAAGGCGCAGGCCGACATGATCCGTGTACTGACGAACAACGAACGCAAGGTGCTGTACCGGACGCTGCAGAAGCTGCGCCACGCCTGCGGCGACGACGAACTCGACTCCCCCGAGAAATAGACCGCATGGACATGCCGCTCGCAGTCATCATAGGAGGCGCCATCGTGGCGGGCTTCGTGCAGGGACTGTCGGGCTTCGGCTTCGGCATGACCGCCATGGCCATCTGGGCCTGGGTGCTCGACCCGCAACTGGCGGCGGTGCTCTCGGTGTTTGGCGCGCTGACCGGCCAGGTGATTGCCGCCGCGACCGTGCGGCGCGGCTTCGACATGAAGCGCCTGCTGCCCTTCATCATCGGCGGCCTGGTCGGCATTCCTATCGGCGTCACCTTATTGCCCATGCTGGACCCCGTCATCTTCAAGGTCTTCCTGGGCGCGTTCCTGGTCACCTGGTGCCCCGTCATGCTGCTGATCGGCCAGATCCCCCACATCCGCCGCGGCGGCCGCATCGCCGACGGCGTGTCGGGCGCGCTGGGCGGCATCATGGGTGGCATCGGCGGCTTCACGGGCGTGATCCCGACGCTGTGGTGCACCTTGCGCGGCTACGACCGCGACACGCAGCGCAGCATCATCCAGAACTTCAACCTGTCGATGCTGGCGGTGACGATGGCCACCTATCTGGCCAGCGGCATCGTCACGCGCGACATGTGGCCCATGTTCGCAATCGTCGCGCCGGCCATGCTGATTCCATCATTGCTCGGGTCGCGGCTGTACATCGGCATCAGCGACGTCGCGTTCAAGCGGGTGGTGCTGGGTTTGCTGACCGCGTCGGGCGTGGCATTGCTGGCGTCGGCATTGCCGCAATTGCTCGCGCGGGGATAAGGCAGCAGGAATGGGGCCGGGGGAAACTGCCAGAGTTCAATGCTCGCCGTGTTCCTCGGTCGAAGAATGATGACCCTGCTTTTCGACCACGTTGGCAGTGAACCGCACGGATTGCTTGGCGCCGGTTCGGGCATTCTCGACGATGGCGATCATGGGTACGGTATCGCCGCCGTGCAGGTGCCCGCCTATCTGCTTCAACTGCATGAAATGCGATCCGGGCCCCATCTTGAACGTGACCGGTGACCCCGCAGGCAGGGCAACGGCATCGACAGGATCCATGCGCACGACACTGTCGTTGCGGGTCATGAGCAGCATCGACACGCTCTTGGCCTGGGCCGTCCTGATGCCGATCAGTTTCATATCCTGATCGGCTTGCACGGTCATGAACCCCAGGGTGGTCGAATGACCATGCGGCGGCGAGCGCAGCCAGGCATTCGTGATGTCGACCTTGCCTGCGGTGTCGGCCCAGCAAAGCGCGGGTAGCAAAAGAAAACATCCAGCCAGGCCAAGCGTGAAACGTCCGGGGCGCAAGCGGTTGAATGATAGGGTCATTGTGGTCTCCGAATAGCGGACCGCCCCGGTTCAGGGGCGGCCCGCGGGTCAGGCAAGCAAGGCGCTTACACAGGAGGCAGGTTGGCTCCCGCCTTGGACAGCGCGATCACCCGGTCGATGTTCGCAAGCGGATTGACGGCATCCGCGGCGACCACCTGGGTCTGCAGCTTCGTGCGCAGCGTTGGCAGTTGCAGCGAGGCATTGGCGTAATCGCCTTTGCGGACCAGCGCGAAGATCGTGTCGAACTGGGCCAGCATCTCGGTGCGTGCACCGTCGGCGGCCACCCCAGTCTGGAAGTTCGCCGCGGTCAGCGCTGCAATATTGGCACGTACGATGCCCCAGTCCGGCGCGTACTTGGTCAAGTCTTCGGTCGACAGGGTCTGCAACAGGCGCAGCGAAGTGCGCACGTTGGTCCGGAAGTACTCGGGGTCGACGCGCACACCCACTGATGGAAAGTAGGCCTGGTAGCCGGCGCTGGGCCAGTCGCCCGTCACATGGAACGCAGGCACGCGGCCATGCTCAACGAACGCGGACATGAAGTTCGGACCGTACCAGAAGCCCTGGCTTTGACCGTTCACACCGGGTTTGTTGTAGACGTTGTTCAGACCGATGGCAGGCGGTGCCGCAACGTTGGCGCGCTGTTGCTTGACCTCTTTCACGATGTTGATCGCGGTTTCGGTCGCCAGTGGGTTGGGGAAGGTATAGACGCTGGTGTGGGCAGGCCAGCCCGTTCCCTTGTAGTCGTCGCCAATTTCATGGAATTGCACGCCGCCGAAGTGCTCCATGGCAAGGCCGCCCACGAGGCCGTTCTTGGCTTCCGGAAAGTCTTCCATGTAGTCGAACGGATACGCCGCTTCGGCACCTGCCACGAAGTGACGGTTGTCCAGATAGACCATGATGGTACGGGGGCGCTGCGCCTGCGGAATCTTCGCGTAGTAATGCAGGACGCCCAGGATGCCAAGCGAACCGTTGTCTTCAACGTTGCTCTGGCCTTCGGTATGCGTGACCATCAACAGCTTCTGGTCTTGGGGCTTGCCGTAGTTCTTGCCGGGCAGGTACGCAACGATCTGCGCTGGTCGGGTGTCCTTGATCGTCGAATTGAGCGTCACGGTTGCAGTCTTGCCGGCGGCGGCGTCCGCCAGGACCTTCTGCCCCGCGTTGCGATCCAGCAGGACGCCGGGGCAGTTGTAGTGGCGCGGCGTGCCGTGCTGGCGGGCGCCTTGTGCAGCCAGCGGCGACATGTCGAGTACCCAGATGGCGGCAAGGCCTCCCGCCGCCTGGCAGACATTGATGCCGTAGGTCGTTGCCGTGCTCAACTGGGTACGGTTACGGAAGTCGGCATCGTTGGTCAGCGGCATGATCTGATTGACTGCCGCGAAGGTCTCCGGATTGCTCCGGTATTCGTAGTCGGAAAGGGCGTTGGCAGAGCTTGCCACGGTCTGCGTGGCGTACGCCGGGTGCTTGATCACAACGATCTTGCCCTTCATCTGCGCAGGGGTTGGGCGCTGGGCGGCGGGCAGCGTCGGATCATAGATGATCATCTCGCCGGTCACGCCGGCAGCGCCCGTATTGCCCGAGTTGGTCGCGTACGACGCCACATCGACTTTCGTGCCGTTCGACGTCAGTCCCCAGCCAGACTTGTCTGGCCATTCGGTGGTTTCCCAGAATGCGTACGGGAAGGTGTAGCGGGTGAAGTCCACCAGCCCCAGTCCCCGCATCTTCGTTTCAAGGAAGGCGATGTAGGCGTCGTACTTGGCCGAACCCGCATAGGCCGGACCATAGTTGTCTTTGGTGACCAGCCAATCCTTGGCTTCGGCCGACGACACCATCAGGGTCTCGTCGATGTAGCTCAGCGGGCTCTTCGCCGCGCCATCGGACGGTGTTCCCGCAGCGTTGTCTGAGCCGCCGTCACTGCCCCCACAAGCGGTCAATCCTGCGCAAGCCAGCAGCATCGCGGACAAGGTTTTGTTCATGCTTAGTCTCCCTCTGTTTTGGTATGGACTGCTGTCGGTCAAGCGTTCGAGACGCAAGAGATACCGCCGACCCGGCCCCTTGAACGATCGTTAGTTGGCATAGTCCTCGCTCGCAAGCGGGGCCCGCGCGGTCTTTCCGGAAGTGGCTCGCCGCGCGATCACATCTTCGGCAAAGACTTCTCTGGCGGCCCGGGTACTCCCGGTCGGGCGCAGGGGCGCGTCTGGCGTGCGTGCTTGCGACGATGGCGCGGCAGGCGCGTCCGGATAGCGGGTAGCGCCTGGCGATGCGGCGGTGGAAAAGGAGGAAACGGGGGTTTGCGTGTCCAGCGCGCCGTCAGCCAGCGCCGCATCGGCATGGTCCGACCAGAAGCCCAAGGTCCACGTGACCAGGCCGGCCAGCAGCAGCACCGCTGTCAGTGATACGAACTTCGTCATGCGCCTGCGCTCCTCGCAATGTCTTTCCCCAGGGGATGGACTGTAGGAGCAGGCCGCAGGCTGAACAACTGTTGCGATCAACAGTAGGGTTTACCTGCGGCCTTGAAGCGGCGGCGTTTTCTTCTTATCGCGGAGCGGGATACAGGCCGCGTTTGTGCGCCAGTTCAACGGCGGACGACACGCCCATTTTCAGGAAAATGTTTGCGCGGTGGAATTCGACGGTTCGGGTGGTGATGCCAAGATGGTCGGCAATGACCTTGTTGTAGTGGCCAAGCAGCAGTTCCTCCATGACTTCCCGCTCGCGCTGACTGAGTTGCAGGAAGGCGCGATTGAACCGTATCGCTTCAGAATCCCGGTCGGCTGCAAGCGCCCCTTGCGTCATGGCCGCTTCGACGCGGTCCACAAGGTTATTGTTCTGAAAAGGTTTTTCCAGAAAGTCCCAGGCACCCGCTTTGACCGCGGTGACCGCCAGGCTCACATCTGCGTGGCCAGTCAGGAACAGGATAGGCCACGGACACGAAAGCTCTTTCAGCTTGTCGAAGGTTGCCAGGCCGGACAAGGGCTCCATGCGGATGTCCATCACGGCCACGGCAAGAGGCCACGCCTGCAGGGACTTCGCATACTCCAGGAAGGATTCCCCGTCGGCCCATGTCGTCGTCGAGTGACCCCGGGAATCGAACAGCCAGGCCAGGGCATCGCGCGTGTCGACATCATCATCGATGATGTGGATCGTCGAGACAGGATCATTCATTTGCGGGCACCCAGAAGCGGAAGCACGTGCCCGACGCGGTCGACGGTTCCAGCAACTCGATCCCCCCGTGATGCGCTTCAAGAATCGATCGGCAGATTGCCAGCCCCATGCCCATTCCGTCCTGCTTCGAGCTGTAGAAGGCATCGAAAATTCGGGCGCGCGAATCGGCGTCGATGCCTGCGCCGTTGTCCGATACCGAGATGATGGCCTGGGCACCGTCGGCCGACAGGCTCAGGGTCACTTGCACACGCGGCGCCTCGCCTGCGGCTGACTGGGCGGCCTCGGCGGCATTCTGCACGACGTTGCGCACGACCTGTTCGAACAGCACGATGTCTGCCTTGACGACCACGGGCGTCGAAGGCAGCAGCAATTCGAGACGGACCTTGTCGGCAATCAGCGTCGTGGGATATCGGCCCCGCAGGAAGTCAGCCAGATCCACATCGACCTTGTGCATTTCACGCCGCCGCGCAAAAGCATTGACGCGCTGAATGATCTGACCGGTTTTTTCGGCCAGCGTGCTGATCCGTTCAACGACGGTTTCGATCTGCCGGGAATCGATGTTGGCGAGTCTCAGGCGGTTCAGCAGCCCGCTTGCGAAGCTGCTCAAGGCGCCCAGCGGTTGGTTCAGTTCGTGCGCCAGCGTCGAGGCGACTTCTCCGATCGCCACCAGCCGGCCAGCCGATTCCAGCCGTTGCTGCTGCACGTGCGCTGCCTTCTCGGCCTTGCGGCGGTCGGTCACGTCGAGCACGGAACTCATCCAGCCGATCTGACGATCATTCGAATAGCGCAGCGGAACCCGGTGCACGAGCAGCGTCACCGTCGTACCGTCCTGACGATGAAAGTCCAGCTCGACTTCTTCCTGCCCGGCGTCGGGCTCGGGCCAGTCGCGCAGCGGCTTGATGGTGTCGAACAACGTGTCGTCCCGGTAGCCCACCATGTCGCAGAATGCGCGGTTGGCGTAAAGGATCGTGCCCATTGAATCGCGCGCGAACAAGCCCACACCGATGGAATCTTCCATGGCTCGGCGCAGCGCAATCTGGGCGGCAAGGGAATCTTCGACGGCTTGCCGTTTGTCCATGTCCCGCCGCAGAAACGCAAGACTTGCAATCATGCCTATCAGGAACAGAAGGGCGGTTCCCAGCAGGGCTCGCGGCACGGTGGCATAGGGCGCATCGACCGCGTAGATCCGCAGGTAGGTATCGCTCCCAGGCATATCAAGACTTGCCAGGAACCGCTGTTCTTTTTTTCCTCGCTGGAATCCGACCCGGTCCAATTGCAGCTCCGCGCCGGCGTCCAGCACCTCGACATGGTGGCTGCTGCGAAACCATGCGGGGATGATCAGTTCCAGCGCCTTGCGCAATGAAAAGACCGCAACGTAGCTCCCGACGAATTCGCCGCGCTCGAAAAAAGGCACGCATAGCCAGACCTCGTCGGCGGGAAAGGACCCTTCCGTCAACGGCCCCGCATAAGACGGCCGCCGAAGTCCTTGCGCAACGTCATGCATGCTGTCGAGCGCCTGCTGGTCGAGCGGATTCGTCCTGGCGCGTTGCCATAGTGCTGCGAGTGCAGGCGGCGCAGGCGTGCCAGCAGGCTGCCAGGCGTAAGCCACCAACCCGCCTTCGTGCGATCGCAGCGATCCGCCTGGCGCCTGCAGGGCCGCGTCGCCGGAAAGATCGGGCTCTTCAAGTGCCTGCTGCGCCAGCCAATACAAGTCGTTTTCCAACCTGCGCAGATGGAAGCGCACGTTCTCTTCCACCCACAGCGCGTCCGCGGATTGCGTGCGAATTTCTTCGTCGGTTTCGAAGCTCTGAAGGTAGACGACCAGTACCACCGCCGACGCAATGAACAGCAGCAGCAGACCAGCCATGAGAATCAACGCACGCTGATGCCGCTTCCCCTGATAGCTGGCCGCACTGCGAAGCAGCGAAAGGTCGGGCGTCTGTGCATCGCGTTTGTCGGGCATGCCGCTTATTGCCGCTGCTCGGACAGGTCCTGGAATACTTGATCCAGCACCTTTGCGCTGATCCTCGTTTTCGCACTTTCATACACCGGTTTCATCGCGGCCTTGAGCCCTGCGCGTTCCGCGTCGCTCAGAACATGAATCCGGGTCTGATCGGTTTCATGTAGTACGGCAAGCGCCTTGTCATCGTGCGATGCGGTGAGCTGGTTCCCGTACACCAGGGCATCGGCCATGGCGCCGGCCAGAACGGACCGATCCTGTTCGGTCAGCGAGTGCCAGAACCGCTGGTTCGTCACGACGGCATAGCCCAGGTAGCCGTGGTTGGTCAGCGTGAGATCGCTCTGGACTTCATTGATCTGCTGCGTGACGAAGTTGGACAAGGGATTCTCCGTGCCGTCGACCACATTGCGCGCCAGCGCAGTCCGTGTCTCGCTCAAGGCCAACGGGATCGGTCGCGCGCCAAGGGCCTGCATCTGCGCAGCGATCAATCGCGACGGCTGGATGCGCATGCGCAACCCTTTGTAGTCCTTGGGGTGGAGCAACGGCCGGTTCGCACTCATGTGCTTGAAACCGTTATCGAGGAAACCCAGCCCGAGAAACTGCTGCCGGCTCAGTTCTTTCAACAGGCCCTTGCCGACCGGACCTTCGGTGATGCGATGGACATCCTCGATAGTGCGGAACAGAAAGGGCAGGTCAAAGAGTTCGAAATTCGGGAACCCGAACCGTCCGAATTTCGACAACGACGGAGCAATGATCTCGACCGCTCCAAGCTGGAGGGCCAACATTTCGTCCTTGTCGTCATACAGCGTGGACCGAGGATACACATCGACCCGGATGCGATTGTCGGACCGTTTTTCAACCAGTTCCTTGAAGCGGTTGGCGGCCATCCCCTTGGGAGTGTCCTCGCTGACCACGTGCGAAAAACGCACGACAAGCACGGCGTCCGCTTGAGCACTCGTCACCAGCAGCAATGACGCAACGACGAACTGAAGCGACACTGCAATGCGCCGGCCACAGCGGGGCCGGCAGGAGATGCGAAGCAAGTTGAGCAGGGTAAGGATCACGGCATGGACCAGCGACTTCAAATACGCGACGGACAGCGGATCGCGATGGACTGGAAGCCAGGACAACCAGTATTGGGCAGGGATGCACGGTGCCATGGATGATACCGCAGGGCCCATCGGTAAATACGTACATGCCGCCTGATACCGGTCAGGGTCAACCCGAGCCCGTCACACCGCCGGATAACTCCCCGTCCCGCCTGGCCACGCCGTCAACACCTCGTACCCGTCTTCGGTCACGGCCACCATGTGCTCCCATTGCGCCGACAGGGATCGGTCTTTCGTGACCACGGTCCACCCGTCCGACAAGGTCCTGGTATCGCGCTTGCCGGCGTTCAACATCGGTTCGATCGTGAACACCATGCCGGGTTTGAGCTTCAGGCCCTGGCCGCGCTGGCCGAAATGCAGCACCTGCGGTTCGTCGTGATAGATGTCGCCAATGCCGTGGCCGCAGTACTCGCGCACCACGCTGAAATGTTCCCGCTGCGCGACGGACTGGATCGCGTGACCCACATCGCCCAAGGTGGCGCCTGGCCTGACTTGGTGGATAGCCGCAACCAATGCTTCGTAGGTTGTTTCGACCAGGCGGCGCGCCAGGATGCTGGGCGTGCCGGCGAAGTACATGCGGCTGGTGTCGCCGAACCAGCCGTCTTTCTTTACCGCGACGTCGATGTTGACGATGTCGCCGTCCTTCAGGATCTTGTCGGGCGACGGGATGCCATGACACACGACCTGGTTGACGGATGTCAGGATCGTCTTGGGATAGCCCTGGTAGCCCACGTTTGCCGGGATCGCGCCCTGCACGTCCAGGATGTAGTCGTGGCAAAGCGTGTCGAGGTGGTCGGTGCTGACACCGGGCACCACGAACGGCTCGATCATGGCCAGCACGTCGGCGGCCAACTGCGCCGCGCGGCGTGACAAGGCGAGTTCTTCGGCCGTACGGATAGGGGTCGGGCCCACCTTAATGCCCCGCCGTCTTTATGGTCGCCGCCGACGCCGCTTTCGACATCGTGCGGGGCTTGGCAGCCTGGTCGGCCACCGCCGCGGCGATGTCCAGCCCGCCTGCCAATTCCGCGCGGATCAACATCTGGCAGATGTCGCGGTAGTCCAGGTCCGGATGCATCTCGGTCAACATACCGACCCGCATCCAGTGTTCTGCCTGCGCGTTGATGGACCTGCTGAGGGCATTGCCCGCCAACCGCAGGTTCTCGTGCATCAGGTCTGAAATCTTGACGATACCCATGGCCTACCTTTATATGAAACGTATATGCATTATATACGCGACATATGTTCCAGCAACACGGCGGCTGCGGCAGCAGACGACGCCGGGTTCTGGCCCGTGATCAACAGCCCGTCGCTGACGACATACGATCCCCAGTCAGGACCCTTGGAATACACGCCGCCCTTGGCCTTCAATTCGTCTTCGACCAGGAAGGGCACGATGTCCGTCAGCTCCACACCGGCCTCTTCCGAATTGGTAAAGCCCGTGACCTTCTTGCCTTCCACCCAAGGACGGCCCGCCGGCGTCTTCACATGGCGCAGCACGCCCGGTGCGTGGCAGACCAGCGCCACCGGCTTGTTCGCGGCAAGGAACGATTCGATCAGCGCGATCGAATGCGCATCTTCGGCCAGGTCCCACAGCGGGCCATGGCCGCCGGGATAGAAGACGGTGTCGAAGTCCGCCTGCGACACGCTGTCCAGACGCACGGTGGCGGCCAGCTGTGCGGTTGCTTCCTTGTCGGCTTCGAAACGATGCGTGGCTTCCGTCTGGAACGACGGCTCATTGCTCTTGGGATCCAGTGGCGGCTGACCGCCCTTGGGCGAGGCCAGCACGATCTCGGCGCCCGCGTCCTTGAACGCGTAGTACGGCGCGGCCAGCTCTTCCAGCCAGAAGCCGGTCTTGCGGCCCGTGTTGCCCAGTTCGTCGTGCGAGGTAAGAACCATCAGGATTTTCATTGCGGTATCCAATATCGAGTAACGATGAATAGACCGGTCGTCTACAGTCTGTCCGCAAAAAAAGCACTCGTATCGAAGTGCCTGGATTGCCCCCGCGCCGGTCGGTTCAGCGGGGTAGATGCAGCATCTGGCGTGTCGTCGCCATCGCCGTCTCGAACGGTTGGGTCGTGCGTGAAATCTTGACCATCAGGCTTGCGCCCAGCCACAGCTGATACAGGCTCTGCGCCATATCTTTCGAAGCGCCCGCTATCTTCAATGACTTGTCGGCCACCCCCGCATCGATCGCCTGCGTCAGCCGGTCCACGATGCCCGCGGTGCCGCGCTTGAGCGACAGCCGCATGGCTTCCGACAGATCCGCCACCTCGGCACCCAGCTTTACCGCCAGGCATTTGCCCTGGCAATCGAAGAAGGACTGGGTGTCCTGCCAATGGGCAAAGTAGGTCATCAGGCGCTGCGACGCGGTGTGCGTTCCGTCCTGCAGCGTCGCGTCCAGCTCGGCCAGATAGTCGTCGAAATAGGTGTCGAGCAGCGCTTCGCCAAACGCGTCTTTCGATCCGAAGTAGTGATAGAACGACCCCTTCGGAACGCCGGCCGCAGTCAATATTTCGTTGATCCCGACGGCCGAAAAGCCCTTGCCGGCCATGATGCGCTGGCCATTGGCAAGGATGTGTTCGCGGGTATCAAGGGGAGCGGCTGCGGTCGTCATGGGGTGGACTGTACGCCAGATTAGACCGGTCGTCTATGAAATGCTGCCAGCAGCATCACCATCAAATGCATCGATGCGTAACGCCGTTGTATGCAAATGTCGACGCGTATATATATTTGCGCAAAACCGGGGCGGAATTGCCCCCCATTGCGGGAGACACCCGCTTGGAGGAGACGACGATGGCGATTCAACGTTCGATCTTGAAGGCAGCAGGGTGCGCGTTCGCGCTGGCATTCAGCGCTGCCGCAACCGCGCAGGGCTACCCCAACAAGCCGGTGCATGTGGTGACGCCCTTCCCGCCCGGCGGTGCTGCAGATGTGGTGCTGCGCCTGGTCACGCAGCGACTGACCGAGGCCTTCAAGACCCCCTTCGTGGTCGACAACAAGGCGGGTGCAGGCGGCGCGATCGGGACCGAATACGTGGCCCGCGCCGCGCCCGACGGCTACACCTTGCTGCTGACGTCGAGCAGCACCATGTCGATCAATCCGCACCTTGGTCCCAAGTCACCCTACGACCCGTTCACCGATTTCACGCCTGTCGTCTTTATCGGCTATTCGCCCAATGTGCTGGTCGTCACGGCATCCGCGCCAATCAAGTCGGTGTCCGACCTGATCGCGGCCGCCAAGTCATCTCCTGGAAAGTACAACTTCGGGTCGAACGGCATCGGCACGCTCAGTCACCTGACGGGCGAACTGTTCAAGCAATCCGCGGGCATCAATCTGCTGCACGTTCCCTACAAAGGCGCGGCGCCCGCTGTCGCCGACACGGCCGGCGGGCAAGTCACCGCCCTGTTTGCGGCGTATGCCAGCGTCAACAGCATGATGAAGTCGGGCAGGCTGCGGGCCCTGGGCGTGACCAGCACCAACCCCATCGATCTCGCGCCTGACCTGCCCACCCTAGCGGGATCGGGCTTGCCAGGTTTCGAGTCGAATCAATGGTGGGGCTTGTATGGTCCGCAGGGCATGCCTGCCGACATCACGGCACGCCTGAATGCCGAGATGAACAAGATCCTTGCATCCCCTGAAAACCGGGCGCGTTTCGGCGAAGAGGCCATCGTGCTGGGCGGTGGCAGCCCCGCGGACCTGACCGCCTACCTGCGCGCGGACTACGACAAGTGGGGCAAGGTGATCCGCGACGGCAACATCAAGGCTGAATGATGAGCACGCTCAATTTTGAAACGAGTGCTTCTGGCGCCTCGGTCTCGGCGGTGCCCCCCGTGACCGATGCACTGGGCCGCTTCGTCGCCACGCTGGCATGGCACGATGTGCCCCGTCACATCCGCGAGCTCATGCCGGTCCTGTTGATCGACATGTTCCGCGCGGCAGCCGCTGGCAAGGACCGCCCGTGGACCCGTGCCGCCACCACCCTGTATGGCGATCACGCATCGGGCCGGCAAGCCCAACTCTTCTTTTCCGACACGCAGGTGGACGTCTCCCGGGCCGCCTTCGTCAATGGCGTGGCCTGCGGCAGCCTGGACTGGGATGACTCGCACGTCGCCGCCATTATCCATCCAGGTGTTGTCATCTGGCCAGCCGCGCTGGCCATGGCGCAAGCCACTGGCGCCAGTGGCCGTGACCTGTTGACCGCGGTGCTGGCGGGATACGAAACGGCCATCCGCATCGGCATGGCCATACAGCCCGAACATTCCTTGCGCGGCTTTCAGGGCACCCCCACCTGCGGTGCGTTCGGCGCGGCCGCCGCCTGTGCGCGCCTGTTGGGACTGTCGGCCGAAGGGTGCCGCAACGCCCTGGGCATCGCCGCCACCTTTGCATGCGGCATCTCGCAGTTTTTTGTGTCGGGATCGGACATCAAGCGGTTGCATGCCGGCAAGGCTGCGGCAAACGGCGTCGAAGCCGCGCTGCTGGCTCATGGCGGCCTGAGTGGACCGCACGATGCCATCGAAGGCAAACAGGGATTCTCGCGGGCATTTTCCGATCGCTACGACCCGGCCACGACGCTCGACGGCTTGGGACAGCACTACCCCACCGAATGGATTTCCTTGAAGCCGCATGCCGGCAGCGTCCGGATGCAATCGGCAATCGAAGCCGCTGCCGTCCTGGCGCGCCAGGGCGTCACCTTCGACCAGATCGCCACGATCGAGATCGGCGTTCATGGCGCCATGGTCGGCAAATTGACGGCCAACCAGCCGGTCGACAACCAGCAGGCGCAACTGAGCACCCCGTTCGCTGTTGCGATGGCGATGGCCCTGACTCCGTCGCGCAGCGGCCCCCTCGCGTTGTCCATCGATGACTTCGAAGCCAGCATGAACGATGTGCGCATCAAGGACCTGGCGAGCCGCACGCACTGCGTCGTCGATGCCGAGGTGGAACGCCTGACAACGGCCGAGGCCGTGCCCGCGCGCGTCGTCTGTATGTTGAAAGATGGCAGCCGGCAAGAAGCCTTCATCGAACATCCCAAGGGTTGCCCGCAGAATCCGATGACTGCTGACGAGGTCGGCGCCCGCTTCCTGACGATTGCCGGCCCGCTGCTTGGCGACTCGGCATGCCGCGATTGGCTGGCGCATGCCCGCCGCATCGAACACCTGCCAGACGTTTCCGCCCTGTTCACCCTGCGACATTGACCTGGAGTCCTGCATGACGATCACGCCTTCGGCCACCCCGGGCCCGACACGGCGCATTGCCGAATTCGCCGCGGACCTGGACTACTTGCAGCTGCCTGCCACCGTCCAGACTGCACTGCAGGGCTTCCTGCTCGACTACCTGCGCGTTGCATCCGTGGGCGAACGGATGGAATGGAGCGACTGGGCGCGCATCTACGCGCAGCAAACGGCCGCCCCCGGCAACGCACCGGTCCTCTTTGCGTCGGCCCCCGTCGATCCGGTCAGCGCCGCCTTCATGAACACGGTGTATGCCGGCAGCCTGGATGCGGACGATGTGCACGTCGGCGCCATGCTGCATCCGGGCTGCATCGTATTTTCCGCGGCGCTGGCGATCGGTCAGGCGCAGCGCCTGCCAGGGCACAGGGTGCTGGCCGCCGTGGCGGCGGGCTACGAGGCCATGATCCGCATCGCCTTGGCCATCCAGCCCAGTCACTTCAAACGCGGCTTCCAGAGCACATCCACCTGCGGCGTCTTTGGCGCGGCAGTCGCTGCATCTGCCCTGCTGTCGAACGGTGCGGATCGGGCCACCCGCATCGGCGAATCGATCGGCCTTGGCGCATCTTTTTGCGGCGGGCTCACCCAGTTCTACCACTCGGGTTCCACCGTCAAGCGCATTCATGCCGCGCAGGCCGCAAGCTCTGGCGTGCGTGCCGCCATGCTGGTGAATAGCGGCTTTTCTGGCCCCATCGACATCCTTGAAGGCAAGGACGGGTTTGCTCGCGCCTATGCGGATGCCGTCGACTTCGACCGCCTCAGCGACGGTCTTGGCCGCGACTTTCGTCTGCTCGAAGTCGCCATCAAACCGCATGCGTGCAGCGCGCGGGTGCAGTCCGCCATCGAAGCGGCAAGCATGGTGTGCCGTGACCACGGCATCGCGCCGGACCGCATCCGCCGGGTCCGGCTTGGCATTCCGACAGTGATCCAGGGCAGGCTGACGTCCAACCGGCCGGGCGACCTGCAAGCCGCGCAGATGAGCGCGCCGTTCAGCGTCGCACTCGCCCTGCATCAGCAAGCGGGTCCGGCTGCCGCGCTGAATGTGGATGACTTCGAAGCGGGCCTGGCGAACCAGGCGGTGATGGCGTTGACGGCCCGGGTCAACTGCGTGGTCGACCCGGAGGTGGAGCGCACCAGCACCAGTGAATCGGTCAGTGCACGGGTGACGGTGATGCTTGACGATGGCAACGAGTTGTCGACCTTTGTGCTCGCCCCCAAGGGCAGCGCGTCACGGCCGTTTTCGATGGCGGATCATGAAGCGCGGGCGCGGGCGGAATTGGGAAGGCGGTATTCCGGGGCCAAGCTGGATGGGTTGATGTCGATGCTGAGTGATTTTTCGGAAGTGAACGATGTCACCGCCATGGCTGCCTGGCTGGATCATTCTGCAAGATGACGAACAGCGCCCTACCGCAGCCCGCCGTCCACCGCGTCCACAGCCCCCACACTCTCGACAAAACAGGTCTGGAACAAGGCCACCGCCGGCAACTGCGTGGCCGACTGCCGAGTGATCAGCCCCACCTGCATCGGCGACACGTTCAACCGGATATCCACGATGCGCACCAGCCCCAGCGCGGCCTGGCGTTCGGCGGCGCGTCGTGGGGTGACGGTCAGCAACTGCGAATTGGCCACCAGCGACAGGCTCTGGATATAGGTGGCCGACTCGACAACGGGCGCCGGCAGGCGGTGACCCTGGCGAAGAAAGGCCTCGGCCAGCGCGGCGCGCACGCTTGAATCCGGCCGTTGCAGCACCCAATCGCACGCAGCAAGCGCCTCGAATGTCGGGGACTTGTTGTGGGCCAGGGGGTGACCGGTACCCGCCACCACACAGATGTCCTCTTCGTAGAGTTTGACGAACCGAAGTGGCGCGATGCCCGGATCTTCGCTTGACCCGCCGCCGGGCAGGCGCCCCACCACGCAATCCAGTTCTCCCCGCAACAGCGCGTCGAGCAATTGGCGGCCCGTCCCCTCGCGCGCCTGCAAGGCGCAGCCTCCCCTGGCGCGAAATCGCTCGACGGTCTGCGGAAAGAACGCAACAAATGCCTGCGGCACGATGCCGACGCGCAGCAGAGTGGGCTCGCCCGACGATGCGCGGTTGATGGTTCCAACAAGGTGGTCGAACTCATGCAGCATGAGACGGCACCGATCGACGATCGCCCTTGTGGCTGCGGTGGGCGCCACCCCCTGCCGTCCGCGTTCGAACAACACCAGTCCAAGCAGCCGTTCAAGGTCGTTGAGCATGCCGGTCACGGCGGGTTGACTGACGTTCAAGACTTGCGCTGCCTTGTGCAGCGTTCCCTGGTCCACCAGCAACACGATCAGCATCAGGTGCCGGAATTTGAGGTGCGACAAAGACATGGCGGAAAGGGAGGTCATGGGAGTCGGACCCTAATCGTGCGGTTTCGGATTCGGTTGAAGTCGTCAATGACGTTGATAACCGCAGCTTATCAAAGACTCTGAAAAAGCGAATATCGCTTGGGATTCCCGATCGATAGACTGGGTTGTGCATCGCAATAACCCCTTTGCAAGGACGCAGGATGATGACGCTATCCCAGAGCTTTTCGGTCGGACTCGTTGCGATCGCTGCTACCACTACCCTGCCCGCGCTAGCGGCATGGCCCGACGATCAACCCATTCGCGTGATCGTGCCGCAAGCCGCTGGCGGGACCAATGACACGGTCGCGCGCATGATCAGTTCGGAGCTCGCCAAACGTTTGGGCCAGAGCGTGGTGGTCGACAATCGGCCGGGCGCATCCGGCGCCATCGGTACGCAAGCCGCCGCGCAAGCCAAACCTGACGGTTACACGCTGGCGATCGCGTCGGATTCGTCCACGATCCTGAACGCCGTCCGCCCCAATCTCGGCTGGGACTTTCACCGCGATTTGATGGGCGTCGCCATGATTGGTGACCAGCCGATTGGCATCGCGGTGTCGATGAAGTCGCCATACCGGTCATTGCCCGACCTGATCGCGGCGGCCAAGAAGGCGCCTGGAACCCTCGGCTACGGCACATCCGGACTGGGCACATCCCAGCACATTGTTGGCGAGTGGTTTGCGCGGCTCGCCGATGTCCGCATGATCCACGTTCCGTATAAAGGCGGCGGGCAAGCCATCTCTGACCTGGCAGGCGGACAAGTGCCCGCCGCGGTGCTGGGCTCGGCGCCGCTGGTCGGCCAGGACCGGGCGGGCACCATCAAGATCGTGGCCGTGACCTCGCCTCGACGATCGACCACCTTGCCGAACGTGCCCACTCTGACCGAGCTTGGCTACAAGGACATTGCCCTGACGCAATGGGTCGGCTTCGTTGCACCGCGCGGCCTGCCTGCACCGATCGCCGAGCGGCTATCCAACGAGATCCGCCAGGTGGTCGCGCTGCCGGACATCCAGCGGAAGTTGACCGAAGCCGGACTGGACCCGCAGTACATGGCGGCGGCGCCTTTCGACGTGTTCCTGGGCAAGACCGTCAGCACCTGGAAAGACCTGATCAAAACGCTGGATCTGAAGCTCGAGTAACCCTGCTGGCGTTGCGCCAGCTGCCTCATTGCCCTACCCATTCAAAACGGAGACACGCCATGCCCGCGCCACGACAGGCTCGCCCAAACATCGTCCTGATCCTTGCCGACAACCTGGGCTGGGGGGAACTCGGCTGCTACGGCGGCGGCGCCCTGCGCGGCGCGCCCACGCCGCGCATCGACGCCCTGGCCGCGGAAGGCGCCCGCTACACCAACTTCAATGTGGAAAGCGATTGCGTGCCGACGCGGTCGGCATTGATGACCGGTCGTCATCCGGTGCGCACCGGCGCATTGCAGTCGGTCCCGGCAGGCTTGCCGCAGGGCATCGTTCCCTGGGAACGCACATTGGCACAGCAGTTGTCCGATGCGGGCTACGCCACCGCGATGTTTGGCAAATGGCACCTGGGCGACAAGGAAGGGCGGTATCCCAAGGACCGGGGCTTTGACGAGTGGTACGGCATCCCGCGCACCACCAATGAAAGCATGTTCATGGAAGCCGTCGGCTTCGATCCGTCCGTGGTCGAGCCGCCGTATGTCATGGAAGGCATCAAAGGCCAACCCGCCGAAAAACGCGAACTGTACGACCTCGAAATGCGCCGACGCATCGACGGCGAACTCGCGCGGCGCAGCTGCGACTTCATTGCGCGTCACTCGGATGCCGAGCCCTTCTTCCTATATGTTCCCCTCACGCAAATGCACTTCCCGACCATCCCGCATCGCGACTTCGAAGGCAGGACCAAGAAAGGTGACTTTGCGGACTCGTTGGTCGAGATGGATGCCCGTGTTGGCGAGATCATCGACGCTGTCGACGCACACGGTCTGCGCGACAACACCGTCTTCATCTTTGCGAGCGACAACGGTCCGGAATACCGTCGCCCCTGGCGCGGCAGCGCCGGCATGTGGACGGGCACGTATCACACGGCCATGGAGGGCGCGCTGCGGGTACCCCTGATCGTACGCTGGCCCGGCAAGGTCCAGGCCGGCGCTGTCAGCAACGACATTCTGCATGTGGTCGACCTGTTCCCCACTTTGTCCCGCATTGCGGGTGCAGCGCTGCCCGACGACCGCATCATCGACGGCGTGGACCAGTTCGACTTCCTGGTGGGCCAGCAAGACACGTCAAGCCGCGAAGGCTTCGTCTATTACATCAAGACCGAGATGCGCGCGGCGAAGTGGCGCGACTGGAAGATGCACTTCGTGTGGGAAGTCGAACCCAACGCCGGCGCCAATCATCTCGAGACGCCCTATCTGTTCAACCTGGTACAGGACCCGAAAGAAGAAAGTGACGTCAATTCGACGCAAGGCTGGGTGCGCGGGCCGATACGCAAGATGATCCACCAGTTCCAGGAAAGCCTGCGCGACTTCCCTCCCGTCCCACCCGGCGCGCCCGACGACTATGTGCCGGCGAAGCGCTGAAGCGGCTGCGTCCCCACGCCTGCAGGTGACATCGGTAGGCCTGATCGCATCGATGGCTTACCCTGCCGACGTCGAACGGCGTGGTGCAGGAATGAACGACGACGCACTTGGTGCGCACGTCGTTGAGCAGCTTGCCATCGCGCAACGCGACGCGCGTGCCATGAACCGCGACCTTGTCGCCATGACGTGCGTTGGCCTGCTGGGTGAGCACGTCCATGACGATGCACGAACCGCCCAGGTGGTTGCGCGCGCGCTATGCCGGACAGATGCCGACCTCGGCGTCATCCTGCCCGACGCCAACGACTGCGCGCGCGTCGTCATGGATTGCGGCGTGCGGGTCGCCGTGGAAATCGACTTGGAATAAGGCTTGCCGATTCGGTAAACATGGGCTCAATCTGGCCTTGGCGCAATTGCGGCAATCTGCGCGTCCAGGTGGTTAATGACCTGCTCTCTGTCCAGGTAGGCCGTCGCCTGTAACGGCAGAAACTTCACCGACACCAACCCCACGCACCCGAACGCCGCCTTCAGGTAAGGCGTCAAAAAGTCGGGCAAAGTCGCCGCTGCCCGGTCGTTCGACCTTGATGACGCGCGCGCCCAGATCGGCCAGCTGGCGGGTGCAGAACGGCGCCGCAATGGCATGTTCAAGGGAAACGACGGTGATGCCGTCAAGCGGGAGAGCCAAGGGACCACCTGTAGAGAAGGAAGTGGCCCCATGCTAGGCACGGCGGGGAACGCGCGGAATCGTTAGTTCGCTAAGGAGTCTTCAGGAAATTCGAAGCCTGGGGCTAACCCTGGCCCATGCGTATCGGCGGCTACGGCGTCACAGCCGCCGCTTTTGGCGACCGTGGCAACGTCACCTTGAACGTCGTCGCATCCGCCGTCGACGCCACGTCGATGTGTCCACCATGTGCCTGGGCGATGCGCTTGCAGATATACAAGCCCAATCCTATCCCGGCTGCCGTGCCGCGCTTGTCGGGCGACGAATAGGTTCGCGTCAGCGGGTCGAACAGCGTGGGCAGTGCTTCTTTCGGGATCGGACCACCGGCATTGCGTACGGACAGATGCACGTCCTGGTCAAGGCCACTGACAGACACGGCAATGTCACCGCTGCCATGCTGAATCGCATTCACCAACAGGTTGCCCATCAACTGACTGATGCGGTCGCCGTCCCACTCGCCGGCCAGGTCGCCTTCGAGCGACACGTCGATTTGCGCCTGCGGATACCCGGCGCCGACTTCATCCACGGCGTACAGGCACAAGCGGCCGATATCCTGCGACACAAGGGTGACCGGCAAGGCGTCGCCCAGCCGGGTTCGCGTGTAATCCAGCAGGTCGTCGATCATCCGTTTCATCCTGGCCGAGCTTCGCTGCACATTGGCGGCGGCCTTCATCCTCGACGCGGTAACGTCATCGCCTTGCAGCAGGAATTCGGCCGAATTGGCGATCGCGCCCAATGGCGAGCGCAGGTCATGCGCAAGCACGCCTGCGAAACGGTCCCGGATGGCCTCGACCTGCATGGAATACTGGCGGATCGAATCCGACAGGGTCTGGTCGATGGATTCGTTAAAGCGGATCACGTCGTCGAACAGCGCGGCACTGGGTGGGGACTGCTCGCCCCACCGACGAAGAACGGTCGCGCGGAGCGCACGAAACTCGGCCACCAGGTCGTTGAGCTTGAAGCCTTGGGCAAGCCGGTCGTCGGCGTGGATCTGCGCGGCGTCGGTCACACCCCCGTCGGGGTCGGCATCTTCACCCCGCGACTTTGCCTTGCGCGCGGCTTCGCTTTGCGGCGTCCGCATATCCGCGGCGATGCGTGTCAGCATCATCCGGGCGGAATCCTGCAATTCCCTGTCGGTCAGAGGTGTGCCTTCAAGGCCGATCTGGCTGGCAAACTCTGCCCAGTCGGCAACGAGAGAGTCGAGGTTGGCCTCGATGAAATCAGCAAGCGACATGCGAGGCTACCTTCAATGAACGTCGGCTGGCGGCCCAGCACGACGCTGCATTGTGAGTCGGCCTGCTCATCCATTGCAAGAATCTTCCAGGCCAGGATGGAATGGGGACCGCTCCGAACCCGTCTGCCGGACTTCGCTTCGTTCGACCCACTGCGACGCCGCACTGGATACATCCTGGGCCCGGCGGATCACCTGCTCAGCCTCCGTGATCCATTGCTGCATGTGGGCACTGCCCTGCTCGACCAGCGGAATCGCGGCGATCTTCCTGGCCCGATACGCACTGGTGTGCACGACGACGGCGGCATTGTCGGGATCGAAATACACGATCCCGTCCAGCGTTGACATGGCCCACGCATACTCGACGCGGCGGCCATTGGCCTGTTTCTGCGACAGCGGTTTCAGGCCCAGAAACTCGCCGATGAACAAACGCGATCCGATCGTGACGTACAGGTCCTGACCCAGCAGTTCGTGCCAGTGGTCATAGGTTATCTTTGCCATGAATCCGCCCGGTCCCCCTGGGTTGCGTACCGGCATCAGGCAGGCAACCTGAGCCGTCTAAGAAAAAGCCCTGGCAGCGACTTTAGCTCAGCTGTGGCGAAGCCGGGTCGCGCCGGCGCGACAGGCAACATTTGGAAGCTTTCAGGGCGCCGAAGCGCGGTACGAGATTTGCTCAGCAGTGACCACCACGTGTTGCTACCTTGAATCAAGGAAGACACCATGCCCACCGACACACCCTGGTTTCTGGCAATCGGCGCATCGGGACAAGACGGATTGAACGACATCCGCGCCGTGTTGACCGGACTTCCCCCCACCCTGCCCGTGATCGTCCTGGTGGTGCTGCATCGGCCCTGGGACATGGTCAGCAGGCTGCGGCATATCCTGGCGGAGACCTCCTCCATGCCCGTCGTCGAAGCCGAGCCCGGACAGAAGTTCGCCGTCGGCACCGTCTACATCGGCCTGCCCGAACAGCATCTGACGTTGGTCGAACACAGTTTCGGCATTCTGGTCGGCGATCCGCATCGGCGGCATCGCAACCGCACCGTCGATCTGTTGTTCGACTCCGTGGCCCGCTTTGGCGGCAACCGGATGATCGGAGTCGTCCTGTCAGGACAACTGGACGACGGCTCGCGCGGCCTGGCGGCAATCAATCGCGCGGGGGGGGCATGTGATGGTGGTGCAACGCTGTGAAGATCACGAGAAAGGCATGCCCGAAAACGCGGCGGTGTTTGAAGGCCCCATCGACTGTATAGGCACCACTGCCGAGATTGTTCAGGCGATTGTCGCGGCCGTGAACGCCGACCGGAACAGCCCCGTCATCACGCCTGACGCGGTCGCGTAAAAGCGGCGAATGCCAACCAGGCCACTCGCCGCCAATACTTAGGTCGCTACGTATCCTAGGTCGCTACGTATCTTAGGTCGCTACCTATCGGCCCGGCTAGCACGCTGCCCGGGCCTGGCCGTCGTGCCGCGTCAGTCGACAGCGACCTTGCCCGAACCCAGTTCGGCGCCGGTAACGGGATTGCTGGCCGGGTCCGATGCGGTACGTGCGGCCATGGCCTGCACCGCTTCCGTCTCGGCCGCGTTCAGCCGCGTCGATGCGAAGCCATCGCCATCAAAGCCACCCTGCGCTTCGAAGTCGGACACCACCGTGAAATTCTCTTCGCTGTTCCACGGACCTGTCATGTCGCCTTCGCCTTGCGACATGTTGAAGTAGACGTTGGTGAACCGCGCATCACCAGGCAGCTTGCCGGGCGGGAAGTTAGGCGTCATCGAGTACAGCGCCTTTTCGAACGACTGTTGATGCGCAATCTCGCGCGTCATCAGGAACGTCAATGCGTCTTTCACACCCGGGTCATCGGTCAGATTGATCAGCCGCTCATAAACGATCTTGGCGCGCGCTTCGGCCGCGATATTGGATCGCAGGTCGGCCGATGGATCACCGATGTTGTCGATGTAGGCCGCGGACCAGAGCTGGCCGCCAGAGTTGGTATAGGCCGGTCCGCCGCCGTACAGCACCTGCGTCACGTGCGAGCTGTTGCCACCGCCACTGATGGCGCGGTACATCTCGGCTTCTTCTTCAATGCCTTCCGACAGCCGGCCCTTGTTGCCTTTGTTGAGCATGACAACGATATTGCCGATGACTTCAAGGTGGCTCAGCTCTTCAGTGGCAATGTCCATCAACATGTCGCGGCGGCCAGGATCCTCTTCACCCAGTGCCTGACCAAAGTAGCGACAGGCCGCTGCCAGTTCGCCTTGCGGTCCGCCAAACTGTTCGAGCATCAGGTTCGCCAACGCCGGGTTGCTTTCCGAGACCCGCACCGTGTATTGCAATCGCTTGTTGTGAGCGAACATTGAATTCTCCTTGTTGGATGACTGATCTGTCAGGGAGTCTCACGCAAGGGGTGTTCCTGATGAGGATTTGTTTGCTGTACCGGGAAGGAGTTGGCATAAGTGTCGGGATGGATGAGCAGGGTGGGTTATCCGGCTTGGGCAACTTCGCATATGGGGTAAGCTGCCCCGGTCACGACATCCCAATGGACACAGCAATCAATGCAGGCGACTGGTCAAACGCCCAAACGGCCCCGCAAGCGCGGCCGGCAAGCGGGGCATCCCACCGAAGAAACCATGGTTGGCAAGACGGCCATCATTCAGGCTGCCATATCCATCATGCGTCAGAAGACACCTCGGGAAATGAGCGTGCTCGAAGTTGCCACGGCGGCTGGGGTAGATCCTGCATTGATCAGGTACTACTTCGGGAACAAGCAGGGATTGATACAGGCCACGGCCACGCACCTGCTTGAAGAGATCCAGTCCAGGTCGCGCATCATGCTCGACGAAGAAGGGACCCTGGAAGTGCGCCTGCGCAAGCGGCTTCGAATGCTGATCGACGCGCTGAAAGACAATCCGCCTTTCCTTCAGCTGGTGCTGAATGAAATCTACGCTGCGGACAAGCAGACGCACAGTGCCGCGACACTGCGCGACGTGGCCTTCAAAGGCATGGAACTGAGTGAGTCGCTGCTGAAGCAGCGCATGGGCTCAGACGCGAAGGTCCAGGACATCGACCCCCGATTCCTGCACGTCGCCATTCTTGGGCTCTGCACCTTTTTCATGGACGCCCAACCCATGCTGCGCGTCCTGTTCGACGACGTGGACGGCACACAGGACCTGACCGAGCGCTACATTGATTTTGCGGCAAACATGATCCTCAAAGGCATCAGCAAGAGCGCCTGAGCCGGCGCGGCGGGGCGCTGCCGCTTCAATTCCCGATGCTCCGAAACCCTCTTGACACCTTTGTGACGCCTGTATAACCTCTCTAATTCCTAGTAATAGGAATTAACGGATTCAGGCGGTGCAGCGCCGTTCAAGCGAACCCGCAGGCCTTATTCCCACAATTAGGAATAAGGGCAGTGTGCAAAACCTTGTCCAAGAACCCTTCGAGAAAGTCATGCCCGAGATCTTCAATCACCGCCTTGTGCGCCTCGACACCGCAACGCCCAGCACAGAGGCTGGCACAGGACTGATCGAGCTGCCTGGCCAAGGCCTAAACCTCCGATGGCAGACGCGTCGGTCGGCCCCGACGCCGTACGAGAACGCATTGGCCGATGCCATTGAACTTGCCTACCTGGCAGGTGCGGTATCCCCTGCCGGATTCGCCGCTGCCCTGAACGACGCACGCGTCCTGAGTCCCGCTGGAAGCGCCTGGACAGCAGAGATCCTTGAACAGGAAATGGCGCGCTTGGCGCAATGACGGCGACTTCACAGCAAGACGCCATGGCACACCGTTCATCAGGAACCCACATGCACCAAGAAACGAATTCGACGACTGCGGCCTCGCGAGTACAGCGCGGGCTGCTGAACCTCTGGCATCCGGTCCTGCCCAGCTATATGGTGACCGACACCCCGACCGGCATTACGCGGCTGTCGGAAGACATCGTTCTGTGGCGTGACGCAAGCGGTCAGGTACGCGCGGTTGAAGACCGTTGCCCGCACCGTGGCGCTCGGCTTTCCCTGGGCTGGAACCTGGGTGACAAAGTGGCGTGCTGGTACCACGGCGTGGAAGTGGATGGATCAGGCGTTGTCGCCGACGTTCCGGCGTTGGCGAGCAGCACCCTGGTGGGAAAAAAGTGCCTCAAGTCCTACCCTGTGACCGAGCTGGGCGGCGCCATCTTCCTGTGGTTCAGTGACTGTACGGAGCGGGCACCCGAACCGCTGTCGGTGCCCAAGGAAATGACCGACGAGGCCTTCTCCGGCTTCCTCTGCATGCAGAACTGGAAGTGCAATTATCGCTACGCCATCGACAACGTCATGGACCTGATGCACGGAAGCTACCTGCATTCCAAGTCGCACTCCATGGCAGAAGGCAACAAGCAAGCGGAGATGGCAGTGCGGCCGACCGACACCGGATTGCTGTTCGAGAAAGCCGGCCAGCGAGGGGTCAACTTCGACTGGGTCGAATTCGGGAAGACGACAGCGGTCTGGATGCGACTCTCCGTGCCCTATCAGAAGAAATATGGCGGCGGCGAGTTCTTCATCGTCGGCTTCGTGACCCCGGTCGATGAAGCGAACTGTCAGGTCTATTTCTGGCGCATCCGCGAAGCGTCCGGCTTCGCGCTTTCGGTCTGGAAATTTCTGTACCGCAATCGCCTCGAAGGCCTTCATTGGGACGTGTTGGAACAGGACCGTCTGGTCATTGAAAGCCTGGCCGCCAATGCGCGCGCCAAAGAGAACCTGTATTCGCATGACCTGGGCCTGGTTCGCGTCAGACGCCTCATGGAAAACGCAGCGCGCGAGCAAGTCGAATCCGAACACGCCGCCCTGGCTACGCAGCCCGCGCCCGCCTGAGTTCAGTAGCACCCGGCGGCCTGCGCCGGTTCGTCCACCCCCACCTCGGAAAGACCATGAAGCTGAAGCTCTCAGGGGCGTTTGCGCTCGCCCTGTCGACGTCCCCCTGCTTTGCCCAAAGTGCATCGAACGTGACGCTGTACGGCGCGATCGACAGTGCGATCGAACACTTCACGAATGCCAATCCGAATGGCGATTCCGCCACGCGCATGGCGACGCTGACGGGTGGCCAAGTGCCATCCCGGTGGGGCATTCGGGGAAGCGAGACACTCGATGGCGGACTCAAAGCCATCTTCAACCTGGAAAGTGGCTTCTTCATCGACAGCGGCAATGCCGGCCAGACCGGCAGGCTGTTCGGCCGCACGGCCTACGTCGGCCTGGAGCACCGCTGGGGCAGTGTGACCCTTGGACGACAACCGACCATGCTGTTCTGGTCATTGTTCGATGCCGATGTGATCGGACCGTCCGCCTTCAGCATGGCCAGCTTCGATACGTATGTGCCCAATGCCAGAACGGACAATACGATCGCCTATCGTGGCAAATTCGGCGGACTGACCGTGGGCGGAACATACTCATTCGGCCGAGACACCAGCGCCGCCGGCAACTGCGCTGGCGAGAATGTCAGCCAGTCGAGCGCATGCAAAGCCTGGTCGGGCCTCTTGAAATACGACACCGCAACATGGGGTGTGGCCGCCGTCTACGACGAGCAGCGAGGGGGAGCTGGGGCGACGCCCGTCAGCGTGGTGCCAGGTACGGCAGGCACGGCGGTAGCCAGTCCTGACGATCGGGATCGCCGCTACATGGCGAACGGATACGTACGCTTTGCCAATCTCAAGGTGGGCGGAGGATGGCTGCACAGGAACATCAGTGGAACCACCCGCAACGTCTCCACCAATCTGTACTACCTTGGAGCGTCCTACCCGATTGCGAACTGGGCGATCGATGCGCAGGTACTCCGGTATGACGCCGATGCGTATCAGGCGCGGGGCACCATGACCGTAGGCCGGGCCAGCTACAACTTCTCTCGCAGGACCTCGTCGTACGTGATGCTTGCAAGAATGGACAACAGCGGAAGCGGGTCGGTGTTCTCGGTGTCCAGCAGCAGCATTGCCCCCCTCGCTCCCGCGCCAGGCAAGGATCAGACCGGTGTGCTGGTCGGATTGCGCCACGCGTTCTGATGCTGTTCCAGGCGACACGTTTGGCGCCGACTCTTCCATCGATCGACCCCGTCCAAGGAATTTGCATGATCCATCGCACCCGCCGCACGACACTGAAGTCCTGCCTTGCCGCATCGCTGGCCCTGCTATCAAGCATCGCCTGGGCCGCGCCGTTTCCCACCAGACCCGTCACCCTCGTCGTTGCCTATCCGGCCGGTGGTGAAGTCGACGTCATGGCACGCCTGCTTGCCGAGAAGCTGTCGGCGCGGTGGAAACAGCCGGTCGTCGTCGAAAACCGCAATGGCGCGGCAGGCACCATCGGCAGCGCGTACGTCGCCCGATCCGCGCCGGATGGACATACCCTGCTGGTCGCTCCCAACACGTTCATCACCGCACCGCTTGTGCTTCATCCGGGTAGCGGCGCCAAATACGATCCGATCACCGACTTTTCCCCGATCGCGCACCTGTGTGATCAATCGCTGTTTGTGGTGGTCAACAAAGTGACCGGGGTCCGGTCAATGCAGGAACTCGTTGCCAGAGTCAACGAAGGCAAGGTGTCGGCGTACGCCAGTCCGGGCAACGGCTCACCCATGCATATCCTTGGCGAACTGTTGTCCCGCTCGGCCAGCATCACCCTGACGCAAATCCCGTATCGCGGCACCGCGCCCGGACTGGCCGATGTGCTCGGAGGTCAGGTGCCCATGCTGTTCGGCACGATGCAGTCGATCGCTCAGTACCTGCCCAGCGGCAACCTGGTGGCCTTGGCCGTCGCCGACACCGCGCGGTCGCCGTTTGCACCGGCTGTGCCGACGCTGGCCGAAGCAGGATTCAAGAACGCCGAGATCAGCACCTGGCAAGGTTTCCTGGGGCCAAAAGGCATGCCCGATGATCTGGTTCGCACCCTCAACCAGGACGTCAACGCCGTGCTGGCCATGCCCGATGTGGCTAGCCGCATGAAGGACATGGCGATGATCCCGGGCAAGGGCGACGCGCCCACGTTCGCCCGGATCCTGGCGACGGATGCGAAGCGATACAAGAAGCTGGTTGAGGACTTTCGGATTCAGCCTGATTGAACGCGGAGAACAAGGCTTCACCCGATCCCGTGTTCGAACTCCCCGATCTCGGCGATCCACAGCTTCACCACATCGCCCGCCTTCAGGAACTGCCCCCGACCGCTGCCCACCCCCGCAGGCGTGCCGGTCAACACCACGTCACCCGGCTGCAACGTCACCCGATGCGACAGGGCTTCGATCTGCTCGCCGATATCGAAGATCTGATTGGACGTATTCGAGTCCTGCATCAGCTCGCCATTGACCCACAGCTTCATGTCGAGCGCGTTCGGATCCGCGATGAATTGCGAGGGCACGAACCATGGGCCCATCGGGCATGAGCCGTCGAAGGACTTGTGCGCGATCCAGTCGTAGTACATGAGCGAGCCGGGCTCGAGTTTGGCGCGGCGGCTGCGGTCGCGGGCGGACAGGTCGTTGGCGATGGTGTAGCCGGCGACGTAGTCGAGGGCGTCGGCGGCCTTGACGTTGGTGGCGCGTTTGCCGATGACGGCGGCAAGCTCCAGTTCCCAGTCCAGGCGCTGGGTGGCGTTGGGGATCGGGACGATGGCGCCCGGGCCAACGACCGCGCTGCGCGAGGTCTTGATGAAGTGGCCGGCGACTTCGCCCAGGTCTTTCATGGTGGGCGGCGGGGGCATGCCGCGGGCCTTGGCCATTTCTTCGACATGGTCGCGGTAGTTGGCGCCGGCGCAATACAGCGTGCCGGGATAGAGCAGCGGCGCGAGCAGCGCCATGGCGCTCAAGTCCAGCGCACCCGCGCCGCTGTCGTTGGCCAGGTGCCGCGCCAGCGTGTCGCATCGTGCGCTGGCCTCTTGCCAATCATCGAGCATGCCCATCACCGTGGCCCACTCGGCGCGACCGGAAACGTGTTCGACATCAAAGACGCGATCGCCGACACGCATGCCGGCGCGTGGGCCGCGATCGCTTTGGTAGGACAGCAGGCTGTAGGTCATCGGGGGATCCCTGGGTATCGATTACTTGAACGCATCGGGCAGGTCGGCGTCGGTGAACCGGTCACCAAAGTCGAACATGTCTTCGTGCTGGATGCCGTCGTAGAACTGGATTTCCCACCAGTTGTGGTCCAGGTCTTCGATGTAGAACGAGTACGTGCCATGCTGGTCGACGGGCTGGGTGATGGTGTGGATGCCGTAGGTGTCCTTGAGCTCGCCGGCGGCTTTCCAGATGCGGTCGACTTCTTCAGCCGATGCAACGTCGATGCCCCAGTGGTTGTCGACGCTGCAGGGCCGCAGGCGATTGCCCACGTGCAGGCACACGATGTGGAAGGCCATGCCGCAACGGATGGCCATGGATCGCTTGCCGTGCCGCACGCATTCCAGGCCCAGGAATTCTTCATAGAACCGGCGCGACGTGGTGACGCTGTAGCACTCCAATGTGCCGTGGGACAGGTACTCGGGCTTGACGACCGAGCCCGGATGGCGCGAGTCGATGAGGGCGTTGGTGATGCGCATGGGCGAGCTCCTGGTCAAAGCAACGAGGTCAAAGCAACGAAGTCAGGGAAAGGACGAGAGCGCGGGCGGGCGGGTCAGCGCGTCGTAGCCTGTCGGCACGAAGGCGTCCGAAAAGAAGTCCGCCGCGTCCAGGCCGCACTCGTCGATGAAGATGCGCCGCGCCGAGGACACCATGGCGGGGGACCCGCAGGCGTAGACATGGTGGCCCGACAGGTCCGGGAAGTCCTGCCGCGCGACGTCGTGCACGTGGCCGATGCGGCCGGCCCATTCCTGCCCGGGCGTGGATGAGGCTGATCCGGACACCGGCGCAGAGACGACCGGCACGAACCGGAAGTTGCCGTGTTCGGCCTCCCACTGCTCCACCAGATCGCGCATGTAGAAATCGTTGGGCGAGCGGCCTCCCCAATACAGCGTGGCCGGGCGCTTCACGCCGGTTTCCTGCATGTATTGAAGGATGGCCTTGATCGGCGCAAAGCCGGTGCCGGTGGCCAGCAGCACGAGCGGCTTGTCGGACTCTTCGCGCAGAAAGAAGCTGCCCAGCGGCGCCTGGATCTTCAGCATCTTGCCGGTCAGTTCCGCGCGGAACACGGGGTCGGTCATGCGTCCGCCCGGGCGGTGCCGCATGTGCAGTTCAAACTCCACCACACCGCGTTGCCTGGGCGGGTTGGCAATCGAATAGCTGCGCGTCTGTCCGTCATCGAACAGCACGTCGATGAACTGCCCCGGCAGGAAGAACACGTTTTCATTCATCGGCAGCCGAAGCTTGACGATCGCAACCGACTCCGACCGCTGTTCGACCGACTTGACCCGGCAGGGGATGGTCTTGGGCGGTGTCAGCGCGGATTCGGTTTCGCGAACGTCGATGACGATGTGGTCCGCGGCCGCATGGGTCCGGCACAGCAACACGTGGCCATCGGCACGCTGCGCGTCGCTCAGGCCCGGGGTGAACGCATCCAGCCGGATGTCGCCTTCGACCACGCGGCCACGGCACACGCCGCAATGGCCGGCGCGGCAGCTGAAGGGCAGGTTGACGCCTGCGTCGAGCGCGGCCTGCAGCAGGGTCTGGCCTGGCGCGGCGCTGAACTGGCGGCCACTTGGATGGATCGTCACACTGGAGGTCGTTGAAACCTGCATCTACTTGGCCTTCTCGAGCATCGCTTTGGTATAGGGACTCCAATACGCCGCCTCTTTCTGGACGAAGGCATTGAAGGTGGGAACATCCCAGTCGAACACCTCCATAGTCTGCCTTGCCAGCTCGGCTTTCGCGTCGGGTGTCTGGAGGATGGCCCTGACTTCCGTATTGAGACGATTGGCGATCGGCGCGGGCAGCGCCGGCGGTCCCGACAAGGCGAACCACGGCGCGCCGGTCAGCTTCGGGTAGCCCAGCTCTTCAAAGGTGGGCACATCCGGAAATTCAACGGTGCGCTTCGACGACGTCACCGCCAGGGCGCGTACCCGGCCCGCCTGGATCTGCGCGGTGGCGCCGCTCAGGGTCATGAACGCCGCCGGAATGTGGTTGGCGGCCACATCGGCCACGGCCGGGCCGCCGCCGCGATAGGCGATATGGACCATGCGCGTGCCCGTCTCGCGGCCGAAGGCATCGCCGATCAGGGATCCATGCGTGCCTGGCCCGGGCGACCCCCAGCTCAAGCCGTCTGGCGACTTCTTGATGATATCGATCAGGTCGGCCACGGTCCGGGCCGGATGGTTGGCGTTGACAATCAATACCGTGGGCGGGCCACCCAGCAAGGCCACGTGCTTCAGGTCCTTTTTGGGGTCGTATTCCTGCCCCTGGCTGATGGGCATGGTGACGGCCAGACTGATCCCCGCGATCAGGAAGGTGTAGCCATCCGGGTCGGCCCGCGCCACGCTTTGCCAGCCGATCAGGCCGCCCGCGCCCGTGCGGTTTTCGATGATGACCGATTGCCCGAGGCTTTCGGTCAGTTGCTGGGCAACGATGCGGCCCAGCGAGTCCGCCCCCCCGCCCGGCGGGAACGGGACGATGAAGCGCACCGGCTTGACCGGCCATGCCGCGTCCGGCGCCGCAGCGTGGACGGCGGTACAGAACCCCAAGGCGGGCAGCGCCGCGCACAGTGCCGTCAACAGCAACTTTCTTCTAGCGCGATACATGTTGTCTCCTCATGCTGGGCTACTATTCACGGCTCTTGAAAGGCGCGTCCGTTGTCATGGCCAACACCAAACCTGCACTGTCTCCGGCGAACGCCGCACTGGATTTTCTGTACGATCGTCCAGGCTTCATCGTTCGTCGCGCACACCAGATCTGCATGTCGATGTTTGCCGAGTCGTGCGCCGGACTCGACATCACGCCGACGCAGTTCGGCATCATGACCATCGTCAAGCATTGCCCCGGCATCGACCAGATTTCGGTCGCCCGCCTGCTCGGTCATGACCGGTCAACCACCATGCTGGTGGTGCGCCTGCTGGCCAAGCGCGGCATCCTCGACAAGACCTCGGTCGAAGAAGACAAACGCAAGAACGCGCTGTCCTTGACGCCTGCGGGCCAGACGCTCTGGACGCAGTGCGACACCGTGCTGACGGAACTGAAGCACACCTTGGCCGAGCCCTTCAGCCCCGGCGAGCGCGAAGCGTTCATCTACCTGCTCAACAAGTTCAACGCCGCCTTCAACGACCGCGCACGCACGACGCTCGAAGGCACCGACTCCTGAAGCGCGGCATCGCATCGCCTACTCCGCAACAATCCTGGCGGTCCGGATCACGTCGGACCACCGCGCCGTGTCTTCCTTCACCTGCTTTTGCATGTCGCTTCGGGTGCCGTCAGCAGGCGCCGCCTGCATGGCCTCGATCTGTGCGCGCAGCTTCGGATCCTTCAGCACCTGGGCAACCGCCTGACTCAGCCGGTCCACCACGGCACCCGGCGTTGCCGGTGGCGCAACCAACCCCATCCACGTGACCGACTCATACCCCGGCACGACTTCGCTGATGGCCGGCGTATCGGGAAACGCCGGGTTGCGTCTGGCCGATCCGACGCCCAGCAGCTTGACCTTGCCGGACTGCACATAGGGCAAGGCCGTGATCAGGTTGTCGAACATGGCGTCGACATGGCCGCCCATCAGGTCGGACAGCGCCGGCGCCGTGCCCTTGTACGGCACATGCGTGTAGTCGACCTTGGCCTTGATCCTGAGCAGCTCGGCGCTCAGATGCTGACTGGTGCCCGCACCGGCCGACGCCATGTTCAGCGTCTTCTTGCCGGACGAAGTCAGCGCGATCAGGTCCTTGACGTTCGCAACTGGAAGGTTGCTATTCGCAAGCAATACGTTCGGATACGACGCAATGATGCCCACCGGCTCGAAGGCTTTCGGATCGAACGAAATCTTGTAAAGCAGATCGCTCACAAAGAAGTGCGGCGGCACGCCCAGCAGCGTGTAGCCATCGGGCGCGGCGCGCGACACCAGGTCCGCCCCCAACGTGCCTGAAGCCCCGGGTTTGTTCTGGACGATTACCGGCACCTTCAACACGTCGGGCAAGCGCTCCGCAATCATGCGGGGCAGAATGTCGGCCGTGCCACCCGGCGGATACGGCACGATGATCGTGATCGGCCGTACGGGAAAATCGGTTGCCCCGACTGCCGCGCCGCAAAGCGCTAACGCCAGGGTCAGACCGACGCGCATCGTAATGTGCGTTGTCATGTTGTCTCCTCATGTCGGCGCCGCCGGATCGACGACGCCGTTCACCACCTAATTGAATGGGCCCAGATAGGTCTCTCCAAGATAGGCCTGATCGTCGGTGATGACGTCGGGCCAGACGTCGGGCACCGGCTGGCGCAGCGCGGCAGGGCGCGGTCGCCCGTCCCAGCCGATTTGTTCAATGGCGAAATAGAGCTGGATGGCATGCCCGTCGGGATCGATGGCAAAGGCGCTGTAGTCCATGCCGGGCGTCAGTTCCTGCGGCAGGCGTTTGACCGCCACCCCCTGCGATTCAAGAAAGGCCACGGCGTGCCTGAGCTGCGTGTAGCTGGCCAGCCGGAAACCGAACGACATCAGCGTCGAATCCGGCCGCAGCCCCAGTTCGTCACGCAGCGCGATCGGATACAGACCCAGCGAATGATGTTCAGTATTGGCGCGCAGGAATACACAGGTGTGGCCGCGCCAGGTCACCTCTTCCGTGAAGCGCAGCCCCAGATCGCCTTCGTAGAATTTTCTGGCTTCGTTGACATCGTCAACGAATAGCCGGACCGGGCCCACGCCCACGATCTTGAGCGGCCGCGCCAGCAACACGCCTTCCACATCGAAGCGTTCTTCGGTCGGCTCGCTGTGCCGCCACCCACTTGCCAGGTCCACGCCTGCGGCACGCGCGTTGTCGACTTCCTGCCGCTCGGAAATATGGGGGCCCTCCGGCGGCTGCTCATACCGCAACGCGTGCGCCGCCTTGGGTTTGGACAGACCGCTCCAGCCGATCTGCTCGATGCCGTAGAACAGTTCGTTGATGTGGCCATCCGGATCCGGCGGATAGAAGTGCCAGTTCGACCCCGGAATGTCGCGGCCCGCGCGCAGCACGCGCTTGCCCTCCGCCTTGAACCAGGCGAAGCCGTTGCGGACCTCGTCCAGGCTGCCCACCTGCCAGGTGATCTGGTTGCTGGTGTTTTGCGGACAGGTCTTGTAGTGCGGACTGAGCGTGTCCGTGACCCGCTTCGGGAAGATGACGAAGGAGTGGTGATCCGTGCCGTGCCGCAGAAAATAGCCGCGGGACGGGCCGACACGCTGACGCTGTTCATCGGTCAGGCGGGGGCCGAAGTCCAAAGGGTCTGAAATCGCCAGGCCCAGCAGGCCGCTGTAGAAGCCAAGGCTGACTTCCGGGTCGTGCACGTTGATGCCAAAGTGGCCGAGGCGCCGGATGACGAACGGGCGCGCGCGGCTGACACCCCCTGCGTTGAAGCCGCCCGTTGCGCTGAAAGACTCGTCCATCGCCCGCTCCCCCGATCGCGAATTTGATCAGACGTCTGATTGTTTGCGAATGTAGGAGTTGGGTGAGGCTTCGTCAATAGGGATAACGCTAAAGGTGATCTTCTCACCTATTCCGATCGGCCCGCCCAAGGATGCAAAGCCGAAATACGATCAGACGTCTGATCATTTTGGCCATGCCCGGCAGCGCGGTGCTTCGTTCAGAAACTTTTGTTCGCCAACGAATCAAACAGCCGCCGGGCCAACGCATTGGTGCTGTTCGAACTCAGGTAGAGCCGAAAGCTGACCTCGGGCAGCCGCGGCAACGCTGCCGGGTCGCTCAGCACACGCAGATCGTTGCCGAGCATTTCGATGGTCCTGGCGGTAACGCCCAGACCGGCGCGCACGGCAGCCCGCACACCGACCACGGTGGGCGACGTGTAGGTGATGCGCCATCGGATCCCGGCTTGCTGAAGGGAATCAATGGCGATCCGCCGGAAGTAGCTGAGCTCGTCCGCAACGATCAATGGCAGAGGCTGCGTGGGGTCGTAGTGGAAAGACGGTGCGCACATCCAGACGATGGGCGACGTGCGCAGGGTCAGGAAGCGCAGTTCCGCTGCTTCGCCTCCGGCGATCGTCAGATCGATTTCGCCATGGCGCAATGCATTGAGCAGGTGGGGACTGCGGCCGATGTGGATCGAAATCTTCAGGTCGGGAAAGGTGGCCGAGCAGTGCGCCAGCAGATTCGGAAGGATGGTCTCGGCAACATCGTGCGGCGCGCCGAGCCTGACTTCGCCGCTTAGCGCAACCCCGGACAAGGCGATACAGGCTTCGTCGTTGAGCGCCAGCAGGCGGCGCGCGTAGTCCAGCACCTTGATGCCGTCTTCGGTCAGATGCTTGCCGCGGCCCACCCGGTTGAACAGCGTTTTGCCGATCTGCGCTTCGAGGCGCTGTATCTGCTGCGTGACCGCCGACTGCGTTCGCAGTACCGCCTGAGCGCCCGCCGCGAACGAGCCATGCTCGATCACGGCAACAAATGTCCTGAGCAATTCGATGTCGAGGTTCTGCACGGTCAGTTCAGTTTTTCTAATGTTTTCGACTGGATTACTGGCTTTTTAACCCGATTGGCGCTGCCTATAGTGAGGCACTTATAAGAACCAGACTGGAGACAAGGTTGAAAAACGCAATCCAATGCGGGGTGCTTGCCGCGCTCACCCTGGTGGCCGCCCTGCCGGCCAGCGCACAAGACTACCCGCGCCGCCCGATCCGCATGATCGCGCCGTTCGCCCCGGGTGGCGGCTCGGATGTCGTTGCACGCGTGGTCGCAGAAAAGCTGGGCACCCTGCTGGGCCAGAGTGTCGTCGTCGAGAATCGGCCTGGCGCATCGGGCATCATTGGCGCCGATGCGGTCGCCAAGGCGCCGCCGGATGGCTACACGGTCCTCATGACGAACAGCGCGCTGACCAGCAACCCATGGCTTTATAAAAAGCTGCCCTACAACACCGAGAAGGATCTGGTGCCGGTCAGCGAACTGGCAAGCTCGCCTACGCTGCTGGGCGCGACCCCCTCCGCACCGTTCAACACGCTTCCTGAACTCGTCAGCTACGCAAAGAAACACCCGAAAGAAGTGTCGGTGGGCACCCCCGGCGCGGGTCAGATGTCGCATCTGGCGGCCGAGATGGTCAGCCAGGCCAGCGGCGCGGAACTGCTCGTCATTCACTACAAGGGCACCGCCAATTCGATGAGCGACCTGCTTGGCGGCACGATCATGCTGTCGTTCGGCACGGTTCCCGGCTTCATCAATCACATCCAGTCCGGCAAGCTGAAGGCCATTGCCGTCGCCAGCCCGCAGCGGCTGAAGGTGCTCCCCAACGTACCCACCGTCGCCGAGACCTTTCCCGGCTTTGAGATGACGGTCTGGTTCGGCACCTTTGTCCCGGCCGGTACGCCCGCGCCGATCGTCGAAAAGCTGCATCGCGCCACTGCTCAGGCTTTGGCCGATCCCGCGGTGCGCGCCAAGTTTGCCGAAGAAGGCCTTGAGCCCGGCTCGAAGTCCACTGCCGACTTCGACAAACTGTTCCGAACCGACCTGGCGCGCTGGAAGACTTTCGTGCAGGAACGACGCATTCAAATCGACAATTGAGATCCCCACCATGACCGACACCGTCTCTACCCCTACCGATGCGGCGCGGATTGCACCGGCGCGTCTGGTGGCGTTTGCCGCCGATGTCTATCGGCACATGGGCGTGCCTGACGCCGACGCGTTGCTCGCCGCCGACTCGCTGGTCCAGGCCGATTTATGGGGGCACCAATCCCACGGCATGTTGCGGCTGGGCTGGTATCTGGCACGGCTGCAATCGGGCGCCATGAAGGCGGAAACGCATGCAAGACTGATCGTCGACGGCGGCGCCATTGCCGTGCTCGATGGTGCGGACGGCCTCGGTCCCGTTGTCGCCAAACGTGCCGCCGACGAAGCCGTGCGCCGCGCCAAGGCCCACGGCGTCGGTGTCGTATCGGTTCGGAATTCGAACCATTTCGGCACCTGCATGTACTTCACGCGTATGGGTGCCGAACAAGGATGCATCACGATCCTGATGAGCAACGGGGGACCCAACATGGCCCCTTGGGGCGGCCTTAAAAAGAAGATCGGCACGAATCCCTGGTCGATCGCTGCACCGGCAGGCCGCCATCCTCCCATGGTGATGGACATGGCCAATTCGGGCGTGGCGCGCGGAAAGATCTATCTGGCCAACAACCGGCGCGAATCCATACCGCCGCACTGGGCGATCGATGCGGAAGGCAATCCGACGACCGATCCCAAAGCTGCGCTGGAAGGGTTCATCCTGCCCATGGCCGGACACAAGGGCTATGTGATGGGCGTCATGGTCGATGTGCTGTCGGGCGTCCTGTCGGGCAGTGGTTTCCTGGAAGGCGTGCACGGCCCCTACGACCCCGTCAACCGAAGCTGCGCGGGCCATCTCATGGTGGCCTTGAACGTGGAGGCATTCCAGCCGCTGTCGGAGTTCAACGAGCGGATGGAGACGTACATCGATTCGCTCAAGGCGGTGCCGCTGGCAAAGGGCCACACGCAGGTGTTCTACCCCGGTGAAATGGAAACGCATGCCGAGGCGCAGCACCTTGCCGAAGGCGGCTTGCTGTTGGCCACCGACACGCTCAATGACCTCGCGCGTATCGAGCGGGAGTTGGGGCTGTCGTATCCGGATCTGTTCGGGCGGTGAAGCAGGCCGCCGATTCCTGCACGATTCGGATAAGCCCTCCCCTTCCGTGCTCGATCTGGATAGCCCCGCGCCCGCATTCCCCCAGAATCGATCCATTCCTGCGCGCACGCGCAGCCACTGGTCGACCCCCTGGAGATTTCCATGCGCCTGCGTTCCGCTGCACGCTGTCTTGCTCTTGCCTGTCTCGCCCTGTCGCCCCTGCATGCTGCTGTCGCCCAGACCATCAAGGTCGGCATGGCCATGGATATTTCCGGTCCGTTCAGTGCGAACGGCACGGACTCGCGCACGGGGTATGCGCTGGCCATGAAGCAACTGGATGGCAAGCTGGGGGGCTTCCCGGTGGAGTACATCCAGACCGATACGGCCGGCAATCCGGACAACGCGCGCCAGCAGGTCGAGCGCATGTTGCAGCGGGACGATATCGATCTGTTCACGGGGCCGGTGGCGTCGAACGTGGCGCTGGCGGTGGGGCCGCTGCTGTTTGGCAAGAAGGTGCCTTATCTGTCTCACAACACCGGGCCTAGCGCGTTATCGGGCAAGGGCTGCAATGCCTACTTCTTTGGCACCGCCTACCAGAACGATGCGTACCACGAGGCGGCGGGCCGCTTCGCGACGCAGAAGGAGTTCAAGAAGGTCGTGCTGATTGCGCCGAACTATCCGGGCGGCAAGGATGCGGTGAACGGGTTCAAGCACTTTTACGAGAAGGGCGCGACCAGCGAGATCTATACCAAGGTGGGGCAGATCGATTACGCGGCTGAACTGGCGCAACTGAGATCAGACAAGCCGGACGCGGTGTATTTCTTCCTGCCGGGCGCCATGGGCATCGGCTTCATCAAGCAGTTCGTTGCAGCGGGGCTCGACAAATCGATCACGCTCATTTCGACCGGCTTTTCGGCGGACGAGGATATCGTCCAGGCGGTGGGCAAGCCGATGCTGGGCATCTATAACACGTCGCACTGGGCGCACGACCTGGACGTGCCGGCGAACAAGGCGTTCGTGGCGGCTTACCGCAAGGAGTATGGCCGTTACCCGTCAGGCTACGCGGCGCAGGCCTACGATGTGATCATGGCGATGAATGCCGCGGTCAAACAAATCGGCGGCAAGGTGGATGATCGCGAAGCTTTGCTGGCGGCGCTGCGCAAGGCGGATTTCGAGTCGGTGCGGGGCAAGTTCGTTTACGGGAACAACCAGTTCCCGATCGAGAACTTCTACCTGCGCGTCGTGGATACGGACGCCAATGGCCAGGTCACGAACAAGCTGGTCAGCACGATCCTGAAGAACTACCAGGACTCGTACGCGGACCAGTGCCCGCTCAAGGCCAGCTGATCACAAACTGGGCTAGCGCCGCAGCGTTTCGTGCGGCCGCTCGCCAAAGCGGGCCTTGTACATCAATGAAAACCGGCCAAGGTGGTTGAAGCCCCAGTGGTAGGCGATGTCGGTGACCGACTCGCCTGCCCCGGCCACCAGGTCTTTGTGCGCGCCTTCAAGCCGCAGGTCGCGTAGCGCCGACATGGGGCTGGTCTGGCGAAAGCGCTGGAAGCTCTGGCACAGGGTGCGGACTTTGACGCCGGCATGTTCGGCGATGTCGGAGAGCGAGATCGGGTCGGACACGTGTTCGGCCATATAGTCTTCCGCGCGCTTCACACAACGTGGCGCCACGCCGCGTGCGTCCAGCGCATGATCGGCGTGATGCGAATAGTTGTGCGGCTGGTGCGTGAGCAGATGCGCCACCACCATTTCTTCCATGTGCGCGTGCGCCAGCGGGCTGAGCCGCTGCGTGTCTTCCAGCGCCAGCGTATTCAGCAGGTACTCCATGAGATGCCGCCAGTTCTGGCCGGCCGGCGTGCGCAGGTCCATGTCGAACTCGAATTCGATGGGGTCACGCACGGTGGCGCCCATATAGGTGGTACAGGCCTGTTCCAGCTTGCGGCGCGGGATCTTGAGCAGCAGTTGGCGGCAGTCGCGTTCCCACCGGATCCGGAACGGCGCGGTGGGGGCAATGACACCTGCAATATCGCGCGAGACGATGGTTTCGCCTTGCGAGTGGAAGACCCGGCCGAAACCGGACTGCGGCATTTGCACCAGCAGGAAGTCATCGAGACTGCCCGGGTCGATGGTGACCGACGCGCCGTACTCCAATTGATGCAGGCCCAGGCACCCGATCGATGCGTGATGCATGACGGCGCTGAAGCCGCCGCTGCACAGGTCCAGCCGGTGATCCGTGAGCTGGCCCGCCACATAGCGGCGCATTTCCTGGGCGTCTTTGGAGCGGAACGCCGCACTGTGGTTGAGCGTTCCGAGATCCATGTGCGGAGCATTGAAGCTGGCCACGGTGGGCTCCCTGGGAAGAGTGGGCAGTGATGCCTGGGAAAAGCGGAGGCGTTGCGGATATCCCCGCGAAGCAAGCACGTTGCGTGCCATTGCAGAGCGCCGATATCCGCCATTAGCGGACAAGCGCTGCCATTCTCGGAGAGCCGGGGCGTGGGGCGATACCTAGAATCAACCCTAAGCGTTTACCTATGCGCCGTACCTATGCGTCGTACCCATGCGGGCTGCACCCGCGCCGCTACACAGGAGTTGCCATGACGGGCCGTTATATCGATCTATCGGATGCCTCGGGCGCGACCTTCCGCGCCTACCTTGCCGTCCCGGCGTCGGGCAGCGGGCCGGGTGTCGTGCTGTGCCAGGAGATTTTCGGGATCAACGAGAGCATGCGCGAGGTAGCCGACTACTACGCAGAAGAAGGCTATGTGGTGCTGGCGCCCGACCTGTTCTGGCGGATCGAGCCGGGTATCGAACTGGGCTACGACGAGGCCAGCTGGCAGCGCGCGTTCGAGCTGTACAAGGCCTTTGAGGTGGACCTGGGCATGAAGGACATTGCCACCACCGTGGCGGCCTTGCGCGACCTGCCCGAGTGCACCGGCAAGGTCGGCGCGCTGGGCTTTTGCCTGGGCGGCACGCTGTCTTACCTGGCAGCGACGCGATGTGGCGTGGACGCGGCCATTTCGTACTACGGCGTGGGCATCGATGCCTACCTGGGCGAAGCCAACGCCATTGCCTGCCCGACCGTGCTGCACGTGGCCGGCAAGGATGCCTTCTGTCCGCCTGATGCGCAGGAACGCATTCGCGCGGCGTTTGCCGATTCGGAACGGGTGCGTGTGTATGACTATGCCGACGTGGACCATGCCTTTGCCCGCACGGGCGGCGACCACTATGACAAGGCGTCGGCGCTGATGGCGCACCAGCGGTCGATCGAGCTGCTGCGGGAAGCGATCGGCCCGCGCTACAACCTGTCTGCCTTGTGGGACAAACATACCGAGTATGAATTTGCGATCCGCGACGCCGACAAGACGATGGCGACGATGGTGGCCGAGCCCTATGTGAACCACATCCCGACGATGACCGGTGGTGTGGGCCACGAGCAGCTGCATTACTTCTACCAGCACCACTTCATTCCGCGCACGCCTAAGGACACACGGCTGATCCCGATCTCGCGCACCATTGGCCTGACGCAGATCGTGGACGAGATGGTGTTCTGCTTCACGCACGACACGGAAGTGGACTGGATGCTGCCAGGTGTTCCGCCCACGGGCAAGACGGTTGAAATCCCGTTGGTTGCGATCGTCAAGTTTCGCGGCGACAAGCTGTATCACGAGCACATCTACTGGGATCAGGCGTCGGTGCTGGCGCAGGTCGGCCTGATCGATCCGGCCGGGCTGCCCGTGGCAGGCGCGGAAACGGCGCGCAAGCTGCTGGACGAAACCCAACCGTCCAACACACTGATGACGGCATGGGGCAAGCGGGAGGGACAGGCATGACACAAGCGACTTCGCCGCTGCAGGACGCCGACCTGGACGCGCTGGTACGGCCCGACAAGGTGCACCGCAAGGTATATGTCGACCCCGACATCTTTGCGCTGGAGATGGAACGCATCTACGGCCATATCTGGATCTACATCGGCCATGACAGCCAGGTGCCCTACACCGGCGACTATGTGGCGAGCCAGATCGCCGGGCACCAGGTGGTGATGGTGCGCGGCGCCGATGACAGCGTGAACGTGGTCTACAACCGTTGCCCGCACAAGGGCGCGATGCTGGTGCCGGAAGGCACGGGCAATACCCGCAAGCTGTTCCGTTGCCCCTATCACGGGTGGACCTTCCACCTGGACGGCACGATGATGACGGCGCCGCTCAAGAACGGGTATGAAGGCACGTGCTTTGATCCGGCCAATCCCGAGTTCCACATGACCAAGCTGGCGCGTGTCGAACGCTACCGCGGCTTCGTATTTGCAAGCATGGCCGCCGAAGGCCCGACGCTGAAGGAATTCCTGGGCGGCGCGATCACGTCGATCGACAACCTGTGCGACCGGTCACCGGTGGGTGAAGTGGAAGTGGCCGGCGGCGTGTTCCGCGTGATGCAGCAGTCGAACTGGAAGGTGTTCTACGAGAACCTGCACGACACCATGCACCCGATGGTGACGCACGAATCGTCGGTGGTGGCGGCGCGCCAGCAGTACCGCGCCTTGCCCGAAGGGTCGCCCATGCCGCTGGAATTGCTGGTCATGGACGGCAATGGCGAGCCGTATCCCTTCTGGGAAAGCCTGGAGCTGCGCGGCTTTGACAACGGCCACGGCTACATGGAAGCCATCTTCAACCCCAACGCGGGGAACGACCCGGTCATGCAGGAATACAAGGCGGCGATGCATGCCGCCTATGGTGAAGCGCGCACGGCCGAGATCCTGGGCATGAACCGCCACAACACGGTGATCTACGGCAGCGGATCGCCCCACACCGTGTTCCAGCAGTTCCGTGTGATCCGCCCGGTGGCCGTCGACCGCACCTTGATAGAGATCTACACATTCCGCCTGAAGGGCGCGCCACCTGCCGTGTTCGAACGGGCGCTGCTGTACGCCAACGTGATCAATTCGCCGTCGTCCAACGTGATGCCCGACGACATCGAGGTCTACAACCGCGTGCAGCTGGGGAACCAGAACAAGGTGGGCGGCGAGTGGGTCAGCATGCACCGCTACCACGGTACGGATCGCAAGCTGGACGATGGATCGGTGTCGATCAATGGCACCAGTGAATTGCCGATGCGCAACCAGTTCGCCGCATGGCGGCGCTACATGCTTGCCGGAGACGCCGCATGAAATTTCCCCTTGCTTCCTTTGATGCGCTAACGGCCGCCGACCTGCCCCGTGATGACGTGACGGCGATCGAGCAATACCTGTATCGCGAGGCCCGCCTGCTGGACGAAGACCGGTGGGACGACTGGCTGGCGCTGTTTTCGGACGACGGCATGTACTGGGCGCCGCTGGCCGCGGGCCAGGCCGACCCGTTGGGCCATGTCTCCTTGTTCTGGGAAAACGCCTTGCTGCGCGAAGTGCGCGTCAAGCGCATCACCAACCCGCGCAACTGGTCGCAGCAACCGCGCTCGCGGTGCGCGCGGGTCGTGGGCAACGTGATGGTGGATGGGCGGGATCCGGACACCGGCGACCTGGTGGTGAGTTCGCGTTTCCACTTTGCCGAGTGGCGCAAGGGCGGTGAACATCGTTCCCTGGCGGGGTCGTGCCGTCATCATCTGATCCAGGACGGCGCAAGCTACCGCATTCGCCTGAAGCGTGTCGACCTGATCAACAGCGAGGCAGTGCACGACCTGCTGCAGGTGTTCATCTGATGACAGCGCTGATGACAGCGCCGATGACCGCGGTGCCGATGCCGTCCCCCGCTTCCCGCACCGTCGTGCTGGCGGTGCACTATCAGAACGACGTGCTGCATCGTGACGGCAAGGTGCGCGTGGGCTTGAGCGCGGACATGGATGACGAACGCGCCCGCGTGGTCGAGCGGGCCAGTGCCCTGCTGGACGGCGCCCGCGCTCGCGGCATGGCCGTGGTGTCGGCGCGCGCGGCCTACCGTGAAGACGGGGCGGACGTGATCCAGAACTGCGCCATCTTCCGCAACGTGGTGAGCAGCGGCGTGCTGCGTGATGGCACGTGGGGCTGCGCCTTTCATGACGGATTGGGGCCGGTCGATGGCGAGTTCGTCGTCAAGCACACGCGCGTCAATGCGTTCTATGGATCGCCGCTGGAAGAAGTGCTGCGGCTGCTGGGCGCGACGCGCCTGATCATCGCGGGAATCTCCACGCATTCCGCGGTGGAACACGCCGCGCGCCATGCCGCCGATATCGGCTTTGACGTGATCGTGGCCGAAGACGCGTGCTGTTCCGCCACCCGCGCGACGCATGAGGCATCGCTGGCCAGCATGTCCTTGATCGCCACCATCATGACCACGGCCGACGCCGTGGCCGTGCTTGCCGAGGAGTCCGCCCGTGCCCGCCATTGAATCCCTGCACGACAAGGTCGCGATCGTGACCGGCTCCACCAGTGGCATTGGTGCGGACATTGCCCGCGCGCTGCGCGAGGCCGGCTGCCGGGTGGTTCTCGCCGGGATCGATGACGAAGCCGGTCATACCATGGCCGCGACGTTCGATGACGGGGCCATCTATCAGCACACTGACGTTACGGTGGATGCCGACATCGACGCCTGTGTGGCCGCGGCGATGTCGGCTTATGGCCGCCTGGACATCCTGGTGAACAACGCCTGCATCTATGCCGACAAGGGTATCGCGTCGACTCGCGAAGAATGGTTGAGCACGCTCAATGTGAACCTGGTCAGCGGCGCGATGTTCGTGCAGAAGGCGGTGCCCTTCATGACACAGCCGGGTGGCGTCATCATCAACCTGGGCAGCACCGGCGGCAAGTTTGGCGCGGCGCAACGCGCGCTGTACCCCGCCAGCAAGGCCGGCATTCTGCAATTGACGCGCAATGAAGCCGTGACCCTGGCGCCGCAGGGCATCCGGGTGCTGTCGGTATCGCCGGGCTGGACGTGGTCGCCCACGCTGGCGTCGTTGGCCGGCACGATGGAACATGCTGATGCGGTGGCTGCGCCGTTCCATCCGGTGGGCCGCGCGGGGCGCGGGGACGATGTGGGGCAAGTGGTCGCGTTTCTGTGCAGTGACGGCGCACGCTTCATGACGGGCGTGGATGTTCCGGTGGATGGCGGGTTTTCGTCGCTGGGGCCGGATCAGGGACTGTCGCCGCGGCACTGGTTTGCGTTGGCGGCGAAGGCGGAAGTCGAAAAGACATAAGGCGCATCGCTCGACGCCACGGTTCATTTTTCCGCCGCTGGCCGACTCGCCCGCGCCGGCCGCTGCGTCATGGCCACGCCCACGATGCACGCCAGCATGCCGATGACCAGCGTCGCGGTCAGCGGCTCATGCAGGAACAGCACCCCTGACGCGACCGCGAACACGGTCTGCAGCAAGGCATACGGTGCGACCCGTGCAATCGAACACCGGGCGATCAGCCAGAACCAGATGCCGAAGCCGGCAATGCCGCCCAGCGCGATCGTGTAGAGCAAGGCCATCCAGCCCGGCGCGGTCGCGGTGTGCAGGGATGCGAGCTGCCCGCATTCGAACAGCAGGGACATCAGCAGCACTTGCGGCACGGTCAGCACCGACATCCAGGCCAACAGCTTCATGGGTTCGAACGGGCCTGACCGCTTCACCAGAATGCTGCCGATCGCCAGGGACAGCGCCGATCCGGTGATCAGCAGCACGGGCAGAATCGCGACCGGCCCCGGACCTGCCGCGGTCAACACCACGCCCACGAAGGCGATGGCGATCCCGGTGATCACCCGCCAGGACAGCTTTTCGCCCAGCATGGGCCAGGCCAGCAGCACGGCAAATGGTGTCGTCAGCTGCATGGCGACGCCTGCCACGCTGGCCGCGCCATGCGCCAGGCCGATGAACGCAAACGAAAAGTTCAGGCCGCCCATGAACAGTGAAATCCACAGGACCGGCTTCCGTTCTTGTCTGCGCGGCAGGCCGGCAAAGGGCAGCAGCACCGCCGCGATCGCCGTGAACCGCAGGGCCAGCAGGAATAGCGGCGGGAAATCCGCGACTGCGATCTTAATGACGACGAACTGGCAGCCCCACAGCAAGGGAACCAGGATGGCGCAAAGAATCTGCAAGGGTGACATGAACATCCTCATTCAAGACTGAATGGTCCAAAAATAGGCGAGTTGAGCGCAAGGAACGCGACACCGTTCAGGCCGCGCACCGTGGTGCACACGGCAGGCCTCGGGACAGGTCGCACCACAGGTCGCACCACAAGTCGCAGAGCACGTTACACAGCGCGTCGCACGACGCCCGCCCTGACTGACGCACTTACCTGATCAACCGCCCCAGCAACGCGTCCACACTCGCCTGCCAGACCTTGCCATCCACACCTGTCTTGGCAATCACCCGCAGCCCTTCGACCATCGCCAGCAACATGCGCGCGGCATCGCGCGGCGCCAAGCCATCGGCCAAAGTGCCCTGCCCGCGCGCCCGTTCAAATGTATCGGCCAGCCGCCCTTCCACCGCCTGGAAGAACCCGCGAATGCGCTTTTCCACGTCGGCGTCCTTGCCCGCCAGCTCCATCGCGGTCGCAACCACCAGGCAGCCCTTGCGTCCCTTGGCCCCACTGTTCCGCTGCACGTAGCCGGACAGGAACAGCCGCAGCCCGTCCCACGGATCGCGCTGCCCATCCATTTCCTGATCGATACGCGCCAACGCGTTGGCGATGTAGCGATCCAGCGCGAGCAGAAACAGCCCGTGCTTGTCGCCAAACGCGGCATACAGGCTGCTGCGCGACAGGCCGGTTGCCTGCAACAGATCGGGCAGCGACGTGCCCTGGTAGCCGTTGGACCAGAAAATGTCCATGGCGCCCTGCACGACCTGCTCGGGATCGAATTCGCGGGGGCGGCCTTTTGGCAGCGGGGAAGCCAGGGTGTTCATGCCTGCATTCTGGATCGATCGTTCCTGAATAGCAAGCACGATGGCAAGTACGGAATGGACCGCCAGGCGTCAACGGGTAAACCGGTATTCCCGCAAACGCGCGGCCGGCAGAAACTAGCAGGCTGAGCATCGTGCGGGGAGACCACCGTGGCGGGTTATGTTGCGCTTCATCAGCAATCCATCAACGATCCGGAAGGCTTCTGGGGCGACCGGGCCACCCGCATCGACTGGCACGTGCCGCCCGGCCGCATTCTGGATGCCGACCGGCTGCCGTTCACACAGTGGTTCGTGGGCGGCCGCACCAATCTCTGCCATAACGCGATCGACCGCCACCTGCCCGAGCGGGCGAACGACACGGCGCTGATCTATGTGTCGACCGAAACGGGCATCGAAACCCGCTACACCTTTGCCGAACTGCATGCCGAAGTGAACCGCTTTGCCGCGATCATGCAGTCGCTGGGCGTCACGCAGCGGCATCGGGTGCTGATCTACCTGCCCATGATCCCCGAAGCGGCGTTCGCCATGCTGGCCTGCGCGCGGATCGGCGCGATCCATTCGGTGGTGTTCGGCGGCTTTGCATCGGTGGCGCTGGCATCGCGGATCGATGACGCAACGCCAACGCTGATCATCTCTGCCGACGCCGGGTCGCGCGCGGGCAAGATCCTGCCGTACAAGCCGCTGCTGGACGAGGCGATCGCGCTCTGCCGCCAGCCGCCCAAACACGTCCTGCTGGTGGACCGCGGCCTGGCCGACATGGCGCGCACGCCCGGCCGCGACGTGGACTACGCACCGCTGCGCACGCAATACATGGACGCGCAGGTGCCCTGCGTCTGGCTCGACTCCAACTTTCCGTCCTACATCCTGTACACGTCGGGCACGACCGGCAAACCCAAAGGCATCGTGCGCGACGTGGGTGGCTATGCGGTGGCGCTGGCCACGGCCATGGACCTGATCTTTCAGGGCCGGCCGGGCGATGTCATGTTCACTGCGTCCGACATCGGCTGGGTGGTCGGCCACAGCTTCATTGTGTACGGCCCGCTGATCCAGGGCGTGACCACGCTGATGTACGAAGGCACGCCGATCCGGCCCGACGGCGCGATCTGGTGGCGGCTGGTCGAGCAGTATGGCGTGACGCAGCTCTTTACCGCGCCCACAGCCATCCGTGTACTGAAAAAACAGGACCCCGAAACGCTGAAGCGGCACGACCTGTCCAGCCTGCGCACGCTGTTCCTGGCCGGCGAACCGCTGGACGAGCCCACCGCCACCTGGATCGCCGACGCCATCGGCAAGCCCGTGGTCGATAACTACTGGCAGACCGAAAGCGGCTGGCCCATGCTCGCCATTGCCCGCGGCATTGAAGACCTGCCGATCAAGTTTGGATCCCCCGGCCTGCCCGTGGTGGGCTACGACCTGCGCGTGGTGGACGAAACGACCGGCGAGACCTGCCCGCCCGGCGTCAAAGGCGTCGTGGCCGTGGCCGCCCCCCTGCCGCCGGGCTGCATGATCAGCATCTGGCACGACGACGCGCGCTATGTGTCGACCTACTGGTCGGGCTTCGAAGGCAAGATGCTGTATTCCAGTTTCGACTGGGGCGTGCAGGACGAAGACGGCTATGTCTTCATCCTGGGCCGCACCGACGACGTGATCAACGTGGCCGGCCACCGCCTGGGCACGCGGGAGATCGAAGAAAGCCTGTCCAGCCACGCTTCCATTGCCGAAGTGGCCGTGGTCGGCGTGGCCGATACCCTGAAGGGCCAGGTGGCCCTGGCCTTTGCCATCGTCCGCAATGCCGACGTGATCGCCACGACCGATGCACGCTTTGCATTGGAAGGCGAATTGATGCGCACGGTGGAACACCAGCTGGGCGCCCTCGCCCGGCCCAGCCGCGTCATCTTCGTGCCGGTGCTGCCCAAAACCCGATCAGGCAAGCTGCTGCGCCGCGCGATCCAGGCCGTGGCCGAAGGCCGCGATCCGGGGGATCTGACGACGATCGAGGACACGACGGCGCTCGATCAACTGAAGGATGCGATGCAGATGTCGTGATGGCGTAGAATCCCAGCCCCGGCCACCAAGCAAGTCCACGTATGAACGCAGCACTGGAACAGGAATTTCACGACGCGATGCTCGGCATTTTCGAGCGCGCGAAAAAAGAGGCCAGCTATTCGGCCAACCGCTTTCACCAGTTGGTGGGACGGCTGGGCGGCAAGGCCGCGGCCAAGCAGATGCTGGCGTCGAAGACGCTATCGGAAGATCTGACGCACCTGAGTCTGGCCAAGCGGCTGGACCTGTCGATGGAGGTGCTGATCCTGGAAGCGCAGTGGGCGCCGCTGTTCAGCGACCAGGAACGCGCGATCGCGGTGAAGCGCCTGAAGGACTTCGGCTACACCGCGAGCTGAGCGCGCGAGTTCACGTTCGCGGGATTTGTCTGCCGGGCTAAGCCTTCAGAGTCAGGCCCGCGCGTGCGGGCCTGCGGCTTCAGGTTTTCGGATTCGAATCTGCGGACTCAGGCCGCGGCTTCAATACCCCCCCGTTCAATGCAGGTTGGGCATCAGGGCCCGGCGCAGGTCGTCTTCCGACCGGCCGCTGCGCCGCGCGTAGTCCTCGACCTGGTCGTCGCCGATCTTGCCGACCGCAAAGTATTGCGACTGCGGATGGCTGAAGTAGAAGCCTGAGACGGACGACGCCGGGTGCATGGCGTAGCTGTCGGTCAGCACCATGCCGATGTCGTTGGCGTCCAGCACGTCGAACATGGCGCGCTTGACGGTGTGTTCCGGGCAGGCCGGGTAGCCCGGCGCGGGCCGGATGCCGACGTATTCTTCGCGGATCAGCGCCTCGTTGTTCAGGGCCTCGTCGGGCACGTAGCCCCACAGGTCCTGGCGCACGCGCACGTGCATGCATTCGGCAAAGGCTTCGGCCAGACGGTCTGCAATCGCCTTGAGCATGATGCTCGTGTAGTCGTCGTTGTCTTTCTCGAACTGCGCTTCCCACTTTTCGATGCCCAGGCCGGCGGTCACGGCGAACATGCCGATGTAGTCCTTGATGCCGGTGGATTTGGGCGCGATGAAGTCGGCCAGGCACTTGTTGTCGACCCCTTCGCGCTTGACGGTCTGCTGACGCAGGTTGTTCCAGGTGAACAGGGTCTCGGTGCGCGATTCGTCGGTGTAGACCTCGATATCGTCATCGTTGACCGTGTTGGCCGGATAGAAGGACACGATCGCATTGGCCGTCAACCAGCGGCCGTCGATCACGCGCTTGAGCAGCGCCTGGCCGTCGGCAAACACCTTGGTGGCCGAGTCGCCCACGACAGGGTCGGTCAGGATCGCGGGGAACGGGCCGTGCAGGTCCCACGTCTGGAAGAAGGGCTGCCAGTCGATGTACTGCGCGATCTCCGCCAGGTCGAAATTCTTGAACAACCGGCGGCCAATGAACTTGGGCTGGCGCGGCACATAGCCGTTCCAGTCGATCGGCGGCTTGTTGGCGCGCGCCTGTTCCAGCGTGATCAGCGGCGTGGCCTTGCGGTTGGCGTACTGCTCGCGCACCCGCGCGTATTCCACCTTGAGGTCGTCCAGGAAGGCGTTGGCCGTTTCGGACACCAGGTTCTGCGCGACCCCGACCGAGCGCGATGCGTCGGTCACGTAGATGACCGGGCCTTCGTAATGCGGCGCGATCTTGACCGCCGTGTGCACACGGCTGGTGGTGGCGCCGCCGATCAATAGCGGCGTGTTGCGGCTGCGGAAGTAGTCATCGCGCTGCATTTCGGCCGCCACATAGGCCATCTCTTCCAGGCTGGGCGTGATCAGGCCGGACAGTCCGACGATGTCGGCATTTTCGGCCTTGGCACGCGCCAGGATCTCGGCGGCGGGCACCATCACGCCCATGTTCACGACTTCAAAGTTGTTGCACTGGAGCACGACGCTGACAATGTTCTTGCCGATGTCGTGCACGTCGCCCTTCACGGTCGCGATCACGATCTTGCCCTTGGCGCGCACGTCGCCGCCAGCCGCTTCGATCTGGCGTTTTTCTTCTTCGATGTACGGGATCAGGTGGGCCACGGCCTGCTTCATCACCCGCGCCGATTTCACCACCTGCGGGAGGAACATCTTGCCCGAGCCGAACAGGTCGCCGACCACGTTCATGCCGTCCATCAACGGTCCTTCGATCACTTCGATCGGCCGTCCGCCCCGGGCTTCGATGGCTTGCCGCGCGTCTTCGGTGTCTTGCGTGATGTAGGTGTTGATGCCGTGCACCAGCGCATGCGACAGGCGATCGCCAAACGGCGCGTCACGCCAGGCCAGGTCTTCTTCGCGCTTGACGCCCGAACTCTTGACCTGGTCGGCAAACTGCACGAGCCGTTCGGTGGGCGTACGGTCGTCGGCGGGGTCTTTGCGGCCGACCGGTTCCGGGCGATCCAGCACCACGTCTTCGACCAGGTCACGCAGCACCGGATCCAGGTTGGCATACACGCCCAGCTGGCCGGCGTTGACGATACCCATCGTCAGGCCTTCGCGGATCGCGTAGTACAGGAACACGGTGTGGATGGCTTCGCGCATCGGCTCGTTGCCGCGGAACGAGAAGCTGACGTTGGAAATGCCGCCCGAAATCTTGGCGTAGGGCAGGTTCTCGCGGATCCACTTCGTGCCTTCGATGAAGTCGACGGCGTAGTGATTGTGTTCATCGATCCCGGTCGCGATGGCGAACACGTTGGGGTCGAAGATGATGTCTTCGGGCGGAAAGCCGACTTCATCAACGAGCAGGCGGTAGGCCCGTTCGCAGATGACCTTGCGGCGTTCCAGCGTGTCGGCCTGGCCCTGTTCGTCAAATGCCATGACGACGACGGCCGCGCCGTAACGGCGGCACAGGCGCGCCTGGCGCAGGAAGGGCTCTTCGCCTTCCTTCATGGAAATGGAGTTGACGACCGGCTTGCCCTGCACGCACTTGAGCCCGGCTTCGATCACGCTCCACTTGCTGCTGTCGATCATGACCGGCACGCGTGAGATATCCGGCTCGGACGCGATCAGGTTCAGGAAACGCGCCATGCTGGCCTGCGAATCCAGCATGGCCTCGTCCATGTTGATGTCGATGATCTGCGCGCCGTTTTCAACCTGCTGGCGCGCCACCGTCAGCGCCTCGTCGAACTTTTCTTCGCGGATCAGGCGCGCGAACATCTTGCTGCCCGTCACGTTGGTGCGTTCACCCACGTTCACGAACAGACTGGTCTCGTCGATGTTGAGCGCTTCCAGGCCCGACAGGCGCATCTTGCGCGGTACGTCGGGCACCGCACGCAAAGGCAGCTTGCCGACCTTGTTGGCGATGGCCGCAATGTGTTCGGGCGTCGTGCCGCAGCAGCCGCCGACCATGTTGACGAAGCCCGACCGCGCGAATTCTTCGAGCAGGCGTGACGTGTCTTCCGGCGTCTCGTCAAAGCCGGTGTCGCTGAGCGGATTGGGCAGGCCGGCGTTGGGGTACACGCACACAAAGGTGTCGCAGATCTTGGCCAGCTCGGCCACGTACGGCCGCATCAGGGCCGCGCCCAGGGCGCAGTTCAGTCCGATGGTGATGGGCCGGGCGTGGCGCATCGAATTCCAGAAGGCTTCGACCGTCTGGCCCGACAGGATCCGGCCGGATGCATCGGTGACCGTGCCCGAGATCATGACGGGCAGGCGGATGCCGCGTTGCTCGAACACGTCTTCGACCGCAAACACGGCGGCCTTGGCATTCAGGGTGTCGAACACGGTCTCGATCAGCACGAGGTCGATGCCGCCGTCGATCAGGCCGTTCAGTTGCTCGACGTAGGCGTCGTGCAGTTCGTCGAAGGTGACGTTGCGCGCCGCCGGGTCGTTCACGTCGGGGGAAATGGACGCCGTCTTGGGCTGCGGGCCCAAGGCCCCCGCCACGAAGCGCGGACGCTCGGGCGTGGAAAACAGATCACAGGCCGCGCGCGCCAGCCGCGCCGATTCCACGTTCAGCTCGTAGGCCAGTTCGGGCAGGTCGTAATCGCCCTGGGCGATGCTGGTCGCGCCGAAAGTATTGGTCTCGATCACGTCGGCGCCTGCACGCAGGTAGTCTTCGTGGATCGTCTTGATCACGTCGGGCCGCGTCAGGCTGAGCAGTTCGTTGTTGCCCTTGACGTCCTTGCCATGCGCGGCGAACCGCGCGCCGCGATAGTCGGCCTCGCCCAGTTTGACCTGCTGGATCATGGTTCCCATGGCGCCATCCAGGATCAGGATGCGCTGCGTCAGCAAACGAGCGAATTCGGCGCCCCGGGTGTAAGACTCGGGCGGATAGGGCAGCGTAGGGAAGGACATGGGCGGGCAACCGGGCAAAACCCACCGGCGCAATCTGCAAAAGGGAATCGGCTATGTTACCAACAAACCGGCTTTCCCTTGCTGCAGCGCGGCGGTTCGCCGTCTTGTCCGGCCTAGTGCAGGGCTTCGGGCGCCTGGCCGGGTTGCGGCAGGGCCAGCCCGTCCACCGGCATGATGGCCTCGGCGCCGGCACGCACGCGCCGCCGTGGAATCACGGTCAGCGGCGGCATGTCGATGCATTGCGGCACATGTCCGCGCCACGCCGCCACCGATGCCTGCACCACCGCCGGCAGCTCGCGGCTGCGATGGAATTGCGTGCGCAGCCATCGCGCGTCGCACCCTTGCTTCAGGGCGCCGTCGGCCAGGGATTGCAGCATGTCCGTCGTGCCGAGTTCGGCGGCGATCGGCGCCAGCTGTTCCAGCGTCATCCGCAAGTGGTCCATCAGGCGCATCCGCCCGTGGACCGGATCGACATAATTGCCCTGCAGACCGAAGCGGCAGGCCTGGAAGCGATTGGTGTTGTAGGCCAGCCAGGCCTCGGGCGCGGGCAGCGCGCGGCGGCTCAGCGCCACGCCCAGGGCCTGGGCGAACGCCGCCAGCTGGCAGGCCTTTTCGACCGTGAGCGGCGTATCGCACACCCGGATTTCGACCGTGCCGAATTCGGGCTTGGGGCGCACGTCCCAGTACAGGTCCTTGATGCTGTCCACCAGACCGGAGCTTTGCAGCTGGTTCAGATAGGCTTCGAAGCCATACCAGTCGGTGACCGACGGCGGCATGTGGCCCGCCATGGGGAAGGCATTGAGCGCGTTCAGGCGGCTGCACGAAAACAGCGTGTCGACGCCCTCGAAATACGGCGACGAGGCCGACAGCGCAATAAAATGCGGCACGTAGGGCGACAGCCGGTGCGTCATGGCGATCGCGTCGTCCCCCGACGCCACGCCCAGGTGGATGTGCTGGCCGAACACGGTGAACTGGCGCGCCAGGTAGCCATACATCTCGGACAGGTACTGGAAGCGGGGCGAATCGAAGATGGTCCGGTCTTGCCAGCGCATGAATGGGTGCGTGCCGCCGCCGGCAATACGGACACCCACGGTGTCGGCGGCTTCGCCCAGCACGTCGCGCATGTGGCGCATCTCTTCCAGCAGCGCGGTGGGATCCGTGTGGACGGAGGAATTCAATTCGATCATCGCGCGCGTGATCTCGGGTTTGACGCGATCGGCGATGGAGTGGTTGGCCAATTGGGCCAGCAGGTCTTCTGCGGAACCCCGCAGGTCGAACGAGTGCGCATCAACAATCTGCAATTCGAGTTCGATACCCAGGGTATGCGCAGCCGATGGGGTGAAGGCGATGGATTCCATCGAGGTCTCCTTGGGGGTGAGGCCTGGCGGGCTAGTACATACTTTACGAATGCCGCAGTTTAGCCACAAGTTCCAAGCAGATTGCCAGAAATAGATGACAGTTCAGGTTTTCCCCTAGGAACCCGCATGGGGAAAGGCCTAATCCCCTGCTGAGGGTTTTGCCGACCTGCCGAACCGCTGTATTAGGCGGCCAGACGCACGAAAGCCCGCTGCATCAGGGCAAGCGGGCTTTCGGGAAAAGGGTGAGGGAGGCGGTGCGGCGCCCCGGTCAGGGCGACCGGGGGCTGGACGACCAAACGATCAGTGGAGCGTGACCGGGTGGTTCATGTAGTCGTCGAACTGGCTGAGGAATTCATCGACGTCTTCCATCGACGGTTCGGAAGCGATCAACTCCTGGACCTGATTCCGGAACTGGTCAGCCGATTCGCCCGCGATGTACAGTTCGCGCCGCGACTGCTTGTCCACGATCTCGAACCCGCCACCATAGGCGGTCGCGCCTTCGATTTCGGCAAATTCGACAACGACGTAGTTCGAGCTGTTGTAAATCATTTCCATGGCCTGGCTCCTGAAGTCACAGGGGTCGTAAGACCGCCTGATCTGTAAATGTGGTGCCCACATCCGGAAATCAAGAGGCAATCTATAACGCGCATTAAATAAACGGTGTCATTCGTTCAATGGCGCGTCTTGCAGATCGATTGCCCCCGCGAAGCCTGGGCCGTCCAGTTGCCTCAGCAACTCCGGGAGATGCTCGGCCTGGGATATTTCTATCCAAAGCCTGGCGGGTTTCACCAGCCTGAGCATCCTTGCCACCGTCACCCGCAACGGCAGCTGCCCGACACAGCACACACAACCTGGCGCCAACTGGACGAGTTCGACGCCCGGTGGAGCCGTCAATGTTCCCGGCCCCCCTTCGACTATCACAGCCTGCTTGCCCTGCTCTTCTTGCAAGGACCGTGCCGCGGCGTCGAGCGCCACGCTTCGGCCCTGCCTGAGATAACAGCCTACCATCACTACAACGGGTGTCTTTGTATTCATTTGCGCCAGAAGGCGCGTGTAAACAACACCAGCACCGTAAAGAGCTCCAGCCGACCGATGAGCATGGCGAACGAGCAGATCCACGTCTGGACATCCGTCAGGCCCTTGTAGCTGCCCATGGGGCCGACCACGTCGCCCAGCCCCGGCCCGGTGTTGTTCAACGTCGCCAGCACGGCAGTGAATGCGGTAAGCGGCTCCAACCCGGTCGACAGCATCACCATGGTAAGAATGACCAGCGACGCCCCATAAAGGAGCACGAAGGCCAGCACCGAGAACACCACGTGATTGGCGATCATCTGGCCGCCGATCCGCACCGGGTTGATCGCGCGCGGATGCAGCAGCCGGGTGAATTCGCGCCGCGCCTGTTTGACCAGGATCACCATGCGGATCATTTTCATGCCGCCACCGGTTGAGCCAGCCGACGTCACGAAAGAAGACAGTGCCAGCATCAGTACCGGCGCGAACAGGGGCCATTTGGCGTAGTCAGTGCTTGCAAACCCGGTCGTGGTGGCAACCGATACCGTGTTGAATACGGCATGGCGCATGGATTCGGCCAGGGTCGGGTAGACCTGTTCCCCGTAGAGCAGAAAGCCGATGACGATGCCTGATCCGAACATCACGGTCAGGTAGTACTTCGCTTCAAAGCAGTTCCAGTACGTGCGCATGCTTTTGGCGCGGTAGGCCCGGAAGTGCGTGGCGAAGTTGATGCCGGCAATCGTCATGAAGACGATGGCGACGAATTCGGTCGAAATCGAATCGAAGGCCAGGAAGCCCGCGTCGCGATTCGAAAAGCCGCCCAGCCCGATCGTGGCCGCCATATGGCAATAGGCGTCATACCAGCTCATGCCGGTCAGGCGGTAGGCGATCGCGCACAACAAGGACACCACCATGTAGATGGCATACAGCCCCTTGGCCGTACCCGTGATGCGCGGCGTCAGCTTTTCGTCTTTCATGGGACCGGCCGTCTCGGCGCGGAATACCTGGCTGCCCCCCACGCCCAGCATCGGCAGAATGGCCACGGCGAGCACCAGGATGCCCATGCCGCCGATCCAGATCAGCGTGCAACGCCAGACGTTGATCGAATACGGGAGGGTGTCCAGGCCGGTCAGGACGGTCGCGCCCGTGGTCGTGAGGCCCGACATGGCTTCGAAGTAGGCGTCGGTCAGGCTCAGATCCACGCCCACGCCGCGGAAATACAGCACCAGCGGGACCGCCGCCACCACAGGCAGCACGCTCCACACCAGGGACACCAACAGAAAGCCATCGCGCGGCGCCAGTTCGCGGCGCTGGCGGCGGGTGCCGGCATACAGCAGCGCGCCAAAACCGAACGACACCGCAAAGGCATGCAAGAAGGCCATCAAGGCGGCGTCGGACGTGTAGAGCGACGTTCCGATCGGGATGGCGAAGGTCAGCGAAAACAGCGCGATGACCACGCCGAGCACATTCAGGACCGGGAAAAGTTGGCGCATGGGACGGGCAAAGCCGCTCAGAAAAAGGAGACCGACACCTGGAACAGCTTTTCGACCTGGGACACCAGGCGCTGATGCGTGACGAACACGATGACATGGTCACCGGACTGGACGACGGTGTCGTGGTGCGCCATCAGGACGGCGTCGGACCGCGCGATGGCGCCAATGATCGCGCCTTCGGGCAGCTTGATCTGCTCGATGCGCCTGCCGACCACCTTGGATGACTTGGCGTCACCGTGGGCGATGGCTTCGATGGCCTCGGTCACGCCGTGGCGCAGCCGGTGCACGGCCACCACGTCGCCGCGGCGCACGTGGCGCAGCAGTTCGCCGATGGTGGCTTCGGACGGCGAAATGGCGATGTCGATCCGCCCGCCTTCCATCAGTTCCGCGTAGCTTTTGCGGCCGATCAGGGCGATCACGCGGCGCGCGCCCATCCGTTTGGCCAGCAGCGACGACATGATGTTGTCTTCGTCGTCGCTGGTCAGCGCCAGGAACAGGTCCATGTCGCCGACGTTTTCGTCTTCCAGCAGGTCTTCGTCGGTGGCGTCACCGTTGAGCACCAGCGTCTTGCTGGGCACCTGGGCGGCCAGGTATTCACAGCGGCGGCGGTTTTGCTCGATCAGCTTGACCTCGTACAGGTGGCCGATTTCGCGCGCCAGCCGCAGCCCGATATTGCCGCCGCCGGCAATCATCAGCCGCCGCACGGGCTTGTCGCGCTCGCGCAGTTCGCGCACCAGCCGCCGCACTTCGTGGGTCGCGGCCAGGCAGACGACTTCGTCCCCGGGCTGGATGACGGTGCGGCCTTCGGGCGTGATCAGTTCGCCCTGCCGGAAGATGGAAATGATCCGGATGTCGGCGCCCGGCATGTGTTCGCGCAGGCTTTCGATCGGGTGCTGGCACAGCGGGCTGCCCGCGTGCGCGCGGACGGTCACGGCGCTGACCCGGCCTTCGGCAAATTCCACCACCTGCAGGGCTTCGGGAATCGCGATCAGGTTGGTCAGGTAGCTCGTGACGCTGCGTTCCGGGCAGATCAGGTTGTCGACGCAAAAGCCGTCGTCGCCCATCAGCGTGGCGTTGTCCAGGAATTCGGGGGAGCGGACCCGCGCGATGCGGCGCGGGACATTGAAGACCTGCTTGGCGATCTTGCAGGCCACCAGGTTGGTTTCGTCGGCCGTGGCGCACGATATGAGCATGTCGGCGTCACGCGCGCCGGCCTGCTCCAGGGTGGACATGTGAATGCCGCTGCCCACCACGACCCGCAGGTCGAACCGTTCCTGCAGCAGGGCCAGGCGAGGACCGTCGGTATCGATGACCGTGATGTCGTTATGTTCGGACACCAGGTTTTCGGCGACGCTCGTTCCCACCCGGCCCGCGCCGAGGATCAGGATCTTCATAGACTGCGTTTGCGGGACAGCTCGATGCCCAGTTGCTTGAGCTTGCGATACAGGTGGGTGCGTTCCAGGCCGGTCTTGTCGGCGACGCGGGTCATGCTGCCGCCTTCGCGCGCCAGGTGATGCTCGAAGTACACGCGTTCGAAGGCATCGCGCGCTTCGCGCAGCGGCAGGTCCAGGGACAGCTCATGCAGCGGCTGGCGCGGACGGCTGTCGCCCCCGACCTGACCCATTTCGGCCAGCGATTCGGCGGCGCTGGACGCCCCGATCGGCGCACGGCCGTAGTCCGACCCAGTGGTCAGGATGGGCGGCTGCACGTACGACGGCGGCGGGCTGCTGCTGCGGATCGCGGTGACCGGCTGCGCGACGGGCTTGGGGCCCGCGCGGCCGCGGTCGAGCGCCGACGCAATGGTCTTGAGCAGCCGCGTCATGGTGATCGGCTTTTCAAGAAAATCGGTCGCGCCGATACGGGTGGCTTCGACGGCGGTATCGATGGTCGCGTGGCCGCTCATCATGATGACCGGCATGTCGAGCAGGCCCTGTGACGCCCACTCTTTGAGCAGGGTCACGCCGTCGGTATCAGGCATCCAGATATCGAGCAATACCACGTCAGGCCGATGCTGGTTGCGCAGCGCGCGCGCAGCGGCGGCGTTTTCTGCGAGATCCACCGTGTGACCCTCGTCGTAGAGGATCTCCGACAGGAGCTCGCGAATGCCGACTTCGTCGTCGACCACTAGAATTCTGGCCATATTTTTAGAAACCTCTGTTACGCGGATTGCGACCCTGCTGCTACGGACAACCGGGCAGACCCCGGCGCCACTGCGTCATCCACCAGCTTGGTAAGAAGTATAGAGACCATCGCTCCACCTTCTGGCCGATTGGCCAGATCGATGCGACCGCCGTGCTCTTCGACAATTTTTTTCACGATGGCCAGGCCAAGTCCCGTCCCCCGTGCCTTGGTCGTCACATAGGGCTCGAAGGCCCGCTGAAGTATGCGTGGCGCGAATCCCGCGCCCGTGTCCGTCACCATCAGCCGTACCGTTGCGTGCTCCCGTCCATCCGGCAGCCGCCTATGGATCAGCCGTGTGCTGACGCCCACCCGCTCTTCCAGGACCTGCTTTGGCTGCCCCGCCTCCTCAGCCTTGGCAATGTCCTTTGCCCTATCTTCTATGGCGTCCTTGGCATTGGCAATCAGATTATGTATCACCTGCCGCAGCTGGGTCGCATCGCCTTCGATCTTCGGCAGCCCCGGCGCCAGGTCGACAGACAGCAGGGTCGGGCGCGCGCCGTCGCGCAGCATGCCGTCGGTGCTGTCCCAACCGTAGAGCGTCAGGACTTCGGCCACCAGTTCATTCAGGTCGAGTTGCTGCATCTGCGCCGGTGGCGTCCGCGCATATTCGCGGAAGTCGTCCACCATCCGCTGCATCGAACTGACCTGGTTGATGATCGTCGTGGTCGATCGGCGCAGCATTTGCGCGTCGGTCGCCTCCAGCTTGTCGGCCAGCTTCATCGCAATGCGCTCGGCCGAGAGCTGGATCGGTGTCAGCGGGTTCTTGATTTCATGCGCCAGCCGCCGCGCCACTTCCCCCCACGCCACTGCCCGGTTGGCGGAAATCACTTCGGTAATGTCGTCGAACACCACCACATAGCCCCCACTTCCGCCGTTGACCGGCAGATGCGATCCTCGAGCCAGCAGAGTAATCGTATTGTCGTCGGGTCGGGAGGACGACATGTTACCTTCGCCCGCCCCGCCGGACGGGGTGTCGCCCGTGGGCGCGCGCACGATTTCAAACTGCTGCTGCCAGTGCGTGCGGCCCGTATCTGCCGCCGCGTGTTCGGCAAAGGCGGTACGGATCACATTCGCGAAGGTGGTCAGGCCATCCACCGTTTCCAGGGGCCGGCCCGCCACCGCCCGCAGGTCCACCCGCAGAATGCGCTGCGCGCCGTGATTGACGGTCGCGACGCGGAAGGCTTCGTCGAACACCAGCACGCCCGACGACAGGTTGGACAGGATGCTTTCCAGGTAGACGTTGGTGCGTTCGAGCTGACGGCGGTTGGTTTCGACCATGTGGCGCGCGTCGTCCAGCTGGCGCGTCATGGCGTTGAACGACCGGGTCAGCTGACCGACTTCATCCTTGGACGGGGGTTCGGGAATGGGCCGGAAGTCGCCCACGCCGACCGCCTGCGTGCCTTCAGCCAGGCGCAGCAGCGGGCGCACCAGGCGGGACGACAGCGCAAACGCCGCGCCGATCGCCGAGAACACGGCCAGCAGCAGCGCCAGGGTGAGCGTGATGCCGTAGAGCTTGCGCAAGCCCGTTCGCGACAAGGACAGTTCCTGGTAGTCGCGATAGCCGGCCTGGACTTCTTCGGCGTTGAGCGCAATCTGTTCGGGCACGGGCTGCAGCAGCTGCAGGTAACGCGATTCGGCCGGCGACACGGTCGGCAGGTCCAGCGAACTTTGCGGCGCGATCTGGATGATCACGCGCAGCCGCAGGGCATCGTTGTTCTGCGCGTCGCGCGTCGTGCCCATCGGGCCCTGCTCACTTTCCAGGGTCAGGGTGCTGGGAACGCTATTGGCTTCGGCCGCCGAGTAGCCGCGCGAGATGCGCAACTGGCGCAGGATCTGCGGCGGCGGGCTGTCGGGCACCAGGGTGCCGTACACGCTGGTGGACCACGCGATGATGCGGCCGCTGGCGGTGAACACCATGGCATCCTGCGCGCCCACCTGTTCACGCAGGCGTGTCAGCGCGATGGACATGCTGGCGTCGGCCGTGTCGCCCAGTTCCAGTGACATGGTGCGCGCGCGGGCATTCAGGTCCTGCAGTTGCGAGTCGAGCGCGGCGCGGCCCAGGTTCAGTCCGGATTCCAGTGCGGCATCGACGCGAACGTTGAACCACGATTCGATCGAGCGCGACAGGAACTGCACTGACAACATATAGATGAGCACGCCGGGGACGACGCCCACCAGCGCAAAGGCCAGCGCAAAGCGGGCCGTCAGCCGGGCGCCGAACTGGCGCTTGCGCAACTGGCCCTTGAGCCGCAGCGCCAGCGCCGCCACCCACAGGAACAGGATGAGGGCGACGACGCCGTTCAGTCCCAGCAGCACGTTGTACTGCTGTTCCAGGCGGCTGGAGTTGCCGGTGGACCAGGCAAGCAGGAACAGCAGCGCCAATGCGCTGACCGCGGCGATGCCCAGCAGGATGCGCATGAGCCGGCTCATGGCGCCTCGGGCGGCGGGGTGCTGGCGTTGCCGTTGGAACTGCCGGCGTTGGGACTGCCTGCATTGGGACTGCCTGCATTCGGCAGCACCGTGCTGCCGCTGGCGGTGCCGCGGGTGCCGTCCGGCAAGGTCAGCCCCAGGCTGGACGACCCGTTGGACAAGGACGGCGCACCCAGCGACCCGCCCGGGGTCTGGTTCATGCTGGGCGACGTGGGCGGGTTGGCGCCGTTGGGGCGGTCTGCGGGCTTGTCGGCGGGTCTTTCGGCGGGCTTTTCCGTCGCCTTGTCGGTCGGGCGGTCGGGGACCGGCGCCGGCGCGGTGGGCGCGGGTGCGACCGGCACGGGCGGCAGCGTTTCGCGCACAACCTGGGTGGAAAATTCCGTCCACGGGGTGGCCAGCGACCAGTCGCTGCTGTTCAGCGCATTGACCTGGAAGGCCTTGGACAATTGTGAGACGTCAAACCGCACCCGCATGCGGCCTTCGTGGTTGGACCCAGGCTTGAAGGCGTCCTTGTCGGCGATCCGCCAATTGCGGACGTGCCGCACCACCGACAGGGCTTCCGACAGCGAACTGACCGGCAAGGCCAGGCTGCCGCTGCTGACGCGCCATTGGTGGGTCAGGGGATTATGGGCGATGCGCCAGGTCTGGGTCGCAGTCAGCACGGTTTCGTCGAACCAGTACCAGCGGGGCCGGTTGATTTCGACTTCGACCGTGAAGAACAGCGGCAGCCCCCGTTCGGCGGCATCTTCAAGCTGATTATTGAGGTTGAGCGAGACGTCGGCGTTCAGGACCAGATCGCGGCCGCGTTCGGCCAGCGAGACTGCCTGGACCATGGGTGCATCGGCGGCGCCGACCCTGCCACCCAGAAGCAGCATGACGGCAGCGGCCACCAGCAGGAAGCGAACGATGCGTAGCAGTCTCACACCTTGGTGAACAACGCGTAGAAGAAACCGTCGTGCTGCTCGCCAGGCGGTGCGGATACGGGGCTGGGCAGCAATTGACCGGGCGCGGGCAATCGGGTCGCATCGGGATGACGGGTCAGGAAAGCTTCGGCCTGACGCGCGCCCTCGGCGGGAAATATCGAGCACGTCACGTAGAGCAATTTACCACCGGGGGCGACCACCCGCCACAGCGCATCGGCCAGCCTGGCCTGCAGCACGGCCGTGCGGGTCACGTCTTCTTCGCGGCGCAGCCAGCGGATGTCCGGATGGCGGCGCACGATGCCGGACGCACTGCAGGGCACGTCGGCTAGCACTGCGTCGAAAGGCGTGCCGTCCCACCAGGCGTCGACGTCGGCAATGTCGGCCGCCATCGTACGTGCCGTCAGGCCCAGCCGGGCCAGGTTTTCATCCACGCGGCGCAGGCGCATGGCGTCCACGTCAATCGCCAGCAGGTCGATATCCGCCTGTTCCAGCAGGTGGGCCGTCTTGCCGCCCGGCGCGGCGCAGGCATCCAGCACCCGCATGCCGTCCTTGACCTGCAGCAGGGGCGCGGCCAGTTGCGCGCCGGCATCCTGCACCGACCACCAGCCCTCGGCAAAGCCGGGCAATTGCTGGACCGGACGGGGCTGCAGCACGACCAGGCCGTCGTCGCCAGCAGGCGTGACGGCAATGCCTTGGTCCTGGAACGCCGCCAGCAGCGCATCGCGGGACATCTTGCGGCGGTTGGCGCGCAGGGTCAGCGGCGCCTGGCGGTTGGCCGTGCGCAGCAGGTCCTGCCAGCTGTCGGGGTAGTCGATACGCAAGCGGCGCACCCACCACGACGGGTGATTCCAGGTGGCTTCGCCATTGTTGGCGAGCCCATCCATGATCGCGTCGCGTTCCCGCAGGAAGCGGCGCAGGCTGCCGTTGACGAGTCCCTTGTAGGACGCCAGCGACGGTTGGCCGGACGCGGCGCGCACCGCCTGGTCCACCACCGTGTGCGGTGCGTAGTGAGCACCCGCTGACCCGGCGGCCTGCTCCAGGCCGTCACCCGGCACCACCAGCGCAAAGGCCACCAGCAGCAGCGCGTCGAGCAGGGGGTCAGTAGGATTGCGAGGGATCAGCGCCTGCTTGACGGCGCGCGCGCGGCCCAGCTGCCGCATCACATGAAAGGACACCGCCTGGACCGCGGGCCGGTTGGCGGCCGGCGTCTTGGCAATGGCGTCGGTCAACGACGTGCCGGCCAGCACGGCCTGCAGCGCCTTGGCGGCGCCCAGCAGGATATCGGACAGCGGTGCGGATTGACCGGGGGTGGCCGGGCCAGGCCGGGGGGGTGTGGACGACATCAGGGGGTTCCTCCGCCAAGGCCACGGACGAAGACGTCGACGGGCTGGCGTTTTCCGCCGGCTTTTTGCAGTTCGAGCAGGCGCAGTGTGCCGTCGGCCGTAGCGATGTCGATGCCATCGCTTGCCATCCGCACAAGGGCGCCCGGGGTGGGGGTGTCAGCGGCAGGCGATCCGCTGCCAGGCAGCGCCGTCGCCTTCCATACCTTGACGGGGTCGGGCAGCATCGGAAGCCGCAGGGTCGCGCCCGGCACCGGATCAAAGGCGCGGATACGCCGTGCCAGGACGGCCGCAGGCTGCGTGCAGTCCAGCGGCGCTTCGGCCTTGTCCAGCTTGGCGGCGTAGGTCACGCCATCGGCCGGCTGCGGGGTGGCAGGCAACTCGCCCGCCTCGCGCCGCGCCAGGGCATCCACGATCGCCGTGCCGCCCAGGGTGGCCAGCACATCGTGCAGGTCCCCGGCTGATTGCGTTGGCAAGATGGGCGTTGCGGCGACCAGCAGCATGTCGCCGGTATCCAGGCCGGCGTCCATCTGCATGATGGTGATGCCGGTTTCGGTGTCGCCCGCTTCGATCGCGCGCTGGATCGGCGCCGCCCCGCGCCAGCGCGGCAGCAGGCTGGCGTGGATATTCAGGCAGCCCAGGCGGGGCAGATCCAGCACCGATTGCGGCAGAATCAGCCCGTAAGCTGCCACGATCATCGCGTCGGCATTGACGTCAAGCAGGGTGTCGTGCGCGGCGCGCGCCTCGTCGGGATACTTGCCATCCAGGCGCAGGCTGCGCGGCTGGGCCACGGGAATGCCCGCCTCGAGTGCGGCCGCTTTGACAGGGGAAGGGGTGAGCTTGAGCCCGCGACCGGACGGACGGTCGGGCTGGGTCAACACCAGGGCGACGTCATGACCGGCGTCGATCAGGGCCCGCAACGCCACCCTGGCAAACTCCGGCGTACCGGCAAAAACCAGGCGCATCTGAATCCTGAATCCGAAAGAAATTAAGCGGGCTGGCGCTCGAGTTTGCGCATTTTCGTCTTGATGCGCGTCTGCTTCAGGTTGGACAGGTATTCCACGAACACCTTGCCTTCGAGGTGGTCGAGTTCATGCTGGACGCAGACGGCAAGCAGGCCCTCGGCATCGAATTCGTAGTGTTCGCCCTTCTCGTTCAGCGCCCGGACGGTGATCTGGGACGAACGCGCCACTTCATCATAGATGCCGGGTACCGACAGGCAACCTTCTTCGTACACCTTGGTGTCGTCGCTCTTCCAGGTGATTTCCGGATTGATGAGGACAAGCAGGTCGCTCTTGTCTTCGGACACGTCGATCACGACGATCCGCTCATGCACGTCGACCTGGGTCGCTGCCAGGCCGACGCCAGGCGCGTCGTACATGGTCTCGGCCATGTCGCGCACGATGCGCCGGACACGGTCGTCCACGACGGCCACCGGCTTGGCTTTCTTGTGCAGGCGCGGGTCGGGATAGGTCAGGATAGGAAGCAGGGCCATGGCAACAACAACGAATTCTTGGGGATCTTTGATACAAGGAAAATGGGGGGCGAACCCCATAAATGCAAGCCCAAGATACCACAAGCGTCCGCGCGGGCGTGCGCCAGCGCCCCGGACGCCTTGGGCAGATCCGGGGCATGCGGTCCGAGAGGCCTGGCGGCTCCGTAGGGCGGAGCGCCTGCTTCAGCCGCCGCCGTGCAGGCTTAGCGGGCTACGCGTGCACGCTTAGCGGGCTACGTAATGCACCGTCAGGTCGCCCACGCCGTCGATATGTGCGTGCAGGGTGTCACCCGCCACGCACGGGCCAACGCCGGCAGGCGTGCCGTTCAGGATGATGTCGCCGGCTTCCAGGGTCACGAAACGCGACAGGTAGGCGATGGTTTCTTCGACCCGCCAGATCTGCTGGTTCAGGTCGCCTTCCTGGCGGATTTCGCCATTGATCTTGAGCCAGATCGGGCCGGCGTCGGGGTGGCCGATTTCGCTGGCCGGCTTCAGGGCAGACACGGGGCACGATTGGTCGAAGCCCTTGGCCAGCTCCCAGGGGCGCTGCATTTTCTTGGCGACCGACTGGATGTCGCGGCGGGTCATGTCGATGCCCACGCCGTAGCCGAACACGTGCGACAGGGCGTCAGCCTCGTTGATGTCGGTGCCGCCCTTGCCCAGCGCCACGACCAGCTCGACTTCGTGGTGAAGGTCTTGCGTCTGCACCGGGAACGGCAGGTCGCCGCCGTTCGGCACCACGGCGTCGGACGGCTTGGAAAAGAAGAATGGCGGTTCACGATCGGGGTCGTGGCCCATTTCGCGTGCGTGATCCGCGAAGTTGCGGCCGACGCACCAGATCCGCCGGACCGGAAACACGGCGTCGGTCCCTTCCACGGGAATCGCGGCGATGGACGGCTGGGGGATGACGAAATTCATGACATTTCCTGTAGGACTGCCGGGCAGTTCGCCGCCCGGTCGTTGAATGTGGGTGCCAGCTTATCGGTCTTCGGGGGACAGCGACAGGGACGCATGTGTGATTCGCTTGGACAAAACCGGGGGCTCGACGGCCTGGCGGGCGGCGGCGCGAAACGCAACCGGGCTGGCGCCGCACACCTGCCGGAACCGGCGGGAAAAGTAGGCCTCGTCGGCAAACCCCACCTGCCGGGCAATATCGGACACCCGCAAGGACGTCTGCATGAGCAGTTCCCTGGACTGTTCGATCCGCCGTTCCGTGACCAGATCCACAAACGTACGGCCGGTCTCTTTCTTGATGAGATGGGCCAGATAGTTGGGCGACAGGCAGGCCGCGGCGGCCGCGCTGTCCAGGGTCAGCCGTTCGGCCAGATGCTCGCGAATATGCCGGATCACGCGCGCCATGGCCTCCCGCCGGCCGTGATGCGACGTGCCCGCGCCCGCTGCCTGCTCGATCTGGCCGGCATATTTGCGGCAGACCAGGCCGATCAGCAGCAGCAGGCGGGCGCGCAGTGTTTCCAGCGTATAGAAGCCGCGCTGCGCGTTGTCGGCGTACATCTGCTCGCACAGCTGCAGCATCTCGGCCCGGTCCGCGCCGTCAAGCTCGAAGTCCATGGATTCCTGCGCCAGGAAAGGCGCCAGTTCGGGCGCCCGGGCCAGCGGAACGTCTTCCAGGTCCAGCGGATCCACATCGAGATCGCTGCGCAGGAAGCGCTGACCGAAGCTGAGGATGTAATACAGCGATCCGGGCGGATGCGGCACGCAATGCATGCGGTAGGGCAGCACGAACGAAAGCATGCCCGGCCGGAACGGCCGCACGGTGGCGCCGATGTGCTGCTGCGTATCGCCCGCCAGGTTGATCTGGATCTGGAAATAGGCATGACGATGCGGCGCGGCCAGCGGATCGCGGGCGTTCTCGCGCCGGATGTCGAAATCCAGGTGCTGCGCCCGTTCCTGCATCGTGTAGGTCCGGATCCCGGCGGCCATGTGGCCCATGCTGTCCCCCAGTCCTTGTGTCGTGTCGCCAGCGCACGCACACCGTGGCCAGACAGAAAAAGTATAGCCACTTCGACCGTGGCGTCCGCGGCGTTGGGCGGTTTATGTCCATGCGTACATTTGGCCTTGGACAGTTCTGTCCGGAACCGCCCCGCCCGGCAGGGGTGGCATGGTCTAGTGAGGGACACGGTCATCCGCGACCTTTCACGACTTTCCGGCGTCCGTCCTGCCATGTCTTCTCTTTCCGCTTCTGCTTCCGTTTCGGTCTCTGCTTCTGTTTCCGCTTCAGACTCCGTGGCCGCGTGGCTGCGGCTGTCTCTGGAACCGGGCGTTGGCCCCGTTACCGCCTATCACCTGCTGCAGGAATTCGGGCCGCCCGACCAGCTGTACGCCCAGGACTTCGACACCCTGTCCGCCAAGCTGCCCTTGCCCCTGGCCAGGCAGCTTGCGGCCCGGGCCGATGACGCAACACGCCGTCGCATTGACGAGGCGCTGGCCTGGGCCGACCAGCCTGGCAACTACCTGATGACGCTGAACGACCGGCACTATCCGCCCGCGCTGCTCGTCACCCATGATCCCCCGACGCTGCTGTATGTAAAAGGGCTGCCGTCGCTGCTGGGGCGCCACGGGCTGGCCATCGTGGGCTCGCGCAACGCCACGCCGGACGGCCTGGGCCATGCGCGCGAATTCGCCCAGCATCTGGCAAGTCTGGGCTACACGATCGTGAGCGGCCTTGCGCTGGGCATCGATGCCGCGGCACACGAAGGCGCCCTGGCAGCCGGTGCCGAAGGGGGCGGCACGCTGGCGGTGGTCGGCACCGGTGCGGACGTCGTCTACCCCCGACGCAACCGTCTGCTGGCCCACCGGATTGCCGACCAGGGCGCGATCGTGTCCGAACTGCCCCTGGGCACCCGCGCCCTGGCGCACCACTTTCCGCGCCGCAACCGGCTCGTGGCGGGGCTGTCGAAAGGCGTGCTGGTGGTCGAGGCGGCCGTGCACAGCGGCTCGCTGATCACCGCCCGGATCGCGGCCGACATCGGGCGCGACGTGTTCGCGATCCCGGGGTCTATCCATTCGCCTTTATCCCGGGGCTGCCACGTTCTGCTGCGCCAAGGTGCGAAGCTGGTGGAATGTTCGCAGGACATTGTGGATGAGCTGACCGACCAGCCGGTGGCCGCGCAAGCATCCTTGCCGCTGACCGCATTCCCTGACACCACGACAGCGCCCAGGGCCCACCCCGCCACCCCCAGCAACGCGACCTTTGCCTTGCCGCCCATGTCACCCGAAGACCTGGCGCTGCTGCGGGCGATGGGATTTCGCGCCATCAGCCCCGACATGGTCTCGTATCGGCTGGGCGTTCCCATCCAGGACGTGCTGGCGCGATTGCTGCCGCTGGAATTGCGGGGCCTGGTAGATCGGCTGAATGGAGGCAGCTACCAGGTCACCGGGCGAACCGCCAAGGCACTGGCGGAACAGCTGGCGCGGGAAGCGCAGGCCGTGGCCCCCGAGGGCGCGGATGGCGCGGATGGCGCGGATGGCGCGGATGGCGATTAAGGGGTTCGCCATGGCTGATGCCAAAACCCCGACGCCGGCCGTGCTCACCACGCAACGCTTTGGTGCATATTTGCCTAGGCCGGCGTTTCAGCGTAGAGTAAAGCGAGCCTTTACTGTGATATATGTTCGATATTCTCGTCTACCTCTTCGAGAACTACTTCACGCCGGAAGCCTGTCCGGACCCGGATACGCTGGCGCGAAAACTCGCCGCTGCCGGATTCGAAGACGACGAAATCGACGATGCTCTGTCGTGGCTGTCCGGCCTCGCAGAAACCACGCATCGTTGCGTCGATCTTGCCCTTGTTCCCAGCCACAGCACCCGCATCTACGCCGATGTGGAATACCGTGCGCTGGGTTCCGAGGCGATTGGCTTTGTGAGTTTTCTCGAGTCTGCCGGCGTCCTGTCGGCCCCCCTGCGCGAGATCATCATCGACCGGGCAACTGCGCTCGTCGAATCCCCCGTACCCATCGAAAAACTCAAAATTATTGTGCTGATGGTACTGTGGAGCCAGGAAACCGAGATCGACAACCTGATCCTGGAAGAGCTGCTCGAAGACGGCAGCGCGCGCCAAATCCACTGATTTTCCGCACTCGCAGTCGTGCGTGGCCGGCCATGCCGAGCACCCCCGACTTGCACTGCTTAAAAATCCCCCCGTATCATCCGGCGCTTCGACGCACTTTATTTGGCGTCGGCTCTGTTCAACTGGATTTCAATGGGCAAGACACTGATCATCGCCGAGAAACCCTCGGTAGCGCTGGATATTTCGCGAGCCCTGGGCGGCTTCAAGCGCGAGGGCGAGTACTTCGAAAGCGACGAACACGTCCTTTCCTCGAGCGTCGGCCACCTGCTGACGCTCGTCGCACCCAACGACCCGGTCAAGGGCAAGTGGAGCTTCACGCACCTGCCGGTGATTCCGCCCGAATTCGGCCTGGGTCCCGCCGACAAGCGGTCGGAAGAACGCTTGCGCCTGCTGGTGCGCCTGCTGAAACGCAAGGACGTCGATGCCGTTATCAACGCCTGCGACGCGGGACGCGAGGGAGAACTGATCTTTCGCTACATCGTCCAGTACGCCAAGACGAACAAGCCGATCCAGCGCCTGTGGCTGCAGTCCATGACGCAACAGGCAATCCGCGACGCGTTCAACGACCTGCGCAGCGACGCCATCATGCAGCCGCTCGAAGCGGCGGCACGGTCGCGCGCCGAGGCCGACTGGCTGGTCGGCATCAACGGCACGCGGGCCATGACTGCGTTCAACAGCAAGGACGGCGGCTTCTTCAAGACGCCGGTCGGCCGGGTGCAGACGCCCACGCTGGCCATCGTGGCCGAACGCGAAGAACGCATCCGCAAGTTCGTATCGCGAGATTTCTGGGAAGTCCGTGCGCAGTTTGCTGCGGCGGCGGGCACCTATGACGGCCGCTGGTTCGATCCCAAGCACACCAAAGATCCGCTGGACCCGGAAAAGCGCGACTCGCGCGTCTGGACCCAGGCTGCCGCCGACGAGATCGTGGCGGCATGCCGCGATGGCGTGGGCACGGTTACGGAAGAATCCAAGCCGTCGAGCCAGCTGTCGGGCCTGCTGTATGACCTGACCACGCTGCAGCGCGAGGCCAACTCGCGCTTCGGCTTCTCGGCCAAGACCACGCTGTCGCTGGCGCAGACGCTGTACGAACGCCACAAGGCGCTGACCTACCCGCGGACCGACTCGCGCTATCTGCCCGAAGACTATATCCAGACCGTCCAGCAGACCATGCAGACGCTGACCGAAGGCAAGCCCGCCTACGCGCAGCATGCGTCGACGATCATCAAGAATCAGTGGGTCCGGCCCAATCGCCGCATTTTCGACAACAAGAAAGTGTCGGATCACTTTGCGATCATCCCGACCCTGCAGGCTCCCCGCGAACTGAGCGAGGCCGAAGCCAAGCTGTACGACATGGTCGTCAAGCGCTTCCTGGCCGTGTTCTTCCCGGCGGCCGAATTCCTGCTGACCACCCGCATCACCGAAGTGAACACGCATCGCTTCAAGACCGAAGGCAAGGTGCTGGTGAATGCCGGCTGGATGGCCGTGTATGGCCGCGATACGGTCGGCGAAGACGCGACCCTGACGGCCGTGGCGCCCGACGAGAAGGTCAAGACGCAAAGCGTCGAGGCCGTGGGCCTGGCGACCAAGCCGCCCGCGCGCTACACCGAAGCGACGCTGCTGTCGGCCATGGAAGGCGCTGGCAAGCTGGTGGAAGACGAAGAACTGCGCGAGGCCATGTCGGCACGCGGGCTGGGCACCCCGGCCACGCGCGCGGGCATCATCGAAGGCCTGATCAACGAGGTGTACCTGCGCCGCGAAGGCCGCGAACTGGTGCCGACCGCCAAGGCGCGCCAGCTGATGACGCTGCTGTCGGGCCTGGACGTGGACGAACTGACGTCGCCGGAACTGACGGGCGAGTGGGAACACAAGCTCAGCCAGATCGAACAGGGTGCACTCGCACGCGAAGCCTTCATGCAGGAAATCGCGCGGATGACGGAAGTGATCGTCAAGCGCGCGAAGGAATACGACCGCGATACGGTGCCCGGCGACTACGCGACCCTGACCACGCCCTGCCCCAAATGCAGCAAGGTGGTGAAGGAAAACTATCGCCGCTATGCGTGCACGGCGTGCGACTTTTCGATCGGCAAGCATCCCGGCGGCCGCACTTTCGAGCAATCGGAAGTGGAAGAATTGCTGGCCAAGAAAGAGATCGGCCCGCTCAACGGATTCATCAGCAAGATGGGCCGGCCCTTCTCGGCCATCTTGCGCATCACCGACGAGTTCAAGCTGGAATTCGACTTTGGCCAGGCCGATGACGAAGCGGCAGAAGCCATCGACTTTTCCGGCCACACGCCGGTCGGCCCGTGCCCGAAGTGCTCGAACCGGGTGTTCGAATGGGGCATGAGCTACCTGTGCGAAAAGTCGGTGGGGCCGGAACGCAGCTGCGACTTCAAGTCGGGCAAGGTGATCCTGCAGCAAGACATTTCGACCGAACAGATGGGCAAGTTGCTGAACGAAGGCCGTACGGATCTGCTGCAGAATTTCGTGTCCAGCCGCACCAACCGCAAGTTCAAGGCGTTCCTGACGCGCGGTCCGGACGGCAAGGTGGGCTTCGAGTTCGAGCCGCGTCCGGCCAAGCCGGGCAAGGCCCCGGCCAAGACGGCGAATGGTGAGGCCGCCGAGGCCGGCACGGGCCGGGCACCCGCCAAGAAGGCTCCTGCAAAGAAGGCAGCAACCAAGAAGACGGCAGTGAAGAAGACTGCCGTCAAAAAGGCCGCTGCCAAGAAGGCGCCCGCGAAAAAGGCCGCGGCCAAGAAAGCGGCGGTAAAGAAGGCTGCTGCATAAGGGAATGCAGGTCCGACTGGATGCAGGCCCGAAGGGCTGCAGGTCCGAGGCGGTCGCCGTCCCGGACCTCGATCCTCATCCGGCAGATGTCGAAAGCCCATGCAAATGCATGGGCTTTTTTCTTGATCAGCCGCTGGATATGGCGCGACGCGTCCCGTGCAATCGCGCACAGGACCCTGCGGCTTCGTTCACGCGGCCAACCGTAATGCAGAGCAGGATCGCGGCTATTGCAGAGCACGACGCTAAGCGCTCTAACCATCAGCAACACATCCCCCTGCTCTCCTTACAACCCAGACGCGTCTTGCGCGGCTGCGCACCACAGTCCAAGCTGAATGCCCGGGGTAGACTCAATGCGCTCTTGCGCGCCCGTTGCCTGCAGCATCGTTCCACCCCGATTGTTCCGCCGCACGATGTACCCGCGCGCCGTCCTGCGCGGGTGTTCACCCCGCGTCTCTTTCCGTCACCCACGAGGTCAGCATGTCGTTCAATGCACCCCCCATCACCGCCCGGCTGGCGAATCGCACTGCCGACGCCCGCCGCCTTCCATCGGTCCCGCTGCTTGCCCTGACATTGATCGCCGCGCTGTCGACCAGCGCCTGCAGTTCGCTGTTCCATGAAGGCGCGTCGACGGCAGCCGGTATCGGCGGCGCCGCGATTGCATCGCAGGTCACGACCAACGCCACGGTGGCATCGGGCATCGGCCTGGGTGTGCTGGCCGCGGCCGAAGCGGGCGTGAAGCACATCGAAAAACGGTATCACCGCAATCAGCAGGACCGCATCGCGCAAGTCGCGGGCAACCTGGCGGTGGGCCAGGTGGCGCAGTGGGAGAGCTATCACAAGCTGGAGATCGAGCCGAACGTGCGCGGCCGCGTGACCGTCAACCGCGAGATGGGATCGGGCGCGCTGACGTGCAAGGAAATCGTCTTTTCCGTGGATGACGTGAAAGAGGAAGTGCCCCGCAGCGGCTTCTATGTGGCGACCATCTGCCGCGACGTGAACGCGTGGAAATGGGCGTCGGCGGAACCGGCGACGCAGCGTTGGGGAGCCCTGCAGTGATCCCCGCCGTATCGCGCATCGGACAGGCACCCCACCGCCGCTGGTTGCGGGTTGCGGTCATGACCGCATCGATGTCGACCGTGGCGGCGGTGATGAGCGGCTGCGGATCGATCGGCGGCTTTACCGGCGCGGCAGCGGGCATCATGACCGGCGCGGCGACGGGCAACCCGGCCATCGGTATCGGCGTTGGCGTGGCCGTGCGGTCCGCGACCGATGCCGGCGTGGCCAAGGTATTCCGCGACATGCAGCGCGCCGAACAGGACCAGGTGGCGCAGGCGGCCGGCCAGATGGCCGTGGGCGAAAGCCGGCTGTGGTCGGTGCATCACCGTCTGTCCTACAACGACGCACGGGGCGAGGTCACGGTCTTGCGCAATATCGACAATGCCCTGGCGCCGTGCAAGGAAGTGGCCGTGTCGGTGGAAGGCGGCAAGAAGGATGCGATCACGTGGCAGTGGTTCACGACGCAAGTCTGCCAACATTCCAGCGGCGCGTGGCAGTGGGCCGCCGCCGAACCGGCCGTGGAACGGTGGGGAGTGCTGCACTGATCGCGTGGCCCTGGGCGCGCTGCACTAACCGCGCGGCCTTGGCAGCGTTGCCTGATCCCTGTTTACTGTAACCCCGCTGACTGCGCAGGCAGCCTGCCATGCGACAATCCGCGGACCCGCCGCACCGATCGATCATCGTGCGGCCGGGGTTTGCACCCTTTCGTCCTTCAGCGCTTTTTATCTTGATGCGTCAATGACAAGCCAGCCCGCTCCTTCTTCCCGCCAGCCGTCCGCCGAGATGCCGGATGACGACACCCCTGACGCCAACGATACCTTCGACGCGATGGGGATTCCGCCCAAGCCCTGGCATGTGGTCAAGCGTTCCCGCATCCACGGCAATGGCATCTATGCCAAACGCAAGATCCCGGCAGGCGTGCGGATCATGGAATACATCGGCGAGCTGATCAGCAGCGCCGAGGCGGACCGCCGTCATCCGGTGAATCCGGACGATCCTTTCCATACCTTCTTTTTTGCGCTGGGCAACGGCAAGGTGATCGATGGCAGCCAGGGCGGCAATGACGCCCGCTGGATCAATCATTCGTGCGAGCCCAATTGCGAGACGGAAGAGACCGATGACGGCCGCATTTTCGTGGTGTCCTTGCAGCCGATTCCGCGTGGCGAAGAACTGTTCTACGACTACGGCCTGGTGATCGACGCGCGCTATACGCAGAAGCTCAAGGACGAGTACAAGTGCCTGTGCGGATCGGCGCACTGCCGCGGCACGATGCTGGCACCCAAGGCGCGCAAACGAAAATGACATCAGTGCACTGACGGATGAGGTCAGTGCACTGCGGGATAATCAACGTGCACTGACGATCACATCAGTGCACTGACGGATATTGCAGGTGCACTGACTATCCATTCAGTGCACTGACAAGCTTCCCCGCCACACGCCTTAACCGGCGTCGTTCACCCGGACCGACTGCATGCCGGACTCGACGTTGCGCGAGCTGACGCGGCCATTGATCACACGCACCGGATCGCCTTCGCGCCAGTTGTAGGGCGAGGCGCTGCGGAAGGTGCGCGTGGTGCCGTTGTCCATGCGGACCGTCATCTGATAGCTGGTCGTGCTGCGCACGTGCTTTTCGACTTCATGACCCGCCAGCGCGCCACCGGCCGCGCCCAGCAACGTCAGTGCCGTCCGGCCATTGCCGCCGCCGAACTGATTGCCGACCAGGCCGCCGACGACACCGCCGCCAACTGCCCCCACACCACTGCCCTGGCCTTCGACCTTGACGGCACGTACGCTGGTGACGACACCGCAATCCGAGCAGCGATTCACGGCGGCAAGCCGTTGTGGCGCGGGCTCTGGGGCGCGCTCGACCGGTGCGCGTTCGACTGCACGTTCAACAGGCTCGGCGCTGCGCACCGGCGCCATGGCGGTCGTCGTGGGGCCCTTGCCAAAACGGCTGGCAACCGTGTCGGCTTCCAGCTCGCGCGCATCGGCGCTGAGTTGGCTTTCCGGTCCGGACTTGGCCATCGGAGAGGGCAGGACGCCTGTCATGACGGCGACGGCTACGCCTGACATGATGATGAGACACACGGCTGCCGCAGCGATCAGCGGATGCAGCGACGCGGCGCCGCGCTCGCGCCTGATCACTGGAAATGGGGCGCCAATGCGTTTGAATGGGGACATGATGAGGCTCCACACGTAAGATTCACGTAAGGTACATCCAAGCCTGTTCCAAGGCTGTTTCCGGCGTGCACAAGCTCAGCAGGTTTGTGTTTCGAGCATGTCGAAATGTGACGGGCTGTTGCGCGGGTGCCGCGTAGAGGGCTCAGAATAGGGGCATGCACATGACCTTGAACGACATCGAACAAGCCATCAACTTCTGGCGGCAACGTCATCCGTCGACGGGCGAAGAGCAGCGCCTGTGCGCCGAAGCCAACGCACTGGCGACGCCGTATGCGCAGATGATCATGGCGCATCAGCGCGAGATCGACCTGGAAACCTTGCCGAAAACGGCGCAGCGCGCGCTGGCCGTCTGGTTCGAGCACCGGACGCGGCAGGCGCAACAGCAGGCACAGCAGTAGGAAGGATCAACGGGCAGACTGGTGCCCCGCGATCCATGCCGTCGCCGTAGTCATACCGCCATGATGCGATCGCCAATTTGCGGGGCATGTGATCGGCGATCAGGCGGCATGGACTCCACAGTCAGCGCGGCAAGGCCAGGCGCCGCAATGCATCGCGTTCGACGCCGGTCTGGATCCCACGCGCGTCCAGGCTCAACAGCAAGGACAGGGACGCTTCAAGCGTGAAGGCGCCGTCGGCCAGCAGGCCCAGCACTTCCTTGACTGGCGCAGCCCGGATCGCGATGACTTCGCCGTCCTGGTTTTCTGGCTGCGCGTCCTTGTCGAGCACACAATCGACCACCGTCACGATCTCGACCTGGTAGCCCTCGGGCAAGACGCGTTCAACCCGGAACTGGCCTACGCGGTGGCTGTTGGCGAGGGCCGACGCATGCAGTCCGGCTTCTTCCCAGCTCTCGCGTTCCAGCGCAAATTCCGGCGTTTCCCCCGCACTGATCAGTCCGCCCACCAGGGTGTCCCACATGCCGGGGTCGGTGTTCTTGGTCAGCGCGCGCTGCGCGATCCACAGGTCGCCGTCGGGCGTCCAGGCGTCCAGGTGCACGGCATGCGTCGCGATGCCCAATGGACGCACGGCGGCCCGTTCGATCACGCCACGCACCTCCCCCTTGTCGTCCACCACATCGAGCAGTTCGTTGCGCCAGCCGGTCAGGCGGCCGGCCGCATACAGGGTCTTGGCCACGCGTTCCATCAGTGCACTGACGGTTGCGGTGGGCCAGCCCAAGGCGCCCACCAGTTGCGCCTGCGAGGGCAGAAAGTGCAGCGTGGTGGGGTCCAGCGCAAAGTCGGCGGACAGGTCGGTCAGCAGTGCGGGAACGTCGGCCGCGACCCAGCCGCAGGCGCGGCCGGCGATGCGCAGTTCAAGGGAAGTCGATGGGACAGGCACCCGGGCCCGGTCAAGAAGAAAATCCAGCACGCTGTTTGGCACCTCATGAGTTGAGTGAGATTGTGCCGCAAAGGGCGATGCGGGGGTCTGTCCAAACGTAATGGCAGCGGGGGGGGCGTCCTGTCAGGGCGGCACGGATAGTCGGCCCCGCAGATCAGAATGGCGACGATGCAGGGGCGCGCCGCGCCGCAGCGGCAGCGGCAGCGACAGCGACAGCGACAGCGACAGCGACAGCGACAGCGACAGCGACAGCCATCAGTGTGCGGTCACGTACCGCCCGCCTTCTGATCGAGCCGGTGTCAGCGCAAACAACGTCTTCATGTAGCCGGCCTCTTCCACCGGGCTGCGGCCAAAGAAGCGTTTGAACTCGCGGCTGAACTGCGAGGGGCTTTCATACCCCACCCGCGCCGACGCCGCCGCGGCCGTCAGCCCCTGCCGGATCATCAGCAGCCGCGCCTGATGCAACCGCGTCGACTTCAGATATTGGATGGGCGACGTGTGCGTCACGGCCTTGAAGTGCGCGTGGAAGGCCGGTCCGCTCATGCCCGCCTCACGCGCCAATTGGCCAACATCCAGCGACGACGCGTAGTCGGCATGAATCCGCCGCAACGCCTTCGCGACCTTGCCGAACTGCCCCTGGCTGGTGAGCGCAGCCCGCAAGGCGCCGCCCTGCTCGCCCATCAGCACCAGGTATGCGATCTCGCGCACGATGGCGGGGCCAAGGACTTGCGTTTCGACCCGCGAGCGCAAGGCCTCGAGCAACCTGACCGCCGCCGCGGCCAGCCGGTCGTCGAGCCGGGTGGCGACCATGCCCCGCGGCGCGTCGGCGATCGCGGCATCGGCATGGTCCAGCGTCATCAGCAGATCGGACAGCATGGCCAGGTCGATGCGCAGCGCCACGCCCAGCATGGGTTCGTCGGCGGACGCTTCGGTCTCGGTTGAAAACGGCAGCGGCACGGACAGCACCAGGTAATGCTGCGCGTCGTACACGTAGACCTGGTCGCCAAAAAAGCCGCGTTTGCGGCCCTGGCAGACGATGACGATGCTGGGTTCGTACAGCACCGGGGTGCGCCCCAGCGGCCCGTTCGCGCGCATGTAGCGCACGCTGTCGAGCGGCGATTGGGTGTATCCCTCGGACGGCGCGAGTTCCTTCAGCAGGTCGATCATGCGCTGCTGCTGGGTGTGCTGCGATGTGGGGTCGGCGCGGTTCGCGGGGACGTGCTTCGGGAGATCGGACATCAAGGTCATGGTGGATCTGCCAGGGTAGGTGGCGTGGTGGGACAACGTTGTGATGTCGTGACTGCAGGGCGTGGCGCCGCCGTGTTGCCGACATGGAAATGTGCCATGAATCGGTCGGTATACGCCACGTGGCAATGAAGCGGCATAGGAATAGGCAAGACTCGGATAGCCCTGGCCATTCGCACCGGTCCATGGGGATCCTAGGATGGAGGCCTTGTCGAACGGCAGGCGTTGTTCGCCCCGCCCGCTGTTCCGCTTCTCTTTCAAGGACATGAACCATGACGACGACCACTCCCCCTGTTCAGACACTTTCGACGACCGACCGCAAAGTCATCCTGATCACCGGCGCCAGCAGCGGCATCGGTGAAGCGACAGCCCGCCGCCTGGCGCAGGCCGGCCACACGCTGATGCTCGGCGCGCGCCGGGTCGACCGCCTGCACGTCTTGGCCGACGACCTGCGCGCAACCGGCGCCACGGTGCACGTCCAGGCGCTGGACGTGACGCAGCTGGACAGCGTGCAGGCCTTCGCGACCGAAGCGCAGCACCGCTTTGGCCGGATCGATGTGATCGTCAACAATGCGGGCGTGATGCCGCTGTCGCGGATCGACGCGTTGAAGATCGATGAATGGAATCGCATGATCGACGTCAACATTCGCGGTGTGCTGCATGGCATTGCGGCCGTATTGCCCATCATGCAGGCGCAGCGGTCAGGACATGTGATCAATGTGTCGTCGATCGGCGGCCATGCCGTGAGCCCGACCGCGGCGGTGTATTGCGCAACCAAGTTCGCCGTGGCCGCGTTGTCGGAAGGACTGCGGCAGGAAGCGGGTGCGGACCTGCGCGTCACTGTCATTTCTCCGGGGGTGACAGAATCGGAATTGGCCGAAAGCATTTCCGATGAAGGCGGCCGCGAAGAAATGCGCACCTTCCGCCGCGTCGCCATCCCCGCCGATGCCATTGCGCGCGCGATGGAATACGCGATCAACCAGCCGGCCGACGTGGACGTCAGCGAGATCATCGTGCGCCCGACCGCCAGCCCGTATTGAGCCCAGGGCATGGCGGGGCGCCAGGACGCCTCGCCGCCCTTTTTATCTGAAATCTATTTCAATGAATTTCGCGATGCCCTGAAGCATTGCGTTACGTCTGGCCATTGCGCACACTGGCGCCGCTCATCCTTGCGCGGCGCCGTGGTCGGCGTTGCGTCGTTTATGAATCGACTGCTGCGTTGATGCCCATGCCAGTACCTGCTTCCCCTTCGTCTTCTGCCCGCCACGGCGCGCCACCACACGCCCAGCCAGGTGCTCGGCCGCGTGGCTTGTCGATGCGCCGCGCCGTGATCGCCGCAGTGATCCTTGCCGTCCTTGGGGCGGGCGGCTACATCGCGTGGAAGCAGATGTTCGCGGCCAAGAGCCCGCGCGAGCTGTACCAGATCGTGCCGGTGACGCGGGGCGACCTGGAAGACCTGGTGTCCGCCACCGGCACCTTGCAGCCGCGCGAATACGTGGATGTGGGCGCGCAGGTGTCGGGGCAGTTGAAGAAGATCCACGTGGAAGTGGGGTCTGTCGTGACCGAGCGCGATCTGCTTGCCGAGATCGACCCGACCGTGTTCCTGGCCAACGTGGATGCCCGGCGCGCGGGTCTGCGCAATCAGAAGGCGACCAAGCTGGATCGCGAGGCGCAACTGGTGCTGGCCGAATTGCAGTTCAAACGCCAGGAAGCATTGCGGGCCGAAGGCGCGACCAGTGCCGACGCCTACCAGCAGGCCGAGGCCGCGTTGAAGTCGTCGCGCGCGCAGATCGCGGCGCTGCAGGCGCAGATCGAGCAGACCGAATCGACGCTGCGGGCCGACGAAGCCAACCTGAATTACGCGAAGATTTACGCGCCCATGAGCGGCACGGTGGTGTCGATCACGGCGCGGCAGGGACAGACGCTGAACAGCAACCAGTCGGCGCCGATCATCTTGCGGATCGCCGATTTGTCGACCATGACCGTGCAGACCCAGGTGTCCGAAGCGGACGTGAACAAGCTGCGTCAGGGGATGGATGTGTACTTCACGACGTTGGGCAGCAGCGGCCAGCGGTGGTGGGGCACGCTGCGCAAGATCGAGCCGACGCCGACCGTGACCAACAACGTGGTGCTGTACAACGCCCTGTTCGACGTACCGAACGCCAACCGCGCGTTGATGACGTCGATGACGGCGCAGGTGTTCTTCGTTGCCACGTCGGTCAAGGACACGCTGCTGCTGCCGGTGGCGGCGGTCCAGCAAGGCAATCGTGGCCCGCGGGCCGGGCGTGAGGGGATGCAGCAGGGACCGGGTACGGGTCGCGGGGCAGGCGCGGACCGCGCGTCGGCAGGCTCGGTGCCGGGCTCGCGCGACGGCGCGAACGCGCGACCCAGCGCCGCCGCGACTGCTGGCGCCGCGACTGCGGGCGCCACGGCTGCCGAATCGACGGGCCAACCTTCCGCCAACGCCGACGCACCAACGCGCCGCCCTTCCCGCGGTCCGCGCCGCGCCACGATCCAGGTGCTGACGGCCGACGGCAAGATCGAGGAACGGCAGATCGAAGTGGGCGTGAGCAACCGGGTGCAGATCCAGGTGCTGTCCGGCCTGGAAGAAGGCGAGCAGGTGATTGCCGGAGTGCGTCAGCAGGCGACGCCGGCACGCGGGGCATCGGGCAACGCCATGCCACCGGGCGCGATGCCTCCGGGCATGCCCGCCGGCGCCCCGCGTGGGCGATGAGGCGCGACGCATGACATCCGGCATTCCTAAGACACAAGACACGAGCCCCGCCACGGGCCCTGGCATCGGACATGACATTGGCCACGGGCCAGCCTCCATGCCCACCGACGACGCCCCGCCGCTGATCGAACTGACGGGCGTCACCAAGACCTACCGCAATGGCGACCTGGCCGTTGAGGTGCTGCACGGTGTGGACCTGACGATTCGGGAAGGCGAGTTCGTGGCCTTGATGGGCGCATCGGGCTCGGGCAAGTCGACGCTGATGAACATCCTGGGCTGCCTGGATCGCCCCACAACCGGCAGCTACCGCTTCATGGGCCAGGACGTGTCGGGCCTGTCGCGCGACGAACTGGCGCGGCTGCGGCGCGAGGACTTCGGTTTTGTCTTCCAGAGCTACAACCTGATCGCCACCGCCAGCGCGATTGAAAACGTCGAAGTGCCGGCCATGTATTCCCATATGGATCCCGACGAACGCCGTGCGCGGGCCGCCTCGCTGCTGGACGAGCTTGGCCTGGGCGAGCGCGGTCATCATCGTCCGAACCAGTTGTCGGGTGGACAGCAGCAGCGGGTGTCGATTGCACGTGCACTGATGAATGGCGGACGCATCATCCTGGCCGACGAGCCGACCGGCGCGCTGGACAGCAAGAGCGGCGCCGATGTGATGAAGCTGCTGGCCGACCTGTCGGCACGCGGCCATACCGTCATCCTGATCACGCACGCCCGCGAAGTGGCGGATCATGCGGACCGGCTGATCGAGATCAAGGACGGCAACATCGTGAGCGACGCCGGACCGTCCAAGCCGGTACGCGGCGCCGCATCGGATGCAACATCGGATGCCGCAGCAGACGCCGCATCAGGCGCCGCGTCGGATGCCGCATCAGACGCCCCACCCCGCCAAACCAACGCCTTCGTGCCACCCGTGCACCGGCAGACAGGCTCAAGCCTCAGCGACATGGTCGAAGCCGCCCGGATGGCGCTGCGGTCCTTGCGCGCCAACGTGTTCCGCGCGGTGCTGACGCTGCTGGGCATCGTGATCGGCGTGGGGTCGGTAATCACCATGCTGGCAATCGGTGATGGCGCCAAGCAGGCCGTGATCGACCGCATCAGCGCCATGGGGTCGAACCTGTTGCTGGTGCGGCCCGGCGCGCCGAACCAGCGCGGCTTCAACAGTACGGCCACGCTGGTGCTCAATGACGTGTACGCGATCGACAAGGTGCCCAATGTGCTGGCTGCGGTGCCCGAGCAGAACAGTTCGGCCACGGTGCGCCAGGGCAATGCCGACTACAGCACCAGCATCAACGGCACGTCGGCCAAGTTTCCGATCGCCCGGCAGTGGCCGGTGGCACGCGGCACCTTCTTTTCGGAGCAGGACGAGGCCGACTATGCGACCGTGGCCGTGCTCGGATCCACAGTGGCCAAGGCGCTATTTACGGACGGCAGCGATCCGGTCGGCAAATTCATTCTGGTCAACAACCTGATCTTTCAGGTGATCGGCGTGATGAGCGACCGGGGCGCATCGCCCATGGGCTCGGACCAGGATGACATTGTGTTCGTGCCCTACGCGACCAGCAGCCTGCGCCTGTCGGGGCAGCGCTTTCTGCGCAATGTGACGGTGGCCGTGGACGACCTGAAGCAGATCGACGACACGCAGGCCGCGGTCGAAACCGTGCTGCTCGAGCGCCATGGCGTGGTCGATTTCCAGATCCGCAACATGGCGTCGATCATCGAGACCACCGAGCAGACGCAGAACACCATGACGATCCTGCTGGGGTCGATTGCCGCCATCTCATTGTTGGTGGGGGGCATAGGCGTGATGAACATCATGCTGGTGTCGGTCACGGAGCGCACGCGCGAGATCGGCATCCGCATGGCGACCGGCGCGCGCGAGGGCAACATCATGCAGCAGTTCCTGATCGAAGCCGTGGTGGTGTCGGCGCTGGGCGGCGCGATCGGCGTGCTGGGCGGCCTGGGCGTGGCGGCGGTGGTCGGCGCCTTTGGCACACCCATTCAGTATTCGATTGCGCCCGTGCTGCTGGCCTTTGGCTGCGCCTTTGCGACCGGTCTGGTGTTCGGCTACCTGCCAGCCAAGAAAGCCGCCAAGCTCGACCCCGTGGTCGCCTTGTCGGCGGAGTGATCATGACGTTTTCACCCTTTCGTATGGCTCGTTTTCACATGTCCTGCCGCCGCCCGCCTCGTTCCTGCACCCCGCCGTCTCGTCGCAACGCTGCCTTGGCCGTGTCCCTCGCCATGTTCCTGGCGATCACCGGTTGCGCCACCCGCATCGACAGCGTGCCCCCCCAACTGGACCTGCCGGTCGCCTTCGCCGAGCCGTCACCCTCGGACCGGCAACTGGACCTGGAATGGTGGCGACGTTTCGAATCAGGCGAGCTGGTGTCGCTGGTGGACACCGCCCTGGCCGCCAGCCCCACGCTGACCATCGCCGCCGAACGGGTCGTGCAGGCGGAGATCACCGTGCGGTCGGCCGGCGCAACCTTGTTCCCGGCGTTGAGCCTGAACGGCACCACGGCCGACCGGCGCAACAATCCGGGCACGTCCAACGCCGCGTGGAGCAATACGCAATCCACCGGACTGACCCTGGGGATCAGCTACGAAGTCGACCTGTGGGGCCGGCTGGCAGCGACCCTGCAGGGCACACGCGCCAATCTGGCGGCCAACCGCTACGACTACGAAACGGCCCGGCTCGCATTGACGACGGGAGTGGCCAATGCCTATTTCCAGGTGATCGCGGCGCGCGTGCGGCTGCAGATCGCCCGTGACAACCTGGCGATTGCCGAACGGGTGTTCAACATCGTGGAGATCCGGCAGCGCAATGGCGCGGTGTCGGACCTGGACGTGTCGCGGCAGCGCACGACGGTGCTGGCCCAACGGGCCGCGATCCAGCCGCTGGAAGTCCAGGGCCGGCAGGCGGAAAGCGCCCTGGCGATCCTGCTTGGACGCGCGCCGCAAGGCTTTACGGTGCAAAGCGCCAGTTTTGACGGGATCGCCATTCCCGAAGTGGGCGCCGGCTTGCCGTCGGACCTGCTGGTGCGGCGCCCCGACCTGGCCAGCAGTGAAGCGCAGCTGGCCGCCGGGGACGCCAACGTGGCGGTGGCGCGGGCCGCGCTGCTGCCCAGCCTGTCCCTGTCAGGATCCACAGGTCTGGCCAGCGCCGCCCTGCTCTCCCTGGCCAACCCGGCGTACAGCATGGGCCTGACCGGCAGCCTGGCGCAGACGCTGTTCGACGGGGGCCGGCTGCGCAATCAGGTCGCCCTGACCGAGTCGCAGCGCCGCGCCCTGGTCGAAACCTACCGGAACGCGGTGCTGGGCTCCTTGAAGGAAGTGGTAGACGCGCTGTCGAACATCGACCGCAACCGCAATTCGGAGATCGCCCAACTGGAAATCCGAGAAGAAGCGGCCCGCACGGTGCGGCTGTCGGAATTGCGCTATCGCCAGGGCGCCGACGACATCACCATCCTGCTGGATGCGCAGCGCACGCTGTTTTCGGCCCAGGACAGTCTGGTGCAGCTGCGGCTGGCCCGCCTGACGTCCGCGCTGGACCTGTTCAAGGCCCTGGGTGGGGGTTGGCGCAACGATCTGGCGGTGGCCGGCCGCTAGGCGATTTCCCGGAGTCCGCACCCGGGTTTTCCTGGGAAAGTGAGCCGTCACCCTCGGCAAACCCAGCAGTGACGCGGCTCGCGCCCGCCTCCACCGTTGCATCTACGATGTAAGGCCACTTGCATTCACTCGAAAACTTATTAATAATTACTCTCATTCACATCGATATCGAGGCTGGTCCTGCCAGCCCCGCAACGGTAACGCCCTATGTACGTCTGTGTCTGCAATGCCATTACAGAACGTCAAGTGCGCGACAGCGTAGCTGCCGGCGCGAACACCCTGTCCGATCTGCAGTTCGACCTGGGCGTGGCCACGTGTTGCGGTTGCTGTGCCGATACGGCGCGGCAATACCTGCCGGCTGGCGCGGGCGCCTGCAATGCGGCCTTCGAAGCCGACATGGTCGTTGCGAACCGCCCGGCGCCCGAAGTGGCACCGGCTGCCGCCGCGCCAACCCGGTCCAGCGCCACGACCCGCCGCTTCCCGGTGCACCGTATCGCGAAGGCTGCCTGACACGGCTGCCTTACAACGGCCGCCTGCAACAGCCGCCTGACACCGCCGCAGCGGCAGCCTGAAAACGGCACCCGGACCCACCCGCTGCCCCGGTATTCCTGCCAGGGCAGTTGAGACCTCGTCTCATATCCATTTCGCTTGTTAGTCGCGGTGCGAATCACCCGGTGACGTACGGTCGCCGGGTTTCTGCGTCTTCGGTGCTAACCTCTCGTTCTTCACGAATACTGCGGGGTGCATCATGAAAGGCGACAAGACCGTTATCCAACATCTGAACAAGCAGCTCACCAACGAGCTGACGGCGATCAACCAGTACTTCCTGCATGCCCGCATGTTGAATCACTGGGGTTTTGGCCGCCTGGGCAAGCACGAATACGACGAGTCGATCGGCGAAATGAAGCACGCTGACCTGCTGATCAAGCGTATTTTCATGCTGGATGGCCTGCCCAACCTGCAAGATCTGCACAAGCTGCTGATCGGCGAAAACGTGCCGGAAATCCTGGATTGCGATCTGCAGCTGGAAACGCTGTCGCAAGCCACGGTCAAGGAAGCCATGGCCTACTGTGAAAGCGTTCGCGACTACGTGTCGCGCGACCTGTTCCAGAAAATCCTGGACGACACGGAAGAGCACATCGACTATCTGGAAACGCAGATCGGCCTGATCGATCAGGTCGGCATCCAGAACTACCTGCAATCGCAGATGGACGAACAGGGCGACTGATTGCCTGTTGCGTGAATGGTGGCGCGGTTACCCGCAGCCGCCAGAAAGACCAAGGCCGCGTTGCACCAGGTGCACACGGCCTTTTTTTACGCCCGAAAAGCAGGGTCAGGTATGGCAGGGTCAGTGATGGCAGGGTCAGTGATGGCGGGATCAGTTATTCCCGGTGCGCGGGCATTCGGCGATTTTGCCCCAGCCATCATTCGGGCCGCAGTGCCGCCATTTGGCCTGTTCGACACAGATGGCGCGGCTGACAAAGCCCTGTTCGGAACAGCGTTGCAGATCGGTGCGCAGCGCCACCATCCAGCCTTCGCCACCCGAACCGGCGGACGATGCGGCAGCCGCCGATGCCGGCATGGGCGTGGGCGGGGTGATCGGGCCCTGGGCCACGGGCGGCGACATGTCGGTCGCGTCCACCGTGGCGATCGGGGCCATGGGAGCCTGCGGCACGGATTGCACCACCACGGGCGGGGCGATGCTGGTCTTGCCTTCTTCGTACTGTTCCTGCAGCTTGTGCAGGTCCGGCGCCTGCGTCGACAGCACGGTGTCGGGCGGCGGCGTGCTGAGGGCGGACACCATGGGAATCGGCGCGGCCGGCTGAACGGGGCGGCGGGGAACGCCGCGGGTGCCGTCCAGGCGGGGCTGGGGCGGTTCCGGAACGAAACGGCTGGCGTCGATCTGTGCGATCGGCGCTTCGGCGGAGCCGGGCCGGTTTTCGGGAATCGGTGCGCCGGCAGCGGTGACGATGTCGGCCGGTGCGTGCCACGATAACCATAGTCCCAACAGGAAGCCGGCCAGCACCACTGCGCCCAGACCGCCGAGCGCCATGTAGATGTGCTTGCGTTGCATGTCGTTCACCTCTTTCGATGACGCGCGACGGGCAAGCCTGCCGTCGTCACGCCATCCTTCTAGTCGGCCTCTCAGGCGAACGCGGAATCGCCCACCCGGGTCTTGAATACCTGGCCGCCGTGCTCGCGCAGCGCATGGAACTGCACCTTGGGATAGAGCTCTTGCGCCACCCGCAACTGTGCCGACGATCCGGACAGGAATGCGGGCGCATCGACCACGTCGTACGCGATGTTCTGGGCGTTGGCATCCATGAATTTCTTCAAATCCTTGGGGTCATCCGCCGTGATCCACCGCGCCAGCGAATATCGGGTCGACATCATCCGTGCAGCCACGCCATATTCGCTTTTCAAGCGATGCGCGACCACTTCAAATTGCAACTGCCCGACAGCACCCAGCAACAAAGCGCCGCCCGCGACAGGTTTGAAAACCTGGATCGCGCCTTCTTCGCCCAACTGCGTCAAACCGATACGCAATTGTTTGGTCCGGAGCGGGTCGGCCACTTCTACGGCCTGAAACAACTCCGGCGCAAAGAAGGGCAATCCGGTGAAGGTCAGGGTCTCGCCTTCGGTCAGGACATCCCCCAAATGGAGGACGCCGTGGTTCGGGATGCCGATAATGTCGCCCGCAAAGGCCTCTTCAAGCAGTTCCCGCCGCTGCGACAGGAAGGACACTACGTTGTTCGGACGCGTTTCCTTGCCGGTGCGGCTGACCTTCAGGCGCATGCCGCGCTCGAAACGGCCGGAACACACGCGCACGAAGGCGACACGGTCGCGGTGGGCCGGGTCCATATTGGCCTGGACCTTGAACACCACGCCGCTGAACTTGGCTTCATCGGGAATCACTTCGCGTTCGAGCGCATGGCGGGGACCGGGCGAGGGCGCCAGGTCGACCAGTGCGTCCAGGATTTCGTGCACGCCGAAGTTGTTGATGGCCGACCCGAAGAACACCGGGGTCTGGCGCGCATCCAGGAACGCCGCCTTGTCGAACGGCTGGGAGGCCGACGAGATCAGTTCGATTTCGTCTTTGGCCTGCGACCAGGCAGTGTTGAAGCGCTGGGCGATTTCCGGATTGTCGATGCCGTCGATGACGTCTTCATCTTTTTGCGCAATCCGGTCGCTGCCGGGGCGAAACACCCGCATGCGGTCGCGGCGGATGTCGAACACGCCGCCGAAGGACTTGCCCATGCCGACCGGCCACGAGAAAGGCACGGCGTCCATGCCGATGTGCGATTCGATTTCGGCCAGCAGGTCGAGCGGTTCACGCACTTCACGGTCCATCTTGTTCACGAACGTGATGATGGGCGTGTTGCGCGCGCGGCAGACCTGCAGCAGGCGAATGGTTTGCGGTTCGATACCGTTGGCGGCGTCGATCACCATCAGGGCCGCGTCGACGGCCGTCAGCACCCGATAGGTATCTTCGGAAAAGTCCTGGTGACCCGGGGTGTCGAGCAGGTTGATCACGGTGTCGCGATATTCGACCTGCATGACGGATGACGCGACCGAAATGCCGCGTTGCTTTTCGATTTCCATCCAGTCGGACGACGCGTGGCGGGACGCCTTGCGCGCCTTGACGCTACCGGCGATCTGGATCGCGCCAGCGAACAGCAACAGCTTTTCGGTCAGCGTGGTCTTGCCCGCGTCGGGGTGGGAAATGATGGCGAAGGTGCGTCGCCGGGCGACTTCATTGGAGAGGCTCATTTGGGATCCATTTTACCCTGCCTGCGGACCCCTCGTCCGAACGGACCGGGGAAAGCGCCTTGCCACGGGGGCAGGCACTGCGATGACTCGATCAGCACTAATCTCATTTGAGATTATTAGTTGAAACTCGTCTTGAACAGGAATATGCTGAAGGCGTTCATGAATCGGCCGATTGATCCCCGGCTCACCTTTAGTGATCGCCATGCCTGCCATCGCCCCCAAGCCCGCCGCTCTTGATACCCTGCCCGCCTCGGCCGCGGCGCTGCGTACCTTCTTGCGTATTGCCGACGCCTGGCAGCTGGACCCGGACGCGTCCGCCACGCTGCTGGGCGTGCCGCGCTCGACGCTGTACCGATGGAAGAAAGACGGCCCGCCGGCTCCCCTGCCGCGCGACACCCTGGAACGCCTGTCCTTGATTTTCGGGATCTACAAGGCGCTGCAGGTGCTGCTGCCCGAACCCGAACGGGCCGACGCCTGGCTGCGGCGGCCCAACACCGCGCCGCTGTTCAGCGGCAGTCCGGCGCTGGACCGCCTGCTAAGCGGCATGACCAGTGATCTGTACGTGGTCCGCGCCTATCTGGACGCGCAACGCGGAGGCTGGACATGACCGTCAAGACCACGCGTATCCGATGGACCTGCCATCGCCTCGTTCCCAGCCGTTTTCCCCCCACCAGCCTGTACGACCGCGTGGCCGACCCGGCCGACCTGGACATCATTTTTGCCATTGAAAACCTGACCAATCCGCGCGTGCGCGACGAAGTGGGCGCGCTGCAACTGGTGCCGGCCGCCGACCGCGTGAGCGGCGAAGGCACGACGCCGATCATGGCGGCGTTTACGCACCTGAACCCGGCGGGCAGCCGCTTTACGGATGGATCCTGGGGGGTGTACTACGCCGGCGAATCGCTGGAAACGGCGATTGCCGAAACCATGTATCACCGCGCCCGCTTCCTGGCCGCGACCAGTGAACCCGCCATGGAAATCGACATGCGGCATTACCTGGCCAACCTGTCGGCGTCCTTGCACGATGTGCGCGGCAAGCAGGCGGAATTGCCTGGCCTGTATGACCCGGTGGACTATTCGGTGGCGCAGCGTTTTGCACGCACCCTGCGCACCGACAACAGCTGGGGCATCGTGTACGACAGCGTGCGGCGGCCCGAAGGCCAGTGCGTGGCCGTGTTCCGGCCCAAGGCGCTGGCGAACTGCCGGCAGTCCCAGCACATTGCGTTTGTGTGGGACGGCAGCAAGATGAGCGGCTGGTATTCAAAGTCGGCGATCACACCGGTGTAAACAGAGATGGGTCAGGGTCACCCTGCCCGGGGATGAAGGCAACGGGAATCGGCTCGCGTTGGCCGCATCGGTGTGATCAGCTCCCGCGCTTCAACCACGGCTGCACCCATCCCAGACCCCGCGTTGTCCCCCCCGTTTCCGCGCCATACCGCGGGCGGTATTCGGCGCCGATCCAGCCGTCCCATCCACATTGCGCCGACACCGTGTCGATCACGTCGAACAGGTGCGCGTAGTTCACTTCGCCCTGATCGGGTTCGTGCCGATCGGGCACCCCGGCGATCTGCAGGTGGCCCACGCGCCCGGTGGGCAGCAGCGCGCGCAGCTTTGTCGTCAGGTCGCCTTCCATGATCTGGCAGTGGTACAGATCCATCTGGACCCGCAGGTGCGGCGAGTCGATGTCGGACACGATGGCGTGCGCGTCGGCCTGGCGATTCAGCAGATAGCCGGGCATGTCGCGGGTGTTGATCGGTTCGATCAACAGGGTGCGGCCGGCGGTGCGCGCCTGGTCGGCGGCCCAGGACAGGTTCTCTTTATAGGTGTCGAGACACAATGCCCGGTCGACGCCTTCCGGCGCCACGCCCGCCATGACGTGGATGCGTGGACAGGCAAACGCGTCGGCGTAGGACAGCGCCGCGTCGATGCTGCTGCGAAACGCATCCTGCCGGCCCGGCAATGCGGCCAGGCCCCGTTCGCCGGCCAGCCAGTCGCCCGGGGGCGCGTTCATCAACACGTTCAACAGGCCGGCGTCTTGCAGACGCGTGGCCAAGGCGTCTTTTTGCCAGTCGTACGGAAACATGAATTCGACCGCCTGAAATCCGTCCCGCGCCGCTGCAGCGAAACGATCCGGAAAGGCGTGCTCGGCATACATCATGGACAGGTTGGCGGCGAAGCGGGGCATGGGCGGTCCTGGAGTGCATGTCGGAAGGGGCGATCCGCAGCACGATAGCCGATTGCAGGCGGCGCCGCGGCGAAAGGGCGCGCGGGGGTGCGGGGGTGCGGGGGTGCAGCCCCCGCCTTTCGCCCGCCGAAAAAACAAACAGGCCGCAATCGCGGCCTGTCTGTTTCTACCCTATGACGGACACCGCTGGCGCGCTGCCGTCATCTACCGCATCAACGCGATGGCGTCTTGCTGAACAGCGCCGGGCGGCGGGCGGCCGCGGCATTGCCGTTGGCATTGCGGGGGGCCTGGCCTTGCGGGGCACGGGCCGGCTGGGCCGACGGGCTGCGCGACGGCGCAACGCCATTGCCGCCACGCGGAGCCGCACCCGACGCGTTGCGCGGTGCGCCGCCGGGCGCGCCCGACCGCGAGCCGCCGCCGGGGGCGCCCGAACGGCCACCCGGCGCGCCGCTGCGCGACGAGCCACCCGAAGGACGGCCATGACGCTGGCCTTGCGGACGGGGCGGACGCTCGTCGTTGTCGGGGGCGCCGACCACGAATTCCGGCAGGGCCATGCGATCGATCTTGCGCTTGATCAGGCGTTCGATGTCAGCCAGGAACTTGCCTTCTTCACCGTTATCCACCAGCGACACGGCGGCGCCCGACGAACCCGCGCGGCCGGTGCGGCCGATACGGTGCACGTAGTCTTCCGGCACGTTGGGCAGTTCGAAGTTGACCACCTGGGGCAGCTGGTCGATGTCCAGGCCGCGGGCGGCGATGTCGGTCGCGACCAGCACCGTCAGATTGCCTTCCTTGAAACCGGCCAGCGCCTTGGTGCGCGCCGACTGGCTCTTGTTGCCGTGGATGGCGGCGGCGGTAATGCCGTCTTTCGCCAGCTTTTCGGCCAGGCGGTTCGCGCCGTGCTTGGTGCGCGTGAACACCAGCACCTGTTCCCACTTGTGGGTGCGGATCAGGTGGCTGAGCAGGTCGCGCTTCTGTTCCTTAGGCACCATCAACACGCTCTGTTCGACCAGTTCGGTGGTGGTGTTGCGGCGGGCCACCGACACTTCGCCGGCGTTGTGCAGCACGCCCTTGGCCAGGGTGCGGATCTCGTCGGAGAACGTGGCCGAGAACAGCAGCGTCTGGCGCTGCTTGGGCAGGTATTGCAGGATCTTGCGGATGTCGCGGATGAAGCCCATGTCCAGCATGCGGTCGGCTTCGTCCAGCACCAGGATTTCGACGCCCGACAGGTCCAGCGTGCGCTGGCCGACGTGATCGAGCAGACGGCCGGGCGTGGCCACCAGGATGTCGAGCGGCTTGCGCAGCGCCGAGATCTGCGGGTTGATGTTGACGCCGCCGAACATGACCATCGAGGTCAGGGGCAGGTACTTGCCGTAGGTCTTGACCGATTCTTCGACCTGGGCGGTCAGTTCACGCGTCGGCGTCAGGATCAGGCAGCGCGGACGGCCTGCCTTGACGTTGGCGGGCTTGCGGGTGGACAGCAGGTGCAGGATGGGCAGCGTGAAGCCAGCCGTCTTGCCGGTGCCGGTCTGGGCGGCAGCCAGCAGGTCGCCGCCTTGCAGCACCTGGGGGATGGCCTGGGCCTGGATCGGGGTCGGGCTGGTATAGCCCGCTTCGGTAATCGCGCGCAGCAGCGAGTCGGCCAATCCGAGATCGGCAAACATGATGTCTGTTGTGTTCAAAGCAACTCCAGCGACAGCCGGTCGCTTGACGATGCAAGCGACTCCAATCGAGGCAGCCGGAAGGGGAATAGGGAGGTGAGCCAGTGGAGGCGCCGACTGTGTGGACTGGACCGCGGGGAAGGTGACCGCCGGGGTGACCACAGCTGTGGCGAAACTGGAAGCTCGTATGCGGATTGGAGCCGCATGCCGTTGGTGTCATTGTACCTGGGAACGCTTTTTAAGTGTTTACCCTAGTGACTTGGACAGGGGACGGCAGTATATTCAATCCTGTTGTTTCACTATTAAATCCGTGTTTTATATATAAAACACGTGGCGCGGGTTAGCCGCTGCACCTCACAGTACTCACACCCCTTGGAGAACACCATGACGGACATGTCGGAACAAGGCCAGGTCGCCAGCACGCTGACCCAGCCGGAAGGCACGGATTTCGCATCCTGGATGAACTCGCGCGTCGCGCGGTTCTCGACGCGCAAGTATGACTGGGACGCGCTCAAGTTCCAGGCCGATTTCGACCCCAAGTACCGCCGCGCGCAAATGCGCTACGTGGGTACGGGCGGCACCGGCGTGGCCGCCGACGCCAACACCGTCCCGTCGGAACACTTCACGTTTTCGACCATGGTGATCCCGGCCGGCCACGAAGGCCCGTCGCATATCCATACCGACGTCGAAGAAATCTTTTTCGTGATCCGCGGCAAGCTGAAGGTCGTGCTGGAAAAAGACGGCGAGCGTTTCGAAACCATCCTGACCGACCGTGACCTCGTGTCCGTGCCGCCAGGCGTGTATCGCGAAGAAATCAACATCGGCGACGAAGATGCCCTGATGTGCGTGATGCTCGGCGCCAAGAAGCCGGTCACCCCGACCTACCCGCCCGAGCACCCGCTTGCGGCCATCAAGCGCAACCTGGGCAAGTAATCCACTGCCCGTTGCGTGCTGCCGGTCCCTTGCCCTTGGCAAATGACCGGCAGCCGTCTTTCCCGCGCGAACCCTCATCAGGAAAACGCTGTGTCGAACGCCGCCCAGAATGACGCCCAGAAACCGGGAAACGCCGGTCATCCCCCCGAACCCGGCTTGCCGTCGGACGCGACCCTGGACCTGCTTGCCAGCCGGTTCCCGGAACGTTCCGTCGACACCGCCGGCGGCAGGCTCTGTTATAGAGAGGCGGGCACGCTGAGCGCGGACGGCACGGCGATCGTGCTGTTGCATGGCATCGGTTCCGGCGCCGGATCGTGGCTGCGCGCCGCGGTCGCGCTGTCGGACACGACCCGGGTGATCGCGTGGGATGCGCCAGGGTATGGCGCATCGACACCGCTGTCGCCCGCCGCCCCCGGCGCGGCCGATTATGCCGCGCAGGTGCACGCGCTGCTGCAGGCGCTGAAGGTGGACCGCTGCATTCTGGCGGGCCATTCGCTTGGCGCCATCATGGCCAGTTGTTACGCCCACGGCCTGGGCAAGGACAGTGTGAAAAGCCTGGTGTTGCTGAGCCCCGCGCGGGGCTACGGCAACCCGGCCATGGCCGAGCGCCAGCCGGTGGTGCGCAGCGAACGGCTGCGCGCACTGGATGAACTCGGCATCGAACAGATGGCGCTGAAACGCGCCAACAAGATGCTGTCCCCCGCGCAGGAACCCGAGGCGCTGGCCTGGGTGCGCTGGAACATGGAACGGCTGAACCTGGCCGGCTACCGCCAGGCCGTCGAACTGCTGTGCGGCGACGACATCGGCCGCTACACCGCCCTGCCCGCCGGGCTGCCGGTGCAGGTGCATTCGGGGGACGACGACACCGTGACGCCGCCCGCCGGCTGCCGCGCGATTGCCGACCAGTTTGGCGCGCCCTATGCGGGCATCGCCCGGTCGGGCCATGCCTGCCATATCGAACGGCCGGAAGCCGTCGCCGCGATTCTGGGCCAGGCCTTTGCCGACCTGCGGGCGTCAGCATGACCGAACAATCCTTGCAGGTGGAAGACGACGCCACCGAAGAAGGCGCTGCCGACGACACCAGCCCTGCCGACCGCTATATCGTTCCGGGCCTGGAACGCGGCCTGCGCCTGCTGTGCCAGTTCAGCCGCCAGGAAAAGACGCTGTCGGCGCCCGAGTTTGCCCGCCGGCTTGGCCTGCCCCGCTCCACCATCTTCAGGCTGCTGACGACCCTGGAAAGCCTTGGCTTTGTCGAACGTGCCGAAGGTGGCCGCAGCTATCGCCTGGGCATGGCGGTGCTGAGCCTGGGCTTCGAATACCTGGCGTCGCTGGAACTGACCGAACTGGGCACGCCGCTGCTGCAACGCCTGCGCGATGACATCGGCTATTCCTGCAACCTGGTGGTGCGCGACGCGCGGTCCATCGTGTATGTGGCCAAGGTGTCGGCGCCGACCCTGTTTCCCAGCGCGGTCAGCCTGGGTACCCGCCTGCCCGCCCACGCCACGGTGCTGGGCCGCGTGGCGCTGTGGGACCTGACGCTGGCCGAACTGCGCGACCTGTACCGTTCCGAAGAACTGGAGCAGTTTTCGCCCAGCACGCCCACCACCGTGTCGGCGCTGTACGACCTGCTGCAGCAGGACCGCCGCCAGGGCTATGCGATGGGATCGGGCTTTTACGAGCCCAGCATTACCAGTATCGGCGCGCCGGTGCGCAACCATAGCGGGCAGATCATTGCCGCCATGGGCGCCGCGCTGCCCTCCGCGCGGGTCGAACAGGGCCGCCTGGCCGAACTGATCCAGAAAGTGCGCGGCACGGCCGACGACCTGTCGCGGCTGCTCGATTATTCGCCCCACTGAATTCGCCTTACCCCCTAGAAGCGGACAGCCCACGCTGTCCAGGAGCCCTGACCATGTTGAAAGTCGCGATGATCGGATGCGGTGCCATCTGCACGAGCGTCCTCGAAATCCTGAAGAATGACGCCGATATCTCGGTCTCGTGTGTGATCGTGGGCGAGGCCTTCCGCGCCGCCGCGCAGGACACGCTGGCCCGCGTGGCGCCGCAGGCCAAGGTCGTGACCACTCTGGCCGAAGCCGGCGAACGGCCGGATCTGCTGGTGGAGTGCGCCGGCCACAGCGCGCTGGCCGAGCATGTCATTCCGGCCCTGCAGCAGGGCATTCCGTGCGTGGTCGTGTCGATCGGCGCGCTGTCGGACACCGACATTGCCGCGAAGCTGGAAGCCGCCGCACGCGAAGGCAAGACGCAGGTGCAATTGCTGTCGGGCGCCATCGGCGGCATCGACGCGCTGGCCGCGGCCCGCATTGGCGGACTGGATTCGGTGGTGTACACGGGCCGCAAGCCGGCCAATGCCTGGAAAGACACCCCGGCCGACGGCGCGTTCGATCTGGATGCCCTGACCGAACCCACCGTGATCTTTGAAGGATCGGCCGGTGAAGCCGCCCGCCTGTATCCCAAGAACGCCAATGTGGCCGCGACCCTGTCGCTGGCCGGTGTCGGCCTGGACAAGACGCAGGTGCGCCTGATCGCCGACCCCACCAGCAAGGAAAACGTGCACCACGTGCAGGCCAGCGGCGCATTCGGCAGCTTCGAGCTGACCATGCGCGGCCGCCCGCTGGCCGCCAACCCGAAGACGTCGGCGCTGACGGTGTACAGCGTCGTCCGCGCCATCGGCAACCTGGCCCACGCCGTCGCCATCTGATTTTTTGCCTGACCGGAGTCTGTCACCCATGCTTACCCGCCGCCTTTTTGCCGCCGCCGTTGTCGCGGCCCTGACCACCACCGCCGTTCACGCCCAGCAGGCCGATGACGCCGCCGCCGTGACCGCCCTCAAGTCGGCGCCGTTCCGTGTCGTCGCGCCCTTCCCGCCCGGCGGCCCGATCGACGTGCTGGCGCGCATCTTCGCGACCGGCCTGCAGAACAAGTACGGCCAGAGCGCCGTGGTGGAAAACAAGCCGGGCGCCGCGGGCAATATCGGTATCGACATCGTCAAGCGCGCGGCCGGTGACGGCCACACGCTGCTGGTCGTGCCAGCCGGCAACATGACGATCAACCCCACCCTGCTCAAGGACCTGCCCTACAACGTCGAAGCCGACTTCCTGCCGATCGGCATGATCGCCAAGGCCCCGAACGTGATCGCGGTGAACCCGTCGGTGCCGGTCAAGTCGATTGCCGATCTGGTGTCGTACAGCAAGGCCAACAAGGGCACCGTGTCGTATGGATCGCCCGGCGTGGGCAGCGGCCTGCACCTGGCTGGCGAACTGTTCAAGCAGGCCAGCGGCGCCGACATCCTGCACGTGCCGTACAAGGGCACGACCCAGGCGCTGAACGATGTGCTGGGCGGCCAGATCCAGGTCATCTTTGCGAATCTGCCGACCCTGATGCCGCACATCAAGTCCGGCAAGCTGCGCGCGCTGGCCGTGACCGATGCCACCCGCACCCCGTTGATGCCCGACCTGCCTACCCTGGGCGAAACCGGCATCAAGGGTGTGGAAGTGACGTCCTGGTATGGCCTGTTTGCGCCAAAGGCGACGCCGCCGGCCATCGCCGCTCAACTGGCGCGTGACGTGACCGCGATCATGAACGAGCCGGCCACGCTGGACACCCTGACGGCGCAGGCCCTGACCGTGTCGCCGCTGCGCCTGAATGACTTCAGCCAGGCCATCCGCGTCGAAACGGCCACCTGGGCCAAGGTCATCAAGGAACGCAACATCACGGCGGAATAAACGGCCCGTTCCGTTTCACCGCCCGCCGGCCCCGCGCGTGACTGTCACGCCGGGGCCGGTTTTTTTCGTCCAACACTTTTCACATATCCAAGCGTGGATTGCTTCTTTGCCCTGGGGAGTCGCGATCCTTAGCATGGACGCCATGACAACACTGCGCCCTTGACGGGCGACCGAGGCAACCATGACGACCACCACCACCACGCTTCCCCTGATCAAACTCGCGCCGAACGGCCCCGTATTCGACCTGCCGATCTACGTCGCCCAGGAACTCGGCCTTTTCGAAAAGCACGGCCTGCGGGTCGAGCTGGTCGAAAAGTACGACGCCAAGGAAAGCCACGCATCGTACGACCCGTTCGAACGCAAAAAGGAATCGCTGTACGAACAGGGCACGGCCGACGCCTACAACCTGTGCGAATGGGCCGGCCTGGACCGCTCGGAACACAGCGGCCGCGGCAGCCGCGTGCACGCCCTGCGCCCGGCCGTGGCCGCGCAAGCGATCGTCTCGTTCGATGACGACATCCAGGAAGTGCGCGACCTGGCCGGCGTGCCGGTCGGCATCAACGAACGCACCGGCTCGCACTACACGTCCCTGCAGATCCTGGGCGGATCGCTGGCCCGTGAAGACGTGGTCGTGCAGCATTTCGGATCGCCGTTCGAACGGTATGAACAGCTCAAGACCGGCAAGCTGCGCGCCGCCGCCGTCATGGAACCGTTCATCAGCCTGGCGTTGAAAGAAGGGGCGCACATCATCAGCGTCGTGTTCTACCGCGGCGCCGAAGTGATCTCGCCCGACGTACCCGAAGACGTGCGCAACGGCTATCGCGCCGCCCTGAACGAAGCGGCCCGCATCCTGAAAACCGACTTTGCCAAGTACAAACATCACCTGACCGCGCAAGTGCAGGGCCAGCTGGCGCCGGAAGAGCTGCACAACCACTTCGTGCATTACGCTGTCAGCCGGGAATTTGACGAAAGCCGCTTCGACTTCACGTACCAGTGGATGAAGGATTGGTCGCTGACCCCGGGCGACAAGGCCTATAACCAGCTGGCGATCTGATCGCCCGCGATCCAGCCTGCCTAAAAAAAACGGCCGTCAGAACAAAGCGTTCTGTCGGCCGTCCACGTCGTGTGTCGGGATGACGACCTCCCGGTCCGATGCCCGCCGCAAAGGCGTCTTGGGCTGTGCGGCCGGCGGCGTCGGCGGCATCCAGTCCAGCGTGGCCCCCCGCCGCAATGCTTCGTAGACCGCTTCGCTCTTGTTCTTCACATTGAGACGGCGGTACAGCGTATAGGCGTGCGTCTTGGCGGTCGCCACTGAAATATTCAGCATGCGGCTGACCGTCTTGATCGGATAGCCGCGCGCCAGCAACACCAGCACTTCATATTGCCGCGGCGTGATGCTCAACAGATCGGCATCGGCCGTATCCACTTCGCCGTCATCGAGCGACAGCACCGGTTCCGCCAGCTCGGCGCCGGGCGGCAGCAGGTCACGCACCTGCCGCGCCGGAAAACACTGCCCCCCCGCCTGCACCATCCGGATCGCCGATTCCAGCAAATCAATGGGCGCAGCCTTGCTGATATATCCGACGATATTGTCGTGCGGCGGAATCTCGGGGTATATGCCGTCCACCACGTCGCACAGGATCAATATGCGAGTCGGCCGGATCACGCGCTGAACAATACTCAGGCATGCCTGCGCAGCCTGCGCGTCGTTCGGCAAAGACAGAATGACCAATTGCGAGCCGCTGTAAATCTGCGGATCGGTCAGTTCAAGAATATCGACACCCACTACGTCCCACGCGGGATCGATGCCAGCCAATACCTGGTGCAAACCGCGCAGCAGGATAGGATGTCTTTCGATGAGGACGACCTTGGTCATGACGCCGGAATCTCTGCTCGTAAGGGAGGAACGTCGGCCGATAATATCGCCTTCATTCGGGGCGCTCTACATAAACCGTGGTTTCTTTGACGATTCAAGGAAAACGGTTACCGAAAGCCCCCGCGCTGAACGGCGGGATATTCGGTGGGCCGGACCGTGAAAACGGTCGGGCCATTCGGATCGATTTTTTATTCTTGCCGGCGCGCCCGGCTTACCGGGCGCGCCATTTACGCATCGATCAGTGGTCAGCCAGATAATAGGCCGAACGGGCATATTGATACTGGCCGTACTTGGGACGATAGCCGTAACGTTCCGGCATCAGCTTGAAGCCGTTGAACAGCACGCCTTCCACACGGGCGCCGGCCTGGGCCAGACGCTTCGCGGTTTCTTCGACTTCGCCCACGGTATTCACACCGGAGCGCACGACGATCAGCGTTGCCGCAGCGTACGAGGCAGCCATCGAGGCTTCACCCGAGAACAGCACTGGCGGCGTATCGATAATGACCATGTCGTAGTCTTTCGAGACGCGCTGCAGGAACTGGCCAAAGGCCGGCAACGACAGCAGTTCGGACGTGTCTTCCGACGAACGGCCCGCCACCACCAGATCCACGCCGCCTTGCAGGTTCTTGCGGATCATCTGTTCAAACGGCAGCTTGCCCGTCAGGTACTCGGCCAGACCGTTCTTTTCGTCCACGCCAAAGTAGCGGTTCAGACGGCCACGGCGGAAGTCGGCGTCGATCAGCAGCACGCGCTTGCCAACGGCAGCCTGCACCATCGCAAAGTTGGCCGACAGGAAGGACTTGCCCACGCCAGCCACCGGACCGGTGATGGCGACGACGTTGCTCGGACGGTCACGCAGTTGCACGCCCAGCGCGGTGCGGAAGGTACGCAACGTGGCAATCACGGCGTCCTGCTGCATTTGCGGCGGAGTGATCGGCGCAGCAGCGGTATTGCCTGCCTTGGCCGTCTGCTTGCGCCAGCGCTTGTCCTGGAACGGGCTGTACGGGATGGCCGACAGCACGGGCAGACCGGTGAAACGTTCGACTTCAGTCGGGTTCGACAGACCACCGAACATGGCATTGCGCATCAGGGCAACCAGCACACCCAGCATCGCGCCGACCAGCAGGGCGATCGCAACGATCGTCGAGCTCTTCGGTGCCAGCGGTTCTTCAGGAATCGCGGCTTCGTCGATCAGGCGGACATTGCCCACCTTGCCGGCGCTGACCAGCTTCAGTTGCTGCGTATTGTTCAGCAGAGTGGTGTACAGCGCGGTGTTCACGCTGACGTCACGCTGCAGACGGACCACGTCCTGTTCCAGGTCGGGCAGGTTGCGGATACGGCCACCCAGGTTGTTCACGTCCGACGACAGCGACGCGATCTGGCGGTCGATGGCGACGATGGTCGGGCTGGTCGGCGTAAAGCGGCCGATCAGTTCCTGACGCTTGGCCTTCAGGTCGAAGATCTTGGTCTGCGTTTCGACCGACTGGGTCAGGACGAGCTTGGCTTCTTCGCCCAGGTCAACCGTACCGCGGCGGTTACGCAGCGAGTTGTAGCGTTGTTCAGCGGCTTCCAGCTGACGCTTCAGGTCAGGCAACTGGCCTTCGATGAATGCGAGCGAGCTGCGAGCCTGTGCGGCCTTGCGGTCGGCGTTCTGCTTCACATAGCTGCGGCCAATTTCGTTCAGCACGCTGGCGATCAGCACCGGGTCGCTGCCCTTCAGGGTCGCGCCGATCACACCCGACTGCTTGCCGCGTTCGAAGATGGCCATCTGGGCCTGCAGGGCTTCGGTGGCTTGCAGCTTCGAATTGCGGCGGACCACGAAGGTCGAACCTGCGTCACCGGTCAGTGCGTCGACCTGGATGTCGATCGGGCCCGACGGCGTCGCGAACCGGACGGCGGAGCCGACCGTGCCCTGGAAGCGCTTCTCGGAGGCCGGATCGGTCAGGACATACTTGTTGTCGCCTGCGGCTTCGATACGCAGGTTTTCGCCGATCAGGTCCTGAGGAACGTCCAGGCGGCTGACGGAGATTTCCTGCTTGCCCCAGACGTAGCCGCCGAGCTCGGTCTTGCCAGCGATGGCAGGCGGGCTCTTGCGGCGCGCCAGCCATTCACCGGCGAGCGGCAGATAGCGGGGACGGGCATGGATATAGAGGGCATACGTGTCGACGGCGGTCGAAATCACCGAACGCGAACGCAGCACTTCCATTTCGCCGGACGCTGCCGGCTTGATGTCGAAGATCGACGACACGTCGCCAAGATAGCTCTTGGTGGCGGTCGGGCTTTCTTCTTCTACCTGCACCGCGATGTCCGCCTGGTACACGGGTGTGCGAAACAACGCATACGCCGCACCGATGAGCGTGCACAAGACGATGACGGAAAGGATGACCCAACGCTGGGAGACCAGAACGTCGATATACGAAGCGAGCGGGGTCTCGGCGTCACGCGGAACTACGCCCCCGGCTGGCTGGATAGGCAAGCTCATTGCGACCTCTCGGTATCAGTAGGATAAGTGGTGGGTGTTTGGATGAAGGATGTGGTCAAGTTACGACTCCCATGCGCCTGTGCTGTCCGCGACGATCAATTGATCGTGCGGATGGTCTGGACGGTCTGCGCGCTGGGGAAGAGCAGCGTAATGAAGCGGTTCCAGCGGACCAGGTCGCCGGCATCGACGAAAATGACGTCCTTGGGCTTCAGTTCGAAATTCTCCGCCACAGCAAGGGCGCTCGCCGATCGGGCATCGAGGTGATAGACCTCAGGACGGGCTTGTGCATTGCTTCGCACAACGAAAATCTGGCTGCTGTCTGCCGTTGCCTGGTTGGGGCCACCGGCTTCGCCCAGCGCTTCGTTCAGGCTCAGACGGCCGTCACGCAGCACCAGCGTCGTGGGCCGGGTGACTTCGCCCAGCACGAAAACTTTGCTTTCTTCACGTGGCACAACGCGGACGATGTCGCCGGACTGCAACGCGATCGACGACGGGTTGAGACCGCGGCGCAACAAATCAGGCAGGCTGACACGAATGGTCTGTCCACCGCGTGTCACATTGATCTGGCTGCGATCGGCCGTCGGCAACACGCCGCCGGTCCGGTTCAGGGCTTCCATCAGCGTCATGGGCACGTCGTTGATGGCGACCGAGCCTGGCGTCTTGACTTCGCCTTCCACATAGATCCGCTTGCTGCGGAAGCCGAGGATACGCAGGGTGATCTGCGGATTCTCGATGTGGTCGCGGGCGCCGCGCAGCAGCAGGTCGCGGGCTTCGACTTCCGTCATGCCGGCGACGCGCACCATACCAATATAGGGAAACTGCACATAACCATCTGCAGAAACCAGGTAACCCGGGATACCGGCAGCGGAATCACCGATGCTGATACCGGTCGTGCCGCCCAGAATGGCGTACGTTGCCGACGGCAGGACCAGCTCGGGGTGGTCCCAGACCACGACCGACAGAATGTCCCCAGGTCCGATGCGATAGGGTTCCGGCGTACCGAACAGGGTACGGACCGTGTCGTCGGCCACCTGTTCACGTATCGCTTTCTGCTCCAGCACATACGAAGGGGTGATAGGCGTGACCTGGGGAACGGAAGTAGCATCCCCTGGTTGCGATTGGGCGTCGCGTTCGAAGCGCATGCCTGGCGCATATGCACACGCCCCCAGCAGCGTGACAAGGGCGATCGTCGTAGCGATACGACCCGCAGATTTGAGCGAAGTGTTCATGGTGTCCCGGTGATATAGGTGCGTAGGCGGAGAAAGCGACGGCTTAGTCCTGCAATTTGGCGAGATGCGATTGCACGCTTTTTCAGAAGGGCCTAACAGTTGGGCGGATGGCCTAATCCATAGGGTCAGCCAACTGACTAGATCGTTTGCCTTGTTAACGGGCAACCCCCGGGTCACTACTATCCATTAACCGCCCACGGCGGAGCGACGCGCCCCCCTATTGCCGGCGCTCGCCTTCTTCCCCTCTATCTACTAATAACGCTTCAGGAGCACCCCCATGGCGCAGGATCGCGAACTGGTGGTCGACGCAGCGTCGGCGCCCACCGGTTTCCATGGCCTTCGACGATTGGCTGATTTCATGTTGGTCGCCGCAACGGGTTGGCTAAGCGCAGCATTGCTTGCCAACCAGCCGGGACAAATCCCGGTTGTGCATCTATTTGTGTTGTGTCTTTGCAGCATGGGCGTGCTGGCCCTGTTTCCGTTGTTCGCACTATATGGTTCCAGCCGCCGCCGCTGCGCATCCGATATCCTGCGCTGCGCGTCGGCCTGGCTGCTGGTATTGAGCCTGGGCGTCGTGCTGGCCACGATGATCGATGCCAGCCGTCCGGTGTCGTCGTTGTGGGCCGGTACCTGGCTCGTGTCGGCCGCGACCGGCATGATCGGCATGCGCCTGGCCTTGCACTACACCCGCCGCGCCGCGCGCCAGAAAGACAATTCGCCCACCCGCATCGTCATCTTCGGATATGGCGACCTGGGCAGCGAGCTGTATCGCCGCGCGCTGCAGGCCGTCGACCGCCGTTATGAAGTCGTTGGTATCTATGACCAGACCGCCAAGGAATTGCCGGGATCGGTCGAACGTGTTGCGTCGCTCGATGGCCTGCGCCAGCTGGTTCGCAATAAAGGTATCAAGGAAATCTGGCTGACCAAGGCCATGCAGCCGGGCGCCAGCGTGCAAGACGTCGTTCTGCATCTGCGCAACGAACTGGTGGACCTGCGCTGGATTCCCGACGTGCAGCCCGATCACCTGTCGCGGCATCGTGTCGGCCGCTTCTTTGGTCACCCCACCGTCGATCTGAACAGCTTTCCGGATGACGGCGTGCGTGGCCTGGTCAAGGCAGCCTTCGATCGCGTGTTCGCCGCAGCCGTCCTGATTGCATTGAGCCCGGTCCTTCTGGCCATCGCGATTGCGGTCAAGGTGTCGTCGCCCGGTCCGGTCCTGTTCCGTCAGCAGCGCCTGGGCATCGATGGCAAGGCCTTCCATCTCTACAAGTTCAGGTCGATGCGTCCGCACAAGGAAGGCGGCGTCGTCAAGCAGGCCACCCGCAAGGATCCGCGCACCACCAAGGTCGGCGCGTTCCTGCGCAAGACCAGCCTGGATGAACTGCCGCAATTCCTGAACGTGCTCAAAGGCGAGATGTCGGTCGTGGGCCCGCGCCCGCACGCCATGGAACACAACGAGATCTACAAGAACATCGTGGACTGCTACATGATGCGTCACCGTGTGAAGCCCGGCATTACCGGCTGGGCCCAGATCAATGGCCTGCGCGGCGCGACCGATACGGTCGGCAAAATGAGCGCACGTGTCGAATATGACCTTTTCTACATCGAGAACTGGACGTTCTGGATGGACCTGAAGATCATTCTTCGCACTGCCGTGGCCGGCTGGGTGGGCAAGAATGCCTATTGAGAATGTGCCGCTCCACCGCGACCGCCAGCCGACGCTCGATCGTCTGGACACACCTCGTTTCAAAGCTGCTGTAGGTTCCGTACCACTGGTATCGATCGATCTCGTGGTTCGCTGCGGCGATCGATACCTGTTGGGACTGCGCACCAATCAGCCGGCGCAGAACTCCTGGTTCGTGCCGGGCGGTCGGATCCGCAAGAACGAATTGATCGGCGAGGCGCTCAGGCGCCTGGTGGAAGAAGAACTGGGCCTGCCCCACGATCATCCGCCCGCCACGCCGCGCGGCACCTACGAACATTTCTACGACACCGACTTTTCCGGCGATATGACGGCATCGACCCACTACGTCGTGCTGGCGTACGCCATGACCCTGCCGGATACGGGTCTGGAGCTGCCGGTGTCGCAGCACTCGCAATACACCTGGCTTGAACGCGACGCCATCCTCGCCCGCGACGATGTGCATCGATACACGAAGTCCTATTTCCTGGAGAACCCGTGACCCAAGCCCCTTCTCCCGACTTCCATAGCGTGGTGCTGTGCGGTGACAGCGGCTCGCGGCTCTGGCCCCTGTCGCGCGAGCAGCTGCCGCAGCCCTTCACGACCGGTGAAGACGGCAGCAGCCTGCTCCAGCAGACGCTGATGACCTTGCGGGCGATCGGGGCGCTGAACCGGGCCACGCTGGTCTGCGGCGAAGCCTACCGCTTCGTGGCCAGCGACCAGCTCGAGGAGATGGGGATCTTCAATGCGCACCTGCTGCTCGAGCCCTGCGGACGGGGCACGGCAGCCGCCGTGGCCTGCGCGGCCCTGATGGCGGTACGCAAGGGTACGGATCCGGTCATGCTGCTGTGTCCGGCCGAACTGGGCATCGATGCCGATCCGGCATTGATTGCCGGGCTTGCCACGGCGCATCGCGCGGCCACTGCGGGCCGCATGGTTGCGTTCGGCATGACCCGCAGCCAGCCGACGCCGCGGCGCCCCAGTTTCCGGGTGCCGCGCGAAACCGACGAGACCACCCCGCCGTCGGCCTTCCTGCCGATGCTGCGGTATATCGACGCCGCCGGGATCGAACGCGCGCCCAATGACGACGAGATCGATCTGTGGCACAGCGGCGTGCTGATTGCCAAGGCGTCCGTCTGGATTGCGGAGCTCAGCCGCCATGCGCCGGAAGTCCTGGACTGCGCGCGCCGGGCCGTCGAACACGGCAGCGATGCCGAGCTGGTGTTCAAGCTTGAACTCATGAATTTTTCGCAAAGTCCGACCGGAACCATCGAATCGATGATGCTTCCGCGCTCGCGCATTGCGGCGATCGTTCCGCTGGACGTGGCCTGGCAGATCGACGGCGGAACGCCGCCGACGCAAGGCGCCGACCAGGACGATCCGGCCAACACACATTCGGGTGACACACGTGGCACTGTCGTTTACGCGACACGCGACGCGATCACCAGCGCCGACGCAAGCGACCTGATCCTGCCTTCAGGCGCCCATCGGATGAATGACGGTGGATCCATCCCCTCCGCCGACCCCCACTCGCCTCTCCAACGCGCCAAACCCGCGCTGGCCGGGCCTGTCGACGCTTTCAGCAACGCATGATGCGTTGCCGCATTACGTCTGAAGGATGAGTTTCTGTAATCGCTCTGGCCGATATCGGTTGGACCCCACGAAAAACTAATCTTCAGTCTTCACCGCACCCCACTCGCGGGACCACGGCGCTTTGTCTTCCTAAGCGTGGCGCCTACCACACCAACACGACTTGCTCGAAGGATCGCACCATGCCGAAGAAGGCTTTGATTACCGGAATTACTGGCCAGGACGGCGCCTACCTTGCCGAACTGCTTTTGGCAAAGGGATACGAAGTCCACGGTATCAAACGGCGTGCCTCGATGTTCAATACGGCCCGCGTCGACCACCTGTACCAGGACCCGAACGCCGAGCCGCGCAACTTTGTGCTGCATCACGGCGACCTGACCGACTCGAGCAGCCTGACGCGCGTCATCCAGGCCGTTCAACCCGACGAAATCTACAACCTGGCCGCACAGAGCCACGTGGGCGTGTCGTTCGAACAACCTGAATACACCGCCAACACCGACGCACTCGGCACGCTGCGTGTGCTCGAAGCCATGCGCATTCTGGGCCTGGCCGACAAGACCCGCTTCTACCAGGCTTCGACCTCGGAACTGTACGGTCTGGTGCAGGAAACGCCCCAGCGCGAAACCACCCCGTTCTACCCGCGCAGCCCGTACGCCGCCGCCAAGATGTACGCCTACTGGATCTGCGTGAACTATCGCGAAGCCTACGGCATGTATGCCTGCAACGGCATCCTGTTCAACCACGAATCGCCCCGTCGCGGCGAAACGTTCGTGACCCGCAAGATCACCCGCGGCCTGGCACGTATCGCCCTGGGCCTGGAAGATTGCCTGTACATGGGTAACCTGTCGGCACTGCGTGACTGGGGCCATGCCCGCGACTACGTCGAAATGCAATGGCTGATGCTGCAGCAGGACAAGGCAGAAGACTTCGTCATCGCCACCGGCATCCAGTACAGCGTGCGTGACTTCATCAACACCGCCGCTCGCGAACTGGGCATCATGCTCCGCTGGCGCGGTGAGGGCGTCACGGAAGAAGCGGTTGTCGAACTGAGCCCCGTGCACAGCAAGCTGCAGCCAGGCCAGGTCATCGTTAAAGTCGACCCACGCTACTTCCGCCCGACCGAAGTGGAAACGCTGCTGGGCGACCCGTCCAAGGCCAAGGCCAAGCTGGGCTGGGAACCGCGCACGACGTTCCAGGAACTGGTTGCGGAAATGGTCGCGTCGGACCTGAGCGATGCCAAGCGCGATGCGCTGGTCGAAGAACACGGCTACGAAACCTTCGCCTACAAGGAATAAGCCGCCATGACGTCTTCAAACAAGCGCGTCTTTGTCGCCGGCCATCGTGGGATGGTCGGGTCGGCGATTGTGCGTGAACTGCACAAGCAGGGGTATGAGCACGTCGTCACGCGCAGCCGGTCACAGCTGGACCTGACCAACCAGGAACAGGTGCGTTCGTTCTTCGCCGAACAGAAGTTCGACGAGGTGTATGTGGCGGCGGCGAAAGTCGGCGGCATTCACGCGAACAACACCTATCCTGCCGACTTCCTGTATCAGAACCTGATGATCCAGAGCAACCTGATCCACTCGGCCTACCTGGCTGAAGTGGACCGGCTGTTGTTCCTTGGTTCGTCGTGCGTCTATCCGAAGATGGCGCCCCAGCCCATCCGCGAGGAGGCCCTGCTGACCGGGCCGCTGGAGCCCACCAACGAAGCGTATGCCGTCGCGAAAATCGCCGGCATCAAGATGTGCGAGTCGTACGCGAAGCAGCATGGCGTGAAGTTCTTCAGCGCCATGCCGACCAACCTGTACGGTCAGAATGACAATTACGACCTCCAGAACAGCCACGTGCTGCCGGCGCTGATCCGCCGCCTGCACGAGGCCAAGATCCGTCACGACCGCGTCGTGCCGATCTGGGGTTCGGGCACGCCGCGCCGCGAGTTCCTGTATGTGGACGACCTGGCACGCGCATGCGTCAAGCTGATGAACCATGAATCCGCCGACGGTCTCTACAACATCGGTTCGGGCACCGACATCGCGATCAGCGATCTCGCCATGCTCGTCGCCGAAGTCGTGGGCTTCAACGGCCGGCTCATCTATGACCCGTCCAAGCCGGATGGCACGCCGCGCAAGCTGATGGATTCCCATCGCATGAACGGCCTGGGATGGCGCCCCGAAGTGGAATTGCGGGAAGGCATTGCCATGACCTACCAGCACTTCCTGTCGCGGTCGACCTCTCCAGAAACCGAAGCGGCCTGACGATGCGACCAGAGCAAGCCGGACTGCCGCCCAAGGGCGGCAGGTGGCAGCGCGCGACCGCGCGTTTCAGGAACAACGCCTCGATATGGGGTCTTCTCGAATACGGCATCGGTCCGCTGCTTGCCGTCGTCTCGACCCCATTGCTGTTCCGGCAGCTCGGTTCGGTGGGCTTCGGCCAGTACGCCATGGTCATGGCGCTGGCCGGTTTCGGCAACGCCGCGAATATCGGCGCGGCCGTCACGGCCACCAAGCTCGTTTCGGAAAAACGTCATGAAGAAGACGGCGCCTATCGTGGCGCCGCCATCAGTGCGGCGCTGATTGCGATCGCACTGGCCTTCGTGACGGTGGTTGCAGTGATCGGCATCGGCATCACGCTGGCCATGGGCGATTCGCTCACGTTCGGCGGGATCAAGGTGTCGACGCTGGCCGTTCCCGCGCTGGCCATGTACCTGTGCCAGCAGCTGGATCAACTGTTCACCGGTTGTTTGAAAGGCCGGGAAGATTTCCAGACGACGGCGATCTGCGAGACGTTGGGCAAGACCGCCACGCTTGCCGCCGCGTGCGCTACCGCGGCGCTGACACATTCCGCGGCCTGGGCCAGTACGGCGCAGGCGCTGGGTCTGTTGCTGACCGCGATGTTGAAAATGAATCTGTTTGCCCGCACCAGTGGCCGGCAGATCGTATGGCCGAAGTCGGATCGCAAGGAAATGTCCAGCGCGTTCCGGTTCGGTGGATGGTCCTGGTTCAACAGCCTGAGTGCGTTGGCCTACGGTTCCGTCGACCGGGTGCTGGTGGGTGCCTTCCTGGGCCCGACCATCCTGGCGATCTATACCGTTGGCGCGCAAGTGGGCCAGATCATCCACACCGTGACGGTGGCGCTGTTCCAGAAAGCGATGCCGATGGTGAGCCGCATGACCACAGCCGCCAAGGGCGACATGCGGGCCGCGGCGCAGACCATCCGCAAGCTGCTGGTCACCAACCTGATGCTGTCGGCGGTCATGACCGCCGTCGTGATGGTGTTCAGCCACCTGATCCTGCGCCTGATGCTGAGCGCGGATCTGGCCGAAGCCCACCTGCCGCTGTTCCAGCTGCTGGTGGTGGCGTCGGGGTTGCTGTCGCTGAACGTCGCATCGCATTTTTCGCTGCTGGGCCTGGGCAACAGCAAGGCTGTCGCACTGCTCAACGGCGGCGCGGGCCTGGTGTCGCTGCTTGCGCTCTGGCTGCTCGTGGGTCCGCTCGGCGAAAGCGCCGCGGCCTGGGCCCGCATTCTTTATTCGGCAGTCACGCTCGGTGGAGTGTGGCTGGTTCTTCGATACCTGCACGGGAGCATTGTTGCGTCCCGGCCTGCAACCGCTGGATGAGTCGCTATGCTTGAAGCCTACATTGCCCACAGACACGATGAGACGACCCGGACCCTGCGCGCCTTCGTCAGCCGTCTGCACGAGCCCGTCGCGCGTCCGGCCTTCCCGTCTTTGCTGCCCAAGATCAGCATCATCACGCCGTCGTACAACCAGGCCAAGTTCCTGGAACGCACGCTGCTGTCGATCCTGAACCAGAACTACCCGTACCTGGAACTGATCGTCATCGACGGCGGTTCGACCGACGGCAGCGTCGACATCATCCGCAAATATGAAGACCGCCTGGCCTACTGGGTCAGCGAGAAGGACCGCGGCCAGTCCGACGCATTGAACAAGGGCTTTCGCCGCGCCACGGGCGATTACGTCGGCTGGCAGAATTCCGACGACCTGTTCTACCCCGGCGCGCTGATGGCCCTGGCCGAAGCGGCCATGCGCACCGGCGCACCGATCGTCAGCGGCAACCTGTATGTGGCCAACCACGAAAACCAGATCTACCGCGAAGTGCGCTACACGCCCATGACGCGCAAGTCGCTGGCCGTGGTCAAGGCATCGATTCCGAACCAGGCCGCCCTGTGGCGCCGGGACCTGATGGAAAAGTACGGCTTCATCGACGAGAAGAAGCAGTACTGCATGGACCTGGAACTGTGGAGCCGCCTGCTGCGCGCCGGCAGCAACGTCGTCGTGCCCGAAGCCTACGGTGTCTACACCGTGCATGCCGAGACCAAGACGACCACGATGGACCACATCCATCGTTCGGAGCGTGAGCAGATCGTCAAGGGTCTGAACCAGGAAGAAGGCCGCTCGGGCACGAAAGTCGACGACCTGCGCGTGGTCGCCCAGAAGATGCTGGCGCATGCCCGCCAGGGCGACACGCGCTACCTGACCGAGAAGTTCCTGACCAAGCTGGTCGGTGTCGATGATTGGCAGCGAGAGCCCAAATGACCAACTACCGCCAGTTCTCCACGCTGCCGTTGCTGGGGTGGTTCATGTTCACCGCCCTGGTGATGAACAACGACGCCCTGTTCCTGAAGATCGGCTCGTTCAACCTCAGCCCGTGGGACGCGATCTTCCTGGCCATCGTGGCCGTGAAGTTCGCCCGGCTGGCGGAACCTACCGCGTATGCCTTGCCCAGCGCCCGCATCGGCTTTCTGCTTGCCCTGCAGCTGATCGCGCTCCTGTTCGTCGTGATGATGCAGTTCCGTCATACCAACACGATCGAAACCGGAGACGCGGTGCGCGACTTCCGCGTGCTGATCTACTTCCTGTCCATACCGTTCCTTTGCTACAAGGACCTGCAGTCGCACATGAACTACATGACGCTGCAGCGCTTCTTCATCTGGTCCGGCATGGCGGTCGCCGCCTGGATCGCGATCGAACAGCTGTTCGTGTTCAGCGCGTCCAACCCCGTGCGTAACCTGCGGATCGGCGTGTGGGTGATCCCGTTCTCGATCGTGTCGGTCCTGTACTTCCAGGAACAGCTCGGCATCAAGAAACGCACCGCCTACATGATGACGCTGTTCATGCTGGCCGCCCTGGTGTTCTCGCTCAACCGAAGCCAGTACCTGCAGCTGGGGGTGGCCGTTGCCGTCGCCGCGTTGCTGGGCAGCCGGGTCGGCGCCATGCGCAAGTCCATCGTGTACTTCGTGCCGGCCCTGATCGGTGTGCTCGCCCTGTTCTATGCGATCGGGTATGCCGACGTGCTGATCGACCGGATCATCTCGGTCAATGACCTGGAAAGCGATTCGAGCTACGGCGCGCGGATCCAGGAACTGGAAGGCCAGGTGCAGCTGTATCAGCAGGCGCCGATCCTGGGTCAGGGCGCGGGCTTCAAGAGCTGGGTGATGGGTGAAAACGGCTTCGAGCTGAGCACCTTCGCGCACAACTCCTGGATGTTCTACCTGATGAAGTTCGGCATTGTCGGCACCGTGCTGGTGTTCCTGCCCGCCGTGTTCGTGCTGCTGATGTCGATGCTTCCAAGCTATCGCGATCCGCAACTGGAACTGCACCGCCGCTACATCCTGGCGACCGTGCCGATCTACCTGATCGTGGACCCGCTGTCGGGCGGCCTGGCGTATGCACCCAAGACGGCGTTTGTCGGCGTGCTGCTCACCTACTGTCTGTCGCTGATCCGCAATGCCAACCGGGAAACCACGCCTCAACCGGTCCATTACTACACTCCAGAAGGCGTACCCCACCATGGCTGACGTGCTGTTTGTAGCACCGGACCTGCACCGCGGCGGCGTCGGACGATGCGTCAGCTTCATCGTCGACGAGGTGCCGCACCACGGGTTCGGCACGTCGCTGTTCCTGCTGCGCGGTCTTGACCACGAGTACGAGGTCAACAACCCGGAAGTCGAACGCGGCATGCATGTGGGCGAATCGAAGCTGAAGTTTGCTGCGATGCTGCCCGTTGCCCTGTTCCGGCTCTGGCGCACCATCCAGCGCACGAAGCCCGAGATCGTCTGCTCGCACGGCCTGCTGTGCAACGCCGCGGTCGCGGTCATGCGCATGATGTCGCGCCGGCCGTTCCGCAGCGTGGCCTTCGAACACAACGCGCCGTCCAGCCACTATTCGACCACGTCGATGAAGGGGCTCAAGACCTTCCTGCTGCGCACGCTGTATCCGCGGCATGACGTGGTGATCGGTGTGTCGCGCGGCGTGGTGGACGACCTGGTCACGCTGGTGCCGGACCTGCAGGGCAAGTGCAGCCACATCTACAACGGCCTGCCGGTCGAAGAAGTCAGCCGGCAAAGCCAGGAAGCACCGCCCCCGCAAGCCGACGACGCGAAGTTCAGCGTGGTGTCGGTGGGCCGTCTTGCGCCGTCGAAAGACTACAAGACCCTGGTGGCCGCCGCCCAGATCCTGGACGATCCGGACGTGCAGTTCCTGGTGATCGGCGAAGGCCCGCTGGAAGAAGAACTGCGCCTGCTCAATGAAGCGCGTCCGTCGCGTTCGCGCGTGAAGTTCCTGGGCCACCTCGACAACCCGTTTCCCGCCGTGGCCGCCGCCGACATCTTTTTGCTGACGTCGATACACGAAAGCTTTGGCATCGTGCTGGTCGAGGCCTTGAGCCTGGGCGTGCCGGTGCTGGCCACCAACTGTCCGTCCGGCCCTGCCGAGATCCTGAGCGACGGCGAATTCGGCGTGCTGGTTCCGGTCAGCAACGCCGCCGCCATTGCCGAAGCGGTCCGCAAGCTGCTGTACGAGCGCGAACCCGCAAAACGCCTCCGTTCGTTGGGCCCCTTGCGCGCCAACGACTTTTCCCTGAATCAACACGCGCAACGCGTGGTCGACCTGTTCCGCACGTTGATCGCCGATCGCAAGCAACCCCGTGGAGTTTGAGATGGAACGCATCCCCGTTTCGGTCATCGTGATGACCAAGAACGAAGAGTCCAATATCGCGAAGTGCCTGGCCGGCCTGACCGACTTCGCAGAGGTCTTTGTCGTCGACTCCCGCAGTACCGACAACACCTGCGCGATCGCCGAATCGTATGGCGCCAAGGTCGTCCAGTTCGACTGGAACGGCCGCTATCCGAAAAAGAAGCAGTGGTGCCTGAAAGAGCTGCCCTGCACCTACCCGATTCTGCTGTACGTCGACGCCGACGAAGAAATGTCGCCCGAGCTGGCCGAGGAAATCCGTGCCTGCCTGCCCAAGTTCTCGCAAGGCTACGGCGGCGCGTTCGTGGGCTTCGACTATGTGTTCGCCGGCAAGAAGCTGGCCTATGGCCACCGCGTCTTCAAGCTGGTGCTGGTGCATCAGGCGTCGTCCGAATTCCTGGACTACGACGACCTGGACGCCGCCAACATGTGGGAAGTCGAAGGCCATTACCAGCCTGCGATCAAGGGCCGCACCTTCGCGCTCAAGCATCGCATGCTGCATGACGACCATGATTCGCTCTATCACTATTTCGACAAGCACAACCGCTACTCGGACTGGGAAGCGCAACTGCGCAGCAAGGGCCTGATGAATGATCCGCGCGAGGCCAACCTCGGCTTGCGTTCGATGATGAAGAAGGTGCTGGACAACCTGCCCTTCAAGCCGCTGATCAGCTTCCTGCACAGCTACATCCTGAAGTTCGGTTTCCTGGACGGCGCCGCCGGCTTTCACTACGCCATGGCCCGCGCCACGTACTACTGGCAGATCGGCCTGAAGATGGACGAGCTGGCCGCGCGCAAGCAGACCAAGCTGGTCCGCCCGGGCGTCGTGACGGCACGCCCCGCCACGAAGGAATCGGCGACATGAGCGACTTTCAGCGACTGGACCTGTTCACCATGCCGGCCGGCTTCCGGCGGCGGGGTGGGTTGACCGTGCAATTGTGGTGGTTGACGCAGGCGTCGCTGTTTCGCGGGTCCCCGCAGATCGCCTACGGCTTCCGGCGTTTCCTGCTTCGCTGCTTCGGCGCGAAGATTGGCAAGAACGTCGTGATCCGCCCAAGCGCGACCATCACCTATCCGTGGAACCTGACGATCGGGGACTACGCGTGGGTCGGTGATGACGTGGTGCTCTACAACCTGGGCGAGATCACCATTGGCGATCACGCGGTGGTCTCGCAGCGCAGCTATCTGTGCGCCGGCGACCACGATGCGGCACAGGTCGATTTCCCTATCCGTGCACGCGCGATCCGCGTCGGCAAGCAGGCCTGGGTCGCCACCGACGTGTTCGTCGGCCCGGGCGTCAGCATTGGTGACGGCGCCATCGTCGGCGCGCGCAGCTCGGTGTTCAAGGACGTTCCGGGCGGCACCGTCAACCACGGCAACCCTTGCAAGGTCGTGCGGCAACGCACTGTTTCGGCCCCATGAAGATCCTGCTCTACGGCATCAATTTTTCGCCCGAGCTCACCGGCATTGGCAAATACACCGGTGAACTCGCGGCCTGGCTCGCGTCGCGCGGCCACGAGGTCAGCGTCGTCACGGCGCCGCCCTACTATCCCGAATGGCAGGTGCACGATGGCTACAAGGCCGGACGCTACCGCAAGGAAATCTGGAAGGGCGTGACGGTGTACCGCGTGCCCTTGTGGGTGCCCAAGCGGCCGTCGGGCCTCAAGCGCATTCTGCACCTGGCCAGTTTTGCTGCGACCAGCCTGCCCGTGGCCTGGTGGCGTCTGGCCCATCGGCCCGACGCGGTGCTGGTGGTGGAACCGCCGCTGTTCTGCGCGCCGGCCACGCTGCTCGGCGCCGCGCTCGTGGGCAGCCGCAGCTGGCTGCACGTGCAGGACTTTGAAGTGGATGCGGCGTTCGACCTCGGCATGTTGTCGGGCAAGACGCTGCGCAAGGCCGTGCTGGGCGTCGAACGTTTCCTGATGCGCCGCTTTACCCGCGTGTCGACCATCTCGTCCAAGATGCGCGAGCGTCTGCTGGCCAAGGGTGTCGAGTCCGATCGCGTGGTGCTGTTCCCCAATGGCGTCGACCTGGACGCCGTCAAGCCTCTGGATCGGCCCAGCGTGATCCGCGCTGAACTCGGCATTCCTGAACACGCCGTGGTGGCGCTGTACTCCGGCAACATGGGCGGCAAGCAAGGTCTCGAGATCCTGGGCGAAGTCGCCCGCCTGCTGGCCACGCAACCCGACATCCGTTTCGTGTTCTGTGGCGAAGGCCCGACCAAGCCGGTCCTGCAGGCCGCCTGCCGTGACCTGCCCAACGTGCACTTCCTGCCGCTGCAGCCGATCGAACGCCTGTCCGAATTGCTGGGCGCGGCCGACATCCATCTGCTGCCGCAACGCAAGGACGCAGCCGACCTGGTCATGCCGTCGAAGCTTACGGGCATCCTGGCCAGCGGCAAGCCGCTGATCTGCGCGTCGCCCGAAGGCACGGAGCTGGCCAACGTGGTCGCGAACTGCGGGGTGCTTACGCCGCCCGAAGACGCCACCGCCATGGCGGATGCCCTGCTCAAGCTTGCGCGGGACCCGGCTCGCCGTACGGTGCTCGGCGCCGCCGGCCGCACGTACGCCCGCAACTGGCTCGATGCGGAAACCATCTTCCGCCGCTTCGAAGAAGCGCTGCTGCAGACGCTGCCGGACCCCCGCGAACCGCAGCACCAGTCCAAGCCCTGAACGACGACAACAAGAAAAAGCCCGGCCCCAAGATGATCTTGGGGCCGGGCTTTTTTTGGCTGTGCGCGGGTGGCTGTGCGCGGGTGGCTGTGCGCGGGTGGCTGTGCGCGGGTGGCGGCTGCGGCGCGTGGGCATCGCTCAGTGCACTGAGTTTCGGCCATGCCATCGGCGCCCCACATGACACCCCATAACAGAAACGCGGCCTAAGCCGCGTCTCTACTCCTGCCTGCGCATGGCGCTGCCTTTACAGCAGGCCGCGCTGGATGGCATTGAATACCGCTTCTGTCTGGTTGCTGGCGCTCAGCTTCCAGTACAGACTGCGAGCATGGCTCTTTACTGTCGCCACCGAGATGCCCATGCGCTCGCCAATGATGCGCATGTTCACACCTGAGGCCAGCAAGCGCAGCAGCTCGTACTGTCGTTTGGTCAATTCGGAACGCGGTCCGGCGCGCAGCGCGATCGGACCCGATGCCGGGTTGAGCGCACCCATGCTGGACATCGCAGGCGCCATGCCACCCGCCATCGGCGGATAACAATAGCCCCCGGCGAGCACCAGGTTGATGGCGGCCCACACGGCCATCGGCGTGGCCGATTTGGGTACGTATCCCGATACGCCGGAAAGCACGGCGCCGTAGATGAAACTGGGGTCCGGCGTGTCATAGAACACGAGACTGCGGTATGGCATGAACTTGCGCACGGCATCGGACAGCAACCGAAGATCGGTATCGCTGCGCGAGGTGCATCCGAACACCAGCAGTTCGACGGTTCCAGAGCTGGCCTGCTCCGCAACATTGTCGGGCGTCATCAGTGAGACGTTATTTACGCCCTGGATGGTTTCCAGTACACGGCGCACGGCCGCCTGGAAAACAGGCTGGTCTTCGATCAGCAAAACATTCATTCTGGAAATCCAGGTATGGGGCTAGACGGCGGCTGCACAGCCGGGGGCTGCTACACCATTGCGCGACCTATCGTTGGAAACATCCCGATACCATGAGGCCATGATCGCGTTAGTGAGACCGATCATAGCTAGCGTGTAGGGGCGGTGTATCTCCTGCATGTGGATGACCAACGGTTGACGGACGCCGGGACTTTTATGGGGGATGCCTGTGGTCACGGCATCCGGTTGCAGTCCCGGGTCTGTGAATCTCAAGAGTTAGCGGCCAACGGACGACGGATGTCCAAGCCACCCGCCGTCCCGGGAAGCTCCACACTGGAAAAACTGGATGGCGAGCGCCATCCGAGGTCGTCGGCACGCTTAAAATTTACAGGCGGCTCCGCGCTCAGATCCGCGGTCACGCGATCAGGTTGCCAATCAAGCGTCGCGCCACGCTGCAGGGCGGCGTACACGGCTTCGCTCTTGTTCTTCACGTTCAGACGCTGATACAGCGTGCAGGCGTGCGTCTTGGCGGTGGCCACCGAGATGTTCAGCATGCGGCTGACCGTCTTGATCGGATAACCACGGGCCAGCAGCACCAGCACCTGGTATTGACGCGGCGTGATGTTCAGCAGTTCGGCACCGGCGACGGCAGCACGGCCATCGGCGCTAGGCTGACGGGTCGGGTGGCCCAGCTGGAACGGCTGCATCGCATTGAACGGCGCAGGCGCAGCGGTTTCGCCGGGGAAGCAGTAGCCGCCGACCATGACCAGGCGAATCGCGGCTTCGAGCACTTCCAGGGATTCGGTCTTGCGAACGCAACCAAAGATCTTTTGCGACGAACGAAGGGCGGACAGCTTGAAGGATTCGTCATCCGACAGCAGCAGCATCTTCTGGGGATCAAGCAGCGTACGCACTCGTTCCAGCAGTGCATCGGTTGCGGCCACATCGGGCAGCACGCTCAGGATGACGAGATCGGCGTTTTGATGCGTCGCAGCATCCTGTTCCGCACGGGCCATATTGATGACGACCACTTCGGTCGCGCTGTTGGCACGTGTCAGGATCTGACACAGACCGTGCATCAACAGTGGTTGGCTTTCTACCAGCAAGACTTTTGCCATTTTGCCCTCGAGGCGAGATTAAACGTGAGTAGGGAAGGTGTTGATTTTTTTCATGAAGCCCCACCTCATCAGTCCGATTCGTATAGGGGGCATCTGGCCGCTCGCGGTTGACTCAACCGTCGTTGTGATTAGCCTGAAGAGGATCGACGAGTAGATACTAGTTTGCGAAATCCTCTAAATCAATGCATCTCAGACGTAATGCTTACCTACGCCATCAGGCCCATCATCGGTCCTCAATCAAAAGACTGAGGCCGGTTTTCGCTGCCTAATTTTGCTAGGGAGAGCATGCAAATGCATGGAAAAAGGGATGCATTAATTCGCATGAACACGTCATTGTCGGCGCCTAAAACAGGATTGGACCTTCCAATCCGATGGTATTCAGCCCAGCGCCGTAACAATTTAATTTCTCCTGTTGCAGTCAGAAATGCGCCTACAAGCAATCAAGCTGACGCAGGGCTGACTTTTCAACCGAAAACGAAGGGTCGAATCAATCCGCATCGCATCCATTTACTGATGAGCCCGCCGTTCGGATACCCCGATCTCACGCTTACGATTTGCCACACCTCCAAACTACCATGCACCCAACGCGCCTCCCACAGAGCGAATGCAGGACAAGGATTAGCGAGTCGGATTCACCCGGGTAGACGAGGGACTGTTGAGCACGCTCAGCCTTTTCGCATGCTGCGCCGCAGTACGTGCCTCAACCTTTGCCCAGCTTGCGCCACGCGGGTGACAGGCCGTTTTCCGCTGAGCAGGCCATCATCCTCGGGCAACTCCGTACTGCACCTTTCTCCTCCCAGCCACGCCCGGGACGCGTGCTATCGTCCACACGATTCCCGACCCGCCTTACATGGCTCGCCTCAGCCCCTACCCGAATTGCGAGTGGTCTACACCGTGGATGCCCTGAACTCCTTCTTCTCGACACCGGCCATACGTTCCCTCTGGACCGACGCCGCCGTGATCGACGCCATGATCAGGTTCGAATCGGCGCTTGCCGCGTCCCAGGCCGAATGCGGGGTCATCCCCGCCAGCGCCGCCGACGCCATCGCCCGGACCTGCAGCACCTTTACCATCGATCCCCACCAGCTGGCGGCTGAAGCCCGCAACGCCGGCACCCTTGCCATCCCTCTCATGAAAGCGCTCAAGGCGGCGGTCCAGAAAGTGGACCCCGCCGCGGTCGCCTGCGTTCATTTCGGTTCCACCAGCCAGGACATCAGCGATACCGCGCTGCTGTGCCAGGCTCGAGCGTCGATGGACGTGCTGGAACGCGACCTGCGCCGGCTGGGCGATGCCCTGGCCAGCCAGGTCGATCGGTACCGGACCACGCCCGTGCTGGGCCGCACCTTGCTGCAACCGGCCGCGCCAGTCAGCTTTGGCTGGAAAGTGGCCGGCTGGCTGGACGCCGTCACGCGCTGTTCGGCAGCCTTGAAGGCCGCAGGCGATGAAGCGTGCACACTGCAATTTGGCGGCGCCAACGGCACGCTGGCCATGCATGGCGACGCGGCTGGCGCCGTGACGCAAGCCCTGGCCAAGCGGCTGGGCCTGCGCACGCCCGCCATGTCCTGGCACGGCGCCCGCGACCGCATCGCGCGGCTGGGCAGCGAACTGGCCATTCTGTGCGGCGCGCTCGGCAAGATCGGCCGCGACGTGTCCTTACTCATGCAGTTCGAAGTGGCGGAAGCTTTCGAGCCCACCGGCGAAGGCCGCGGCGGATCGTCCGCCATGCCGCACAAACGCAATCCGGTATCCAGCATGTATCTGCTCGACGCCGCCAACCGCGCACCCATGGTCGCCGCGATCCTGACGGGCGAACTGGCGTCCGAACATGAACGCGGCCTGGGCAGCTGGCCCAACGCGTTGCCAGTGCTGGCCGACTTGTTCGACCTGGCCGGCAGCAGCCTGTCGGCGGCGGTTGATATCGGCGAAGGCCTGCGTATCGATGCCGAGGCCATGCAGGCCAACATCGACCGCCTGTATGGCGTGGTCTATTCCGAAGGCATCTCGCTGACCTTGTCCGGCAAGCTCGGCCCGGCCGCGGCCGCGCGCATCGTCGGCCAGGTCTGCGAACAGGCCATCCAGCAGCGCACGCCCGTCGCCGACCTGCTCAAGGCCATGCCCGACGTGACGGCCGTCCTTGACGACGCCACCCTTGACCGCCTTGCCAGCCCCGCCGCACAGATCGCTGCCTGCCAGCCCATGTGCGATGCCGTGCTGCGCCAGTGGCGACTCGCCCACCCATAACACCAGGAGACCCCATGCCTCATGCACTCAGCGGCGACGCCCGCATCTATTGGCGCGCCGATGGCGACCGCAGCCTGCCGCCGCTCATCCTCGGCAATTCCATCGGTACCGACTTTGCCGCCTGGGACCCGGTCATGCCGCGCCTCATGCGCCACTTCTATGTGGTGCGTTACGACGCGCGCGGCCATGGCGCGTCCGACGCGCCAGCCGGCGAATACACCATCGCCCAATTGGGCGCCGACCTGGACGCCGTCGCGATCGCGGCCGGGCTCGACAGCTTCGACTACTGCGGCGTGTCGCTCGGCGGCATGGTGGGCATGTGGTACGCGGCCAATCGCCCCGCGCGCCTGCGCCGGCTGATCCTGGCCAACACCGCGCCCAAATTCGATCCGGCCATCTGGCGCACCCGCATCGCGACCGTGCTGGAAAAGGGCATGGACAGCATTGCCGACATGGCCATGGCGCGCTTCTTCACCCCCGAATTCGTCGCCCGCAACGGCATCGAATTCCAGCGCGTCCGCAATACCTTCCTGTCGATGTCGGCTCCCGGCTATGCCGGCTGCTGCGCTGCGATCCGCGATCTGGACCTGACGTCATCCCTGTCCGCCATCAAGGTGCCGACCCTGGTGCTGACCGGTGAACGCGACCTGTCCACGCCGCCCGCGGTCGGCCAGCAGATCGCCGCCGCGATCGACGGCGCCGTGGTTGTCGCCCTGCCCGCCGCGCACATTGCCGCGACCGAGACGCCTGTGCAGTTCTGCGACGCCGCCGTGGAATTCCTGGTCGACCCGCCGGTGGAAACCGAAGCCGACCGCTACGCCTACGGCCTGGACCGCCGCAAGCAGGTGCTGGGTCGCGAATACGTGGAACAGCGCGTCGCGTCCGTCACGCCCTTCAACAAACGTTTCCAGGCCTTCATCACCCGCTACGCGTGGGGCGAGCTGTGGACGTCCAGCCGTTTCCAGGATGTCGAACGCCGCATGATGGTCCTGTCGATGATGGTTGCCCTGGGCCGCTGGGAAGAATTCGAACTGCACGTAGGCGCCGCCCTGCGCGCCGGCGTCGAAGCCCAGGCAATCGAAGAAGCGCTGGTCCAGGCGGCCGTGTACTGCGGCGTGCCCGCGGCCAACACGGGCTTTGCGCTGGCCGGCAAGATCCTGGCCAAGGCGCAAGAAGACGCCGGCAAGGACGCGGCAGCAAAGTAAGCAGCGGGCCGGGGCGCCGGCTGGCGCCCCGCAGACCAGGAGGAGACAAGCATGCAACTCGACGTTCTGATCCAGGGCTTTCCTGGCCGCGCGGTCTGTCATGGCGGGCTCGGCTGGAGCACCGTGGCCCTGCTGCGCGGCGGCGGCCGCACCGCGCTCATCGACGTGGGCGCATTCGGGGTGCGCAAGCCCCTGCTGCGCCAGCTGACCGCCTGTGGCGTTGCGCCCGGCGACGTCACCGACGTCGTGCTGACCCACGCGCACTACGACCACGCCATCAACTTCACGCTGTTCCCGAACGCCACCGTCTGGATCGGCGCCGACGAACTGGCCTGGGCCGCCGACCAGCCGCCCGGCTTCAACCCGCTGCCCGAGCTGTACGTAAAGGAACTGTCGACCTCATCCCGCGTCACCCTGCTGCGCGACGGCGACACGATCCTGCCCGGCCTGACCGCGATCGCCGCGCCCGGCCACACGCCCGGTCATCTGCTCTTCTATCTGAGCGCGTCGGACCTGCCCGTGCTGTTCACCGGCGACGCCGCCAAGAACCGCGCCGAACTCCTGTCGATGAACGTGCACGACAGCGACGACCACGCCGCCAGCGTCAGCAGCCTGGACCGCATCTGGGCCGAGTGGCGCAAGGTGCCCGGCACTCTGCTCGTCCCTGGCCATGACCTGAGCATGCGCCTGGACGGTGACACGCCCGTGTACGTCGGCGAACTGCGCGAATCGCTCTCGGTCTGGTTCAACGAAGACCTGGAATCACCGCAGCTGATCGATCTGTGCGGCGGTCATCGGACAGGATGGCTGACCGGCAAGGCGACGTCTGCACGCAACGCTTCCGGCACCGATCCGGTGCAAGCCGCCGGCCCGGATAGTCGTCCCTGAGCGGTTTTTATCGGCATGTGGGATACCGCGTGCACCGGCCGGGGGAATCCCGCCGTCATGCCGCGCTGCAACATGGTTTGCGGCACGCGCACGCGCCGGGCGGCATACAATGCAGGTCTTGTGCCCTTCGGCGATCTACAGATAAGCAATGGACTCCACGCTCTCGGATAAGGCCCTCGCCTACCACCAGTTCCCCATCCCCGGCAAGATTGCCGTGGTCCCGACCAAGCCGCTCGCGAACCAGGAAGACCTGTCGCTGGCGTACTCGCCCGGTGTGGCCGCGGCGTGTGAAGCCATCGCCAACGACCAGCAGTCCGTGCGCCTGTACACCTCGCGCTCGAACCTGGTCGGCGTGATCTCGAACGGCACCGCCGTGCTGGGTCTCGGCAACATCGGCCCGTACGCGGCCAAGCCGGTCATGGAAGGCAAGGCCTGCCTGTTCCAGAAGTTTGCCGGCATTAACGTGTTCGACATCGAACTCGCCGAAACCGATCCCGACAAGCTGATCGACGCCATCGCGATGATGGAACCGACCTTCGGCGGCATCAACCTTGAAGACATCAAGGCGCCCGAGTGCTTCTACATCGAACGCAAGCTCAGCGAACGCATGTCGATTCCCGTGTTCCACGACGACCAGCACGGCACGGCCATCGTGACGTCGGCGGCCATCGTCAACGGCCTGAAGCTGGCTGACAAGACGCTCGACAGCGTGCGCCTGGTCTGCTCCGGCGCCGGCGCCGCCGCCATCGCCTGCCTGGACCTGCTGGTCCGCCTGGGCCTGAAGAAAGAAAACGTCCTGCTCGTCGACTCCAAGGGCGTGGTGTTTGAAGGCCGCGACCAGTCGATGGAATTCAACAAGGCGCGCTACGCGACCTCCAGCACCGCGCGTTCGCTCGCCGATGCCTGCCAGGACGCCGACGTGTTCCTGGGTTGCTCGGCCGGCAAGTTGCTGACGCAAGACATGGTCAAGTCCATGGGCCTGCGTCCGCTGATCCTGGCGCTGGCCAACCCCGAACCGGAAATCCTGCCGGAACTGGCCAAGGCCGTGCGCTCCGACGTGCTGATCGCCACGGGCCGTTCGGACTACCCGAACCAGGTCAACAACGTGCTGTGCTTCCCGTTCCTGTTCCGCGGCGCACTCGACGTCGATGCCATGCGCATCTCCGACGAAATGAAGCTGGCCTGCGTGAACGCGCTGGCCGGTCTGGCCCAGAAGGAAATCCCCGAGCAGGTCGCCAAGGCCTACCCGGGCAAGACCCTGACCTTCGGTCCCGACTACTTCATCCCGACTCCGTTCGATCCCCGCCTCATCAGCGAAATCGCGTCAGCCGTCGCGCTGGCTGCCATGGAATCCGGCGTCGCCCGCCGCCCCATCGCCGATATCGAAGCGTATCGCGAAGCCCTGCTGAAGAACTTCTCGGCGTAAGCCGGTTGGACCGCACGCGCTGCTTGCGGCGCGTGCGGTGTCCAGAATGAAAAAAAGCGTCCGGTACATGCCGGACGCTTTTTTTATGGGTGGTGGGCTGGGGCCGCGATTGGATAGGGTGCAGGCCTACGCCGCCGCGGCGCGCCACTTCTCGAAACCGTTCTTGCGCAACTCGCAGGCCGGGCAGGTGCCGCAGCCGTAGCCCCAGTCGAAGCGCTGGGTGCGGTCGCCGTGGTAGCAGGTGTGGGTGTGTTCGACCACCAGGTCGACGAAGGCCTGGCCGCCCAGATCGTCGGCCAGGGCCCAGGTCTCGGCCTTGTCGATCCACATCAAGGGCGTGTCGAACGTGAAGCGCTGGCCCATGCCCAGGGACACGGCCACTTGCAGGGCCTTGATGGTGTCGTCGCGGCAGTCGGGGTAGCCCGAAAAATCCGTCTCGCACATCCCGCCCACGATCACGTCCAGGCCGCGCCGGTAGGCCACGGCCGATGCCATCGTCAAAAATACCAGGTTGCGGCCCGGCACGAAGGTGTTGGGCAGGCCATTGGCGGCCATCCTGATTTCGGTGTCGCTGGTCAACGCCGTGTCGCTGATCGCGCCCAGCACGCCCAGGTCCACCATGTGGTCGGCGCCGATGCGCGGCGCCCAGTCCGGAAACTGCGCGCGCATGGCCTCGAGCACATGCTGGCGCGCATCGAGTTCGACACGATGGCGCTGGCCGTAGTCGAAGCCGATGGTCTCGACGACCTCATACCGGTCGGCAGCCCAGGCCAGGCACGTGGTGGAGTCCTGGCCTCCGGAAAACAGGACGAGTGCTTTTCGCATGATGATGGGTGTCGGTAAAGAAGGGGCTGGTGAAGGGGCTTGGTGAAGGGGCTTGGTGAAGGGGCTTGGTCAGGAGGCCACGCCGCGCATCGGAAGGCAATGACGTGCCTGGGTGCGGTGGGCAAGCTGGAATTATAGGCAGGGTCCGCTGCGCGAGCGGCAGGTCAGCTGCGCTGGCGGGATCGGCGCATTACTTGGCCGGTCACCAGGCACGCGCCGACCAGCGCTGCCGCCACAAGAAAGGTCAGGCGCAGGCCCGCGGCGACGGCGGCCGGCGACGCCGACGTCGGGTCGGTCGTGGCCGCGCCGGCCAGGAAAATTGCGCCCATCAACGATGCGCCGCTGATCAGTCCCAGGTTGCGCGACAGGCCCAGCGCGCCGCCGATCACGCCGCGTTCATTCGGGCCTGCCGCCGCCATGACCGCGGTGTTGTTGGCCGTCTGGAACACCGCATAGCCTGCGGTCAAAGGCACCAGGGCAAACAGGTAGCCCGCAACGCCGAAGGACACCGGAATGGCGGCGAGCAGCACGCAGCCGGCCAGCATGACGATCAGTCCACTGCGTGTCATGGCGGCTTGGCCATGCCGGTCGACCCAGCGGCCCGCTGGCGCCCCCAGCAGCGCCGCCACGATCGGGCCCACGGACATGACCAGGCCGACCTGCGCGGGCCGCAACCCCAGGCCTGCTGACAGATAGAACGGACTCACGACCAAGGTCGCCATCGCGACGGTGGAGACGGCGGCGCTGAAGGCGAATCCGGAACCGACGTCGGGACGTTGGAGGACGTCAAGGCGAATCAACGGGAAAGCGGCGCGCGCTTCTGCCCGGATGAAGCCGATGGCGCCGATGGCAGCGGTAGCCAGCAGCAGCGGCATCGTCCACGCGCTGCCCGACGTACGACCCAAGGTCATGGCGAGTGCATAGGCGGCCAGTGTCAGCACGAGCAGGAGCATGCCTTGGGCGTCCAGTCTCGCAGCGGCCGAGGACGCGCGAGCGACACGCGGCGGCGATGCGTTGGGTGTGGGTACCAGCGATGGTGTAGATGCGGGTGCGGATGAAGGCGATCGTACCGACACTGGCGCGGAAGCGAAAGCGGACGCAGGTGCCGGTGTGGGTGTGGGCGTGGGTGCCGATGCAGGTGCCAATGCGGACGCGGACGCGGGCAGGTGCTTCCACGTGATCCACGCCGCCAGCGCGCCTGGCGGCAGCATCACCGCGAACAGCGCGGGCCATCCCCATACCGACAGCAGCAGGCCGCCTAGCGCCGGGCCCAGTGCCGTTCCCGTGGCCGACATGGCGCCGAGCAGACCCATGGCGCGGCCCGCCGATGCCTTGGGCATCAGGTCGCCGACAAAGGCCAACGTCAGGGCCATCATCGCCGCCGCGCCTGCCCCCTGCAACGCCCGGGCAATGATCAGCATGCTGAGCGATGGCGCCAACGCGCACAGTCCCGACGCTGCCGTGAACAGCGTGACGCCCGCCACCAGCACACGCCGCCGGCCAAACTGATCACCCAAGCGCCCCGCCACCACGACCAGCGTGGTCGTGGACAGCAAGTACGCCAGCACGATCCACTGCGCCTGCCCGAACGGCGCGCCAAACGCCTGTGCAAAGGCAGGCAGCCCGACGTTGGCAATGCTGCTGCCCAGCGATGCCAGCAGCATCGACAAGGACAGGCCCGCCAACGCGGCCTTGACGTGGACCGGCGGAATCGGTGCGGATGCGGATGCCGATGCCGATGCGGATGCCGATGCCGATGCCGATGCAGATGCGGTTGCGGTTGCGGTTGCGGTTGCGGGCGCCAATGCCTGCGCAACCGATACCGATGCCTGGACAACCGGAATGACGGGACCGGCGGCGGAATGTTGCCTGGCCGGCCTAGCCGATGGCTCGACCGATTGCCGATGCAACCGTGCATGGGACTGCCCACCAGATTGCCGAGCGGAAAACAGCGGGATCAGGAACGTGCGCATAAAACCCTTCTAACCGCGATGCAGGTGCGGAAGCGAATGCAGATGCGGAAGCGAATGCCGATGCGGAATCGAATGCCGATGCAGTCGCAGACGCCGATGCAGGATTCCCAAGACTAAGCCCGTTCATAACATGGCGGAAGACGCACGCCATGCACGTCAATCATGCATGCAACGCCATGTCACTTGCAGCCAAACACGCCGCCTGCGTGCTACTTTGCGCGCATGCCCCGCCCCGACCTCAACCTGCTCATCACCCTGGACGTCCTGCTGGACACAGGCAACGTCGCGCGCGCTGCCGAGCGCCTGGGTCTCAGCCCGTCCGCCATGAGCCGCGCCTTGGCCCGGCTGCGCGCCACCACCGGGGATCCGCTGCTGGTCAGGGCCGGCCGGGGCCTGGTGCCGACGCCGCGCGCCATCGAACTGCGCGCACGCATCGGCCCCGTCCTGCGCGATGCGCATGCGGTGCTGCAGCCCGACACGGCATTGAACCTGCACACGCTGGCGGCGACCTTCACGCTTCGGTGCAGCGAAGGGTTCGTCGAAACGTTCGGGGCGGCGCTGATCGCCCGGGTGGCGCGGGATGCCGCCGGCGTGCGGCTGCGTTTCCTGCCCAAGCTGGACAAGGACAGCACGCCGCTGCGTCAAGGCGACGTGGACCTGGAAACCGGCGTGATCGGGCAGGACATGGGACCGGAAGTGCGCGCGCAGCGGCTGTTCGGCGACCGCTTCATCGGCGTGGTCCGAAACGGCCACCCGCTGACCGAACGCCGCATCACCCCGACCCGGTACGCCGCCGGGCAGCACATTCTGGTGTCTCGCCGGGGCCGTGATCGCGGACCGATCGACGACGCGCTCGACCGCGAAGGCAAGACGCGTCACATCGTGACGACCGTGGGGGGCTACGGCGCGGCCCTGGCGCTGGCTGCCGGGTCAGACCTGATCGCCAGTGTTCCGGAACGCCACACCAGCACGATGCGCAGTGCACTGACGAGTTTTCCGCTCCCGTTCAAGGTGCCGGGCATGACCATCTCGATGTTCTGGCATCCGCGCCTGGACGCCGACCCCGCCCATCGCTGGCTGCGTGCCTGCGTGCGCGAGGTCTGCGGGGACAAGCCGTAATTACCGCGCCGCGGCCGCCTTCACCTTGGCCCGTCCCACGTCCGGCAGCAGAATCGTCAGCATGCCGAGCAAGGGCAGGAAGGCGCACAGGTGGTACACGAATTCGATGCCCTGGCTGTCGGCCACCTTGCCCAGCACCGCGGCGCCAAGGCCGCCCATGCCGAACGCAAAGCCGAAGAACAGGCCCGACACCGTGCCGACCTTGCCCGGCATCAGTTCCTGCGCAAACACCAGGATGGCCGAGAAGGCCGAGGCCAGGATCAGACCGATCACAAAGCTGAGAACACCCGTCCAGAACAGGTCGGCGTACGGCAGGATCAGCGCAAACGGTGCGACGCCCAGGATCGATCCCCAGATGACGCGCTTGCGGCCGATCTTGTCGCCGATGGGGCCGCCCAGGATGGTGCCCAGCGCCACGGCGGCCAGGAACAGGAACAGGTGCATCTGCGCGTTCTGGACACTGACGTTGAAGCGGTGCATCAGGTAGAACGTGTAGTAGCTGGTGAAGCTGGCCATGTAGAAGTACTTGGAGAACAGCAGCGTCAGCAGCACGGCCATGGACCCGATCACCGCGTTGCGGCTGACGGGAGACACGACCGCCGGCCGGGCGCGCGCCTTGTTGCGGCCCGACAGATGCTGGTGCTTGTACCAGACGCCCACCTGCCACAGGATAAGCATGCCGGTCAGCGCGGCCAAGGCAAACCAGGCGACGCTGTCCTGCCCGCGCGGGATGATGAACCAGGCGGCCAGCAGCGGCCCCATGGCGCTGCCCGCGTTGCCGCCGACCTGGAAGATCGATTGCGCCAAGCCATGCCGTCCGCCCGACACCAGCCGCGCCACGCGCGACGATTCCGGATGGAAGATCGACGACCCCATGCCCATCAGCAGGGCCGCAACGATCAGTACGCTGTAGTTCGGCGCGAACGCCAGGGCCAGCAGGCCCGACAGGGTGAAGCCCATGCCGACCGCCAGCGAATAGGGCTTGGGATGCTTGTCGGTGTACAGGCCGACCAGCGGCTGCAGCAGCGACGCCGTGATCTGATACGTGAGCGTGATCAGGCCGATCTGCGTAAAGCTGAGGTTGAACCCGCTTTTCAGCAGCGGGTAGATCGCCAGGATCAGCGACTGCAGCATGTCGTTCAGGAAGTGCGCAAAACTGATCGCGCTCAATACCCGAAAGCCGGTGCGCTCGGCGGCGGGGGCAGCCGCGGTGCTGGATGCCGCGGGCGAGGCCAGGGAAGACGCGGCCGGCAACGGCGTTGTCGTGGGGGAGGTGGGGATGCTGGATTGCATGGGCGTCTCGTTCTGATCGGGTGCCGGCGTTGGGCCGGTCGACATCCCGTGCACTGGTCGAGTACCGGGAATACGCGTAGCCTACGCGTCAAGTTCCCGCCTGTCTTGCGAGATTCTGGCGAAACCCTTCGAGAAATGGACATGGACGTCTCCCCTCCCCGGTACACGCAGTTCGACCGCAGCGCCTTGCCCGTCACGGCCATGGCGACCGATTTTCTGAATGGGCACAACACGGGTCACCACCGTCACCCGAATGCGCAGCTGATCCATGCCGTGCATGGCGTCATGGTGGTCAGCACCGAACAGGGCCTGTGGGTCGTGCCGCCCACGCGCGCGATCTGGATGCCGCCCGACATGCCGCACCAGCTGCGCATGGTGGGCGAGGTCAAGATGCGCGCGGCGTTCATCCGGCCTGACGCCAGCCCGCACCTGCCGACGCAATGTTCGGTGATCGGCATTTCGCCGCTGCTGCGCGAACTGATCCTGGCGGCGATCAACGTGCCCCTGCCCTACTCGCCCGATACGCGCGACGGCCGCCTGATGCGCCTGCTGCTGGACGAGCTTCGGCTGGTGCCCACGCTGCCCCTGCATCTGCCGAATCCGACCGACCCCCGCCTGCGGCTGATTGGCCAGACCCTGACCCGCGAACCGCACGACCGGACCACCGCCGCCGAATGGGCTGCGCGCCTGGGCGTCGATCCCAAGACCATCCACCGCCTGTTCCTGCGCGAAATGGGCATGACCTTCGGGCAATGGCGCCAGCAGGCGCGGCTGCTGGCGGCGCTGGAAATGCTGGCCTCGCAAGCCAAGATCGTGGACGTGGCCCTGGAGCTGGGCTACGGCAGCCCCAGTGCGTTTGCCACCATGTTCAAGCGGCAGTTTGGCGTGGCGCCCAGTGCGTTCTTTGTGGAGACGATGGCCGGCCAGCCTTGATGGCACGGTGACCGGGCCCTGCGATCATCAACTGACAGGAAACGATACCTTCCCTTCCGGACCGTTGATCGCCTGGGGGTAGACGCCTATATTGGCTGCATCAAGGAGATGCACCATGCCTGACGCAACCTCAACCCGGCTTCCCACCTTTTTCATTCCGCACGGCGGCGGCCCCTGTTTCTTCATGGACTGGCCCGGCAATCCGCACATGTGGGACCGCATGGCCGATTTTCTGAAAGGCCTGGCCAACTCGGTCGGCACGCGGCCCAAGGCCGTACTCGTCATTTCCGGCCACTGGCAGGAAGACGCCTTTACCGTCAACGCGGGCGAAGCGCCGCCCCTGCTGTTCGACTACTACGGCTTTCCGGAACATACCTATCAACTGACCTATCCGGCGCCGGGCTCGCCTGCGGTAGCGCGGCGGGTGCAGGAACTGTTGGCCGCTGCGGGCCTGCCCACGGGCGTGGATACGCAGCGCGGCTTCGACCATGGCGTGTTCGTGCCCTTCAAGCTGATCTACCCCGATGCCGACATTCCCGTGGTTCAGTTGTCCATGAAAAACGGCCTGGACCCCGACGATCACCTGCGTGCCGGCGAAGCACTGCAAGCCTTGCGCGACGAAGGCGTGCTGATCATCGGCAGCGGCATGAGCTTTCACAACATGCGCGGCTACACGCCTGCGTTCCACGCCGCGTCGCGCCGTTTCGACGACTGGCTTGCCACGGCGGTGGCCCTGCCGCCCGCGCAGCGCCGCGATGCCCTCGTTCATTGGGAAGCCGCGCCCGATGCGCGCGCCACCCAGCCGCATCCCGATCACCTGTTGCCGCTGATGGTGGCGGCGGGCGCGGCGGGCAATGACCCTGGGCAAAAAGTGTTCGAAGACGAGGTGATGAACGTCGTCGTGTCGGCCAGCCGCTTCGGCTGAAGGCGCCGTCGGGTACGACCCGCTACGGCTCAGGTCGCGGCGGGTCCGTTGTTGCCGTTGCCGGAATTTTCCCGAACGGAACCTTTCCCGTCCGCAATCCTTCGATCGCTTTCCTTTTTTCCTTCGACCTCTTTGTTTTTCAGACCCCCCCTTTTTTCAGACACCCACCATGACTCCGACCCAAGATTCCCTGTCCGTCTGGACACCTCGCGCTCAAGGCCTGCTGCGCATCATTGCCGCCTTCTTGTTCCTGCAGCACGGCAGCGCCAAGCTGTTCGATTTTCCGGCCATGGGCATGAGCGGCGCGCCCTTGCTGTCCATGTACGGCATTGCGGGCATGCTTGAACTGGTCGGCGGCGTGCTGCTGCTGATCGGGCTGTTCACGCGGCCAGTGGCCTTTATTCTGTCGGGCCAGATGGCGTTTGCGTACTTCATTGCGCATGCGCCGCAAGGGTTCAGCCCGCTGCTCAACAAGGGCGAATTGGCCGTCGTCTACTGTTTCCTGTTCCTGTTCTTTGCCGCGGCCGGTGCGGGCGCGTTCAGCGTGGACGCCGCTCGCCGCAAGGCCTGACACCGCATGGATACCCTGCTCAGCATGCGCGTCTTTCGCCAGGTGGCGGAAGGCGGAAGCTTTGCGGATGCCGCGCGGCGGATGGGCCTGTCCGCCGCGATGGCGAGCAAGCATGTGGCGCATCTGGAACGGCACCTGGGGTCGCGGCTGCTCAACCGCAGCAGCCGTCACGTCAGCCTGACCGAGGCCGGCGCGGTCTATCTTGACCACTGTGCCGACGCGCTGGACCGCCTGGACGAAGCCGAATCCACGCTGGGCCGCAGCGGGGCCGAGCCGTCGGGCACGCTCAAGATCACGGCGCCGGTGTGGTGCGCCAATGCGCGGTTTGCCGCCATGCTGGCGCGGTACCGGCAACGCTATCCGCGGGTGGTGATGGACTTGCGGCTGACCAATCACAAGATTGATCTGGCCGAAGGCGGCTTTGATGTCGCCCTGCGCGCCACCAATCAGGACCTGCCGTCATTGATCGTGCGGCCGCTGTGCCAGCTGCACTTCTTTCTGGTGGCGAGCCCGGATTACCTGGCCCGGCACGCGCGGATCACGACGCCGTCCGACCTGACCGCCCATGACTCGGTGCTGCCTTCCTACCTGCCGTCGGCGCAGCGCATGACCCTGGCCGGGCCCGAGGGCACGACCACGGTCCAGCTGAAGGCGGCGATGAAGTCCGATGATTCGACCCTGACACATCAAAGCATCCTGGCGGGCATTGGCATTGGTTACCTGCCGGAATGGCAGATCGCCGACGACTTGGCCACGGGTGCGTTGCAACGCGTGCTGCCTGCGTATTCCGCCGTGTCGGTCACGCTGTATGCGGCCTATACCAGCCGCAAATTCCTGTCGCCCAAGGTCCGTACCTTCATCGATTTTTTCAGTGAGGCGTTCGGCCGCCCGCCTGCATGAGCCTGCCAACAGGCGTATCGTGCGCACTATTGATCCCTGGAAGACTGGTTTGACTTCACCTGCAACAAAGACGGACCGCGCGGCGGAAACCCCGCCCGTCGCCCCCGCCCGCCCCAAAGGCGGACTGGCCACATTACGCACCCTGGCCCCCTATCTCTGGCCCAAAGACGCGCCCTCGTTGCGCGTCCGCATCGTTGTCGCGGTCTTGCTGCTGATCGCCGCCAAGGTCGCCAACATCTACATTCCGATGTTCTACAAGGCGGCCGTGGATGCGCTGGGCGCCAAGGACGCGGCGTTGATCGTCGTGCCGCTGGGCGCCATCCTGGCCTATGGCGGCGCGCGCGTGCTGACGCTGATGTTCTCGGAACTGCGCGACGCCGTTTTCTCGAAAGTCGCGCAACATTCGATCCGCGCGGTCGGCCTGAAAGTGTTCCGGCACCTGCATGCGCTGTCCTTGCGTTTCCACCTGGCGCGCCAGACCGGCGGCCTGACGCGGTCCATCGAACGCGGCACGAAAGGTATCGAGACACTGCTGTCGTACATGCTGTTCAACGTGCTGCCGACGCTGTTCGAAATCGCGCTGGTCACCATCATTCTGTGGCGCATGTTCGATGGCTGGTTCGCGTTGGCCACCCTGGTCACCGTTACGCTCTACATCGCGTACACGCTGCTGGTGACCGAATGGCGCACCAAGTTCCGCAAGCAGATGAACGAGACGGACTCGGAAGCCAATACGAAGGCGGTGGACAGCCTGCTCAATTACGAGACGGTCAAATACTTCGGCAACGAAGCCCATGAAGCCCGCCGGTACGATGGCGCGTTGCAGAGCTACGAACGCGCGGCCGTCAAGAGCCAGACCAGTCTGTCGCTGCTCAACGTGGGCCAGGCCGCGATCATTTCGGTCGGGCTGACGGTCATCATGTACATGGCCGCCCGCGGTATTGCCGCGGGCCGGCTGACCATCGGCGACTTCGTGCTGGTCAACACCTATCTGCTGCAGCTGTATCAGCCGCTAAACTTCTTTGGCTTCGTGTACCGCGAGATCAAGCAGTCGCTGATCGACATGGACCGCATGTTCGAACTGATGGCGGTGGACTACGAAGTGGCCGACAAGCCGGGCGCACCCGCCCTGGCGGTGACGGGCGCGACGCTGGAATTTCGCGACGTGCACTTTGGCTACGACCCGCGCCGCGAGATCCTGAAAGGCGTGTCGTTCACGGTGATGGCGGGCAAGACGACCGCGGTGGTGGGTTCGTCGGGCGCGGGCAAATCGACCCTGAGCCGCCTGCTGTTCCGCTTCTACGACGTGGACAGTGGCGCGATCCTGATCGATGGCCAGGACATTCGCGACGTGACCCAGGGCAGCCTGCGCGGCGCCATCGGCATCGTGCCGCAAGACACCGTGCTGTTCAACGACACCATCCTCTACAACATCGCCTACGGCCGTCCGGGCGCGTCGGTCGAAGAAGTGGAAAACGCTGCGCGCCTGGCGCACATCCATGACTTCATCCTGGCCATGCCCGATGGCTACAAGACCGTGGTGGGCGAACGCGGGCTCAAGCTGTCGGGCGGCGAAAAGCAACGCGTGGCCATTGCGCGGACCATTCTGAAGCAGCCGGCCATTTTGCTGTTCGACGAGGCCACCAGCGCCCTCGACACCCATACCGAACGCGAGATCCAGAACAATCTGCGAGAAGTCAGCCGTGGCCGTACGACGCTGACGATCGCGCACCGCCTGTCGACGATCATCGACAGTGACGAGATCATTGTTCTGGACGCGGGCACCGTCATCGAACGCGGCCGTCACCACGAACTGCTGGCCGCGGGCGGCCGTTACGCGACCATGTGGCGGCGGCAGCAGGAAGCGGCGTACGCTGCGCCGAAGCGCGAACTGGAAGGAGCATCGCCGGGAGCGTGACGGCAACGAAAGAAGTTGCATAGCGAATCAATCGGCGTATGATGCGGTCATGTTCGATCACTGCCTCTACTTCAATACGACTGCCCTGGCCCGCGCCCTGGAACGGGAATGGACCGCGGCGTTCCGCGACTTCGGCGTCACGCCGCCGCAGGGCTTCATGCTGCGGATGGTGGTCGCCCAGCCCGGCCTGCTGCAGAGCGAACTGGCGGACGGCTTGGCAATTTCGCGGTCCACGGCCACCCGCACGCTGGACGGGCTGCAGCGGCTCGGCCTGATCGAACGGCGGCCCACCGGCAACGATGGCCGCGAGCTCGGCATTCATCCGACGGCGGCAGCCCAACGGATGGGCACCGCGCTCAACGCCGCCAGCGGCAAGGTTACCGAACGCATGAAAGAACGGTTGGGCGAGCGGGTGTTCGACCGCACGGTCGCCGGCGTCAAGACGGTCAAGGCCAAATTGGCCTGACCGTTTTTTTTGTCCAAATAGTTGTATAGCGAATCACCTGGAGCCAACCATGCCCATCCTGAACGTCAAGATTTCCGGCCCGCGCCGGCCCGATGTCGTCTCGCAAGTGGCGGACATGCTGCTGGAACACACGTCCGCCATCCTGGGGAAAAAGCGCAACGTGACGGCAATCACCCTTCAGTTCATCGATCCCCAGGACTGGATCATTGGCGGCCGGCCACTGAGCGAGCAAGGGCTGGCGAGCTTCTACCTCGACATCAAGGTGACGGACGAAACCAACACCAAGGACGAGAAGGCGCGCTACCTGAAGGCGGTATTCGAGGGATTCGGCCGCATTCTGGGGCCGGTGCATGACGAGAGCTACATCTACGTCGAAGACGTGCGGGCCGCGTCATACGGCTATGGCGGCAAGACGCAGGAATACCGGTATCAGCATCCTGCGTGAAGGGCCGGGCGTGACGGGTTGTTGGGCGTGCCGCCCGCGCGGCAGGCCTTACTTCACGCCCGCTTCAGCTAGCACCTGCCGGACCTGCGCAACCAGCGCATCGGTATCCTGCTGCGCCAGCGCATCCTTGTCGTACAGGTTGCTGCCGATGCCGACAATGTCGGCGCCCGCCGCAAAGTACTGGGCCATGTTCTCGCGCGACACGCCGCCCGTGGGGCAGAAGAAGGTATCGCCAAACACGGCCTTCAATGCCGACAGGTGACCCGGCCCGCCCGAACTGGCCGGAAAGATCTTGACCACATCGGCGCCGGCCGCGCGCGCGGCAATCACCTCGGTCGCCGTGAACGCGCCCAGCATGCTGATCGCGCCCGCCGCGGCCGCCAGTTCCGCCACGTCGGGCACCACACCCGGCGCAACCAGAAAGTCCGCACCGGCTTCCAGCGCCAGGCGCGCCTGGTCGGCATCCAGCACCGTGCCCACGCCAATCAGCACGTCGTCACGGCCAGACAGGCGGCTGTCGGCCCGGGTGGCCTGCAGCACGTCCAGCACATTGGGAATGGTCCACGTCAATTCGATGGCGCGGCAGCCGGCGCGCAGGGCGACCTGGGCGGCATACAAGGCGGTGGCGCTGTCGTGGTAGCGCAGGACCGGAACCACGCGGGCGGCGCGCAGCAGGTCCCAGCGCGGCAGGGTGGCATGGGTCGGCATGTCGGGATCTCCAGCGGGAACGGAAGGACCTAGCATAGCCCACCGTGGCCGCCGGACTGGCGGACTGGCTGATCAGCGGCCTGCTCCGTCAGGGGCCGGCCGCTGACCCGCCTTCGGCACTCAGGCCGGTTGCAGGTGGAAGTCGAAGTGCACGCGGGTGTGCTTGCCCGTCACGCCCAGCGAGGCGACGTCGTCGGTGCGATCGGTCGGGTCCAGTTCCACGATCAGGCCGTCGCGCGTGGCAAAGGCAAAGTCGTCCTGCAGATAGGCGTCACCCGGAATGTTGATCTGCGTGGTCAGCGGACGCTGGCCTTCGCCGGTCACCAGGAAGTGGATGTGCGCCGGACGCTGACCGTGGCGGCCCAGGCGGTCCAGGATCTGTTCGGTCGGGCTGCCCGGCGGCACGCCGTAGCCCGAAGGCACCAGGCTGCGGAAACGGTAGCGGCCCTGGGCGTCGGTGCGCAGACGGCGGCGCAGGTTGAATTCGGATTGCGTGGGGTCGAAGTGCGAATAGCCGCCCTTCGAATCGGCATGCCAGACGTCGACGATGGCATTCGCCAGGGCCTTGCCGTCGGCGCCGTACACCACGCCATCCATCACCAGCGTTTCGCCCACGTCGGTGCCGTCATCCAGGCGCGCTTCGTAGTCGCTCAGCGGCGCATTGGCCACATACAGGGGACCCTCGATCGCTCGGGGGGTGCCGGTGGCAAGGCCCGCACGTTCGTCGGCCTGATCGGCCAGGATGTCCAGCAGGCGGTCGAACCCCAGCCCTGCCGTGGCCAGGCCGACCTGTTGAGCAGAACCCAGTTCGTTCAGCCACTTGACCGCGGCCCAGAACTCCGCCGGCTGCACATTCAGGTCTTCGATCGTGCGGAACAGGTCGGCAACGATGCGGTTCACGATCTCACAGGTGCGGGGGTCACGCTCGCCGGTCTGGGCGGCTTCGAGCGTGGCAAGCAGGTCTTTGGGGGAATACTCAGCCATGCGGGTCTCCTGGCGGTTGTTGGAAGTGTTCTGGACAATATCCGCGAGTGTCTGCCCGTCCCCCCGATTCGTCCAAGACTTATGGAGTGCTCTTCCATACCTTTAAGGTATGCCGATGGCGCTGCAGCAGGGGCGTGAGGGCATGTAAAACCCCGAACTATCGCTTATTGCGGGCGTCTGACACTAGCCTGCAGACGCGGCCGCCGGTTGCAAAGTGTATTGGCGCAGGCGCTTCAAGGACTGTATATTCGTACAGTGGAAACGATCAAGAAACTGGCCATTCTGGCCGACGCGGCAAAGTACGACGCGTCCTGCTCCTCCAGCGGCACCGAAAAGCGCAATTCGGTGGGTGGCCGCGGCATCGGCTCGACTGAAGGCGCCGGGATCTGCCACAGCTATGCGCCCGACGGGCGCTGTATTTCGCTGCTCAAGATCCTGCTGACCAATTACTGCATCTACGACTGCCTGTACTGCGTCAACCGCGTCACCAGCAATGTGTCGCGCGCGCGGTTCAATGTCCAGGAAGTGGTGGACCTGACGCTGGACTTCTACCGGCGCAACTGCATCGAAGGGCTGTTCCTCAGCTCCGGCATCATCCGCAATCCCGACTACACCATGGAACAGGTGGTGGAAGTGGCGCGGATCCTGCGTGAAGACCATGATTTCCGCGGGTACATCCACCTCAAGACCATTCCCGACGCCAGTCCCGAATTGCTCGAAAAGGCCGGCAAGTATGCCGACCGCCTCAGCATCAATATCGAACTGCCCACGGTGGACGCCCTGCATTCGCTGGCGCCGGAAAAAGACAGCGCCGCCATTCGCCGGTCCATGGCGCGGCTACGCATCCATATCGATGACGCCAAAGAGGCGTCCAAGCCCACCCGGCCCATCTCGATGGCCGGCGTGTCGCCCTCGCGCGTCAAGCCCGTGCGCTTTGCACCCGGCGGCCAGAGCACCCAGATGATCGTGGGCGCCGATGCGGCCGACGATCGCACCATCCTGAACACCAGCGCCACCCTGTACGGGTCGTACCGGCTCAAGCGCGTGTACTACTCCGCCTTCAGCCCGATCCCGGACTCGTCCAACGCCCTGCCCCTGAAAGCGCCGCCCATGGTGCGCGAGCACCGCCTGTATCAGGCGGACTGGCTCATGCGCTTCTACGGATTTGCGCACGACGAAATCGTGCCGACTGGCGACGGCATGCTGGCGCTCGATATCGATCCCAAGCTGGCCTGGGCGCTGGCGCATCGCGAGCAATTTCCGGTGGACCTGAACAAGGCGCCCAAGGAAATGCTGCTGCGCGTGCCTGGCCTGGGCGTCAAGACGGTACTGCGGCTGCTGCAGACGCGCCGCGTGCGACGCCTGCGCATGGATGATCTGCTGCGGCTGCACGTGCCACTCAAAAAGGTCATGCCTTTTGTGTCGGTGATCGATCACCATCCGGGCAAGACGCTGGATGCCGCCAACCTGGCGCAGCGGCTGCGCCCGCCGCCGGTCCAGTCGTCGCTGTTCGACGCGGCGGCGGGGGTCGAGATGGACGAGGCGCAGGCAGCGGCTGCGGCAGCGTTGCCGGCGCTGCCTGCCGGCATGGCAGCCGCGGCGGTGGATCTGGCTGGCCTGACGTCGTGGGGTATGGACGACGCGGCGGATGGTCGGTCGGGCGACCCGCGAGTGGCTCGGGCATTGCAGCAAGAAGCGTGTGAAGCCCTGGCGATGAATGCGTCGCTGGAACTGGGTGCGGGTTCGGCGGCACCGTGGCAGTTGACGCCGCCGGCGTCGGGTGCAGGCGGGTCGGCTTCGGGGACTGCGGCATCTTCTCAGTCACTGCCGAAGGCGCCAGCCAAGGCAGCACCGGCCGCCACGCGCCGCCGCAAGGCCGCTGTCGTCAACGAAGCCGCCGAGCACACTGCCGACCTGTTCGGCTGATCCATGGCGGGCGGATTTTCCGGAGACTTGTTCGACGCGCCGCCCGGCCCCGGGCAGGCCGCGTCCGATCCTGGCGCCACGGGTCATACCGCGACCGCTGCGAGCGATCACGGCGCCAGCGCGCATACCAATACCCCCCGTGTCATCACCCTGGATTCCCAGGTGGACCTGGCAGGCTTTCGCCGCCACGCGCGCGAACTGCTCCGCGAGCAGATCCCCCCCGAAGCCGTAAGCTGGCAGGTGCGCGATGTCGCCACGTCCGACCTGTTTACGCAGGTGATGCCTGAGGATGACGGCGCGGCGGTGAACGCGGTCAGCGGTGCGGCAACGGTATCGCCGCACACCCGCCAGCCCGCCTCCAATGACGCGCCGGCCCTCGACATTCGTGTTCCCGCCGACTTCCTGACACTCTGCAAGACCGCCATCCTGCACAGCGCGCCGCAACGCTTTGGCGTGTTGTATCGCCTGCTGTGGCGCCTGGTGCGCCAGCCCGATCTGCGTCACGACACGTTGGACCCCGATCGCGTTTACCTGGAAAACCTGGCCCGTGTCGTGCGGCGCGACAAGCACAAGATGACGGCGTTTGTGCGCTTTCGCACCGTGCACGACGACACGTCCGACCAGCCGCTGCATGTGGCCTGGTTCGAACCCGACCATCACATTGTCGAAGCCACAGCGCCGTTCTTCCAGCGCCGCTTTGCGCAGATGCGCTGGGCCATCATGACGCCGGAACGGTCGGTGCAGTGGGACGGCAAGGCGTTGTCGTTCGGGCCCGGCATGCGCCGCGACCAGGCGCCTCCGGCCGATGCGGGCGAGGCGCTGTGGCTGACCTATTACGAAAACATCTTCAATCCGTCGCGCCTCAAGGTGCAGGCGATGAAGAACGAAATGCCGCGCCGTTACTGGCACAACCTGCCCGAAGCGGTGCTGATCGAACCCCTTGTGGCCGAGGCCAGCCGCCGCAGTGCCGGCATGATCGCGCAAGCGCCGACCGCGCCCCGCAAGCCGCGCCCCGTGGTGACGATGACGCATGCGCCGCGCGACGGCGCCGCGATGCCCAGCCGCGGCATGTCATTGCCGGAACTGCACAATGCCGCCCAGCGCTGCCGCGCCTGCCCGATCGGCCATTCCGCCACGCAGGTCGTGTTTGGCGAAGGCCGCACGCCGGCGCGGCTCATGGTCGTGGGCGAGCAGCCCGGCGACTATGAAGACCTGCAAGGCCGGCCTTTTGTCGGGCCCTCGGGCCAGCTGTTCGAACGCGCCCTGACGCAACTGGGATGGTCGCGCGACGCGCTGTACGTCACCAATGCCGTCAAGCACTTCAAGTTCGAACTGCGCGGCAAGCGCCGGATCCACAAGACGCCGGCGCAGGCCGAAGCCGATGCATGCCTGCAGTGGCTGGAAAGCGAGATCGACCTGGTCAAGCCGCAGGCCATCATTGCGCTGGGCGCCACCGCCGCGCGGTCGCTGATGCGGCACCCGGTCGCCGTGACGCGGGAACGCGGCCAGTGGCTGCAACGCGCCGATACCCGGCCGGTATTGATCACGCTGCACCCGTCGGCCCTGCTGCGCATGCAGGACGGTGACAAGGACGCGGCCTTCCGCCAGTGGCTGGACGATCTTGCCGCTGCCACGCCCTACGCGATGAGCCCGGGCGACGCCGAACTCGTTCCTTGAGGCATTGGTTCAGAATGACGGCTGCGGCCGGCGTCGCCTGGGGCGTCCAGGGTAGCCAGGGCAGTGCCGAATCTGCATTCTTCGCCCTGCAGCGCCGGTCCGATCCGCCAGCCATGTCATTCCTTTCCAAGAAGCCTTCGATGTTCAACGCCCTCTCGCCGTCGCACCTGTTGCACTTGAGCAAGCTGACCCTCCTTGCAGCCTGCCTGTCGTTCCAGGCCGCAAGCGCGTCCGACGCCGTGCCAGCCCCGCAAACGGGCAACCTTGCGGCTCCCCCGTCAAGCCAGCTTCCCACGACATCGAACCAGCCCCGGATCCAGGAATTTGTCATGACGTCCCGCGACGGGCAGGACTACCAGATTTCCATTTCCGCCCCGGCGGACGAACCGCCCCCTTCGGGCTATGGCGTGATGGTCGTGCTCGATGCCAATGCCTACTTCGGCACGGCAGCCAACGCCATGGAACTGATCCGGCAATTCCCGTTGGTGCCCGAGGGCGGCAAGCTGGTCGAAACCGCGCCCACGCTGGTGGTCGGCGTGGGTTACCCCAAGGGCCAGGTAATCAATGGCGTCCGCCGCACCCGGGACTTCCTGCAGCCCGCGCGCAACCCGGCGTCGCTGGAACGGCTGCGCGGTCCCCAGCCCGGCGGCGCCGATGCGTTCACAACCTTCCTGACGGAAGAACTGCGCACCGCCATCGCGGCGCGATTTCCTGTCAATGCCAAGCGCCAGACGCTGGCCGGGCATTCGCTGGGCGCATCCTACGTGCTGCAGGTGCTGGCGGAACGGCCCGATGCATTTCAACGGTATGTCGCGATCAGTCCCGCCGTGTGGTGGGACGACAGCCGCATCCTGACCGACCTTGCCAGCGCCAGGTTCGGCAACGCCAAGGTGATGCTGACCATGGCGCAAGACGAATGGCCCGGATGGCCCGTGGGGTCGACCGAAATGCTGGACGGCGCGCGCGCCGTGCGCGATGTGCTGCTGAAGGCCGGCTTGCCTGGCGAAGCCTTGCGTTATGTCGAGATCCGCGATCAGGACCACATGACCACGCCGTTCGCCGTCATGCCGATGGCGACCCGCTTTTCGGCACTGCCTTGACGTGACGAATATCCCCTATGCTTGCGGGAACAATATCTGCTGAGTGCGGGCGTACGGCCGCACGTGCGGCCTACCCTTTTCCTGGAGCATCACATGAGTCTGGTCGACACCTTGAAGTCTGTCGTCGGCATGGATCCCACCAAGCATGCCGACCCGGACATGCTGACCGTCCTGGATGCGCTCAAGCGCCTGGAGCCCAAGCCCCTGCAAGACCTGGAAGCGCCTGAAGCGCGCCGCCAGCCCGGTCCGGCCGACGCCGTGCGCAAGGTCATGCTGGAGCAGGGCATCTCGCCGCCGCTCAGCGATGTCATCACGCAAGACATCACCATCCCTGGCCCGGGCGGCAACAATGCCGCGCGGGTGTATCGGCCGGAAGGCATCGGCCCCTTCCCCGTCATCCTGTACTTTCACGGTGGCGGCTGGGTGATCGGTGACATCGATACCTACGATGCCACGCCCCGAGCGATCGCCACACTGACCCGCTGCATCGTCGTGTCGGCCCACTACCGGCAGGCGCCGGAACAGAAGTTTCCGGCCGCGCATGCTGACGCCAACGCCGCCTACGACTGGCTGCTGGCCAACGCCGCGTCACTGGGGGGAGATGGCCACCGCGTTGCCGTCATGGGTGAAAGCGCCGGTGCAAATCTTGCAATCAACGTCGCCATCTACGCGCGCGACTACGACCTGCTGCCGCCGGCCCACCAGGTACTGGTCTACCCGGTCGCCGGCAACGATACCGGCACGGCGTCGTATCACGAAAATTCCAACGCCCGCCCCCTCAGCAAGGACATGATGCTGTGGTTCATCGAACAGGTCGTCCGCACGCCTGAGGACAAGAACAGCACACTGATCAATGTGCTGGGCGCGGACCTGAAAGGCCTGCCGGCCACGACAGTGATCACGGCCGGCATCGATCCGCTGCGTACCGATGGGGAAAAGCTGGTGGAGCGCCTGCGAGAAGCCGGCGTGCCGGTCGAACACCAGAACTACGAAGGCGCCACCCACGAGTTCTTTGCCATGGCGACCGTGGTGCAAGCCGCCAGGCATGCCCAGGCCATGGTGGCCGCCAAGCTCAAGGCCGCCCTGGGCGTGCCCGATACGGCGCCCGCGGCGGGCTACGTCGTCAGGTAACCCGCGCCGGCATCGGTGATGCCAAGAAAGTGGTCCAGCATGTGAAAGTGGTCATCGTGAAAGCGGTCTTCCATGGCCGCCAGATCGGCGATCGTCACCCACTGCGCTGACGCGGCGTCGTCTCCGCCCCGCACCTCGGGCAGCTCGTCGCTGTCCAGTTCAAAGTAATGCGCATGGGTGATGATGCGGCCGCGCTGACTGCGATCGGGGTGATCGAACACCGCCACATTGCGCAGCGCCTGGGCCAGGTCGCTTTCCAGCAGGCCCAGGTGCGTTTCTTCACGCAGCTCGCGTACGGCCGACTGGTAGACCGTTTCGCGTGCTTCCAGAAAGCCGCCCGGCACGGCAAACAGACCCTTGCCTGGCGCCTGTCCCCGCTGGATCAGCAACACGTGGTCCTTGCAACGAAGCACGGCGTCTACCGTGGTGAAGACCGGTGGATACGGCGCCATGGCCCACTCGGCCTTGTAGGCGCGTAGCGTGCGCCACTCTTCCGACAAGGGCAGCAGGAACGGCAAGGCCAGCCACGCGCGAAGGAAACTCAGCGTGCCCGCCGGCACGTGCGGCGCCACCACGGCCAAGGCGGCCTCAGGATCGTCCTTGCCCTGGAACAGCGCATCGCGCAGATGGACGGCATCAATGGCGCCCATCCTGTCCTGCGGCATCAGGTTCCAGCCCGGAAAGCGCCGCAGATAATCGCTGGTCGCATCCTTGAAGTGACCGATCAGCCCGATCCGCGCGCCCTGGGCGGCAATCTTGCCGACCTCGCGGCGCACCGCGGCCACCCATCGCGCATCGTCGTAGTAGTCGCGCATCGACACGAACACCATTCGCGCCTGCTCTTCAGGCGTCAGGTTCAGATTGATCATTGCGATCCGTTCGTCGCGCGTGAACGGGTTGCGCGGCGTGCGCGCCTGATGGCAGGACCCAAGCACCACCACGCATTGTTCGCCGCGTTGCAGGCCCTGCTGCAGCAGCGCCAGGTGTCCGAGATGGAAGGGCTGGAAACGCCCGATATAGACCGTCAGGTCATGTTCATACGCCATGCTGTCCTCGATGATTCTTCAAGACGTGATCGTCTGGTTGCAGGGTTCGCCGTGCGCGGGCCCATGGGCGGCGTCACGCACGGGCCGCACCGGGTGCATCGCCCGCCGCTCCGGCCGTCATGGCGTCCAGCACCCGCGCCACGCCATGGCTGTCCGCGAGATGCACGCCGCGTTCCCGCATGGCCGACAGAAATGACGCCTGCGCCGCGTCGAACTGCCCGACCGGGCTCATGCAATCCGTCAGCAGCACCATGCGCCGGGCACGGTCGGCGGGCAGGTAGTCCAGCAGATGTTCCGTGGTGGCCTTGACGCAATGGCTGCCCGCTTCCCCCGCCACCACCAGCACATCGGCCGCGGCCGCCCAGTCCACCAGCCCCTGGTTCACCTGCGTGCCGGGGTCGGTATCGTCAGGCACTTCGGCCAGTACCGCGCTGTAGTGTTCCGTCCAGGCGTTCATGCCCTTGCGCCAGGTTTGCCTGGAACGCCCCGTTGCAGCTTCCCAGGCACCTGCCGCCGTACCCACGGCCGCGTGGACCTGATGCCCCCAGGTTCCCATCTCGCAATGCACCGGCCAGACCATCAGGCGGTAGCGGCCGCGTCGTTCCAACTCATCCAGATAGGTCAACGCGCGCGGCAGCGACGCGGCGTCCCGGGGCACCACGCTGCCGGCACGAACCTCGGCCGCCGTCACTTCGGTAAATGGCGCCACGTCGCTGCCGTCGCCGTGTTGCCAGAAGGTCGGATGCGCAATGTCCAGCCGATGATGACTGTCGAGCGTGACGCCGATGTCGGTCAGCGTCGTGCCCATCGTGTCGATCACGCCGGCCAGCCGCAGCATGTCGGCATGCGCACCGGGCACCGGCAAGCTGGGCGCCACACCCGAAGGAACGGCATCGGCGGGCAGATCGCAGAAATCGTTCTGCGGATCGATGATCAGCAGGCGGACGTCAAAGGAAGAAGCGGTAGCGGACATGGCGGCAGGCAATCAAGGCGTAAAAGTCAGGGACGTGCTGGGTACACTACACGACTTCCTTGCAGACGACACCGGGTCGGCCGCTTCGGGCCGGACACTTCTGTCCACCCGGCGCAGCCACCGACCCGCTCCGCCACCATGAAAAAGATTGATCCCCACACTCCTGTCGAAACCCTCAAAGTCCATGTCACCGGCCGCGTCCAGGGCGTCGGCTACCGCCTGGCCACCGTCCGCCGCGCCCACCTGATCGGCGCCCGCGGCTGGGTCCGCAACAACGACGACGGCTCGGTGGAAGCCCTCGTCCAGGGCACGCCCGACCAGGTCGACCAGATGCTTGAATGGCTGCGCCAGGGGCCACCCGGCGCACGGGTCATCGACCTCACCACCGAAACCCAGTTTTCCGACCGCCGCTACGAAAAGTTCGAACAGAACTAAACCTTTTGCCTGCGCGACACGCCGGGTAACAACTCGGCATGGGCCGGCGGGCCGGATCGGCATTCGGATCGCGGTAAGGTAAAGCGGGCTGTCGAGCGCATGGGTGCGTTCGACGGCCCGTCTTGTCCTAGCTTCCGGTGACCATGTCCAACCCGTTTTTTTCTCCCCTCAAAGACGAGGATTCCCCCTTTCCGCACTACGCACAGGTAGGCGATGGCGTCGCGCTGAGCGCAGAGATCGGCCTTCTGCCGTCCCTGCCCCGCCGCAAGTGGCTCAAGCTGCTCAATAGCACCCGGCCCCTGGCCATGCCCGCCCTGCCCGAATCGGCCGTCGTCTACACCGCGCGCACCGAAAGCCGCTTTGGCTACGAAGAACGCACGTCTGTTCTGACCGGCTACTTCGACACTCCTGCGGGCGAAGCGCAGTTCACGGAGTATCTGGCCACCCTGCACGACGCCGCGCAATCCTTGTCCGCCGCGGCCCGCGAACGCTGCCGAGAAAACCTCGAAGCGTGGGACATCGCGCTGCTGGTGGCCGACGACGACGCCGAAGACGGCGCGCGCGAAATCCCGCTGATGGCATTGAGCTTCGACGAACTGCAACGCGTGCTGGACTACCTGGATGCGCCGGTGACCGACGCGCCCGTGACCTGGTCCCTGCCCGCTGCCGCCGCCGATGCCGCGGGTGTGGACGCGGCACCCAGCGCGGTCTTCGGCGAAAAAACGGTTGCGACCGGCAACGTTGTCGTCATCCACTACATCGACTTCGACGAATACGAAGGCCAGGCCGTGTCACCCGACGGCGAACCGCGCCTGCATCAGGTGGAGGTGAACCGCGACTGGCTGCGAGAGGTGCTGGGCACCACCATCCGGCGCACGCGTGAACGGATCCGGAGATTGACTCAGTCGTTGGGCTGAGAATTCATCCGCGCGTCGTTGATGGCGCGGATGTGCTTGATCAGCGTACTGACAAACGCCAGGGCCGCGGGCGACAGGGGCCGCCTGGGATGGGTGACGCAAATCAGCTGCCGCGACACCCGTGGGGCTTTCAGCAGATAGCCCTGGACTTCCCCACGTTGCAGCGGTCCACGCACGGCAACCCGTGGCAACACGGTGCCAAAGTCGCTGCGACCCACCAGGATAAGGATGGCGCTGATCGAGTCGAGTTCGACCGACGGTTGCAGCATGACGTCTTCCGCTTCCGCAAAGCTTTCAAGGATGCCGCGCAGGCCATGGCGACGGCTGGGCAGTACCAGCTTGATATCGGCAAGCTGTTTGAAGGGAACGCTGTCGGGCATGGGCGCGAAGTTCGGACCCGTCACCAGCAGCAGATCTTCTTCGGCAATCGGCTCGGTCATCAAGGCAAGCGAGCGTCGCGGTTTGTTGATGATGGCCGCGTCAAGCTGCCCGACCGACACGGCATCCGTCAGCGTCCCGCTGAAGCCGTCGGTCAACGACAGTTCCACCTTCGGATGCCTGTCGGAAAATTCGAGCAGCGCGTCAACCAGCACACCCTGCGCCAGGCTTTCGATCATGCCGATCCGCACCTGCCCCGACAGTTCGCTGGTGGTCTGCAGGACCTGCTCGCGTGCGCGTGCATAGTCGCCCAGCACCGGCAGAAAGAGCCGATACATGCGCCGCGCTTCGCTGGTCGGCTCCATGCCTTTCGGGTTGCGCACGAACAGGGCTTTGCCGATTTCTTCTTCGAGTTTGGCAATCTGCATGCTCAGCGCGGGCTGCACGATATTGAGCCGCCGCGCCGCGCGGGTCACCGACCCTTCTTCGTACAGACACACAAAATATTGGATCTGCCTGAACTCCATGCGGCCTCCGTGCTCGGCGCAACTCAATCAGATTTGGTGATGTGGTTTATCACTTTATATTAATTGACCTGATATAAGCGCATTCCTAGACTGCCCTGCATGTGGCCGATCAGAGCCGCTCCAGGAGACGCATCATGCCCGTCGCTTTCGCACGTTCCTTTGTCGTGGCCGCCACCTGCGCGGCGGCGGTGATGGGGCTGTGTGCCGCTGCCGCACACGCCCAGACCGACTACCCCAGCAAGCCCATTCGTATCGTCGTGCCGTATCCCACGGGCGGCTTCAATGACACCCTTGGACGCATCGTTGCCGCCAAGCTGTCGACCGCATGGAAGCAAACCGTGATCGTTGAAAACAAGCCTGGCGGCGGTACGGTGATCGGGACACAGGCCGTGGCCCAGTCACCGGCCGACGGCTACACCGTGCTGGTCGTGCAATTCCCCTTCGCGGCCAACCCGTGGCTGTACAAATCCCTGCCCTATGACAGCGCCAAGGCATTCGCGCCAGTAGTGCTGGCGGGGCGCTCGCCCATGTTGTTCGTGGTGCCCAGCAGTAGTCCGCTGCGCTCGATGCAAGACCTGCTGGCGCAAGCGAAAGCCCGGCCGGGGGCATTGAACTATGGGTCGTCCGGCGCGGGCTCGTCGAATCATCTGGCCATGGCGCTGTTCGAAAGCGTGTCGGGCACCCGCATGACGCAAGTCCCCTACAAAGGCAGCACGCCCTTGCTGACCGACCTGGCAGGCGGCCAGGTGGACCTTGCCATCGACTTGCTGCCCCACGCCTTGCCGTTCATCCAGTCCGGCCGGCTGCGTCCGCTGGCGATCGCCGGCACGCAGCGGTCCACCCTGATGCCCGATCTGCCCACCACCCGCGAGGCCGGCATCCCGTCCTATGAAGTCACGTCGTGGCACGGCCTGGTGGTCCCGGCAGGCACGCCACCCGCAATCGTTGACAAGCTCAATCGGGAACTCAACACCATCTTTGCCATGGACGACGTCAAGAAGACCTTCGCGCAGCAAGGCGTCGTTCCCGACGGCGGCACGCCTGCGCACTTCCAGCAGTTCATCGATGGCCAGATGGCGCTCTGGAAGAAGGTGGTCCACGACGCGGCCATTACTGCTGAATGACGCGCCGTCACGCCATGACGCATTTCCCTCTTTTCTTGGCCCAGCCCTGATGACCGACACCCCCGCCTCCCTCGGCACGCGCCGTGCCCCCTATACCGATCTGCGTCAGTGGCTGGCCCACCTGGATGCGACCGGCCGTGTGGCCGTCATGCGCGAAGGCGTGCCCTTGCAACACACCTTGGCCGCCATCGCCAAACGGCTCGACGGCCAGAAAGCCGCCTGCTTCCCCCGGCCAGGCGGCCACGCCATCCCGGTCGTGTCAGGCTTCATGGCCAGGCGCGCCTGGATCGCCGAAGCCATCGGCGTGCCCGAGTCCGGACTGCTCGCCCATTTCCGCGACGCGGCCGACCATCCCCTTCCCTGCAACGAAGTCCCGGGCCACGCCGCGCCCTGCCAGCAGATCGTGCATCGCGATGTCGACGTCCTCAAAGCGCTTCCGGTCCCCACGCACAGCGAGCACGATAGCGGCCCCTACATCACGGCCGGCCTGGTCATCGCACGCAACCCCGTAACGGGCGTGCAGAACGTGTCCATCAATCGCATCCAGGTCCACGACCGGCAACGCATGGCGATCCTGATGCTGCCGCGCCATCTGCTTGCCTTCTACCAGGCGGCCGAAGCACGCGGGCAGGCGCTGGATGTCGCCGTCGTCATCGGCGTCGACCCGCTGACACTGCTCGCCTCCCAGGCCATCGCACCGATTGATACCGATGAATTGGAGATCGCCGGCGCGCTGCATGGCGCGCCGCTGGACGTCGTCAAGTGCGTGACCAACGAGGTGCGCGTGCCGGCCCAGGGCGAGATCGTCATCGAAGGGCGCATCCTGCCGACCGAGCGCGCAGCAGAAGGCCCTTTCGGCGAATTTCCCAAGTACTACAGCGCGCGCGAATCCCGCGAAGTGATTCAGGTCGATGCCATCACCCATCGCGCGGCACCGCTTTTCCACACCATCATCCCGGCCGAAATGGAGCACTTGCTGCTCGGCTCCATTCCCCGCGAAGCCACCCTGCTCGCGCATCTGCAGCGCAGCTTTTCGAATGTGCTCGACGTCCACCTGGCGATCGGCGGCGTCGGCCGTTATCACCTGCACGTCAAGATCCGCAAGACCCACGAAGGGCAGCCCAAGAATGTGATCTGCGCGGCGTTCGGCGCGCACTACGACATCAAACAAGTGATCGTCGTCGATGACGATGTCGAGGTGCATGAACCGCTGCAGGTCGAATGGGCAGTCGCCACGCGGTTCCAGGCGGATCGCGACCTGGTCGTGATTGCCGGCGCGCAAGGGTCGGTGCTGGATCCGTCCACCACCGTCGGGCTCGACTTCAGCGATGGCGCGCCGCCTGCCCATCTGCAAGGCGTCAGCGCCAAGATGGGGCTCGATGCGACCCGGCCGGTGGCTTACCACGAACACGTCTTTACCAAGGTGCGTGTGCCTGGCGAAGACGACATCGATCTCAATGCCGAAATCGACCCCGCGGGTCGCGTGGATTTTTTATAAAGCGCACCGCATTGACCTGCTGGCCGCCAGCATGCCAGGGTAAACCCGTCACTGCGCCCGCAAAACAAGGCGCGCAATACTGCTTTGCAGATTCGCCCTCTGGCACATCATTGCGATTTCCCTATCCTGATCGTCGAGCAGAAAAAAAGACGAACGGAGACAGATCCAATGACCGCACTACAGGGGCAGACGATCGCCCAGAAAATTCTTGCCCGGCATGCCGGCAAGGACCGCGTCGAGGTCGGGGAGCACGTGACCTGCTCCCCGGATCACGTTGTCACGCAGGAACTCTACTGGCCCACCCATAAAGCCAATCTCGATGCCATTGGCATGGACACGGTGGCTCGCCCCGACAAGGCGGTGATCGTCATCGACCATACGCCATCGGCAGCAACCGGATCCAGGCATGCGGCCACGCATCGCCTGCTCAAGGATCTGACAGCCAAGCTGGGGATCGACAATTTCTTCGGGCCCAACACGGGGCTGCGGCATCTGGTCATGGTCGAGCGGGGCTTCGCCCGGCCGGGATCGCTCGTGTTTTCCGACGAAGGCAATATCGCCAGCATCGGCGCGGTCGGCGCGTTGAATATCGCCATGTCGTCCGACATTCTGGTCGCATTGCTCAAGGACGAGAACTGGGTCACGGTGCCGAAAACCGTGCGGGTCAATTTCCACGGCAAGCTCACGCCTGGCGCGTCGGCCCGCGATGTCATCCAGGGCATTCTGCGCGATTACGGCCAGGGTGAATTCCTGCAGTGCTGTGTCGAATACGGGGGGCCCGGCCTGGCCAGTCTCAGCATGGACGACAGGCAGACGATTCTTGCCTCGACCTTCCATGCCATGTCGGACACCGCGATCATGGATGTCGATGACATCGCCCTGGAGTATGTCGCGCAACGCGCCAACGGCAGGCCCTACGAGGTCCTCAAGAGCGACCCCGATGCCGAGTACGACCAGGTCATCGATATCGATTTGTCCGCCATCACGCCCATGGTGACGGTGCCGCCGCTGCAGACCAATGTCTGGCCGGTGCAATCCGTTGCGGGTCAGCCTATTCATCAAGCCAACATTGGATCCTGCGCGGGCAACCGGCTGCAGGACCTGCGCGACGCGGCAAGTCTTCTGCGCGGACGGCAGATCGCCAAGACCGTGACCATGTACGTGTCGCCCGGAAGCCAGAATGTCTATGCCGAAGCGGCGCGCGAAGGCTTGCTCGAAGTGTTCGCCAATGCCGGCGCGACGGTGTTGTCGCCGGGGTGCAATACCTGTTGGGGATACCTGGGCGTCCTGAATGCCGGTGAAGTATCCATCAGCACCCATCAATTCAACTACCAGGGCCGCAACGGCAGCGAAGAGTCGCATGTGTACCTGGCGTCGCCGCTCACAGTGGCCGCATCGGCGCTGCGCGGAATGATCTGCGATCCCCGCATCTATCTGGAAGATGCCCGCGCGCCCCTCGCCGGAGGTGACGCATGACATCGCCTTCCAACGAATTCGAGTGCCGTGGCCGGGTCTGGAAGTTTGGCGACCAGGTGTCGGGCGATGACGGGATCATCGACTTCTCGGCCGTTCGCGACGGGTTCGGCAAAGGCTTCGATCAGAAGCTGTTGACCGAGATGTGCTTTCGCCGCTTGAACCCCTTGTTTCCCGCACAGGTAAAGCCGGGCGACATCGTCGTCGGTGGCGTCAACTTTGCCCACCACAATCACATCGAAGTCAGCGCGGCAATCAAGCTGTCCGGCATTGCTGTCGTCCTTGTCGAGTCGTCCGAAACGGGTTTCATTCGCCGGGCGCTCAGCCAGGGGCTTCCGGTCGTGCTGATGCCGGGTATTACCAAGTTGGTTCAGGACGGTGATCAGATCAGCGTCAACCCGGCAACCGGACAGATCATCCTGGCCGACGGCAGCCACGTGCACGCCAAGCCGTTTTCCGATCGCATGGTGTCGATCTGGAAGGCGGGGGGTCTCGTCGCAAGCCTCAAACAAGAATTCGCACGTTAAAAGAACGCCGATCACGGCTACCCTGTTTTGGAGACACGCATGCCCATTCGTCCTGCGCTGCACCGGCGCCGCTTCATCGCCAGCACGCTGCTCGCCTTGACCCCGGTTACCTGGACAATCGCCCAAGCCGCCGATTGGCCGACCAAGCCGATCCATTTGATCTTTCCCTATGAGGCCGGCGGCGCGGGCGATCTGTTGACCCGCGAACTTGGCGAAGCGATGCGGGACGATCTGAAGGTTGCGTTCGTGACCGAGAACAAACCGGGTGGCGGCACCGTCATTGGCGCCACCTACGTGGCGCGGCAACCCGCCGACGGCTACACGATCCTGATCAATGGCCCCGCGACCAATGTCATCATGCCGGCCATCCAGCCCAAGGTGCCTTACGACCCGAACAAAGACTTTGCATTGATCGGCCTGTGGGCCGTGGTCGGGAACATGATCAGCGTGAACTCGGCGGTACCGGTCAAGACCGTTGCCGAACTGGTCGCGTACTCCAAGAAGAATCCAGGCAAACTGTTCTATTCCAGTCCGGGTGCCGGAACGGGTCCGCACCTGGGGGCCGAGCTGTTCAAGCAGATGACCGGCGCCGACATTACGCATGTGCCGTACAAGGGTGCCGCGGGGGCCACGCTCGCCTTGGTCAGCGGCGACGTGCAGGTGTCATTCGTCAACATCCCGCCGCAGGTGCCTCACGTCAAGTCCGGCAAGATCCGGCCACTCGCGGTATCGATGGCGGCGCGATCCACGCAGCTTCCGGACGTTCCCACCGCGGCCGAAGCGGGCCTGCCGGGCTACATTTCCGAATCATGGTTTGGGCTGTCGGTACCGGCTGGCACGCCCGCGGACGTTCGAAGCAAGCTGGAAGCGTCCATGCTGAAGGCCGCCAAAAATGCCGACCTGCGGGCCAAGCTGGCCGCGAACGGGGTCGAAGTCCGCCCCCTGCCGGCAGCGGAATTTGCCACGTATGTAGCGGCTGAAGAACAGCGTCTTCTGCCGCTGATCAAGAAATTGAACCTGCAGATGCAGTGATGCAAGACCGCCCGTGTCAGTCGGCAATGCGGTATTTGGGGCGAGGCATGCGAACCATGTTGACGCCCTCCAATCGCAGCAGTTGCGTGGTGGCCGTGCGGCTGGGCCGATGGACGTCGCCCAGCAGGTAAAGGTGCACGTCGCCCGGATGCATGGCGTATTCGCGGCGCGGTGTCACCAGGCCGTCGGCATCGGGGCCGGGCGCCTGCCGCACGTCGTAATCGACCATGTGCGTCACACCCGACACCTGGCCGTAGATCGACCAGGTGGCGCCATGGTCATGCGGCTCGCCTGTCTTGGCGCCTTCGAACCGATGGGTGACGACACAGAAGTGCCGAAGGGAATCTTCATGCAGCAGCGTTCTGGGCCCATCGCACTGCGCAAAAATTTCCTGAAGGAATGCCGGGTCGGCAAGATAGGCCGCCATCACCGTGCCGGCCTGGCGTTGATCGGCAGGCGATTCCGGATCCGACAGGGCGCTGCGGACGTCGGCAATGAATTGGGTCAGGGTCTTGGGCAATGTCGCTCCTTGGAAGTCGGGGTGCAGGGCGCCGAATCAATCAAGCAATGTCGCCGGCCCACGAGTCGGCCGATGATACCGTCAGGAGAATGACATGAGGGCGATACAAAAAGGCAAAGTGCTGGTAACCGCGGGTTCCGTCGCCAACTCGCCACGGGCCTTGGAAGCCATGCGTGCGGCTGGCCACGAGGTCATCGTAACGACCACGCCGCCATCCAGCGATCAGGCCTGGATCAATGAGCAGGTCAAGGATATCGACGCATTGGTGTTCGCCATGGAACCGGTGAACCGCAACGCGCTGGAAGCCGCACAGCGGCTGCGCGTGATTGCACGGCCCGGCGTCGGCTTCGACTCGGTCGACATCGACGCGGCAACCGAACGCGGCGTGATCGTCACGGTCGCGGCAGGCACCAATCATGAAAGCGTCGCCGACTTTACGTTCGGCCTGATGCTGCAAGCGATGCGCGGCCTGACCGACGCGGCGAACAATGTGCGGGGCGGCGGTTGGCAACGGACCATCGGCACTGAACTCTGGTCCAAGACGCTGGCTGTCGTGGGCTTTGGCCGGATCGGCCAGGCGGTCGTCAAGCGCGCCCGGGGCTTCGACATGAAAGTGCTGGTGGTGTCGCGCAGCAAACCCGAGCTTGCGCCCGGCTTTGAAAACGTATCGTTCGTGAGCCTGGACGAGGCCCTTGCCCAGGCGGACATCCTGTCCTTGCATGCGCCCCTGACCGACGCCACGGCCAACATGGTGAATGCGGAATCGATCAGCCGGATGAAGCCGGGTGCGTTCATCATCAACACATCGCGCGGCGGCCTGATCGACGAGGCGGCCCTGGCCGACGCCGTCAAAAGCGGCCGGCTGGGTGGCGCCGCGGTCGACGTGCTCTGCAAGCAGGGCGCAGGCAGCACCAGCCCGCTGATCGGCGTGCCCGGCATCATCGTCACGCCGCACATGGCGACGTTCTCGCGCGAGTCGATCGAACGCGTCGCCATGTCGGTGGCCCGCAGCGTCGTCACGGCACTGGAAGGTCGCATGCCGGAACATACGGTCAATCCACAAGCTTGGGACGCCGCAGGAAAAGCATCATGACTTCGCAAGCCACGATGCTGCCCATGACTACCGTGCAGAAGATCATCGCGCGCGCGGCGGGCAAGGCCTGGGTCGGCGTGGGCGACTACGTCGATTGCACGCCGGACTATCTGGTGAACCAGGAGCTGGTCTGGCCGGTGCACAAGCGGAACCTGGACCGCCTGGGTATCGAGCGGCTGCAGCGGCCCGACAAGTTCGTGCTGGTCGTGGATCACACGACGTCTGCCACGATGGGCTCCAAGCATCCAGCCACGCATCGTCTGCTCAAGGACATGGCCAAGCAGTACGACATCACCAACTTCTTCGGTCCAGGCACGGGCTTGCGGCACCTGCTGATGGTCGAAAAGGGCTTTGCCCGACCCGGCCTGCTGGTGTTTTCGGACGAAGGCAATATCGCGTCGATCGGCGCCGTTGGCGCGGTCAGCATTCCCATGACCACGGACATCGTTGCCGTCCTGGCCACAGGCAGGAATTGGGTATCGGTGCCGGCCACGGTCAAGATCACGCTGACAGGCGCGCTGCGCAACGGCGTGACCGCGCGCGATGTTGCCCAGACCCTGATCCGTGACTTCAGCAGCTCGGGCAAATTCGCCGACTGCTGCCTGGAGTTCGGCGGGCCAGGCCTTGCCACGCTCAATATGGACGAGCGCCAGACCATCCTGGCCTGCGTCTATCACACCGGTGCGGACACTGCCCTGATGGACGTTGATGCGATCGCGCTCGACTATGTCAACGCACGTGCTGACGGGCGCGAGATGCATCTTCTGGCTGGCGACGCCGACGCCCCGCTTGCGATGGAGATCACCTGTGACCTGTCGCGTATCGAACCCATGATTACGGTGCCGCCTCGCATCGACGCCGTCCGGCCGGTGTCCGAACTGGCCGGCAAAAAGATCGACCAGGCAACGATAGGTTCGTGCGCGGGCAACCGGCTCGAAGACATGCGGGCCGGCGCGGCCGTGCTCAAGGACAGGCATATCGCCGACCACGTCACCATGTACATCTCGCCCGGCAGCGCAGAGGTCTACGCGCAGTCGGCGCGTGAAGGCCTGCTCGAGATCTTTGCCAGCGCGGGCGCAACCGTCTTGCCGCCAGGATGCAATACCTGCTGGGGCTACCACGGCGTGCTGACCGGCGACGAGGTGTCGATCTCGACCCATCAATTCAACTATCAAGGCCGCAATGGCAGTCGCGACGCCGCGATCTACCTGTCGTCGGCGGCCGTGGTCGCGGCGTCGGCCGTGGCAGGTGAAATCGCCTGTGCGCCCGAGGCAGCCGGCCTGCAACCCTCGCCCTCTGCAGACGCACCGGCATTCCAGGTGGTCGACCGCGTATCCGCTACATCCGCGGTGCAGGCCCTGCCGGGCTCGGGCAGTGCGACCGACGCAGCGCCATTCGAACTCGAAGGCCGCGTCTGGAAGTTCGGTGACGACATCTGCGGCGATGACGGGATCATCGATTTTTCGGCGGTTGCAAAAGGCTTTGGCGAGCCCTTCGATGAAGCCACGCTCAAGTCCATGTGCTTCAAGCGGTATCGGCCGGAATTCCCGGCATCGGTGCAAGCGGGCGACATCGTTGTCGCAGGCAAGAATTTCGCGCACCAGAACCACGTCGAGGTCAGCGCCGCCATCAGGCTGTCGGGCGTGTCCGCGGTGGTGGCGGAGTCCTGCGAATCCGCGCTTGTGCGGCGGGCGCTGAGCCAGGGTCTCGCTGTTCTTGTCGCGCCGGGTATCACCGGCGCCGTGCAGGACGGCGACACCCTTCATGTGGACCCGTCGCGCGGCGTGGTCACCACGTCGTCGGGCAAGACCTTTACCACCAAGCCGTTTTCACCCGGCATGGTGGACATCCTGCGTGCGGGAAGCCTCATCGCATCGTTGGAAGGCGCGGCTGCAGCCCGCCTCGATCAAGCATAGAAAGAATCAAGGAGACATCATGTTGAAAAAAATAGGCAAGTTGGTTTTTGGCGGCATGTGCGTCATGGTGGCGTCCAGCGCTTTCGCGGCGTCGTGGCCTGACCGGCCCATTCGTTTTATCGTGCCGTTCCCGGCAGGCGGATCAACCGATGCCTTCGTGCGCGCCCTGCTTCCGCAGTTGCGCGATGAACTCGGACAGACCGTGGTCGTCGAATACAAGGCCGGCGCGGGCGGCGCCATTGGTGCCGACGCCGTGGCAAAGGCCGCGCCCGATGGCTATACGATCGGCCTGGGCTCGCCCGGCGCGCTGATGGTGTCGCCGTCGTTGACCAAAACGCCCTACGACACCGCCAAGGACTTCTCGTATGTGTCCGGCATTGCAAGGGTCCCGGCCGTTCTGGTCGTGACACAAAAGTCGGACATCAAGACCGTCGCCCAACTGGTCGAACGGGCCAAGGCCAAGCCCGGCGCGGTCACCTACGCGCATGCAGGCCAGGGCACGCTGGTGCACCTTGTGGGCGAACTGTTCTCGGCCACGGCAGGCATCAAGCTGGCGCCGGTGCCCTATCGCGGCGCAGCGCCTGCCGTGCAGGGCCTGATGAGCGGCGACACCGACATCCTGGTGGCGGATCTGTCGTCGGTCTGGACCCTGATCAAGGCCGGTCAGCTGACCGCGTTGGCCATTACCAGCAAGGACCGTCTGCCGGCCCTGCCCAATGTGCCGACCCTGGCTGAATCCGGCTATGCAAAAGCCACCTACGAATCGGAGTACGGCGCCATCGCACCTGCCGGCGTGCCGCCTGAGATCCTGGCAAAGTTGAAGGCCGCCATGTCGAAGACCCTGGCGTCGGAAGCCGTCCGGACCAGCTACTCCACCTATGGCGCCGCGACGCTCGACACGACGTCCGCGCAGTACCGCGACGCGATCGTCAGCGGCGCGCGGCAGTGGGGCGCCTTCGTCAAGGAACGCGGCATTACCGCCGAATAAGCGGCACTTGCCTTCGCAACGATTTCATCGGGACCCATCATGGCCATCTCTTCCAGCACCATCAGCCGCGTTACCGCCGACCTGTATAACCGGTCGTTGCGGGGCATTCCCGCCGACACCCGCGCGGCGCTCGTTGCCGCCGAACGCACCGATTCCAGTCCGATCGCAAAGAACACCTTGCGCATCATGGTCGACAGCGCGGATGCCGCGGCGCGCAACAATCACTTCGTCTGTTCCGATGCGGGCGTCCCCGTCTACTTCGCACGGGTGGGCACGCAAGCGCAATTCGAAGGCGATGTCCGGCAAGCGATTACCGACGGCTTCGCGGAACTCGTTGCGACGATCCAGCCACCCCTGTTGCCGCACATCACGCATCCACTGACGCTTGAACGGGGCCACGCCGGCAAAGGCATGCCCATCACCACGTTCGACCTGGTCGACGGAAGCGACTACCTGGACATCACCTGCAGCCCGAAGGCACTCGGCTCGGGTCGTTGGGCGGCGCTGGAAATATTCAGCTTTCCCAACATGGAAACGATTGAACGCTTCGTGATCGACACCGTGATCAAAGCGGGATCGCAACCCTGCCCGCCTGTCGTCATCGGGGTTGGCGTCGGGGGCACGTTCGATTACGCAGCCAAGATGGCAAAGGAAGCCACGCTGCGTCCCATCGGGATCCGGCACGCCGAACCCATGGTTGCCGACATGGAGTTGCGCCTGGCCAACGCGATCAACAAGACGGGCTTCGGTCCCATGGGCACGGGCGGCGACAGCACGGCCATGACCGTGAACGTCGAATACTGCTCGGGCCATGGGTTCACGCCGGTGGCGGTGTCTTTCAATTGTTGGATCAACCGGCGCACTCGCGCCAGGATCTACAACGACAACACTGTCGTCTTCGTCGAATAGGAGCATGACCATGACAAGCACCGTGAGCCCGACTACCCGGCGCATGACGTTTCCCTTGTCGCTGGAAGACGCGCGCAGCTTGAACGCCGGTGATCTGTTGCTGATAGATGGCGAGATCGTAGTGACGGCAGGACTGCCCACGCATCAACGGCTGCTCGAAGCGCTCAAGGGCACCGAACCGCTGCCGCTCGAACTGCACGAAGGCTGCCTGTTCCACATCGGCAGCTACAGCGAAGAAGCGCCCGACGGCAGCTTCATCGTGCGCTACATCAACCCCACGACCAGCACACGCTTCAATCCGTACATGCCCACCTTGATCCGCGAACTGGGTCTGCACGCAGTGGGCGGCAAGGGGGGCCTGGACGCCGCATCGGTGGCGGCCATGAAGGAAACCGGGTGCGTCTATCTGTCTTTTCTGGGGGGCGGCTGCACCTTGCTGTCGGAGGCAGTCAAAGAGGTCCTGGAAGTCGGATGGCGCGACATGCTGACCCACTATCGCGTCGTGCGGCTGAAGGTGGAAGCCCTTGGGCCCGTCACGGTTGCGATCGATGCGCATGGCAACAGCTGCTATGCCGACGTCATGGACTCGGTGTCGAACCGGCTTCCAGACATCCTGGAAAGCCTGGCGCAAGAACGGCGGCAAGCCGCCGATCGCGAGGCTGCCCGGCTAGCCTCCCTATCGGTTGATCCTGGAAAATGACACGCTTCAATTAGGCAGTCTTTCAGCTTTGTCGCTGCCATCATAGGCGGCAGCGACAAGACTTCTTACAGTACAGGCGTTCGTGATCACGTCGCTGTCGATCAATTCATCCAACCAAAGACAGCGCGTAGTTCCGCCACAAGCGGTTTGCCTCACGACACCTGAACGCACGTCGTTCGAAACCCGCACGGCAGCTTTGCCGCGCCACACCCATCGTTGTAGACGGAGACACCATGACCCATCGCGTTACTGCGACGCTTTCGCTCGCCTGCGCCACCCTTGCCAGCAGCGCTTTCACCAGCGCATATGCCCAATCCAACGTCACCGTATACGGGCTCGTGGATTCCGGCTTCATCTACCAGTCGGATCCCATCACCGGCAGTGGCAGCAAGAAAAGCATTACCGGTGGCGGGCAGGCGGGCTCCCGGTTGGGCTTGCGCGGGGCCGAAGACCTGGGCGGCGGCAACAAGGCGTTCTTTACCTTGGAAATGGGGATCAATGCCGATGATGGCACGTCGACGCTGGGTGCACTGTTCGGCCGCCAGGCATTCGTGGGGCTTGAAAGCGCGCGGCTGGGCTCGCTCAGCCTGGGTCGTCAGTACACCCCGTTCTACATCACCACGGTGCTGACGGGCGACCCCTTCGGTGCGGGCACGGTTGGCGCTGGGCTCAACCTGCAGAACGGGTTTTCCCGGCTGAATAACAGCGCGGTGTACAAGACGCCGACGTTTGCCGGCCTGACGGGTTCCATCATGTACGCCGCCGGAGAATCGACGTTGAGCACGTCGGCAGGCCGGTCTTACGTGGCGGCCTTGCTTTACCAGAATGGTCCTTTGAAGGCCTCGCTGGCGCACTACGACACGAACAATGCCACCGGCACGACGTCCAGTTACGGCACCATGCTGACCGGCAGCTACGACCTGGGGCCCGTCATCATGTTTGGTGGGATGCAGCGCCTGCGCTCGGATCTGAATGGCGTGCCGGGCGCCACGAAGCAGGACACCGACATGAACGTGTACAGCGTGGGCGCCAAGCTGCCCTTTGGCAATCACATGGTCTACGGCGCCGTGAACTATGCGGATGACCAGCGCAAGATTGCCAACGCCGACGCCAAGGCCACGCACTACGCCCTGGGCTACACCTACCAGATATCGAAGCGCACCAACCTGTACACGACAGTTGCGAAGATCAACAACCGCAACGGCGCCCAGTTCCAGATGATCAGCGCGACTACGCCGGCTTATGGCCAGTTCGGCTTCGATCTGGGCATACGCCACCTGTTCTGACACCTCAGCGTTGTACCGGCGCCGCAATCCTGCACGACGCTGGTGCAATTCATGCACCGGATGCGGGATCTCAAAACCCAGAATTGGGATCATGCCTTTCACCCCTTTGTTTATGTGTAAAGTTTTTCCCCTCCAGGAATGACAGACATAAACAAGGGACGAAATTCATGAGATCGAAGGTTGTTGCCGGCGCACTCGTTGCCGTGCTTTCCACTGTGTACCTGAGCGTCGCAGGCGCCTGGACCTTGCCTGCCGACAAGGGCACGCTGCCCGAGGCCGAGGTGAACGAGATCTTGCAGGGCAAGGACTTTCCTGAGTCGACCTCTTTCAAAAAGACGGTCGACTATGTCGACTTCACCGCCAATGGCATGCAGTTCACGCAGGTCGTCATGCGCCTGGAGCCGGCCAAGCCCCTGATGCACAAGGGCCGCAAAGTGGTCCTGATCGCGACAGAAGAAGGCAGCTCGAGCGCCAACGGATTCATCGAGACCGACGAAGGTAAGGAAGGCATCGGCGTGTACCTGGCCAAGCGCGGCGTGACCTTCGTCGCGCTGACACGCGTGGGCCGATGGAATTTCTTTGCGCCCGACAAGAGCGGCTCGTGGGAAACCATTCCGCTGGACGATCGCATGCCGATTTTCTCGCAGCATCAGAAAGCGTACTGGGCCAAATCCGACTATACGGTCAAGCCGGCAGGCACTACGGCAAGTTCAAGCGGTAGCGAATACGTGCGCTTTCCCAACGAAGGCACGCAGCTATTCAACGAGATGGTCGCCGCGACGCCAGTCGCCATGGTCGATGGCCTGGAAGCTGGCCTGCGTCATGCGCTGCCCATGGCGGAACGCAAGAAGTCCCTGGTGCTGTATTGGGGCTTCTCGACCGGTGGCGCGTTGATGTGGCCACTTGCCGAACGGGTGCGGCCGGACGGCTACCTGAATTGGGGCTCCTCGCCTCCGGGTGTCGCGTACTACTACGGGTCAGTCGAAGGCGGGCGCTGGGACTGGCCTTACGAGAAGTCTGCGCTGCGTGTACGCGGCCGAGGCCGCGCGGATTTCGAGTTCTACAACAAGCGCGCGGATCCTGACCAGAAGGAAGCGCGGTGGGCACGCAACCTGAAAGAGCCTCGCTTCAAGGGCGTGGAAGATCCCATCATGTTCTACAACGTCGGGGCGCTGTCCGAACTGGCGATGCGTCTGTACAAGGCCAGCTTCGTGCCGGCGGAAACCAAGGCGCTCGGCTTCAACAAGATGCTCAATGACATCCTGGCAACGAGCATGCCGGGGCCGGCCTTGAAAGGCCTGCCGGTGTGGGACATGAACGGCACGCTGGACGAGGTATATCCCGTCAAGTCGATGGAAGCCGCCCGAACCATGATGGCGCCGTACATCGGCAAGCACGTGTTGACCCGGATCGAAGGGTTCAACCACAGCATTGTCGATCGCCAGGTGCGCGTGATTGGCCCGGTGTGGCTGCGAGCCATTCAGCAGGGGTACTTCGACAAGTAATACGGTCGCCATACCGTCACGCCGCCTGCGGTAGGATACGTGCGCACCTATCAAGGACCCGGTATGGCAGCACTCCAGAACATCAACCTTACGTCGCTGCTCGACACGCTGATCAGCCTGGCCACCGCGTTCCTGCTCGGTGGCCTGATCGGCTTCGAGCGCCAGTACCGCCAACGCACCGCGGGGCTGCGCACCAACGTATTGGTCGCGGTCGGCGCCGCGCTGTTCGTTGACACCGCCAACCGGTTGCAGGGGTCGGGCGGCGCGGTGCAGGTCATGAGCTACGTGGTGTCGGGCATCGGCTTTCTGGGCGCCGGCGTGATCATGCGCGAAGAAGGCAATGTGCGCGGGCTGAATACCGCAGCCACCTTGTGGGGCTCGGCCGCCATCGGCGCGGCGGCGGGGGCGGACCTGATCGTGGAAGCTGTGCTGGGCACACTCTTCGTGCTGTCGGCCAACACCTTGCTGCGCCCCATCGTCAACGCCATCGACCGCAAACCCATGGACGTAGATTCGGCCGAAGTCACGAATACGGTCCATGTGATTGCGGACAGCAACCATCAGAAGCAGGTGATGGCCCGGCTGGAAGAAGCGCTGGAACGCGCAAGCCTTCCCGCCCGCAATGTGAACCTGCGCGCCTTCGGCCACGACGAGGTGGAGATCGAAGCGACCCTGGCGGCCACGTCGATCGATGGCGATCAGCTCGATTCCCTGGTGAAGCAACTGGCGGCCATGCCCGCGGTGCGGCAGGCGTTCTGGAGTCCGAGCACGACGGATTGACGACCGCCGGCAGACGCGGCGTGTTGTGCGTCTTGTTATCCTGCGGATGGAACGGCATGTGTCGCGGCCGTCACCCTTGCACAGCCCAGTGGATTCCTGAATGCGCCGAGAGAACGTGAACGACTACCTGGCTTTCATTGCGGTCGCCAGGAACAAGAGCTTCACCAAAGCCGCCGCGCAGTTGGGCGTCTCCCAATCCGCGCTGAGCTACACCGTTCGCACACTGGAAGCCCGGCTCGGATTGCGGCTCCTGACTCGCACGACGCGAAGCGTGTCGGTAACCGATGCGGGCGAGCGCCTGCTGGACCGCATCGCCCCGCACTTTGACGCGATCGAAAGCGAGGTCGTGGCACTGAGCGGCATGCGCGACAAACCGGCGGGCACGGTCCGGATCACGACCGTCGAACATGCGGCCGAAACGATTCTGTGGCCCAAGCTGGTCCCCCTGCTTCGCGACTATCCTGACATCAACGTCGAGATCATCAGCGAATACACGCTGCGAGACATCGTTGCCGATCGCTACGATGCGGGCGTGCGGCTCGGCGAACAGGTCGACAAGGACATGATCGCGGTTCCGATCGCGCCTGCCTTTCGGTTTGCCGTTGTCGGGGCGCCCGCCTATTTCCGAACGCACAAGCCGCCCGCCACGCCCAACGATCTGACCGCGCATAGCTGCCTGCGCCTCCACTTGCCTACCCATGGAGGTTTCTACACCTGGGAATTTGCCAAGCTGAAGCGTGAAGTCAAAGTGCGGATCGATGGGCGAGCGGCTTTCAGTTCCTTGAGCCAGATGTTGCAGGCCGCCCAGGACGGGATGGGGCTGGCGTACCTTCCCAAGGACATGGTGGACGCCTCGTTGCAGGACGGGAGCTTGATCCAGGTGCTTGCGGACTGGTGCCCGCCGCGGCCCGCCTATCACCTCTATTACCCAAGCCGGCGTCAGCAGTCGCCTGCCTTTGCACTGGTGCTGGAAGCACTTCGCTACCGTCGCTGACCGAATCAGCCCGGCGCCATTCATCAAACTTCCTTCTAAGCCCATACGAAATCAGCTGTCTAGTCACTGAATGCCTGCGGGCCTATCGTGACTGACGGTTCATTCACGCATGTCCAGAAGGAAGCATTCCATGACCTCGCCATCCCCTCTTCTTGCGCCTTTTTCGCTGGCCGAAGGATTCACCCTGCGCAACCGCGTGGTCATGGCGCCAATGACCACCTGGGCCGGCAACGATGACGGCACGGTCTCTGCCGGCGAAGAGGCCTACTACCGGCTGCGCGTGAAAGACGTCGGCCTGGTCATTACCGGCTGCACCCATGTCCAGGAAAATGGCAAGGGGTTCACCGGTGAATTTGCCGCCTGGGACGACAGCTTCATTCCCAGCCTGACGCGCTTGGCCGATGCCGCAAAAAGTGGTGGCGCGCCGGCGATCCTCCAGCTGTTCCACGCCGGGGTGAAGACCCAGGCCGAGCTGGTGTCGGACATCGTCGCGGCGAGCGCTGTTCGGGGGGATGCGGGCCCGTACGCCTCTGCCGTCATGCCGCGCGCACTGACCGATGCCGAGGTGGGCGACGTCGTCCATGCATTCGGCGAAGCCACACGCCGTGCCATCCAGGCCGGGTTCGACGGCGTCGAACTGCATGGGGCGCATGGCTTTCTACTTCAGAATTTCTTCTCGCCGCACTTCAATCAGCGCACGGATCAATGGGGCGGGTCGCTGGACAAGCGCATGCGTTTTCCGCTGGCCGTGGTCGACGCGGTGCGCGAAGCGATCGCTACCCACGCCTGTGCGCCGTTCGTGCTCGGCTACCGCATCACGGTCGATGAGCCGCATGCAGACGGCCTGCGGATCGCGGATTCGCTGGCCCTGGTTGATCGATTGATCGACCACGGCATCGACTATCTGCATGTCTCGTTGAATGACGTGCTTGAAGCCCGGCCGGTCGATGCGCCTGATGATCAACGGATCACCGACATCTTGCGGGACTATCTTGCAGGGCGCATTCCCTTGATCGCCGCCGGGCAAGTGCGCACCCCGGAACAGGCCGAGGCTGCCCTGGCTGCCGGGGTGTCGCTGGTCGCGGTGGGACAGGGCCTGGTCATGAATCCGGACTGGGTCCGGATTGCGCAAGGCAAGGCGCCGCACGCCGTCGCCCTCGACATCGCGGCGTCCGACCGCTCACGTCTTGCGATTCCAACCAGGCTGTGGGACGTCATCGCTGCCACCACGGGGTGGTTCAACGTCCGGCACTCCGGCTGACCCGGTCATCTTCAGGAAACGACATGTCTACCCCCCGTTCCATCACGCTCGACATCAATGGCAAGCGCATTCCGCTCGTCCTCGACCCCCGCACCACTCTGCTCGACGCCTTGCGTGAACATGCCGATCTGCCTGGCACCAAGAAAGGCTGCGACCACGGTCAATGCGGCGCTTGCACCGTGCACGTCGCCGGAGAACGGATGCTCAGCTGCCTGACGCTGGCGATGCAAGTCGAAGGCCAGCCCGTCATGACCATCGAAGGATTGAAGACCGGCGATGGCGTGCTGCACGCCGTTCAACGCGCCTTTATTGACCACGACGCGTTTCAGTGCGGCTATTGCACGCCAGGCCAGATCATGTCGGCCGTGGCCTGCATCCGGGAAGGCCACGCACGCACCGATGCCGAGATTCGTGAATACATGAGCGGCAACCTGTGCCGCTGCGGCGCCTATCCGCACATCGTCGCGGCTGTGCGCGAAGCCGCCAGGCGGCTTGCACAAGGAGTTTCGCGATGAGAGCGTTCGACTACCTTCGCCCGCAAGACCTGGCCACGGCAGTGGCCGAAGGGCGCCAGGCCGGCACCTGTTTTCTGGCAGGCGGTACGACCCTCGTCGACCTCATGAAGCTGAACGTGGAACGCCCTGCCCGGCTGATCGACATCACCCGCGTGCCCGGGCTGGACGCGATTACCGTGTCGGCGAATCGCATTCGTATCGGCGCCCTGGCCAGAATGAGCAAGGTGGCCGACCACGCGGACATCCAGGCGGCTGCACCGGTGTTGTCCGAAAGCCTGTGGCGCGCCGCGTCGGCACAACTGCGCAACATGGCGTCAATCGGCGGCAATCTGATGCAGCGCACCCGGTGCACCTACTTTCGAGACCCGGGCGCTTACGCCAACTGCAACAAGCGCACCCCCGGTTCGGGATGCGCGGCCCTGGAAGGGTTCCATCGCAACCATGCGGTGCTTGGAACCAGTGACGCTTGCACTGCCGCCTATCCCGGCGACTTCGCCGTGGCGCTTGTCGCCTTCGATGCCAAGGTCATCATCAGGGGCGACGTTGAACGCGTCATTCCGGTGGACGAATTCTTTTTGCTCCCCGGCCAGACGCCGCATCTGGAGCATCCCCTGGCTGCCGGCGAAATGATCGTGGCCATCGAGCTTCCGCGGTCAGGGGCGTTGATGCGCTCGCACTACCTCAAGGTGCGGGATCGCGCGTCGTACGAATTCGCTGCGGCAAGCGCGGCAGTGGGCATCGAACTGGAAGCGGATGGCAAGACCCTGCGAGACGTCCGCATCGCCGTGGGCGGCGTCGCGACCAAACCCTGGCGACTGCGCGCGGTCGAGGCCGCCCTGATCGGCAAGACACTGGACGAAACCACGCTGCGGACGGCCGCGGCGCAAGCCATGCACGGCGCCGCGCCGGGCCGGCACAACGCTTTCAAAGTTCAGCTGGCCCCCAAGGTGGTGGCCCGCGCCTTGATGACAGCAGGAGACATCGCATGACCGACCATCCCGATTTCGACGCGGACCGCCGCACGATGCTGAAGCTTGGCGCTGGCGCGACGGTCGCAGGCAGCGCAGGGATCAGCCTGGCGGGCCTGGGGTTGACTGCGCACCCTGCGATGGCAACAGACGCCGCCGCACCGCCATCCCCTGCGTTGGGGGCTCGCCTGCCACGTGCCGAAGGCCCGTTGAAGGTCACCGGACAGGCACGCTACGCCATCGAACAGAAGCTTGCCAACCTGGCCTATGGGGTCACCGTCCAATCGACACGCCCCGCGGGACGCATCCTTGCCATTGATACGTCAGCCGCCAAAGCGCTGCCCGGTGTCATCGACGTCTACACCCTGCACCACCCGCTCAAGCTCAACACACCCACCGTTTACGCCAAGGGCGGCGGCGCCACCGAAGCGTTCACGCCGCTTCAGGACGACATCGTCCGGTTCAACGGCATGCATCTGGCGCTGGTGGTGGCAGAGACCTTCGAACAGGCAACGGAAGCCGCCAGCCTGCTCAAGGTCACGTACCAGGACGACAAGGCCATTCTGGACATGGATGACCCGGCGGCGTCGCCGATGGCCATCGACGCCATGGCGGCGAACTGGGGCGATGCCGCGGCCGCGCTGGCCGGCGCAGAGGTGAAGGTCCAGGCCACCTACTCCACCGCACGCGAGTACAACGTGCCGCTGGAGCCCCACGCAACGATCGCATCGTGGAGCGACGGCGGAATCACGGTGTGGGAACCCAGCCAGTGGGTTGGCGGTGCACGCAGCGTCATTGCCGAATGGCTAGGCATCGACATCGACAAGGTGCGCGTCATCTCGCCCTATGTTGGCGGGGGATTCGGATCAAAGATCGGCGCGCATCCGCATGTCGGACTGGCGTGCGCCGCGTCGCGACAGCTGGGCCGCCCCGTCAAGGTAGCACTCACGAGGCCACAGACCTTCACCGGGCTGGGCGGCCGCCCCGCCACCCGGCAGAACCTGGCGATCGGCGCCACCAGGGAAGGCAAGATCGTTTCCATCGTCCACGAAAGCTGGAACGAAACCGCCATCGACGACATGCATGTCGAAGCCTGCAACAACGTGACGAAGATCATGTACGCCACTCCTAATCTGGCGTCGCGTCTCAACGTGGTGCCTGTGCATGCCGTCCAGCCGGGATGGAAACGCGGGCCGGGCGAAAACCCCAGCGCCTATGCTCTCGAAAGCGCCATGGACGAACTGGCCTACGCGCTGGACATGGACCCGATTGCCCTGCGCCTGGCCAACTGGGCCGACATCGACCCCAGCAGCAAACTGCCATGGACCACACGGCAATTGCGCGAAGCCTATGCGGCGGGCGCCGATGCCATCGGCTGGGGCAAGCGCAATCCGCGCCCGCGATCGATGCGCGAGGGCCGGGAACTGATCGGCTACGGCATGGCGGCCGGCGCCTATCCGATGATCCGCACCGCAAGCGAAGCCAGGTTGGTCTTTCATGCCACGGGCCAGATCGAGGTTCTCAGTGCGGGCACCGACATCGGCACGGGCACCTACACGATCCTTGCGCAGACCGCGGCCGAAGCCCTGGGCGTGCCTGTGGAAACCGTGACGGTTCGGCTTGGGGACACCGTGCTGCCCCGGTCCGCGCTCGCCGGCGGATCGCAACAGGCCAACAATCTGACGGGCGCCGTGATGCAGGCGGCAGCCAATGCGCGCGCCGCCTTCCTGACCCTGGCGGCAACACACCCCAAGTCGCCGCTGGCCGGTTCGCGAACCGCCGACCTGTCCTTCGACCGGGGCGCCCTCCGCACGACCCGCCGTCCGCGCGGCCGCATCACCCTCGCGCAGTTGCTGACGGCAGTCGGCCAGCGCACGCTCGAAGTCGAAGGCAACACCTTCGGTCCTGGGGCAACCGAAGCCATAAAGAACGCCGCCGACCGCAGCTTCGCGCAATTGAAGGCATCGCTGGAAGGCGGCGTCTCGGCCCACAGCTGGTGCGCCCAGTTCGTGGAGGTACGCGTGGACGAAGACTTCGGCACGATCCGGGTCAAACGTATGGTGGCCGCCTTCGACAGCGGCAGGATCTTCAACCCGAAACTTGCCGAGAGCCAATGGATCGGTGGCATGGTGATGGGACTGGGACAGACCCTGCTGGAAGAAGGCCACATCGACCCACGCGACGGCCGCACCGTAAACGCCAATTTCGCCGACTACGCCTTGCCTGTGAACGCCGATGTCCCGGACATCCGGGTGATGTCGGTCGGCATTCCGGACCTGCAGGCGAGTGCGTTGGGTGGCAAAGGCGTGGGGGAGATCGGCGTTGTGGGGGTGGCGCCGGCCATCGGCAATGCGGTGTTCCATGCAACGGGCAAACGCATTCGGAGTCTGCCCATCACAATGGACAAGCTAACCTGAAGATGACGGGGCACTGACCGGACGGCACGATAGTTGCTATACGCAACCAGGCAGTCCCCCGCCACCCAAGGGTCCCATGCAGCTCCCCGTAGACTTTTCCCCCGACCCTTACATCCTCGTGCTGACGGGTACCGGGCTGTTGATTGCCCTGGTCGCCTGGTTGCCCCTGGCATTGCGGCGGCTGCCGCTGTCATTGCCTATTGTCTGCATTGCCTTGGGAGCCGGCATATTTCTGCTCCCGCAGGTAACTCTGAATCCCCTGCCGATCCGCTACCCCGAGATCACCGAGCGGTTTTCGGAATTCGTGGTGATCATCGCGTTGATGGGCGCCGGCTTGAAACTGGACCGCATCTTCAGCTTCCGCACTTGGGGCGTGACGTGGCGGCTGATCGCCATCACCATGCCATTGAGCATCGCCGCGATCACGCTGATTGCCGGTTGGGGAATGGGCCTGACGTGGACCGCCGCCCTGCTGCTGGGCGCCACCCTTGCTCCCACCGATCCCGTGCTGGCCGCCGACGTCCAGGTCGGGCCGCCCAAATCCGGCGATGAAGACAAGGTCCGTTTCGGCCTGACGTCGGAAGCGGGCATGAACGATGGCTTTGCCTTCCCCTTCGTTCACCTGGCCATCGTGCTCTCGCTGGCCGCCACGACCGGCGAACCCTGGCTTGCCAAATGGCTGACGTACAACGTGCTGTGGGAAATCGGGGCAGGCGTCGTCGGCGGCTACCTGATCGGACGCCTGTTCGGCTGGCTGACATTCCACGTGCCGGCCAAGACCAAACTGGTCAAGACCGGCGACGGACTGATCGCGGTATCGGCCACCTTCGTCTCGTACGGCCTGACGGAATTGATTCACTGCTACGGCTTTCTGGCCGTGTTCGTTACCGCGCTAACCTTTCGCCACGCCCATCGCGATCACGAATTCCAGCTGGAGATGCACGCGCTGACCGAACAGGTCGAACGCATCGCGATGATGATCCTGCTGATCCTGTTCGGTGGCGCGCTAGTCAGCGGCCTGCTGTCAGCGTTGAAGTGGACCGACGTGGTCGCGGTGATCGTCATCCTGTTGATCGTGCGTCCGGTGGCTGGCCTGATCGGGCTGATCGGACACAAGGCCGACTGGCAGGAACGGCTGACGCTGTCCTTCTTCGGGATCCGCGGCGTCGGCTCGATCTACTACCTGGCCTATGGCCTGAACCACATGGAGAACGTGCAGGACGCCGAACGCCTGTGGTCCATTGTGGGCCTGGTGATCCTGGTGTCGATCCTGATGCACGGTATTACCGTCACGCCAGTGATGCGCAACTTCGATCGCAGCCAAGGCCGCGATCCGGATGCAGAGGAAGCCACGCCGCCGCCGGGTCTGCAGGGGAAGGCGTCCGGCTCGAAGACTTGAGCGCGCATCACCGTTGAGGGGTCGGCCGGCCCTGGTGTGAGCAAGATAGTGGTCCGTGATCAAGGGCCGCCGCAGCACGACGCTGACGGTCGAACCGGTGCTACGCCTGACGTCGCGGTCGATGGCGCGAGATACGGTGCGCGCAGGCGCGGGCGTCGCGCGACTGCCGATCTCGTTGGTAGGGAACTAGGCGGCCTATCTGGCTCGGAATTGAGGGCGGCCCGAGTTCAAGCCGCCCCCCCAGGCCTCAAGGAATCAGCTTCTGCGCACGCAGCCGCTCGAACAGTTCAAAGAACGACGCATCGGTCGCCTGATACGCCGTGAACCCCAGGCGGCGGCTGTTGGCCATGTCGGTCATGACTTCCAGCGGACGGCCCAGGTCCAGGTCGGTGTGCCAGGCGGACGCGAGCCGATCCAGGTCGGGCTCGGCCAGGCCGTGGCGGGTCGCAATGTCGCGCCACAGGGGCGCGTCCTGCGCCATGGCCGTCTCCAGGGGCTGGATCTGCCCGTTGTAGCCGGCGGGCTCGACGCCGAACCACTCGGCCAGTTTCGGCCACAGCCAGCTCCAGCGGAACACGTCGCCGTTGACGATGTTGAAGGCCTCGTTCTTGGCGGCATCGGTGTCGGCGGCCCACACCAGCTGCTTGGCCAGCATGCGGGCGTCAGTCACGTCGGACAGACCCTTCCACTGCGCTTCGGATCCGGGGAACTGGAAGGGGCGGCCCGTTTCCTTGCAGATCGTGGCGTACACGGCCAGCGTCGTGCCCATGTTCATGGCATTGCCGACGGCCTGGCCGATGATTGAGTGCGGGCGATGCACGCTCCAGGTGAAGCGATCGCGCTCGGCGGCGGCGTAGACCTCATCTTCCTGCGCGTAGTAGAAGTTTTCCAGCGGCAGGCGCGGCTGGCTTTCGCGCAGGGGCGTGTCCGGCAGCGTACCGGATTTGGCATAGGCTTCGAAGGGGCCAAGGTAGTGCTTCAGGCCCGTGACCAGAGCCACATGGCGCACGCTTTTCCTGGCCGACAGGGCGTCCAGCAGGTTGCGCACCAGCGCGGCATTGACGCGTATGTTCTCGGCTTCAGTGTCCTGCCGCATCCACGTGGTGATGAAGACGTGGGTTGGCGCAACGTCGGCCAGCGCCGTGCTCAAGGCCTGCGGGTCCAGCAGGTCGGCGGCGACGTGCTGTACGTCGGGCAGATCACGGGGCGGCCGGCGCGACAGGCCGATCACATTCCAACCCTTGGCGAGCAGTTCGCGCGCAACATGGTTGCCGCCTATTCCTGTCACCCCTACAACCAGAGCGGTTCGTTGCATGCTGTCTTCCTTTCAATCAAATTAATGCAATGGTGTGGTGCAGCATTCTGCGTGCCTGCCCGTAAGCATCGGCGCAAGATCAATGCGACGAGACGAAGGTTGCGTCGTCGAACGCCGCGGGCAACGCAAAGCTCTGCCGCAGCCGGTTGGCCTCGGCCGCGGGCGTCAAGCCGAACAGCCGTTTGAATTCGCGGCTGAACTGCGACGGGCTGGTGTAACCCACGGCATGACTCGCGGCTTCGGCGGTCAGGTCCTGGCGCACCATCAACAGGCGCGCCTGGTGCAAGCGTGTCGACTTTACATACTGCATGGGCGAAACCTGGGTGATGGCCTTGAAGTGCGTGTGGAAACTCGGCACGCTCATCCCGGCCGCGTCCGCCAGCTCGGTCACCCCCAGTTGCTGCGCATAGCGTGCGTGAATCAGCCGCAGCGACTTTCCGATACGGCCGAACGGCCCCCGCGCCGCCAAGGCTTCACGCATCGAGCCGCCCTGCGCGCCCGACAGCACACGAAAGTACAGTTCGCGCAGCAAGGACGGGCCCAGCACCGCAGCCTCCAGCGGGTCATGCATCGCTTCCAGGAAGCGCAGCACGGACAGTTGCATGGCGTCGTCCATGGGCGTTGACATCATGCTCTGCGGCGGTTGCACGTTCCGGGCGGTACCCACACGATCGATCTGCGCCGCCACGTCGGCCGCCAGCGCGAAGTCCAGGTGCAGATACAGCGCAAGCAAGGGCTGCTCAGGCGTCGCATCCGTTTCCATGCTGAACGGCACGGGCACCGACACGGCCAGGTATTGCTGCGCGTCGTACACATATAGCTGGTCACCAAAGTAACCCCGCTTGCGGCCCTGGCAGACGATCACGACACCCGGGTCGTACAGGACAGGCGTGCGCGACAAAGGCCGGTCGGACCGCAGGATCCGCACACTGGGCAGCGGTGTCAGGCTGTAGCCTTCTACCGGCGCAAGTGTCCGCAACCGCATCACCATGCGTTCCTGGATGGCGGTGGGCAAGGGCGGACTCTTGGTGCTGGCTGACGCGTTGCTCATAGTTTTGTGCAAGAAAATCAGCGGATTTGCGCTTAATCTGCGTTGACCGTCAGACTAGCATGCATCCTCCATCCCTTTTCAGGAGAGCGCAGGATGCGCAGCAGGACCTTGCTCATTACCGGCGTCAGCAGCGGCTTTGGCCGCGCGCTGGCGCAAGAAGCTTTGGCCGCAGGCCATACCGTTGTGGGCACCGTACGTAGCGTGCAGGCGAAACAGGACTTCGAGTCCCTGTCGACCCATGCAGCGTTCGGGCGCGTGCTGGACGTGACCGACGTTGACGCCATTGACGGGGTCGTTGCAGAGATCGAGGCGACCGTGGGTCCGATCGATGTCCTGGTCAACAACGCGGGCTACGGTCACGAAGGCACGATGGAAGAATCGCCGATGTCGGACCTGCGGCGGCAGTTCGACGTCAACGTGTTCGGCGCGGTCGCCATGATGAAAGCGGTGCTGCCACATATGCGCGCACGCCGCCGCGGCCACATCGTCAACATCACGTCCATGGGCGGCTACATCACGATGCCGGGCATCACGTACTACTGCGGCAGCAAGTTCGCATTGGAAGGGATCTCGGAAGCGCTGGGGAAGGAGGTCGCCGCGCTCGGCATCGCCGTCACCGCCGTGGCGCCCGGCTCGTTTCGCACGGACTGGGCGGGCAGGTCCATGGCGCGCACGCCAAGGTCGATCCCTGATTACGACGCCATCTTCGATCCGATCCGCAAGGCGCGGGAGCAGGTCAGTGGCAAGCAGCTGGGCGATCCGGCCAAGGCCGCGCGAGCAATGCTCGCCGTCATCGCGCTCGACCACCCTCCCGCGCACCTCCTGCTCGGCAGCGATGCCTTGAAGCTGGTGCGGGAAAAGATGGCGGCGCTGGAACGCGACATCGCGGAATGGGAAGCGGTGACGGTCTCGACAGACGGGTGACGGTTTCGGCAACCGGGCGGCCCGGCAGGTACTCCGGCTCAAAAAAACCCGACTTTTTGCCACATCTGCGCATGGGGTATTGCGGTGGCAAATGTGGCAAATTTCGGGAATTTTTTAATTTCAGAAGCCTGCCCGGGTGCCCGCGTGGAACGACGGGCCGCCCGGATCCGCAGCAGATTTCGGGCTAGGCGCCCTGCGTCAGGACCAACTGGAACTCGATTTCAACTTCAGCGCCCAACGGCAGGCCGGCCACGATGACCGACGTGCGGGCCGGGGGCACCTCGTCCTTGAAAAGCTCTTCCCACGCCTGGTTCATGCTGGCGGCGCCATCGGGTGACGTGCAGAACAACCGGGCGACGACCAGTTGCGACAGCGACCAGCCCTGCTCTTGCAACAGGGCCGTGAAGTTGGCCAGGATCTGCACGGTCTGCCCGTAGGCGCCCCCCGTTGCCAACGCGCCGGTCGCCGGGTCGAGCCCGACGAGTCCGGACACGAACGCAAAGGGATGGGCCACGACTACCGGGCTGTACCGGAATCGGGGCGCAGGCAGCGCCTTGGTGGGGACGACGACGCGCGGGCTTGCGGGGGAAGACGCCATCATCATTTCACGAACGCTTTCGACGCTTTCACGATCGCGCCAGCAATGGCCGGGCTTTGCGTGTCTGCCGTCACGAAGTGACTGGAAGGGCAGGCAATGTCGTACGTCATGGTGTCGCCACCCTGCTTGCCCTTGTCCATGTACGACATGATGGATGCCAGCCGATCGCTTTCCTGCGTCAGGAAATACTGCGGCACGCCCAGCGGCAACAGGTCCACCGGCGACGCCACCGCATAGTTCTTTTCCCACTGCGGATCAGCGCCCGAATTCAGCAGCTCGGGAATGACCGTCTTGCCGCGCGGCAACGCGGCAAACGCACGCAGGTCAGGCGTGCCATCGAGCGACACCACACCGACCAGCTTGAGCGGCGTCGGCGCATAGCCCGGCGCCGAGGCGTTCAGCTTGTGACGGCCCGCCAGCCACAGCGCGTAATGTCCGCCCGACGAATGACCGATGGAAATGACGCGCTTCAGGTCGATCGGATAACGCTCCGCCAGCACGCGAACATAGTCGGCGGCAGCCGCCACCGACTTGAACGATCCGGGCCATTCGCCGCCGCTGCCCAGCCGGCTGTATTCGATGTTCCAGGTCGCGATGCCGGCGTCGGTCAGCAGCTTGGCCACCGGCGCGGTGTAGTCCGAGTTCACGGACGCTTTCCACGAGCCGCCGTGCACCACGATGGCAAGCGGGAAGGGGCCGGTGCCCTTGGGCAAACGCAAGTCGCCATACTGATCGAGGCCTTCGCCGTAGTAGACCCGCGTCGCGTCCTGCATGGACTGCGCGCCGCGAATCTGCAACTGACGGAACAACGCGACTTCATCCGGACGCATGCCGGCCGGCGAAGCGTTCGGGCACTGGCCGACCTTGTCGACCAGGGTCACATCGGCGGCGTGGGAGGCGGCGCTGGCGCAGGCCAGCAGCAATGCGGACAGCAGGGTTCGTTGGAACATGACTTCCTAGTGGTGAGTTGTTGTTGGCTTGTATGCGATGGCCTTGATCTCGATCGCCAGATGCGGATGCGGCAGCTGATGCACGGCCACGGTGGTGCGCGTCGGACCGTCGAAATCGAAGTACTCGCCATAGACTTCATTGAAGCCGCCGAAGTCATTCATGCTGACCAGATAGGCGCAGATCTCGACGACATCCCCCAGCCCGGCGTCCATGCTGGCCAGCACATCACGAATGTTCTCGATGACGGCACGAGTCTGCGCGCGGATATCCAGCGTTTGTGTGCCAAACGCATCGGCATGGGCGCCAACGAAGCTGCCATCGGGACGTCGTGAACTCGTGCCCGACACGAACAGGAAATCGCCCGCGCGTTTGATGTGGGGGAATCGGCCGCGGGGGACGGCCTTGCCTTCGACGACCTGCGCCTTCGTGTCAACTGTCATGATCTACCTTGTGAATCGATGGATATGCCTGGGCCTGCGGCCGTCAGGGCTTGAATTCGACGACCGCGCCACCGCTGCCGTACATGGGCCCGTAGCCATGCACCTTGGCCGCGCTGTAGCGGGACCCAAGCGCACCCAGCACCCAGTGCAGATGTTTCATGCCCATGTCCGGACGGGCGTGCTGTCCATAGTCGGGCAACATCGCGAGCACGTCGTCGGTCTTGGCGGACTCGATGGCACCGAGCAGACGCTTGTTCCACTCGTCGTGCTCCGGGTCCTGGATCCGGTCTTCCATCACGTCGATCTCTTCGCGGAACATGACGTTCGACAGACCGCCCACGCCGACCACGGCAAGCCGCTTGCCCTGCTCGGTCGCGCACTCGACCGCCGCCGCGGCAAGCCGCGCCGTGGTGTCGCCGTCGTGATAGAGATTGTTCGCTGCGGCCACCAACGGCAATGCCGATGTGCCGAAGTTCATCAGCGTGGCTGCGGAGATCGTGCCGGTATCGATAGGGAATCCGTCGTAGTCGACCCCGCGTGAACGGATGCCGTGACGGGTCGCTCCGGCCACGCAGGCCTCGGCCAGGTTCGTGTCGCACACCAGGTCGTAGGACTGCTCGCCATACTCGTACCAGTTCTCGTCCACATGCAGACCTGTGCTTCGTGCACGCGTCAGCCAGAGTTCATCGAGCACGGCGAACCACTGCGTGGAATACACCAGGACGGCATCGGGCCGTGACGCCGCCAGGGCTTCGCCCGCGCTTGAAAAGGCGGAGGCCAGGGCGCCCCAGGCCGGGACATCGGGGCGCAGTTGCGGCAAGGGCAGGCCCGGCACCAGAAAAGCGGAAACAACGGTCATATCTGGATCCTTGGCTCAGGCGGTGGCAGTGGCAGGCGCGCTTGTGGCAGCGTTGCCCGACTCGATGGACGATAGGCCGGCACGGTCCAGATTCCATTCCATGACCGCATTGCCGGTCCCGATGACCGTGCCATAGCCATGCAGCTCGGCGGCCAGTTCCGGATGACCCATCGCGGCGTGCATCCACGTGAATGCGCCCGACTTGAACTCGGCAAAGGCTTCTTCGATAAAGGTCGGCAGCAGATCGAAGGTCTCGCGCATCTTTCCCTTGCGCATCAGTTCGATCATGCGCATGTCCCACTTGTACCCGTCATACCTGACCGGGTGTTCCTTGGACATGTCTTCGGGAATCTCGGGCTCTTCATGAAAGTGCCAGTGCGACATCGTGTTGCTGGCGAGCAGGACGGCGCGCTTGCCGCTCTTGCGGATCGCCTCGCGCGTTGCCTGGCCCAGCAGCTCCATCTCTTCCTGGCCTTCCTGCGTATTCAGGTAGTACGGCGTGTTGTTTGCCGACAGGCCGACGATGGGGATGTCCCACTGCGGGCGGATCATGTGCAGCGTCGTGATCGTGCCGTAGTCCACGCGGAACTTCGGGTTGTTCATCATCTTGGTGATCAGGCCCCGGGCCCGGCCTTCATCGCAACACGCCTGCGCAAGCTCGACGTCGACTTCCAGTTCGAAGTCATAACGGAACAGGTTCGGGAAGATGGGATCGACCGACTTCCCCGACAGGTTCTTGACGCCCAGGAAGTGATGACCAACCTGCGTGATCCAGTGCGGCGAATGCACCAGCAGCACGTCCGGCTTCAGTTCGTCGAGGCTGGCGCGGGCGCGTTCATAGGCCCAACGCAATTGCTCCCAGCCGCCCTCGGACCGAGGTTCGTTCTGCGGAGGATTTTCGGCGTAGACAAGGTGAGGGGGGTGAGGGGCAAGAAAGCCCGCAAGAATTTTTCCGTCCGACATACATATCCTTTTTCATCGTGAAGCATCAATTGGATAGCTGTCTTCCCCGCTTTACCCGCGCGGCTGTGGAAGGCACCTGGACAACACCCGCGATGGGCATCGGCGATCTCGCTACGATCGCTTTCGTACGTATACGTCTCAATAATCCTAGTCTATGCAGTCATGCGGGACCAGGTCAAACAATTCCGCATGCCCGGCGCTACTGGTTTTCCCTAGCCATTGCTCGAAATGTCCGGACAGGTATGCTGCCTCCCCGCATGCTTGAGAGCCATACGGGGGTTCACTTCATGGATGAGCATGCCTGCAGGCGGCCGATATGCCGGCCGTGCTACGGTGGCAAGCATCAGCTGAACATACCCGAGCCTAACCGTCGACCGAAAAATAACGTTGACACGTATACGTACTTTCTTTAGCTTTGGCGGCTTCTACCGGAGATGCCCATGCGGTTTGCCCACCTGCCTCCACAGCCCCCGATCTTTCCGATCGAGGCGGAAGACTATGCCCGGTCCACACTGAGCCGATCCGACGCCGCCGCGCAGCAGTGCAAGCGTGTCGTCGACGTGGCCTATGGAACCGATCCGAAGCAGACCGTCGACCTCTATCTGCCGCAGACATGCCCGCCTGAAGGCGCGCCCGTGCTGGTGTTTGCGCATGGGGGCGCCTGGACGAACGGCTACAAGGAATGGATGGGCCTGCTAGCGCCCGCCATCACGTCCGCCGGCGCCATTCTGGTCTCCGTGTCCTATCGCCTGGCCCCCCAGCACAAATGGGACGAGATGGCAGATGACTGCCGGCAGGCCCTGGCCTGGGTGCATCGGAATATTCGCGAGCACGGTGGCGATCCGCAGCGCATCGTTCTTGGCGGACATTCGGCAGGCGGCCACCTGACCATGCTGACGGCGTGGCAAACGGAAAAGCTGGAAGCCGCAGGCGTTCCATCGTCCTGCCTGCGTGCGTGCGTGCCGTTGTGCGCGCCGCTGGACGTGCGGTATCCCGACCGGCAACCCGGAAGCGGCGAAGAACGCACGCACCAGATGGTGCTGCGCGATGCGTCGGAAGCGCCTGATGCCAGTCCGATCAGCCACCTGCATCGCGGCATGCCATTCACCTTGCTGGCCTATGCCACGAACGACTTCCCGCGCATCATCGCCGGCAATCGCGCCACCGCCGACGCCATGCGTCGCGACGCCATTGCGCATGACGTCCTGATCGTCGACGGCGACCACTTCAGCGCTGCGCTTGATATCGAATCCGCCACGTCTCCCTGGACGCGGCGTGTCATCGATCTGCTGTTTGCTTCTTCCAACTGACACCGGGTTAGCCGGACAACGGCGCACACATCGCCTGAGGACTCGCCATGAAATTGACACTGCTGCTGGGTATTGCACTGCTGGGAACTGCCTCCGTCGCCACAGCACAGGAATGGCCGAACCGGCCGGTCCGCCTGATCGTGCCGTATGGCGCCGGCTCCGGTCCGGATGCCGCCGTGCGTCCTCTGGCCGAAGGCCTCTCCAAGATCCTTGGCCAGACCGTGGTCGTTGAAAACTACGCCAGCGCGGGCGGCGTGGTCGGCACGCAGAACATTGCACGCGCCAAGCCCGATGGCTACACCCTGGGCTTCGGCAACAACATCACGCTGGCCGTGAACAAGAGCTTCTTCGACAACCTGTCCTACGACCCCGTCAAAAGCTTCGAACCGATCAGCCTGTTGTTTGAAAACGCGTACATGCTCGTGGCACGGCCGGACTTCCAGGCGAACTCGCTGAAGGACCTCGTCACGTATGCCAAAGCGAATCCCGGCAAGGTCAACTTTGCGTCGGGCACGGGTGTCGGATCGGGCAGCCACCTGACCGGTGAAATGCTCAAGTCGACCGCCAAGCTGGACATCACCCATGTGCCCTACAAGACCGGCGCGCAGGCCTTGTCGGATCTGGTCAGCGGGCGTGTCGACATCATGTTCGACAACGTGAATGGCGTGCAGCAGTTCATCGCCAACAAGACGCTGAAGCCTCTCGCGGTCACCAGCGCGCAGCGCCTGCCGCAATACCCCGACGTGCCTACCATGGCCGAGTCCGGCTTTCCCGGATTCGAAGCCGTGGCCTGGGGCGGCATCATCGCCCCGGCAGGCACGCCCAAGCCCATCATCGCCAAGATGAACGCCGCCATTGCGCAGGCCCTGAAGAGCCCCGAGGTGGTGAAAGTGAACGAGACGATGTCGCTGCGCGTGATCCCGTCGACCCCGGAACAGTTCACGACCTACATCGCGTCGGAAACCGACAAGTGGGCCAAGCTGGTCAAGGCGTCGGGGGCCAAGGCATCGGCGCCCTGACGCCATGACCGCGCGGCAGGAACACGGACAACACTTCGTGACAGATGCCTGGTTCCTGCTGCGCTAAAATACTTAACAAGGACGTGCTGCGTGTGCTTTGAATTCGGGTGAAAAACCCGGGTTCATAAAAACGGAGAACCTGTTGAACTTCATATAGGAACTCCTCAGCATGCCTGACCGCACGCCCTATTCCCTCGCGCGTCCTACCCGTTATCTCCAGTCCCTGCTGGCCCACAGCGCCGCAGGCGGCGTGATCCTCATGATCACCGCTGCACTGGCCATTCTTGTTGCCAACTCCCCGCTTGCCGACCTGTACCAGCGCACCCTTGCGTCGTATGTGGGCGGGCTGTCCGTGCTGCACTGGATCAATGATGGCCTGATGGCCGTCTTCTTCCTGCTGGTCGGCCTCGAGATCAAACGCGAAGTGCTGGAAGGCGAGCTTTCATCCTGGCCGCGTCGCATCCTCCCGGGCAGCGCAGCGCTGGGCGGCATGATCGGCCCCGCGCTGATCTACCTGGCATTCAACCTCGGGCCCACCGGCCACCCCAGCGGATGGGCCATTCCCGCGGCCACCGACATCGCCTTTGCATTGGGGGTGCTGTCGCTGCTCGGGCCGCGCGTGCCGGTGTCCTTGCGCGTTTTCCTGATGGCACTCGCCATCATCGACGACCTGGGCGCCGTGGTCATCATCGCGCTGTTCTACACCACGTCTTTGGATGCCGTCGCGCTGGGCGGCGCGGGCCTCGTCACTCTGGCACTGATCGCCTTGAACCGCGTCGGCGTCAACCGCCTGCTGCCGTATATCGCGCTGGGCGCGCTGCTCTGGCTGCTGGTGCTGCTGTCAGGTATCCACGCGACCCTGGCCGGCGTCATCCTGGCCTTTACCGTGCCGCTGCGCACGCGGTCCACACCCGACGCCGGATCGCCCTTGCTGACGATGGAACACGGCATCCAGCCCTGGGTCACCTTCCTGATCGTTCCCGTATTCGGCTTCGCCAATGCCGGCGTATCGTTCGCGGGCATGAGCCTGTCGGCGCTGATGGAACCGGTGCCGCTGGGCGTGGCGCTGGGCCTGTTCGTGGGCAAGCAATTGGGCGTCTTCCTGACCAGCGCCGCGGTCATCGCGCTCGGGCTGGCCACCCTGCCGGCGCAAGCCACCTGGAAGCAGATGTATGGCCTGGCGGCGCTGTGCGGCATCGGCTTCACCATGAGCCTGTTCATCGGCCTGCTGGCCTTTCCCGATTCGGCCCCGCTGCAGGATCAGCTCAAGCTGGGGGTGCTGGCGGGGTCGCTGATATCGACGCTGCTGGCGGTACTGCTGCTGCGGTCGCGCCAGCCGGCTGGTTGATGAACGCAATCAATTCCTGGCTGCCGACCGGCTTGCAGAAACGCCGGTCGATGCCCGCCTGGAACGCCAGGTGTTTGTCCCCGCGGCGCCCATGCCCCGTCAACGCGGCGATGGTCATGGCGCCACCACGCGGGTCCGCCCGCAGCCGCCGCGCCAGCTCATAACCGTCCATCCCGGGCAGATCGATATCCAAAAGGACCACGTCGGGCCGGATGTCCTGCGCCGCCAGCAGCGCCGCCTGCCCGTCGTTCGCGGTGCTGACCGCATGCCCCGCGCCTTCCAGCAACTGCGCAAGAATCTCGACCATCATCGTGTCATCATCGACGATCAGAACGCGCTTGCCTGGCGCCGATGACGACGGTGTTTCTTGCGGGCTCATTGCGGCTTCCCTGTGGATCCAGCGTGAGTAATTGGTTAGATTCTACTGGCTCACGGCCGGATCGGTGGGTGACCGCCCTAAACGGGCTGGAAGGCCACTGTTGACGTCATCCCCCCGCGTCAATGAACACGTGCAACGTCGCCAGCAAGCCCTCCCGGATTGTGAAGATATCTTCTCCACGAACCCGATCCGGATCCTCTGGCGGGCCGTAGCCCCACACGACCCGACCCAGGCCGTGGTTCCACACCACCGGTTCCGGCGTGAAGACGAAGCCGGCGTTCTCACGCTGGACCCTGTCGATCAGATCGTTGACCTTGGCGAACCCGGTCACTTCGCCCTCGTAGTCGGCAACGACCACGTCGGGACGGTAGACAGCCGCAAAACGCGGCAGCCGGGACGCGGGATCGGGATCATTCCAGATCGCGAAGTGGGCGTCGATCAAGTCTTGCGCGCTCATACCTGTGCCATCCCGCCATCGACGAACATCTCGGTGCCGTTCACGAAGCTGGCCGCGTCCGAGGCAAGAAAGGCCACGACTTTGGCGATCTCGCCGGGCTCGCCCAGGCGGCCCAGGGGGATCTGCGCGGCCAGGTAATCGAACAGGCCCTGGCGTTCCGCCTCGGTGGCCAGACCGCCCAGACCGGGCGTGCGAACCGGCCCGGGACTCACGGCGTTGATGCGGATCCCGCGGTCTTTGAGGTCAAGCGCCCAGGAGCGCGCAAAGTTGCGCACCGCGGCCTTGCTGGCGCTGTACACGCTGAAGTTGGCGGTGCCCTGGATCGATGCCGTCGACGAGGTCAGGATGATCGACGCGCCATGCGTCAGCAACGGCAGGGCCTTCTGCACGGTGAACACCAGCCCGCGCACATTGGTGCCAAAGATGCGGTCGAAGTGTTCTTCGGTGATCGCGCCGAGCGGCAACATGTCGCCGCCGCCTGCGTTGGCGAACAGGATGTCGAGCCGGCCGGCCTGCTTCGCGATCTGGGCATAGACGCGGTCCAGGTCGGACAGCACCGATGCGTCGGCGCGGATGGCCGTGGCCGCGGCGCCGATCGTGGCTGCGGCCGCGTCGAGTTCTTCCTGCCGGCGTCCGGTAATGAATACCCGTGCGCCTTGCCGCGCGAGTTCCTGAGCCGCGGCCAGGCCGATGCCCGAACTGCCTCCGGTCACCAGGGCAATCTTGTCGTTCAAAGTGTGTTCCATCTTGCGCTCCAAATCGTTGAGTTGTTTCGTGGCTGCGATGCCATGGATCTCACTGTAGGAGCGCACCATTGATGGAAAAAGGGCGTGCAATGGAAAGACTATCTACATGGATGGATAATGCAAGATACATCGACCGGTCAAGGCAGGCAGAACATGGATCAATTGCTGGCAATGCGCGTGTTCGCGCGGGTCGTTGAGACCGGCAACTTCACGCGCGCGGCCGACGCGCTGGACATGCCCAACGCCACGGTCAGCAAGCTGGTGCAGGAACTGGAATCGCATCTGAACGTGCGCCTGCTTCAGCGCACGACGCGGCGGGTCACGGTCACGGCCGAAGGCCAGGATTACTACGCCAAGGCCACGCGCGTTCTGCATGACCTGGACGACATCGATGCGTCGTTCAATGTGGCGCAAGGCAAGCCCCGCGGCCACCTGCGGGTGGACATCGGCAGCTCGACCGCCAGCTGTGTGCTGATTCCGCTCCTGCCCGATTTCATGAAGCGCTATCCGGACATCCGCATCGACCTGGGCGTGTCCGATCGCGCCGTCGACCTGATCAGCGACAGTGTCGACTGCGTGATCCGCGGCGGGCCCATGGACGACTCGTCACTGGTCGCGCGGCATATCGGCTGGGCCACCCTGATCACGTGCGCATCTCCAGCCTACCTGAAGCAGCATGGCGTGCCGGCCTACCCTGAAGAACTCAGGAACGGCCACAAGCTGATCAGCTATGTGTCGACGCAAAGCGGCCGCGCCTTTCCGTTCCGCTTCGAACGCGGCGGCGAGAAAACCGAACTGAAGATCGAACACCGCATGGGCATCAACGAAAGCACGGCGCACCTGGCCGCCTGCGTGGCGGGCCTGGGCATCGTGCAGACCTTTGACTATGCAGCCGCAAACGACTTGAAACAGAAGGCGCTGGTGGAGATCCTGAAGCCGTGGCGCCCCGCCGCCTACCCCTTCCATGTGGTGTATCCCAGCAACCGGCATGTCACGCACCGGTTGCAGGTATTCATCGACTGGTTGATGGCGCGGTTTCCCGACAAGGTGGCGGGGCGCTGAGACGTCAGCCCCGACTATGCAACGTCAGTCCTGCCGCTGCAACGCGCCATTGGGCGCGCGGGAATACTTCGACAGCATCTGTTCCCACATCAGCCTGGCCTGCCCGGGATGCCAGAAGTGCCCGATCTTGTCGGTCACCTGCCAGCGATATTCCGCCAGGCCATCGGACCATACTTCGATCTTTCGGCGGCCATCGACAATGTTGACGGGTGGCCCCTTGTGCTTGTTGACGGTCGACCGCCAGAACTCGCGCGCTGCGGGTTCGCTGCCCGGAAATTCGGAGTCCAGTTCGTCACCCCCGCGGCATTGCCAGACCGGCATGGCAATGTCGGTTCGCACGATAGGATTGGCGTAGCTTGCCGCGCCAAGGTGGCCCGAGTAGCAAAGGGCCAGCGCCGCAAAGAGATTGGGCTGCTGGACTGCGATGCGGTTGCTCATCGCGGTGCCCATCGACGATCCGTTCAGATACACCCGTGTCGTGTCGATGTTGTAGGTCTTGGTGACCTCGGCATACAGGTCCTGGAAGAACAGCATGTCGCGCGCGTCAGCTTCCATGGGCACCGCCCACGTCGCGCCGATGCCCTGCGGGAAGACGACGATGAAGCCCTTTTCTTCCGCGACCTTGGGCCACTCGGTGATCAGCGCCTGGAACCGGGCCGAACCATTGCGGCCATGATAGGAAAAGAGCAGCGGCACCTTCTTGCCTGACGCCTTGAGCGCTTCATAGTTCGAGGGCACGTAGGTGAGCCAGCGGCGCGTGCTGCCCGGACGCAATTCCTTGACGGCCTCAACCAGTTTCATCGATGCAATGGTCTGGTTGGCATGCAGCGTGCCGTTCACGCGGGTGTCATCGGCAAAGCGCACCACGCCATCGAACATCGAATTCCAGATCATCCGCGTGACGGCCCTTCCGTCCGCGGTCACGCCGGGCTTCAACGACGATATCCGGACTTGCTGCAGGGGGTTGGCCTGATTGGCGTAGGTTGTATCTGTTGCCAGGTCCGTGGCCTGGACCTTGGGGGCCTGGTCCGTCTCGTTCGCTTTCTGCCAGTAGGCGGCCTGCAGGGTCTCGGTGGTAGTGAGCGGTGTGTCGGCGGACCGGATGATCCAGGCGCCCATGGCGGAAGGGGGCAGGTCCGTGCGGTTGAAGGTCGGCGCCGGCGCGACTCCGTTGATCGACGCCACGGCCGCCGCCAGGTTCGGCGCCCGCATGGCGAGTTGCTGCGCCAGTGCCCCGCCCGTGCCCGTCCCGGTCAGGTAGGTGGGAATGGTGGCAACCAGCGCGTACTTGGTGCGCATGGCTGCCGCCACCGCGTTCACGTAGGCCAGCTCGTCGCCCGCATTGGCGTCGCCCGTCAGGTTCCACTTCGATTGCGCAGCGTTGGGGAACGCGACCACAAAGCCATGCTCGTCGGCCAGTTCCGTCCACCGGGTCCGCTGCGCATAGGCGTTCCCATCGCTGCCATCGTCATGCAGCGCAATCACGACGCGCACTCCCCGCGCATCGTATTCCCGCAGATCGGCCACCTTGGCCGGCGCGTATTCGACATAGCTGCGCTCGACACCGTTCACCGTCACGGTCGCCGCGTTCACCGCCACCGGCGTCGAAGGTTCCTGCGTGGCCGGCGGACTGGTGCCGACAGGGTCGTTGCCGCCCCCGCCGCCACAGGCGGTCAGAAGCACCGTGGACGTGGCAAACAGTGCGGCAAGGATTGCGCGCGTGGAATTCGTGGTCAAGATTTGTCTCCTCATGGCACACCAGGCTTTGCGCCTTTTTTGATCATTCGTCTCGGTACTGCGCCCACGGGCCACCGTTCCCCGTCAGGTCAAACAAGGTGGTGGTTTCCATCGTTTCAGAGAACCAGGCTTCGATGCCTGCCCGCCGCTCACCCTGATACAGCGGCTTGCCGTCGGCATCCAGCGTCATGCTCAGGTCGTGTCCCGGGATCAGGATGGTGCCCGGTTGCGCGCGCCAGTACTGCCAGATCGTTTCGATGCTGCGCGCGCTGACGGCGGCGTCCAGCGTCATGGCCACGTCCTTGGACAAAAGCTCGGCACGGTTCTTTGCCGCATCACCGGTGAACAGGATGGGCTGCGGATTGCCCGTGAAGTAGTACGCGAGATGACCAGGGGTGTGGCCTGGCACGTCCACCGCCTCGAAGTGATCGATGAACCGTTGCCCGCCTTCCAGGCGATTCACGCGCGGCAGAATCGACAGTTCGCGGGCATGCAGTTCCGCAAGCGGATTGAAGCCGGGCTTTTCAGCAACAGCCCACTCCAGTTCCTTGCGGCCGATCCACACGGTGGCATCCGGAAACAGCGTGAAGTTGCAGGCATGATCGTGATGCGCATGCGTCAGCACGACATCGGTCACGTCGGTTGGCGACACCTTGAGCCGCGTCAGCTGCTTGCCGATCTCGGGACGCGTCGCATACCCGCCTGCGTCGACCAGGATCGTGCGGCCTTCACCGCGAAGCAGGGTGACGGTGCTCCACCCCAGCCCGCCATGACACACGGCGCGGCCGGGAAAGCCTTGGACCAATACATTCACCTCGTACATCATTCTTCCTTGATGTTGGCGTCGCTGACGAGCTTGCGATAGAACGCCAGTTCGCTGGCGATCAGGCTTTTGAACTCGGCCGGCGAACTGCCGACCAGGTCGTTGCCGCCGTCGGTCTTGAGCGCCTTGATGACCTCGGGCGCCTTGATCGCCTTCTGCACGCCTGCATGCAGACGCTCGATGATCTGTGGCGGCGTCTTCGCAGGTGCGAGCAGGCCCACGAACTGCGTGATCTCGTAATTCTTGTAGCCAAGCTCGCGCATGGTCGGCACATCGGGCAGCGACGCCGTGCGCTGCGGTCCCGACACGGCGATCGGCCGCAACTTGCCCCCTTGCACTTGCGGCACTGTCGTCATCACTGTGTCCCACGTGAACGACAGCTGGCCCCCCAACAGATCGGCCAGCGCCGGCGCGGTGCCCTTGTACGGAATATGGTTGAGCTTTGCATCCATTTGCAGCGCCAGCAATTCACCCGCCAGGTGGCCACCCCCGCCCACGCCCGACGATCCGTAGGTCAGCGCGCCGGGCTTTTCCCTGGCTTGTTTTGCCAGGTCCGGAAGCGTGGTGATCTTCGATGCCGTGGGCACGACCAGGACGTACTGATACGTGATGATCTGGCTGATCGGTTCGAAGTCCTTCACGCTGTCGTACGGCACCTTCTTGTACAGGACCGGGTTCACGACCAGCGGGCTGCTGGGCGCAACCAGCAAGGTGTAGCCATCGGGCGCCGCCATGCGGGCCGCTTCAAGACCAATGATGCCGTTGGCGCCCGGCTTGTTTTCCACCACGACCGGCGTCTTCAGATCGTCCGACAGCTGCTTGGCGATCAGGCGCGCCGTGATGTCGGCGTTGCCCCCCGCCGCGAACGGCACGACGACCTTGATCGGGCGGCTCGGCCAGCTTTGCGCCGACACGGCGGACGTCAAGGCAAGCGCAAGGCTGCCCAAGGCGAGTGCTACGGTTTTCATGCTGTCTCCTGATTCTTGTTGTTGGTGCGGGTCATGCAGGCAGGCGTTGCACCACCTCGGTCATGCCGCATTCCTGCGCCCTGTCCCGGGCGGTCTGCCCTTTGCCATTCCGTAGCGCCGGGTCTGCGCCCCGCGCCAGCAGCATCGACACCGCATCGAAATGACCGGTGTAGGCCGCGCCATGCAAAGGTGTGTTGCCAAGGGGCGTCTGCAGGGTCGGGTCGGCACCGTGATCGATCAGCATGCTGATGATTGCGGTGTGCCCTGCCTTGGCTGCCAGGTGCAGCGCCGTATGCCCGTCCGCTGTCTTTGAGTTGGCGTCCACGCCGTCTTTCAGCAACTGTTCGCACACGTCCACCTGCCCGGCTTCGGCGGCGTGCAGCAATGCATGGGCTGGCTCCGGACTGGCTCCGGGCTTATCATTCGAGGCACTGCCTGGGTGGGTGCTGGAGCGCATTCCCATGTTGTGCATGACGGGTCTTCTCCTCTGAAACGCTTTTCAATAGTGAGGTTTTTCGCCATTTACAACCAATGCTAATTTCTTCTCAAACCATGCACTGGACGAACCGATCATGAATCTCTTGTGGCTTGAAGACTTTCTGGCGGTAGCGGCCACAGGCAACTTTTCGCGTGCAGCGGAAGACAGGCACTGTTCGCAGCCGGCATTCAGCCGCCGCATCCGTGCGCTGGAATCGTGGGTGGGGGTCGAGCTGCTCGACCGCAGCTCCCAACCCGCTGAACTGACCGAGGCCGGCGAATGGTTTCGCACGGTAGCCACGGACATCCTGGCGCGCGTTGCGCGCGTACCCGAAGAGGCCCAGCGGCTAGCCGAAGCCAACTCGGCCACGCTGCGCCTGGCGGCCACGCACGCGCTGTCGTTCACCTTCCTGCCGCGCTGGTTGCGCAGCCTGGAATCGAACACGCCGCTCGGTCCGGTGCAGCTGATGTCGGACGTGCTGCAGCGATGCGAAGCACTGATGTTGAATGGCAAGGTCCAGTTTCTCCTGAGCCATGCCCACGCGGCCGCGCACGGCGTGCTCGACTCCGCGCCATTTACGTCAACGCAGATCGGCACCGACGTGCTGCTTCCGCTATCCGTGGCCGATGGCCAAGGCAATGCCATGCACCCGCTGCGCGACGAGGCAGGCCATGTGGTGCCCATCCTGCGCTACAGCGACGAGTCCGGCCTGGGCCGCATCATGCATGCGCTGCTCGATCGGCGCCTGGACCAGTTCACGAACCGCACGGTGTTCACCGCGCACCTGGCCTCGGTGCTGCGCCCCATGGTGCTCGATGGCCGCGGCATCGCATGGCTGCCCAAGACGCTGGTCGAAGACGACCTGCGCAGCGGCGCCCTCGTCCCCGCGGCCGGACCGGAATGGAGCATTCCGGTGGCGATCAAGCTGTACCGCGACGATAAGTTCCTTGGGTCGAGCGCGGAACGGCTGTGGCAGATGTTGAATACGGGCTAGGCGCCGCGCGGGGCCTGGCCTCGCATCAAAACTTCGTCACCACGTCGCTGTCATTGAGCCGGTACACCAGGGCGTTGGGCGCATCGGTCACCAGTTGCAGGGTGCCTCGCACACGCACCGGTTCGTTCGACCCGGCAAAGGGCCTTTTGGTGTTCACCTCCACGATCGCCGCTGGATCGGGATGCGTACAGTGCGTGCACAGAATGGGCGTTGCGCTGACCAGGAACTGGCGATTGGGTTGGCGATCCCGCACCTGAGTCACGAAGCCGACCAGGGTCACCCGCTTGCCGTCCAGGGATCGAACGGCAGGCGGGAAGGTGGCGGTGAACACGCCGCCGTTTTTCCGGGCCACATAGGTCTTGGCCAGGGTCCCCCACAGGACCAGATTCGCCGGGGGGTTCCGGAAATCCGCCGCCGACAATTCCCGGGTGTCATGCTGATGATCGCCGTGCGGATTCACGACCTCCGGCGCGTGCTCATGGGCATGCGCAAGAACAGGCAGCGTCGACGCAAGCGCGACGACCACCGGAGCAATCCATCGCGCAAGGCACGCGGGCAGGTCGTGAATCATGCTTCACCTCGGAACGTCAGAATGTCAGCACGGGGTCCTGGTACACCTTCTTGCCACCCACGAACGTGGCCACGGCTTTCAGGTCTTCCAGTTCGGCCGCGGGCATGGCCATGAAGTCGCCCGACAGCACCACGAAGTCGCCAAGCTTGTTGGGTTCGATCGAGCCCTTGATGGCCGTCTCGTCCGTCAGTTGGGCGTAGTTGATGGTCAGCATGCGCAACGCCGTATCCCGTGACACCGCCTGGTTGACACCCACGACGCCGCCGGTGATGGAGTCGCGTGTGATGAAGTGGTACATGACCCAGAACGGGTTAAGCGGAATGACCGACGCATCGGTGCCACCTGACACCTGCAAGCCCTGGTCGAGCAAGGTCTTGGCGGGCGAGACCTGCGACGCGCGTTCTTCGCCCCAGTAGTTCTTCAGCACCGGCGCGACCAGATACAAGTGGTCCTGAAGCGACATACGAAGATTGAGCGCCTTCATGGCCGGGTACTGGTCCGACCGGGTGATGAAGGCATGTTCGATGGTCCATCCCGCCTGCCGGATGTCCTTGTCGGCATTGGCCTGTTGATACCCTTGCAGCACCTGGTCGACAGCAGCATCGCCAACGGCGTGCGTTGCCGCGCGCCAGCCCGCGCGGTTCAACGCGATCACCTGCTCGTTGAACGCGGTCTGGGTGACCGTCTGCAGTCCGTAGTACGTGCCGTTCTGACCCATCGGTTCCGCGTACGGCTTGGTCATCAGGCCACCTTCGAAGCCGCCGTCCACGGCAAGCTTGATGCCCCACACGCGCGCCCACTCGTCGCCGTCATTCTGTTTGACGCCGGCTTCGGCCAGGCTTTGCGGCGTGCCGCGGAACAAGACGCTGTAGCGCACCGACGATCGCTTGTCGGCCGCCAGTTGCTGGTACTGCTTGTAGACCGCGACCGACGTTCCAGGGACCCGCACGTTGACCAGGCCGTAGGAATTGAGCACCTTCTGTTCGGCCGCAACGTCTTCGATGGTTGCGGCTGGCGTGGCCGGAAGGGTGATGAGGCGGCGGGCCGTGTCCACCAGCTCGCCGGTCAGTCTGCCGGCGGAATCCTTGGGGATGGCGCCCCCCGCAGGGACCGCCGTGGCCGGCGTGATGTTCCACTTTGCAAGCGATGTCGTGCTCAGGAAGTAGCTGTGTCCCCCCCGGACCAGCACCGTGGCATACCCGGGCGCGGCGGCTTCCAGTTCGGCCGCGGTGGGCAGGCGCTGCTCTTTCAGCTGCGCTTCGTGCCAGTCACTGTTCGAAACCAGGATGCTTCCGGGCGCGGCCTTGGCGGCGGCTTCGGACAGTTTGGCAAACAGTTCCGCCAGGGACCGCGTCTTGGAAATGTCGATGTTCGGTCCGCCGCCGGCACTGTGGAAGTGGTTATCGGAAAGTGCCGGAATCACCGTGCGGCCTTTCAGGTCAACCACCTGGGTGTTGGGTCCGGCATTGCGCCGGATGGCGTCGGTCGAGCCCACGGCAAGAAATTTTCCGTCCTTGATCGCGAAGGCCTGCGCCACGCTGGACGCACCATCAACGGTCAGTACCTTGCCGTTGACGAACACCGAGTCGGCAACGGGCGCCGGCGGGCCATCGTCACTTCCGCCGCAGCCTGCCAGGGCAAGCGTCGCTGCAACCGCCAGCAATGTCTTCGGATTGGATTCCCATGCCTTCATGACTACCTCCGGGCGCCCGGCCCTGATGGATAAGCTTTAGGTTTAAAGCTGTTGATGGTCATGATAAGGACGGGCGTGCGGTCGCACGCTTCCTATTTTTGCAACGCTGCTTCCTGTTTTCAGCGGGCTGACAGGCGCTGGATCAGGCGCTGGATCAGGCCCCCGATCAGGCGTGCGTCGCCTGGAATCGCCGGGACAACAAGTCGACGAACAGCCTCCCGCCCCGGCTCAGGCTGCGACGTGACGGGTACACCGCGTACAGGGTGACCGGTGGGGGCGTCCAGCCTTGCAGCAGGTCGCACAGCCGTCCTTCCGCAATGTCGTTTTTGCAGGTCATGACAGGCAGTTGCGCCGCACCCAGGCCGCGCAGCGCCGCGTCGCTCACCAGCGACAAGGTATCGGCCAGGAAGCGGACGTCCACATGAATGGTTTCGCGTGCGCCCGTCGGATCCTGCAGCACCCAGCTGGAAGGGCTGTCATGGAAGGTCCACCCGACCGCCGGAATCCCTTCGACGTCTTGCGGTGTGGAGACATGCCGATACCGATCGGCAAGCTCGGGCGCCGCGACCAGCAGGTACTGGCATTCACCCAGTCTGCGCGCCACGATATCGGCATCTTTCAGCGCGCCAATCGAGGGCAGGATCACGATGTCTGCCGAGGCTTCCTGCTCTGATGCGCGTCCGTTGTAAGTCGATATCTTGATCTGGAGTTGCGGGTGCTGCGTGGCCAGGTCCATGGCCAACGGACCGACCAGCGACGCCGCAACCTTGACCGGACAGGACACCCGCAACACGCCCGTGGGACTGTCCGCGCTATCGGCGGCAAAGGCATAGGCGGCCTGGGCCTCCGACCGGATGCGGACCGCGTGTTCGACGATGCCTTTGCCCACCGGTGTGACCGCGAACCTTCTGGAGTCCCGCACCAGCAGACCGACCCCCAGCTTGCGTTCAAGATCCTGGATGCGCCGGCTGATGAGCGACGTGGACCGGCCGGTCCGCCGGCTGGCGGCGCTGAATCCGCCAGCCTCGACCACTTCCAGAAAGATCATCAGGTCATCAATGTGGTCGACGTGCGTGGTCATGGGGCTCTCGCGGCAGGCATAGACGCAAAGTACACCGCCGCGCCCGTTTAGTCCTCCACCTCTGGCGGACTCAGATTCCCATCCCACTCCTTCACGATCGCCTGCACCATCTCGGACACGATCTGGCAGGCCGTCGTCATCTTCCCGTGTTTGGGCAGCGCGAGCGTCACGTGCCGCTTCAGGCTGGGCGTGACGATAGGGGTTGCTTGCAAGCGCCTGGCGCGCAGCTCCGCCACGAAGGAATACGGGCCGAGCACCGCATACAGCGGCTCGCTGGCCGCCAGTTCTTTCTGCAGGGTCAGGGAATCGGCTTCGACCGCGGCCTGCAGCACGAAGCCTTTGCTGCGCGCGGTTTCGTCCAGCATCGCGCGCCAGTGCGCGGGGCGGCGCGGCAGCACCAGGGGCAGGCCGGCCAGGCGGGCAAAGTCGATGGACGGCGCGCGCGTCAACGCGTCCCCGGGCCGGGCGACCAGGTAGGTGCCGACACTGGCCAGCAGCCGTTCTTCGGCGCTGTCGGGCCGCCGATAGCGGAACAGGATCGCCATGTCGACCGCGCCACCGTCCAGCAGCGTGTCCAGTTCGCCGCCCTGCCCTTCACGCACGTTCAGCCGGATCGACGGGTAGCGTTCCTGCAGCCGCGCGTACAGGGTCGTCAGCAAGGGGTGGGCGGCGGACGGCAGGATGCCGAGGCGCACGTCGCCCATCGGCACGCTGGACGTGGACCGGATGTCGCGGAACAGCTGCTCGGAATCCGCCAGCCACGCGCGCACGCGCACCACAATGTTTTCGCCTTGCTCGGTCAGCACGACGCCGCGGCCGGTGCGGCGGAACAGGCGCGCGCCGCAGGCGGTTTCCAGGTCGGTGATCTGGCGGCTGATGTGCGACTGGACGGTCTGGCGGGCGGCCGCGACCTTGGTGAAGCTGCCTGCTTCGACCACGTCGATGAACAGGCGCAGCGCGGCGGGATCCATGGCTTCCGGTCCGGCCTGATATCTGTTTTTTGGCATGTCTGAAATCTCCGCTGCCAGTCTATTCAGATATCGAGCGCTTGCCTAGACTGCGTTCCAAGATGACCGGACAGGAAATGCCATGAGCAGACAGGAGACACCCGGTTCCGCCCCCCTGCGTATCGCAGTGGACATTGGCGGGACTTTTACCGACCTCGCGACCTTTGACGAGAAGACTGGAAAGCTGTCGTTCGGCAAAGCCTTGTCGACGCATGGCGAGCTCGTCAACGGCATCCAGCACACGCTGGACAGCGCCGGGGTCGACCTGGCCAATGGCTACCTGTTCCTGCACGGATCGACCATCGCGATCAACACGCTGCTGGAGCGCAATGGCGCCAATACGGCGCTGCTGATCACCGAAGGCTTTCGCGACATCTATGAAATCGGGCGGGTGAATCGTCCGGACGCGTACAACCTGTTCTTCGGCAAGCATGTGCCGCTGGTCAAGCGCTCGCAGCGTTATGAAGTGCGTGAACGCCTGCGTGCCGATGGCAGCCTGCATCGCGAGCTGGATGAAGACCACGTGCGCGAGACCGCCAAGGCATTGAAGGGCCAGGGCATCGAAGCCGTGGCCGTGTTGCTGCTGCATTCCTATCGCAACCCCGCGCATGAACAGCGCGTCAAGGCGATCCTGCAGGAAGAACTGCCGGGCGCCTTCGTGACGGCGTCGCACGAACTGTCGCAGGAGTATCGCGAGTTCGAACGCGCATCGACTGCGGTGGCCAACGCCTATGTCGGGCCGCGTGTGTCGGCCTATCTGGGCGAGCTGGAAACGCATCTGCATGAGCGTGGCTTTGGCGGCGCCTTCTATGCGGTGCAGTCGACCGGCGGTTTGTTCCCGGTGGCGCATGCCCGCCGCGACTGTGTGCGGATGCTCGAATCGGGACCTGCCGCCGGCGTGATCGGTGCGCAGGCCATCTGCGCGCAGCTCGGCCTGGGCGATGCGATTGCCTTCGACATGGGCGGCACGACGGCCAAGGCGGGAGTGATCAGCGACGGCAAGCCGCTGACGACCGGCAGTGCACTGATTGGCGGGTATGAACGCGCGCTGCCGATCCAGATCCCGATGATGGATATCTTTGAAGTCGGCACGGGCGGGGGCAGTATTGCGCGCATCGAATTGGGCCAGTCCTTGCGGGTGGGCCCACGCAGTGCGGGCTCGTCCCCCGGCCCGGTGTGCTACGGCCGCGGGGGCAAGGAGCCGACCGTGACGGATGCGAACCTGCTGCTCGGCCGGCTCGACCCCGACCACTTCCTGGGCGGCGACATGCCGCTCGATCATGCGGCCACCATGACGGCGATGCATGAACGTATTGCCGGTCCGTTGGGCCTGGAGCCGGTCACGGCGGCTGACGGCATTCTGCGCATCGCGGTGACGGCCATGTCGCATGCGGTCAAGGCGGTGACCACCGAACGCGGTCTGGATGCGGGCCGTTTCACGATGGTGGTGTATGGCGGCGCAGGTCCTTTGCATGCGTCGGCCATCGCGCGGGAACTGGGTATTCGCAAGGTACTGATCCCGTTTGCGCCGGGCTATTTCTCGGCCTACGGCATGCTGTTCAGCGACCTGCGCTACGACTATGTGCGGTCGGTGTTCCGCCGCCTGGAAGACCTGTCGTTCGACGAGATCGAAGCCATGTATGCGTCGATGGAAGAAGAAGGCCGCGCCGCGATTGGTGCGTCGGAACTGACACCGGAAGGCATCGTGATCGAACGCGCCGCCGACATGCGCTATGTGGGTCAGGAACACGCGGTCACCGTCGATCTGCCGCGCGCCTTCTTTGAACAGGAAGACCGCGAAGCCATCAAGCGCCACTTTGACGAGATCCATGCCGTGCGCTACGGCACGTCGGCGCCCGACGAACCGTCGGACATCGTCAGCCTGCGCGTGACGCTGCTGGGCACCATGCGCAAGCCGCCACGCCATGCCGTGCCGGTAGGCGACGCCACCCCTGCCGCCGATGCCATCCGCGCCACCAAGCCGGTGTATTTCCGAGGCAGCGGCTTTGTCGATACCCCGGTCTATATCCGCGACAAGCTGTGCAGCGGCAACCGGATCACCGGCCCGGCATTGATCGAAGAGCATGCATCGACGACCGTCCTCCAGCCGCTGGACACGCTTGAAGTCGACACCTGCGGCAACCTGCAACTCACCATCGGGAGCGATCGTTCATGAGCGTCCTTGCCCAACCCCACGCCACGGTCGACCCCGTCACCGTCGAAATCGTCCGCAACGGCCTGTTTGCCGTCACGGAAGAAATGAAGACCAACCTGATGCGGACGGCCTACAACCTCATCATCTACGAAGCCCTGGACTTTACGGTCGGCCTGTTCACGGTCGAAGGTGACACCGTGTCGATCGGCCTGGGCCTGCCGATGTTCATTCGTGGCATGTCCGAAACGGTCAAGGCCAAGATCCGCCATTTCGGGCTGGAGAACATCCACCCGGGCGACATCCTGGTCACCAACGATGCGTACACGACCGGCAGTCACCTGAACCACTTCACGTTCACCATGCCGGTCTTCCATGAAGGCGAGATCATCGGCTTTACGTGCTGCATGGCGCACTGGCTGGACGTGGGCGGCACGCTGGGCCAGGTCACCACCGACATCTTTTCGGAAGGCATCCAGATCCCGATCGTGAAGTACCGCAAGCAGGGCGTGGTGAACCAGGATCTGGTCGACATCATCGCCATGAATGTGCGGCTGCCCGAACGCGCGATGGGTGACCTGCGCGCGCAGATCACTGCGGTGACGACCGGCGAGCGGCGCTTTCTGGAACTGGTGCAGCGTTATGGCGCGGCCGAGGTCAAGGCGTCGATCGCGCAGATCATGGACCAGTCCGAAGCGGTCGCACGCCAGAACACACTGAGCATTCCCGATGGCACGTACGAAGCCGAGTCCTACATGGACGATGACGGCGTCGAGGTGGGCAAGCGCATCCCGATCCGCGTCAAGGTGATCAAGAAGGGCGATGAAATGACGATCGACCTGTCGCATGTGAGCCGGCAGGTGCGGGGCTTCTACAACTCGGGCTTCACCACCGGCATTGCCTGCGCGCAAGTGGCCTACAAGTGCCTGACGACGCCGACCGACTACCCGGTCAACGATGGCAGCTTCCGTCCCTTGAAAGTCATCATGCCGATGGGCACGGTGATCAGCGCCGAACGTCCCTTCCCGATGCGGGTGTGGATGACGTTCCCGATGACGGTGATCGACACCATCTTCAAGGCACTGGCCACCGCGATCCCGGATCGGGTGATCGCCGGTCACCATGCCGACCTGGTGTTCCCGAACATCCATGGCATTTCGCCCGAAGACGGCCGACTGTTCATCGTGGGCATCGGCCCATTGGGTGGCGGCTGGGGCGCGAAGTCGTCTGAAGATGGCGTGTCGGTCACGGTCTGCATCAACGACGGCGACACCCACAACAGCCCGACCGAACAGCTGGAAGCCAAGTACCCGGTGCTGGTTGAAAAGTACGCCATCCGCGACGACAGCAGCGGCGCGGGCCGGCAGCGCGGCGGCCTGGGCGCCGAAATGATCGTGCAGGCCCTGTCGCCGTTCTCGGTCACGACCCGGATCGACCGCGTGCACTGCAAGCCGTGGGGCCTGCATGGCGGCGGCGAAGCGGCGGGCAATGGCATCGCGATCCGCAAGAAAGGCGAATGGAATTCGGACATGCCCAACGCCAAGATCTTCAATGTGCGGCTGGAGCGCGGCGATGCCTACAAGATGATGTCGGGTGGCGGCGGTGGGTTCGGCAATCCTGCCGAACGAGATGCCGCGCTGGTGGCGGAGGATGTGCGGGAAGGGTATGTGAGTGCGGAGGTGGCGCGCGAGATCTACCGCGTGGCGCTGACGGCCGAGGGCTCGATTGATGATGAGGCGACGCGCCAGTTGCGCGCCACGTCCGACCATGCCGGCTGATCCCGGCGACCGCACCCGTGTGCTGCTGCGCATGTGGGAAGACCTGGCGCGCCAGCACGTGTCGATGGGCGGCGGATGCGCCTGCGGCATCGGCGGCGTGACGGTGCGGCTGCAGGACTTCGAGCACGACATTGCCGACTACCTGGTCGCCGAGGCCGAGCGGCTCAAGCAGGCGGACGTGCTGGCCTTGCTGTCGCAGCACGTGCAGTTCGACCCGCCGGGCGAAGACGAGATCGTGAAGGTGCTGCGCGCCATGGCCGACACGCAATCGCCCGCATCGCCCACGGTGGTCGAGTGGCTGTTGCAGCGGCTCGAACGCACCCTGAATTCCTTTGCCAAGCTGCATGGCGGCGCGGCGGCGAGCACCGTAAGGACCACGGTATGACCAGGACCCCCGAACTCAAGGCGTCGACAGCCGTGCCGCCCGCTGCATTGCCGGACGACGAATCGTTGTCGACGACAACGACTTCGTCCTCGCCTACGCCGGTCACGGTGCTGACCGGTTTCCTGGGCAGCGGCAAGACCACCGCGCTCAATGCGCTGCTGGTGCAGCCCGCGCTGCGGCATACGGCCGTGATCATCAACGAGTTTGGTGAAGTCGGCCTCGATCACCACTTGGTTGCACGCACGGAAGAAGACCTGGTGCTGCTGGCCAATGGCTGCATCTGCTGCACCGTGCGGGGTGACCTGATCGGCGCGTTCACGATGCTGGCTGAACAGCGTGCGAAGGCCGAGGGCGCGGGGAATGGACCGGAGAAAGGCACGGCGGATGGCGCCGGTGGCCGGTTCGTCGAACGCGTGATTGTCGAAACCACGGGTCTGGCCGACCCTGCGCCGATCCTGCATACCTTGATGAGCGACCCCGCCGTCACGGCCAAGTACCGGCTGGCGAATGTGGTGGCAACGGTCGATGCGGTCAATGCCGAAGGCACGCTGGACCGGCATGCCGAGGCCGTCAAACAGGTGGCGGTAGCGGATCGTTTGCTGCTGACCAAGACCGATCTGGTGGACGCCGCGGCCCGCGACCGCCTGGTGGCGCGGCTGCGCGCGATCAATCCGGCGGCAGATATCGTGGATGTGGCGCAGGCCATCACCCAGCCGGAAACGCTGCTGGGCGATGACACCTACGACCCGGCCCGGCGCGGTGCGGATGTCGAAGCGTGGCTGCGGGTCGCGGCGTATGAGGATGACGCGGAAGACGGCGCGGAGGACGAACCTGAGCACGCTCATGATCATCACGATCACGATTCCGATTACGCTCAACACGCCGGCCACGCTCACGATCACGCGCACACGCACGCCCACGACCGCAACCGTCACGACGACCACATCAAGGCCTTCTCCATCATCCGCGACCAGCCCGTGTCGTGGGCCGGCCTGCAGACCTGGCTGGAAATGATTGCCGGCATGCGCGGCGACGATCTGCTGCGGGTCAAGGGCATCGTCAACGTGATCGAGCACCCCGGCCAGCCCGTCGTCATTCACGGCGTGCAGCACCTCTTCCATCCGCCCGCCTTCCTGCCGGCCTGGCCGGATGCGGATCACCGCACACGAATCGTCTTCATCACCCGCGACATCGAACGCGATCTGGTCGAAGACACGCTACGCATTTTCGAAAGCCGGCGCACGCGCCGATGATCGCGTGAAAAAGAAAAACGGGCCGCACGGGCCCACAACACTGGTGGAGACTACCTTGAACAAGCGCAGAACCCTGCTCACCGGCGCGCTGCTGTGCGCCGTCACGACCGCGGCGCCGCTGACGGCGCCTGTCATGGCCGCCGACGCGGCCTACCCCAACCGGCCTGTTCGCATCATCGTGCCTTACCCGCCCGGCGGCACGGTCGATGCGGTCGCGCGCGTGGTGGCCGAAGGCCTGACCGAACAACTGGGCCAGACCTTCGTGGTTGAAAACCGCGCGGGCGCCAGCGGTTCGATCGGCAGCGAAGCCGTGGTGCGCGCCGCGCCCGACGGCTACACGCTGCTGGTCAACGCGTCGACCTTTGCGGCCAGCCCGCTGTTGATGAAGAACCTGCCCTACGACATCAACCGCGACTTCACCCCGATTACCAACCTGGGGGATGTGCCGCTGCTGGTCACGGCCTACCCCGGCATCCCGGCCGCCAACCTGCGCGAGTTCATTGCCCTGGTGCGCAAGAATCCCGGCAAGTACAACTTCGGTTCGTCGGCCGTGGGGTCCGCCAGCCACCTGGCCGAAGAAGCCATCAAATACGAGGCCAAGCTCGACATCGGCATCGTCCAGTACAAGGGCACCGGCCCGGCGCTGACCGACACCATGGGCGGCCACGTCAGCGCCATGACCGACGCCATCCCGTCTTCGCTTCCCCATGTCAAAGGCGGCAAGCTGAAGGCCATGGCGGTCACCAGCGCGCAGCGTCTGCCTTCCCTGCCCGACGTGCCCACCGTGGCCGAATCGGGCCTGGACGGCTTCGACATGGTGTCGTGGTACGGCCTTTGGGGTCCTGCCAAACTGCCCGCCGACATCACGCACAAGCTGCATGAACAGGTGGTCAAGGCGCTCAAGTCTCAGCGGGTGGCACAAGTCCTGAGCGAACAGGGCTTCATTCCACGCGGGTCGACACCGGAAGCCTTCGCTGCCTATGTCAAAAGCGAGAACGCCAAGTATGACAAGCTGGTCAAGGCCGCCAACATCAAGGTGGACTGAACGCAGGGCCGGACGCCCGGTGCCGCCGCCTTAGTGATTTCCAATTGAAAGCGGCACTCGATTTTCTAGTGATGAGTCGAGTAGATTGAGTCCTTTCCACGAGACGGTTCCGGCGACGGCGACCGCCGCCGCAGAGGGGCTCTCATGCATCAACCCGACGACAAGTTCAAACCGGGCCGGCGTTCGTTTCTTGGTTACAGCGCCGGCGCCGCGTCCGTCGCAGCCGTGACAGGCTGTGCGTCCATGGCGGCCGATAACCCGATGGCTGCCGCGCCGCCCGTCACGGGCGAGGCCGGCGCCGATACGCAAGCCGTACAAATGCCCATGACGCTCGAGGTCAACGGGCAGACCCGGCGTTTTTATGGCGACGTGCGTCTCAGCCTGTTGGACGCCTTGCGCGAAAAGCTGGAACTGACCGGCTCCAAGAAAGGCTGCGACCAGGGCCAATGCGGCGCCTGTACGGTGCATGTCGACGGCAAACGCGTGCTGGGTTGCCTGACATTGGCCGTCACGGTCCAGGGCCGCAAGGTCACCACCATTGAAGGCCTGGCCAGTCCGGGCCGGCTGCACCCCATGCAGCAGGCATTCATCGATCACGACGCGTTCCAGTGCGGCTACTGCACACCGGGGCAGATCATGAGCGCCGTGGCGATCGTCAACGAAGGCCACGCCAAGAACGACAATGACATCCGCGAATCCATGAGCGGCAACCTGTGCCGCTGCGCGGCCTATCCCAACATCGTTGACGCCATCAACGATGCCAAGGTCAAGATGGCCGCGACCCCGTCGCCGGCAGGGAGCTGACCCATGCGTCCCTTTACTTTCCAACAAGCCGCCAACGAGCTGGACGCCGTCCGTGCGGCCACGCCCGCGCCGGGCGGATCCGATCTGCGCGCGGATGGCGCCACGGCCTACCTGGCGGGCGGCACCACGCTGGTCGACCTGATGAAGCTCGACGTGATGCGTCCCCGCACCCTGGTGGACATCAACGGTCTGGCGGCGACGCACGGCGGCATCGATGCCGATGCCCGCGGGCTGCGGCTGGGCGCCCTGGCGCGCATGGCCGACGTGGCCGACCACCCCATGGTGCTGCGTGACTATCCCGTGATCGCCGAAAGCCTGGCGCTGGCGGCCAGCGGGCAGTTGCGCAACATGGCCAGCATCGGCGGCAACGTGCTTCAGCGCACCCGGTGTTCCTACTTCCGCGACACGAGCTACGCCGCCTGCAACAAACGTTCGCCCGGCAGCGGCTGCGCCGCCATGGAAGGCGTCAACCGCATCCACGCGGTGCTGGGCACCACATCCAAATGCATTGCGAGCTACCCCGGCGACCTGGCCCATGCATTGATCGCGCTCGGCAGCGAAGTGCAGGTGCTCGGACCCAACGGCCCCCGCATGTTCCCGTTCGCGCAATTGCATCTGCAATCGGCCGACACGCCCGAAACCGAAACCACGCTGCGTCCGGGTGAACTGATCACCTCGATCTTCGTGCCGGCGGGTCCGTACACTCGCCGGTCCACCTATGTGAAGGTCAGGGATCGCCAGTCGTATGCCTTTGCGCTGACGTCGGCCGCGGTGGCGCTGGACCTGGCCGCCGATGGCACCGTGCGCGACGCGCGTATCGGTCTGGGCGGCATCCACTACGCGCCCTATCGGGCCATGGCAGCCGAAGCCGCCTTGAAGGGCAAGCTGCTGGACGAGGCAAGCGCCACCGCCGCCGCCGATGCCGCCCTGCGTGGCGCGGTCACGCATGGGCATAACGACTACAAGCCGGAGCTGGCCCGCCGCACCCTGGTGCGCGCTCTGCTGCAGGCCAAAGCGAAGGAGATCTGAGATGGCAACGCTGACAGACCCCAATCCGGCCACCCGGGCCGGCGGAATCGGCGCGCGCGTGACGCGTGTCGATGGCCCCGCCAAGGTGACCGGCACGGCGGAATACCCGTCGGACGTGGCCGTCAAACGGCCGCTGTACGCCTACTTCCACACCAGCAGCATCGCCCTGGGCCGCATCGAGTCCATGGATGAGCAGGAGGCCCGTGCCTTGCCAGGCGTGGTCGAGATCATGACCTGGCGCAATACGGCAGGCATGCTGGACACCGTGCCACCGTCCAAGGGCGGGAGCACGTCGATCCCGGTCCTGCAGTCCGCGGACATTCATCACGATGGCGAAATCGTTGCCGTAATCCTGGCCGAAGACTACGAAACCGCACGGGATGCGTCTCACCGGCTGCGCGTGGGCTACACGTCCCGCACGCCGACCGCGACCTTCGGATCCACCGGCCTGGGACCGGAACTGCAGAAGGACGGCCCCCGCTTCAAGAACAGCAACGTGGGGAACGCGGCCGCGGCGCTCCAGGCCGCCGCCGTCAAGGTTGAGCAGCACTACGCCACCCCCACCCAGCATCACAACGCCATCGAACTCTTCACCACCACCGCGCAGTGGCAGGGTGATGAACTGACCATCCACGAGCCCAGCCAATTCCTGGTCGGCTCGCAGAACACGATTGCGGCCGCACTGCGGATCGATCCCGCCAAGGTGCGGATCATCAGCAAGTATGTGGGCGGCGCCTTTGGCGCCAAAGGCATGACCACGAGCCGGACCGGCCTGATCGCGCTGGCCTCGCGCAAACTGGGCCGCCCCGTCAAGATGGTGGCCACGCGGGACCAGGGCTTCACCATCGCCACCTACCGCGCCGAGACGCGGCAGCTGGTCAAGCTGGGCGCATCGCGCGATGGCAAGATCACCGCGCTGATCCACGAAGGCGACGAAGTCAGCAGCCGGATGGACAGCTACAAGGTCGGCGGCACGGAAACGACGGCCCGCATGTACTCGATTCCCAACGTCGCCAGCAAGGTAACGGTGCAGCACGCGGATCGCAACACACCGGGCTTCATGCGCGCGCCGGCCGAAGTGCCGTATATGTTCGCGCTGGAAAGCGCGATGGATGAACTCGCGATCGCGCTGCAGATGGATCCGGTCGAACTGCGCCGCATCAACGATGCGCAGATCGAACCCATCGAAAAGCGCCGCTACAGCAGCCGTTCGCTGGTGCAGTGCTACGACGCCGCGGCCAAGGCATTCGGCTGGGATCACCGCCGCGCCGCCAGACCCATGTCGATGCGCGATGGCGACTGGCAGATCGGATGGGGCTGCGCCACGGCGTGTTACCCGTCAATGATTGCGCCGAGCTTTGCGCGCGTCAGCCTGTCGGACAGCGGTGCGAAGGTCGAAGTGGCGGGGCATGAAATCGGCACCGGCGCCTACACGATCTACGCACAGACGGCGGCCCAGATGCTGGGCCTGCCGGTCGACAAGGTCGAGGTCATCATGGGCGACTCGCGCCTGCCCCCCGCGCCCGTGGCCGGCGGCAGCAACAATGCCGCCAGCATCAGCAATGCCGTCGCGATGGCCTGCATGCGGATCCGCGAGCAACTGGCGGCGGCGGCGGTGAATGATCCCAAGAGCCCCCTGCATCGGCGCGACGCGGCGACCGTGCAGCTGATGGACGGCCAGCTGCGCGCGGCGAACGGAACCGGCGAACCGCTGGCCGCGGCAGTGGCGCGTGCTGGCGGCGGGGTCGAAGCCATGGTGGGCAACAATCCCAAGAACCTGCCGCCCGAAGCCCTGGCAGGCTTGCGCAAGGGCCGATTGATGATGACCGGCGGCAGCATGGCCGAAGACTTCGTCAAATACGCCTTCGGGGCGGAATTCGTCGAGGTGCGGGTGCACCGGCTGACGCGCGAAGTGCGCGTGTCCCGGATGGTCGGCGCGTTTGCCGCCGGCACCATCATCAACCCGATCACCGCCCGCAGCCAGCTCATGGGCGGCATGATCTGGGGCATCAGTTCCGCGCTGCACGAAGCCACCGAAATCGACCCCCGCAACGCACGCTACACCAACGACAACCTGGCCGAGTACCTGATCCCGGTCAACGCCGACGTGCCCAAGGTGGACGTGCTGTTCGTGGCCGAGACCGACCGCGAAGTCAATCCGCTGGGCATCAAGGGCATTGGTGAGTTGGGGTGCGTAGGGACGGCGGCTGCCGTGTGCAATGCGATCTTCAACGCCACCGGCGTTCGTATCCGCGAACTTCCGGTGCGGATCGAAAAGTTGCTGTAACAACAGGAAAGAGTACGCTGCGGCGGTGCGCCGCCGCAGCCGCTATCATCGACGGCCCTTCCTGCCTTGCAGACGCCCCCCGTGTTTCACGTCAATCTTTTCCTTGCCTTCCTGTACGTCGCCGCCCGTCTTGTCCTGCCGCTGCCCTGGTCCGTTGCTGGGCGCGCGGTGCTGGCGGTCGTGCTGCTGATCGTCTCCAAGTACCACCTGTTGCAGATCTGGACCTTCGGGACGATGTACTCGCCCGAAATGCCCCGGCCCGCCGTGCTCGTCATGGGGTGGCTGTTCGTCGCCTTTTTCCTGATGATCCTGTTGACCGCGCTGTTCGATGTCGGCCTGATCGTGTCCTGGGTCGCCAGGAAACGGCGCGCGTTGCCGGGCACCACCCGCACACGAGGCCGCTACGCAGTCATGATCGTCGCGCTGCTGCTGTCGGCCATCGGCGTGCAGCAGGCCCTGCGAGTCCCCGACGTGCAGCGCGTGGAAGTTGCGATCCGCAACCTTCCGCCGGCGCTGGACGGATTCAAGCTGGTGCAGCTGACCGACCTGCATCTGCAGCGCCTGATGAATGCGGAATGGGCGACCCAGGTGGTCGCGCGCACCAATGCCCTGTCGCCCGACCTGGTCGTCATTACCGGCGACCTGATTGACGGCACCGTGGACGCGCGCCGCCCGGACATCCAGCCCCTGGCAGACTTGAAGGCAAGGCACGGTGTCATCACCAGCCTGGGCAATCACGAGTACTACTTTGGCGCGCCCGAATGGACCGCCGAATTCCAGCGCCTGGGCATGCGGGTGCTGGTGAACGAGAACACGGCCATCGGCGACCCCGGCCGCGCGCTCTATATCGCCGCCGTGACCGACATGGTGGCCACACGCTTCGGCCTGGACAACGCGCCCGACCTGAGCCGCGCAATGAGCGGCATCCCCGCCGGCGCTCCGGTCGTGCTGCTAAGCCACCGTCCCGTGGACATGCTCCGCAACGCCGCCGCCGGCGTCGGCCTGCAACTGTCGGGCCACACGCACGGCGGCATGATCCGCGGCTTTGACCTGATCGTGAAGCAGGCCAATGGCGGCGTGGTATCCGGCAGGTATGACTTTGGCGGGATGACGCTGTATGTCAGCAACGGCACCGGGCTGTGGAACGGGTTCCCGGTGCGGTTGGGTGTGCCATCCGAGATCACGGAGTTCGTGTTGAAGGCGAAGGCCGGCGCGCCTTGACGGCACGCCGCCGGCCGCATGGCGATCGATCCGGCTTCAGTCTGGTTTTACGCCGGACGATCAGTCCGGCTTTACACCCGCCACCTCAATGATCTTCGCGGCCTTGTCCATCTCGGACTTGATGTGCGTCGCGAACGCATCCGGCGAACTCGCCACGATCAACACTCCTGCCTTCGTCAACGTTTCCTGGATACCAGGATCCTTCAACGCCGCCACGATCTCCGTATTGAGCTTGCTCAATACATCCTTGGGCATCTTGGCCGGGCCGACAAAGCCGTACCACGACGTCGCCTCATACCCCGGCACGCCGGATTCCGCCACCGTCGGCACGTCGGGCAATGACGGCAGGCGCTGGGCTGACGCCACGGCCAAAGGCAACAGCTTGCCGCTGTTCACATGCGGCATGGCGGTGGGCAGCACGTCGAACTCCAGCACCACGCGCCCCCCCAGCAGATCGGTGTAGGAGTTGGACGATCCCTTGTAGGGCACGTGGACCATGCTGATGTCCGCCATGTGCGCGAACTGTTCCATGGCCAGATGCTGCGACGATCCGCCACCGCCCGATGCGTAGCTGATGCCGCCGGGGGATGCCTTGGCCTTGGCGATCAGTTGCTTGACGTCGCGCACCTTGAGCGACGGATGCGCGATCAGGATCATCGGCGCCGACACGGCCAACGAAATGGGCGTGAAGTCGTTGATGGTGTCATACGTCACGTTCTTGTACAGGCTGGCATTGGCGGCATGGGTGCCGGGTGAGGCGATGCCGAGCGTGTAGCCGTCGGGCGCGGCTTTGGCGACAGCGTCGGCGCCGATCATGCCGTTGGCGCCGGGGCGGTTTTCCACCACCACGGTCTGCCCCATGCGTTCGGACAGGCGCTGGCCCACGGCGCGCGCCAGCAGGTCGGTGGTGCCGCCGGCCACATACGGCACGATGATGCGGATGGGCTTGTTGGGGTAGGCCTGCGCAAAGGCAGTCAGCGGCAGGGCCAAAGGCGCAGCCAGCGCCAGGCAGGCAGTCATCACGATGCGGGTGTTCATGGTCGTCTCCTCCATAGGCCTCGTCGGGCCACTTGGTTTGCGGTGCAGGTCTTACACGTAGGCAGGTCCTTCAATGCCCGGATGGGCACGCAAAAAGTCTTCGTCCACGTCCACGCCCAGGCCAGGCTTGTCGCCCGGCATGACGCAGCCGTTCTCATCAAGCAGGTCCGGGCGCGATGTCAAAGCGTCGCGGAACAGGTTTTCTTTGGCGACGTCCGCTTCGAAGTAGCCGGGGTTGTCGATCGCCGCCAGGAAATGAATGCTGGCGGACATGTTCAGCCCGCTGGCAGACGTATGTGGATGGATGGCCAGCTTCTCGCTTGAAGCCATGGCAGCAATCCGCAAGGCCTCGGTAATGCCACCCGTCTTGGACAGATCGGGCTGCAGCACCTGCACGGCGCCTTCGGCGATCAGCCGGTTGAACTCGAAGCGCGTAAAGTGGTTTTCACCCGCGGCCAGCGGCACGGCGCCAAGCTGCGACGCGTCCAGATAGCTGCGGTAATCGTGCGGCGCAAAGGGCTCTTCGAGCCACAGCACGTCCAGGGCATCCAGGGCCGGCATCACCTTGCGCACGTCGGCCAGCGTGTAGCCGGTGTTGGCATCGACCATGATGCCGAGATCATCGCCGCACGCTTCGCGTACCGCGGTCAGGCGTTCGATGTCCCGTTTGGCGGTATCGCCAAACCGCAGCTTGACGGTGCGATACCCCTGCGCGCGCAATGCTTCGACTTCGTCCACCAGTTCCGACGGCGGCTGAAAGCCGAGCGAGATCCCGCCAGCATAGGCAGGCAAGGGCTTGCGGCTGCCGCCCAGCAATTTGTAGAGCGGCCAGCCCACGGCCTTGCCGCGGATGTCCCACAGCGCCTGGTCGATGCCGCTCATGGCCAGCGCGCACGCAGTGCCCATGCCGTGGCTGGCCAGTTGCCGCTGATAGATGCGCGACCAGACGCCCACCACGTCGGATGCATCCATGCCCAGCACCAGCTGCTTCAGCGTGGTGTTGATCAGTTGAACAATGGCGCCGGGGCAGCGGCCATGATGCGATTCGCCCCAGCCCACGATGCCGCTTTCGGTCGTGACCTTGACGATCAGCGCATCGCGTTTGACCGCGCGGCCGATGCCCAGCGTCACGCCCTGCCTGACCGGGAACGAGGTCGCAAAACCTTCGATGCGCGCGATCTTCAGACTGCTGTCGGCATTGATCATGCGGCGGCCTCCCTGGCATGCTGCCGTGCGGCCGCGCCTTCCCAGGTTTCCGGATTGACGAGGAAAGTGGGCCGCTCGCCACGGATCAATTGCACCAGCTGCCGGGCCGCGCCCTCGCTCATCTTGACCGAGCTTTCTTCGGTCAAGGCGGCCACGTGCGGCGTCAGCACGGCATTGTGCGCGGTCAGCAGCGGATGGTCCCGGCGCAGGGGCTGGTTTGCATAGACATCGATCGCTGCGCCGGCAATGACGCCCGCATTCAAGGCCTCGGCCAGCGCCAGTTCGTCCACCACTTCGCCGCGCGCGGCATTGACCAGCCACGCCGACGGCTTCATGGTCTTGAGGCGATCCAGCGTGATCATGTGCCGCGTCTGGTCCGTCAGCGGGCAATGCAGCGTGACGGCATCGCTGCGCGCCAGCAGGTCTTCCAGCGACACCGCTTCGACGTAGTCGGGCAGGTCCGTGGCATTCGGCTGATAGCCCAGCACATTCATGCCCAGGCCATCGTGGCAGATGCGCGCCACGCGCCGGCCGATATCGCCCACGCCCACGATGCCGATGGTCTTGCCCGACCATTCGAAGGTGGCGCCTGACAGCGCCCGCGCCGTGCCCCAATCCGTGTCATGCAGGCTGCGGTCGATCGCACCGAACTGACGCGCGGCATGCAGCAGGCTGCCCACCACGTATTCGGCCACCGCCTGCGCGTTGGCGCCGGGCACGTTGGCCACCGGCACGCCCTGCGCGGTGGCGGCCGCCACGGGAATCATGTCCAGGCCCGTGCCGTTGCGCACGATGCCCTTGAGCCGATGCGGCCGGTCCAGCAGGTCTGCCGGAAGATGGTTGCGCACCAGCAGGTAGTCGGCGTCGCCCACCATGCGGCGGAAGGTGTCCGCCTGGGTGTCAGGCGCGACCACGATGTCGGCGATGCCGGCAAGCAAGGCGTCGCCGGATGGATGCATGGGCAGGGTGCAGAGCACCACGGGTCGGGTCATGGTTGTCTCCTGGATGCGGGCTTAGGCGACACGGTATTTGTCGAGCACGGCACGATTGATCTCGATGCCAAGGCCCGGGCCGGTCGGCACATGCACGATGCCGCCGACATGCGTCAGCGCGGTGCTGCTCAGTTCATCGCGGAACGGGTTAAAGGTCTGCTCGTACTCGAGCATGGGCGGCTGCGGCACCAGGCACGGCGGCGTGTTGGGCAACGACGCCAGGAAGTGCATGGTCGCGGCCAAGCCGATCGCCGTGCCCCAGGCGTGCGGTACGCACTGGATGGCTTGCGCCTGCGCCAGGGCCGCGATCTTCTTGCATTCGGTAATGCCACCCGCGGCGCACACATCCGGCTGCACGATGTCCATCGCGCGCTTTTCCAGGATGCGGCGGAAGCTGAATTTGGTGAACTCGTTTTCCCCGCCGGCAATCGCCATGTCCAGCTTGCGCGAGACTTCGACATAGCCATCCAGGTCTTCGGGCGAGATGGGTTCTTCGAACCAGTGCACGCCCAGCTTTTCCAGTTCGCGGCCCAGGTTGATGGCCTGCGGCACTGTGAAGCAATGGTTGGCATCGACCATCAGCTGGATGTCGTTGCCGATCGCATCCCGCACCGCCGCGACGCGGTCGATGTCCTTGGTCAACGAGCCCAGGCCGATCTTCATCTTGATGGCCTTGAATCCCTGGTCCACATAGCCGCGCGCTTCTTCCACGGCCTGCTCGTTCAGGCGGTCCATGTCCTTGAAGTACAGGCCGGTCGCATAGGCTTGCAGCTCGGTGCGGAAGGCGCCGCCGATCAGCTTGTGGATGGGCTTGCCCACCGCCTTGCCGATGATGTCCCACAACGCGATGTCCACGCCGCTGATGGCCGAGATGGTCATGCCGGTCAGGCCGTAATCCTTGACCTTGTTGTAGAGCTCTTCCCAGATCACTTCGACGTCAAACGGATCGCGGCCGATCAGGCTCGCGCGCAGCACGGTGTCGACGATGGCCTTGTTGACCGCGGCCGGGCCATAACAATCGCCCCAGCCAATGACGCCTTCGTCGGTCACGATCTCGACGACAAGCGCGCCCTTGGTCTTGTAGAACCAGCCGCGCGACGAGGTGAAAGGCTCATCGACATTGACCAGCAGTTGATGGGTGATGACATCGGTAATTTTCATGGGGGGCTCTTGAACAGAAAGTGGGGTGGCAGGCTCAATACGCGGGGCCGTCGGCCCAGGGCGAGAACGGCGCGGGCACAAGAATGCGGTTTTCTTGCGTCAGCACGAAGGGCTGGACCTTGGCCGCATAGGCTTGCCAGTCGGGGTGCTGCAGCAGGGTGGCGCGGCGCGCGGCGCGGTCGGCCAGGCTGTCGTACGCCCACAGGTGCACGACCTGATTCAGCGTGCCGATGTCGGTGGTGAAGTAGCCGACAAGATTGCCCAGAATGGGCCGCTGGATGGCCAGCCCTTCCGCTTCATAGGCGCGGATGTAGGGCAGGGATTTGCCGGCATGGCAGGTGTAGGTTCGTTCTTCGACGATCACGAGGTCTCCTCTCGATTACTATAGTCCTATATAGTGATTTGGATTATAGGCTTGAGAAAACGCATGTCAATCCTTCCTTCGCACGCGGTTTTGTAGAATGCAGCCCATGACTTCCGCCCCCAACTGGCTCGCAGGCCGCCTGAAGAACGACGCCGGATCGGGCTTGCCCAAGTACTTGCAGCTGCGCAAGGCCATCTCCGATGCGATCGCCGACACCACCCTGACCGAAGCCGAAAAGCTGCCGGCCGAAGAGGTGCTGGTAAAAATGAGCGGGTTCAGTCTTGGCACCGTGCAGCGTGCGCTGAGCGTGCTGGTCGATGACGGCCTGCTGACCCGCAAGCAGGGGTCGGGCACCTTCGTGGCCGACAAGGAAGCGCCCATGCGCGCGCCCTTCTATCACTGCAAATTCCTGGACGAAACGTCGGGCGAGATCCTGCCGATCTATTCGCGCATCCTGGGCCGCACGGTGGTCACCGACTCCGGTGCGTGGAGCGACCACCTGCGCGGCGACGAACACGTCTGCATCGAACGCATCTTTTCGATCAACAACGAGTTCGACGTCTACACCCGCGCGTACATCGTGCGGGGTGTCTTTCCCCTGCTGGATGATTCGCCGCTGGACACGCTGAGCGGCATCAACATCAAGGAATTGCTGGAGCGGGAATACCGGCGGCCGGCCACGCGGTTTTCGGAAAAGCTGTCGGTGAGCGTGTTTCCGCCCGCGGTCTGCAAGCTGTTGAAGCTGCCCAAGGGATCGGCGGGCGCCACCCTGGACATTTCGGCCTTTGACCGGCGTGGCGAAGCCGTCTATTTCCAGTCCTTGTCGATCCCGCCAAATCCGCGCAAGCTCGTGGTCAGCTGACCAGGCGCGGTCAGCGCTGCATGCCCGCACCACATCTACGGGTAAACCACTACAACACGACGGGCGCAATAATTTATAATTTTTTCATAAATTATATGAACTACGCGTTCATATAAAAACGGGGATACGGCACCACGCACCGTCGCAGGTCACCCAGACCTGTCCACTAAGGACACCCAATGAAAAAAACCGCCCTTCGTCGCCCCGTTCCGCTGCTTGCAGCGTCCTTCGCCACTTCGCTGGCCGCCCTGCTGGCTCTCGCAGCACCTGCCCAGGCCGCCGATTACCCGGTGAAGCCGGTCAGGATCGTCGTGGCCTATCCTGCCGGCGGCGACACCGACGTCATCGCGCGCTGGATCGCCGAAAAGCTGGCTGCCAAGTGGGGCCAGCCCGTCGTCGTGGAAAACCGGACCGGCGCGGCCGGATCGATCGGCAGCGCCTATGTCGCACGCGCCCCGGCCGACGGCTACACCTTGCTGGTCGCGCCGAACACCCTGGCCATCGTCCCGTATGTGCTCAAGCCCGGCAGCGGCGGCGACTACAACGCCAAGACGGACTTCACCCCCATTTCGGAAATCGGCCGCCAATCCCTCTTCATGGTGGGCGCCGATCACGCCGGACTCAAGTCGGTGGACCAGGTGGTGAAGGAAGCCCGCGCGGGCAAGGTCAACAGCTACGCCAGCCCGGGCAGCGGGTCGCCCATGCATATCCTGTCGGAACTGTTCGACCGGTCGGCCGGCATCAAGCTGACGCAGATCCCTTATCGCGGCAGCGCGCCTGCCATCGTTGATCTGGTGGGCGGCCAGGTGCCGGTCATGTATTCGACGATCGGCCCGCTCGCGCAATACGTGGCGACCGGCAAGGTCCGCCTGCTGGGCGTGGCCGACAAGGTGCGCTCGCCCTTCGCCCCCGATATCCCGACCTTTGCGGAGCTGGGCTACAAGGACGTGGAAGTCAGCGCGTGGCAAGCCATTCTCGGCCCGCGCGGCCTGCCGCCCGAAGTCGTCCAGAAGGTCAACCTGGCCGTCAACGACATCCTGAAGATGCCTGACGTGGTCGATCGCATGAAGGCGCTGGCCATCCTGCCGACCGGCGGCACCCCCGATCAGATGGGCGCGGTGATCAGCGCGGAAGACGCCCGCTACGGCAAGATCATCAAGGACTTCGGCATTCGTGCCGACTGACGGGGTCCGGCAATGAACGACACGACAACACAGGACGGCGCGACGGCACCGGGTCCGGAAGTCGCCTTCGTCACCGGCGCCGCATCCGGCATCGGCCTGGCGACGGCCACGCGGCTGGCGCGTGCCGGCTACCGGGTCGCGCTCGTGGACCTGGACGCGGGCAAGACAGCCGCGGCCGAAGCCGACCTGAAGGCGCTCGGGCTGAACGTGAAGGGCTATGCGCTGAACGTGTGCGACCGCGCGGCCGTCAGCCGCATGATGGACGACGAAGGCCGGGTCGACGTGGTGGTGTGCGCGGCCGGCGTGTACACACCGCGCCTGGTGGACGAGATCACGGAAGACGACTTCCGGCGGACGCTGGACGTCAATGTGATCGGCGTCTTCATTCCCGCGCAGGAAGGCGCACGGCGCATGAAGGCCGGCGGCCGCATCGTGACGGTATCGTCACGGGGTGCGCTGGGGGGCTTCGGGTTTGCGGACTATGTGGCGTCCAAGGCAGGGGTGATTGGTTTGACCCGTGCCATGGCGTTGGAATTGCGGACTCGCAAGATTGCCGTGAACTCGATCGCACCGGGCTTTACCGACACGCCCATGACCCGGACGATGCCGCCCGATCAATACGCCAAGGCCGTGTCGCTGGAGCCCAGCGGCGGCGCTGCGCAGCCCGACGACATTGCGGTGGCGATCGAATTTTTCGCGTCGCCCGCCACCCGCTTCATCACAGGACAGACCCTGTTCGTGGATGGCGGCAAATCGCTGGGCGGGCTGGGGATCTGATCCGCCTTATTGCGCGATGACGATGGCGCTGCGCTCTTCGTGGCTGCCGATGCCGGCAGCCACTTCCACCAGCCTTTCCTTGCCGGTGTAGTAGCGGTCCAGGCGCCAGTCGCTTAGTACTTCGAGCGCGAGTTCGAACGAATCGAGCTTCATTTCATACAACTCGTGCAGCGGAAAATCTTCATTCGATTGCAAGGCGACGGCCAGCTTGGCCAGCGTCTTGGCATCCTGCTTTTCGGGGTGTTCCGAGATGTACTTCCGGGCTTTCTTGATCGCGCGCATGACGGATGTTCCTGTTCGGTTGGACGACGGCGACCCCCGCAAATACCGGTCCCAAAAAGATGAACTTTTCATGACTTGTCATGGAGAGAACCTGCCGTGTCCATTGCCGCGGCAGGCTGCCGCGGCGTGGTACAGCAGAGTATCCCTAACCGTGCAAACGGCCCGTCATCCTTACGGACGATGGTGGCCGATCAGCCTTGCACGACCTCGTATTTGTCGCGCTTCACGCCCAGCAGATTGATGCCTTCGATGCGCAGCAGGCGGGTCGGACCCGAGCGGCTTGGCGCATGCAGATCGCCTTCGTTGTAGACATAGGCCGTCCCCGGCGTGAGCGCATAGTTGCGGATCGCAACGGCCTTGCCGGACTGGCCATCGTGCGCCTTTTCGATGATGCGATAGTCGGTCATGTCGGTGGTGCCCGACGCCTGCCCGTAGATCGCCCAGCTGGGTCCGTGATCGTGCGGCGAACTGCCTTTGGCGTCGTGATAGACATGCGCCAGCACACAGAATTTCAGATCCGGATCTTCGTACAGCAGGTGACGTTCCTTTTCCTGATCGGGGCGGATATTCGTCTCGACAAATTGCGCATCGCCCGCGGCCCTTTCGACCAGTTGCTTCACGACCTCACGGCCGGCCGGGCCCGGATCGTGTTGCAGCGCGGCACGGCAATCGGCAACGAAGGCTTCAAGGGAATAGGACATGGTGCAGCGTCTCCGGTAGGGGGTCAGGCAGAGAAAGGATTATCCCCCTGCCGGGCCGACCCCTACAATGGGCCGGATCACAGAGGCGGAGACACGCTTGCACCCATCCATCAACAAGGCCACGGGCATCCAGCTGGACGTCACGGCGGACCTGCACAAATGGCGCGCCTTCCTGGCCATCGCCGAACTGGGCAGCCTCACGCGCGCCGCGCTGTATCTCGATGTCGACCAGTCGGTACTGAGCCGCCGCATCAACGCGCTTGAACGCGAGTGCGGCGCACGGCTGTTCAACCGGACCGGCCGCGGCGTCGAATTGTCGGAAGTCGGCGCGCGCATCTTTCCCAACGTGAAGCGCCTGCTGTCCGATGCGGAACAACTTGAAGCCGACATCAAGGGCGAGTCGCGCGTACCCACCGGGCAGGTCACCATTGCGTTGATCCCGTCGATCTCGAACCCGTTGATCCACAACCTGTTCGTGCGCATGCGCGAGCGTTTTCCGGGCATCCATCTGAAGGTGCTGGAAGGGTCCAGCGGGCAGGTCGAAGAATGGCTGGCCGATGCCCGCGTCGACATTGCGATCCTGTATCGCTACGGTGCGACCTTGCCCGAAGGCGACCAGGCGCTGGCGATCGTCGACACCTACCTGATCGGCGGCAAGGGCGACCCGGTCACGCGGTCGGCCGAAGTGTCGTTCGACGTATTCGACAAGCTGCCCTTCATTCTGCCCAGCGCGCCCAATGGCCTGCGCAACGCCCTGGACCGCGCCGCCAAAGAACACAAGCTGACGCTGCAGCCGCGCATGGAAGCGGATTCCTTGCCGCTGCAAAAGCTGCTGGTGGCGCAGGACGGCCTGTACACGGTGCTGCCACTGCATGCGGTGTGGAACGAGGTGTCCGAAGGCACCCTGCAAGCCGCGAAGGTGATCGGCCCAGGCATGGCGCGCACCATTTCCATGTCCTTGTCGAAGTCGAAAGGCCCGGCGCGCGCAGTGGCCGAGGTCGCGTCCGCCATCGTGGACATCGTCAACGACATGGGGCGCAGCGGCATGTGGCACAGGCTGGACGATGCCGGTCAACCGCGCGCGGCGGCAACGGCGCAAACCTGAATTGGCGATGGCGACATGGCCGCGGTGGCGGCCGCGCGCTACGCTAAGGACGCGGTCGCCGGCCGCGCCGCCACGGGCACATCGACGCCCGTCCTTCTGACCGCTTTCTTTGGTTCGACTCCCACGCCATGCCTCGTATCACGCTGCCCTCCCCCGACACCATGAACGCCGACCAGCGCGCCGTCTACGACAAGGTCGTGAACGGTCCGCGCGGCAAGATCGAGGGCCCGTTGCGCGCGGCCCTGGTCAATGCCGAACTGGCCGATTGCTGGCAGGCCATGGGTGCCCTGCTGCGCTATCGCACCACGCTGTCGCCGCGCCATTCCGAACTCGCGATCATGGTCACGGGCCGCTATTGCCGCTCGCCCTTCGAATGGTTCGCGCACCGCCCGGCGGCTGAAAAAGCCGGGCTGGAAACCGCGATCATCGAAGACCTGCTGGCGCAGCGCACGCCCGACCTGACGGGCGCGGACCTGGCTGTCTACAGCTACGCAATGGAACTGAACCAGTACCGGTCGGTGTCGGACAAGACCCATGCGGCAGCTGTGGAAGCCTTGGGCGAACGCGGCACGGTTGAACTGACCGCACTGGTGGGCTACTACACCCTGGTCGCCATGACCCTGAACTCGCAGGAAATCCCGTTGCCCGAAGGCGTGGCCCCCGCCTTTGCGCTGCCGCAACACGAGGAACTGAAATGAACCTGGAGCACGTATGACCCTGGATCTTGATGCCGACCTGCGTGCGGGCGGCTGGGACTGCCACACGCATGTGTTCGGTCCGTATGCCCAGTTTCCGCTGGCCGAAGACCGCAGCTACACGCCGCCCGAAGCCACGCAAGACGACTACGTGGCCCATCTGGCCCGGCTGGGACTCAAGCACGGTGTGCTGGTCCACCCCAGTGCATATGGCGAAGACGACAGCCTGCTGCGCAACGCACTGGCCGCGCATCCTGACTGGCGGGGCGTGACTGTCAAGCAGCGTGCGTCGCGCGCCGAACTGGTGGCATTGCGTGACCTGGGGGTGCGCGCTGCGCGCTTCAGCCAGCGCAGCGGTGCCGGCGCCAATTTCGCGGGCAGCGCGTCATTTGCCGACCTGCAGGCCATGGCGCCGGACCTGGCCAACGCCGGCATGCATGCTGAGCTCTGGACCGACTGCATGACGCTGGACACGCTGGCCGACTCGATCGGCAAGCTGCCGATTCCTGTCGTGATCGACCACATGGGCGGCTTCGACGTCAAGGCGGGGATTGATGCGCCGGGCTTTCGCGCCTTGCTGTCGCTGCTGGAAGGCGGCCAGGTGTGGGTCAAGCTGTGCGCCTACCGGAACACGCTGGGTGGCTCGCTGGAACAGGCGCAGCCCTTCCAGGAAGCCATGATGGCGGCCAACCCGGACCGCCTGGTGTGGGGCAGCGACTGGCCCCATCTGCGGGTGGAACCTGCGCCCGACGCAGCCGAGCTGCTGGCCACCTTCCGCCGCTGGGCGGGCAGCGACGAGCGCGTGCGCGCCGTGCTGATCGACAACCCGGCCCGCCTGTACGCCTGACCCCGGACTGGGCCTTCCGCCCGTTCGGCATATCTGCTTTGCTCTCCCGGCGGCTGGCTTGGCGGCCAGCTTCTGCCACCATGACGGAAAACGCGTGACCGCGAGCGTGTCCCCCACGCCCGGCCGCGACACAACATCGTCGGGAGACAGCATTGACCCACACCACACGCCGTACCTTCGTCCTGGGCGCGCTCGCGCTGCCCTTCGCGTCGCTTTCGACCCGCGCCCTGGCGCAGGCAGGCTTCCCGGATCGCCCGTTGCGCATCATCGTGCCCCTGGCGCCGGGCGGGTCGGCCGACGCGGTGTGCCGCCTGCTCAGCAATGGATTGAGCCAGGTCCTGGGACAGACCGTGGTGGTGGAAAACAAGCCGGGTGCCGGCGGCATTACGGGCCTGTCGGAAGTCGCGCGCGCCAAGCCCGACGGCTACACCCTGGGCTACTCGCTGGCGGGCGCACTGACGGTCGCACCGCACATCGCGACCCGCATGCCCTACCAGATGAGCGACCTGACGCCCGTGTCTCAAGTGGTGGCCGTGCCCGAGATCATCGTGGTCAACCCCAAGCTGGGCGTGAACACCCTGCAGGAACTGATCGCCTATGCGCGCGCCAATCCGGGCAAGGTCAACTTCGGGTCGGCCGGCAATGCCACGATCCCGCACCTGGGCGGCGAGCTGTTCAAGCGCACCGCCAAGATCGACATCGTCCACATTCCCTATCGCGGATCCGGCCCGGCATTAAATGACCTGCTGGCCGGCCAGGTGCAGATGATGGTGTCCGACATCACCCTGGTCCGCTCGCACATTGAAGCCGGCCGCCTGATCGGCCTGGCCGTGGCGGGACCGGCCCGGGTATCCGAATTGCCCAAGGTGCCGACCACAGCCGAAGCCGGCGTGCCGGGCATGGTGGTGTCGAACTGGCACGGCATCGTCGGCCCGGCCGGCATGTCGCCCGCCCTGTTGCAGACCCTGCACGGCGCGATCCGCAAGGCGATTGCCATGCCCGAGATCAAGCAGCGCCTGGAAAAGGAAGGCGCGGATGCGGTCGCCAGTTCGTCGGCCGAGTTCGCTACCTTCCTGGCCAAGGAAAGCAGCGTGTGGGGCGGGCTGACCAAGGAACTGGGCATCAAGTGGGATTGATGTCGATGACGTCGATGCAAATTCTGGATGCGGGTGCCGCCGGCGCGATGGCTGATGCGGTAGCCGATGTTGCGGGTTCATCTGCCGTGCATGCCGCGCAGGCTGGCCTTCATTCCCTTTCCGGACATACCGTGACGCATGGCGATGTCCGAATCGCCGTTGCGACCTGCGGCAGTGGCCCGGCCATCGTGCTGCTGCCGTCGCTCGGCCGGGATGTGGAAGACTTCTTTCCGATCGCGCCGTTGCTGGCCGCGCGCGGCTATCGCGTCGTGATGCCCAGCCCGCGCGGCATGGGCGACAGCACCGGCCCGCTGACCGGCATCACCCTGCATGACTTCGCCAACGACATTGCCGCCGTGATCGCGCACGAAGGCTCGCGGCCTGCGCTGGTCGCGGGGCATGCCTTTGGCAACTGGGTCGCGCGCAATACGGCGATCGATCATCCGGACCGGGTCGCAGGCGTGGCTGTGCTGGCGGCGGCGCACAAGGATTTCCCGCGCGAGTTGCGTGCCCATATCGATGGCGCCATGGACGTTAGCCTTGCACGGGATCTGCGGCTGGCCCATCTGCGCGCGGCCTTCTTTTCGGCGGGTGGCGATCCGTCGCCCTGGCTCGACGGCTGGTATCCCGATGTCGCGCGCGCACAGCGCGCCGCGTCGGCCGCCACGCCGGTGGCGGGCTGGTGGACGGCGGGCAGCGTGCCCGTGCTGGACGTGCAGGCTGCCAATGATCCCTTCGCGCCCGCCAGTGGCGCGCATCTGCTGCGTGAAGAACTGGGCGGGGATCGCGTTACGGTGCGCGTGGTGGGGCCGGCGGGTCATGCCTTGCTGCCCGACCAGCCTGCGGCGGTTGCCGAAGCCCTCGCGGACTTTGCCGACAGGATCCTGCCAAAAAATCCCTAGACCGCTAATCAAAAACCTATAACAACTCAATCAGAAAGAGAGACGCCCATGTCCAAGAACCGCCCTTCCCTGCGCCGCCGCAGCCTTGCCGCAAGCCTGCTGGCTATTCCTGTCATCAGTGTGCTGACGTTTGCCGCCGCCCCCGCGCACGCCGCCTATCCGGAACGCGCCGTCCGCCTGATCGTGCCCTTCCCCGCCGGCGGCGCGGCCGACATGATGGCGCGCAGCCTGGCGCAAAAACTGTCGGAACAGCTGGGCCAACAAGTTGTGGTCGACAACCGGGGCGGCGCGGGCGGCACCACCGCGGCCGAAGCGGCCACGGCCGCCAATCCCGACGGCTACACGCTGTTCTTCGGCACCATGGGCACGCAGGCCATCAACCCGGCCCTGTACCCCAAGCTGCGCTACGACCCGGTCAAGGACTTCGAGTACGTCAGCCTGACCCACACCACGCCACGCGTGCTGGTCGTGCACCCCTCGGTCGACGCGAAGACCGTGCAGGAACTGATCGTCCTGGCCAAGAAGAATCCGGGCAAGCTCACCTACGGGTCGGCCGGCAACGGCAGTTCCAGCCACCTGTCGGGCGCCCTGTTCGCGTCGATGGCCGGGGTGGAAATGCTGCACATCCCGTACAAGGGAAGCGCGCCCTTGCTCAACGATTTGATCGCGGGCCGCCTGTCGATGACCTTCGATTCGTATGCGGTGTATGGCGAGCACATCAAGAGCGGCAAGGTCCGCCCGTTGGGCGTGACCAGCATTACCCGCATCACCAGCGCGCCGGATATCCCGACCATTTCGGAATCGGGGCTGAAGGGCTATGACGTGTCGAACTGGCTGGGCCTGCTCGCCCCCAAGGGCACGTCGCCCGACGTCGTCGCGCGCCTGAATACTGCAGTGGTCAAGGCTGCGTCCGACAAGGCCATGCGCGATCACCTGGCCGCCAGCGGCATCGAAACCACGTCCAGCACCCCCGAGGCCTTCAAGGCGCTGGTCGTGAAGGAAATCCCGAAGTGGGCGGAAGTGGTGAAGAAGTCCGGCGCGACAGTGGATTGACGCGGCCGGAGTGATGCGGTGGGAGTGATGCGGTGGGACTGACGCGGCCGGACTGACGCGGTAGAGCGGATGCTCCAGCCCTGACCATTCTGAACTGACGCGGCAGGCTCAACTGCCGTGCTTGGGAAACCCTGCGCGGCCTGCCCACGCCACCAGTACCGCAGCAGCCAGCAGCACCACCAGGACCGGCGCAAAGGCGTCCATGCCGAGCCGGTCCAGCAGCACCCCGCCCAGCAGGCCACCGCCTGCGATCGCCAGATTCCACACCGTCACCAGCATGGACTGTGCGACGTCCGCGGCGTCGCCCGCCGCCTTGGCCAGCGCCGTCTGGAACAGGGTGGCTGCGCCGCCGAACGCCAGTCCCCATGCGCCCACCGCAGCGTAGACCAGCAGCGGCACATCACTTGCCACCCCCAGCGTGCACGCCGCCAGTCCGAACATCCCCGTGCTGACGAGTGTCAGCGTGCGCAGATGACGATCGATCAGTACACCGATGATCCAGATCCCGAGCAGCGACATCATGCCGAACACCAGCAGCACGGTGTCCGTGCGGCCCGGCATGCCCGATGCGGCCAGGAAGGGCGCGATGTAGGTGTAGAGCAGGTTGTGCGCCAGTGCAAAGGCCAGCACCACGAACAGCACGGTGCGGATGCCCGGCAAGCGGAACACGTGACCCAGCGCCAACCGCTTGCCCGAGGCCTGGCCCGCAAAGTCAGGCACCTTGATCCGCACCCAGGCCAGCACGATCAGCGCGAGCACACTCATGATCCCGAAGCCGACGCGCCACCCCAGCATGGCGCCCAGGAAGGCGCCCGCGGGCACGCCCAGCGACAAGGCCAGCGGCGTGCCGACCATGGCAACCGCAATCGCGCGGCCCTTCTGGTGGTCGGGCACCATGCGCGCGGCATAGCCTGCCAGCAGCGCCCACACCAGGCCGGCGGACACCCCGGCCACGAAGCGCGCCGCCATCGTCAGTGCAAAGCTGGTCGAGAACGTCGTGATTGTGTTGGCCACGACAAAGCCCGCCATGGCCGCCATCAGCAAGGGCCGGCGCCGCACGTTCTGTGTCGCCAGCGTCAGCGGCACTGCGGCGAGCAAGGACCCGAGCGCGTAGATCGTGACCGTCTGGCCGACCCAGGCCTCGGACACGGCAAGTCCTGCAGCCATCTGCGGCAGCAGACCTGCCGGCAGGGCTTCGGTCAGGATGGTGATGAAGGCGGCCAGCGCAAGCGCCAGCAGGGACGCGAGCGGCAGGCGGTCGGCGTGATCGGGCGTGCGAGATGCGGGCGTATGTGATGCGGGCGTGCGTGATGCGGGCGATGCCCGCGAGGTGTGTTCTGCAGACACCTCGGAACAGGTCGGGGTAGCGGGTGATGACACGCTGGAACTCCATCTTCAATGATCGTTGCCGCCACGATAGTCAGTGGGCGATTAAAGAAAAAGTGGGGTAGAGTTCCGCGTTGTGCGGACATGCGTGTCCGCAATCGGAGGTGACAGGTGGACAGTCTGAACGGGTTCGTGGTGTTCGTGCAAGTGGCCGATACGCGCAGTTTTGTGGCGGCCGGGCGGCAGCTGGGTGTGTCGGCCTCGGCCGTCGGCAAGAGCGTCGCGCGGCTGGAAGACAAGCTGGGCGTGCGCCTGTTTCACCGCAGCACGCGCAGCATCACCCTGACCGCCGAAGGCCTGCTGTTCCTGGAACGCAGCCGCCGCATCCTGGCCGAGATCGAAGCGGCCGAAATGGAACTGTCAGCGACCACCGCCGCGCCGCGCGGCCGGCTGCGTGTCAGCCTGCCGCTGGTCAGTGAACTGATGCTGCCGATCCTGGCGGACTTCATGCGGCAGTATCCCGACATCGAACTCGACCTGGACTTTACCGATCGGCTCGTGGACGTGATCGAAGAGGGCTTCGATGCGGTGGTGCGCACTGGCGACCCGACCGATTCGCGGCTGTCTGCCCGCCGCCTGGGCGCCTTCCGGCAGGTCATCGTTGCGGCGCCGGATTACCTGGCACGGCGCGGCACGCCGCGCGTCCCTGAAGACCTGCTGGCGCACGACTGCTTGCACTACCGCTACACCCACACGGGCAAGGTCGAGCCTTGGCCGCTGCGCCTGGCTGACGGTGCGCCCAGTCTGGATCTGCCGATCGCGATGGTGTGCAACAACTGCGAGACGCGGGTGTGTTTTGCGGAACGCGGGCTGGGCATTGCCTGCCTGCCCGACTTTGCGGTGCGATCCCATCTTGCCGATGGCCGGCTGGTGGTCGTGCTGCCGGAACACGTGGGCCGCACCGGCGCGTTTCATGTGCTCTGGCCGGCCAGCAAACACCCGTCACCCAAGCTGCGCGCGCTGGTGGACTACCTGAGCGCGCACGTGTTTCCGACGAGTCCGGAGATCACCGCCCCTTGAACTGCGGCTTGCGCTTTTCCATGAAGGCGCGCATGCCTTCCTTCTGATCTTCACTGTCGAACAGGCGTTCGAACGCGCGCCGTTCCAGCGCCAGTCCGGCATCCAGACTCGCATCGCCACCAAAGCGGACCACTTCACGAATCGCCTTGACCGCAAGCGGAGGCGCATCGGCAATCTGCGTTGCCACGGCCAGCGCGCGTTCCAGCGCCTTGCCATCCGCCACCAGATCGCTGACCAGGTTCGCGGCATGAAAGGCCGACGCCGGAATGCGTTCTCCGGTCAACGTCCATAACAAGGTCTTGTACGACCCCGCCGCGCGCAACACGCGCTGCGTGCCGCCCGCGCCCGGCATGATTCCCACGCGGATCTCGGGCTGCCCGAAGCTTGCGCCTTCCGCCGCAATCACGATGTCGCAGGCCAGCGCCAGTTCGCATCCGCCGCCCAAGGCATAGCCTTCGACCGCGGCGATCACCGGCTTGCTCAACCCCTTCAGTACACGGAAGACCTTGTCGGTGTCGAGCAGCACGTGATCCGTCGGCCGCATGTCCGACATCTCGACGATGTCGGTGCCCGCCACGAAGTAGCCGCCCGCGCCGGTCAATACCACGCAGGCCACCTGCGCATCGGCTTCAAAGGCCTGGAAGGCCTCGACCAGTTCCTGCTTCACCTGCAGGTTCAGCGCATTCTTGCGTTCGGGCCGGTCGATGGTGACGATGCCCACCCTGCCCTGCCGCTCGGTGCGCACCAGGCGGGATGCCGATTCCGCTGTCGTCGTCATGGCCTCATTCACCCAGGTCGGGCGACGTGTCGCGGTAGGAATCCCGTGCTTCTACCGTGGCGAACCATGCCGCCAGCTTCGGCGCGCGCGCACGCCATCCAAACGCATCGAAGCGGAAATCCAGGTAGCCCAACGCACACGCGACGGCCACGTGGCCAATGGCAAAAGGCGTTGAAGCCAGTGCCTCGGCCTCGCCATCCAGCAGCGCCAATGCAGCGATCGTCTTGGTTTCGAACGCCGCGATCAGCACGTCGGAACGCGACGCGTCGCTGCGTTCACGTTCATTGCGCCACAGGATTTCGGCATCGAGCATGCCGTCGCCCAGGGCCTGCCAGCGCAGCGCGGGCCACTTGGCGTCGCCCGTCGGAAAGAAGGTGCCGCCCGCCCTGTCGTTCAGGTACTCGCAGATCACCACCGAGTCGAACAAGGTGGACCCGTCATCGAGCACCAGCGTCGGAATCTTGCTGAGCGGGTTGTCGCGCATCAAGGCTTCGTTGGGCTTGAGCATCGCGGCCACGGAACGCACCTTCTCGAAGGTGTCGAGCTGGCCGGTTTCCTGCGCAACGATCATGACCTTGCGCACATACGGCGACTTGGGAGACCAGTGCAGTTTCATCATGGGTCTCCGGAATCAACGGCCCGTGAACACGGGCGCGCGTTTTTCAACCACCGACCGCGTTGCTTCGCGCGCGTCTTCCGTCATCATCAGGCGGGTGCTGTACTGCTGTTCAAGTTCATAGCCTTCATCCACCGGCATGGTCTCGATACGGTTCAGCGCTTCCTTCATCAGCCGCAATCCGATCGGGCTTTTCTTGGCAATGACGCCAGCCAGATCCATCGCGGTCGGCATCAGGCGGCGCGGGGTCACGACCTGCTCGACCATGCCCACCCGATGCGCTTCCCAGGCGCTGATCGGCTCGCCCGTAAAAGCCATCAGGCGCAAGGTGCCCTGCGGCACCAGGCGACCCGTATGCGCGCCGCCGCCACAGCGGCCGACGTTGATCTCGGGCATTGCAAAGGTCGCTTTTTCAGATGCGATACGGATGTCGCTGGCGCCTGCCAGCACGCAGCCCGCGCCCAGCGCCGGACCATTGACGGCCGCGATCACCGGCACCTTGCAATGGCGGATCGCCTTGAAGGTGGCGCGCACGATGCTGGCGCGATGCGGGTCTTCTTCGGGCGTGGCGGCCAGAAATTCCTGCAGGTCCAGACCCGCGCAGAAAGCCTTGGTGCCCTTGGCGGTAAAGACCACCACGTTCACGTCATCCATCGTGCTGATCTCGTCGAACACACGGGTGATTTCGGCGTAGCGCGCCAGCGTCAGCACGTTGACGGGCGGGTAGTCCAGCGTGACGGTGGCAATACGGTTGGCTTTCTCGACGATGATTCCGTCCATGGGGTCTTCCTGTCTCGATGTCGTTATAGGGGGATGAGGGGGGAGTCGGATCAGATCGCGCCCGACGCGCGCAGGGCGGCAATGCCGTCGTCGTCGTAACCCAGGTCGCGCAGGATCTTGTCGGCATGCTGACCCAGCAGCGGCGGCGGCAGATCGTACTGGATCGGCGCATCGCTGAAGCGGATCGGGTTGGCCACCTGCGGCACGTCGCGGCCCGATGGATGCGGCAGATGCATCAGCATGCCGCGGTCGCGCACCTGCGGATCTTCAAAGACTTCGGGCACGGTGTTGATCGGGCCGCAGGGCACGCCCACGCGGTCCAGCGCGGCCGTCAATTCGGCGCGCGAATAGCCCGAGAACGCCTCGTCCAGCATGGCCTTCAGTACACCGATATTCCGTACACGTTGCGCATTGGTGGCAAAGCGTTCGTCGCGCACCCACTCTGACTTGCCCAGCACCTCGCACAGGCGCGCGAACTGGCCGTCGTTGCCGACCACCAGGATCACGTTGCCGTCATTGCAGCGGAACACGTCCTGCGGCTGGATGTTCGGATGGGCATTGCCATTGCGCTGGGGCACCTTGTCGGACACCAGGTAGTTCATGGCCTGGTTGGCCAGGGTCGCGACCTGCACGTCCAGCATGCCGATGTCGATGGTTTCGCCCTGCCCTGTCTGGTCGCGCCGCGCCACCGCAGCCAGCACGGCCACGGCCGTGTACATGCCCGTCATCAGGTCGACGATGGGCACGCCCACCTTCTGAGGACCGCCGCCGGGCTGGCCATCCCGCTCGCCCGTCACGCTCATCAGGCCGCCCATGGCCTGGATCAGGAAATCGTAGGCGGGCTGGTCGCGGCGCGGGCCGGTCTGGCCAAAGCCGGTTACCGAACAATAGATCAGCTTGGGATTGATCGCGCGCAGCGACGCGGCGTCCAGGCCATACCGCGCCAGCGTGCCGGCCTTGAAGTTTTCCAGCACGATGTCGGCGTTGGCCGCCAGTTCGCGCACGACCTTCTGGCCATCCGGGTGATCCAGGCTGACGGTGATCGATTGCTTGCCCCGGTTCACGGCCAGGTAGTAGCCGGCTTCGGCGGTATCGCGGCCGCCGGCATCTTTCAGGAAGGGCGGCCCCCAGGACCGCGTGTCGTCGCCCGCGCCAGGGCGTTCGACCTTGATCACTTCGGCGCCCAGATCGGCAAGCAATTGACCTGCCCACGGCGCGGCAAGGATACGACTCAGATCGAGCACCTTCAGGTGCGATAGTGGCCCACGACCGGCATTCATTCGACGATGTCTCCGGCGGCAGTCGGTGCTGCCGCGATGATTTGGGGGGCGATGGCGCCCGGTTCACTCGAAGTGTGCAATTCGGGGCTGCGGAAAGGCAGCCCGGGGCGGATCAAACCTGCTATGCATAGTCCGGCTGAACCCGCGCAAACCCGCATGGGCGCTGGAAAACCCCAGGATTGACAGATTGTCGACAATCCTAAAAACTGGCCTGAATCACACGCGGGCCGGGGTCATTCCGCCACCGCGTCCCTGTCATCAGGAGACGACCCATGTTGACGACGCAATCCGGCTCGCTGCACGGCGGCCCATCGGCAGGCGCCTTGCACGCAGGCAGTGTGCACATTAACCCAGGCAGCCCGCTGGCCGGCCCGGAAGTCTGGAGCGGCGCCAGCCTGCGCGACCGCACGGACTGGATCACCCACCTTACCCCGGCAGAAATCGCGGAACTGGCCCAGGCCGTCGCCGCGCTCAAGTCGGCCGGCACGCCCGACATGGGTTTTGACGCCAGTGACTTCCGGATTCCCCTGGTGGCAAAACGCCTGGCCGAGGTGCGCGACACCCTGGAAGGCGGCCGCGGCTTTGCCCTGCTGCGTGGCCTGCCGATGGCGGACTATTCCGATGCCGATGCCCGGCTGCTGTTCTGGGGGCTGGCGCAGCACCTGGGCGACCCGCAAGGCCAGGATGGCGCCGGCAATCGCATGCACAGCGTGACCAACACCGGCATGCGCGTCGAACCCGGCAATTCGGTCCGCAGTTTCCAGACCGACGACGAACTGACCTTCCACAACGATGGCGGCGACGCCTTCATGCTGCTCTGCCTGCGGCCCGCCAAATCGGGCGGCATGAGCAAGCTGGTCAGCGTCGCGCATCTGTACAACGAGGTGTTGCGCCGCCGGCCGGACCTGGTCGCAACGCTGCAGGAACCCTTCCACTTCGATACGCGCGGCCAGCACCCCACCGGCCTGAAGATCCAGTCGGTGCCGATCCTGAACTTCCATGAAGGCCGGCTGAGCGCCTTGTACAAGCGCCGCTACCTGCGGCTGGCGCAGGAAAATCCGGACGTGCCGCGCCTGACCCCGGCGCAGCAGGACGCCATCGACCTGATCGAAAGCCTGTGCAACGACCCTGATGTGCAGCTGAACTTCTACATGGAAGCGGGCGACATCCAGATCGCGAACAACTACTCGGTGCTGCACGCCCGCAGCAAGTACGAAGACAGGGAAGACCCGGCGCAGCGGCGGCACTTGCTGCGCGCGTGGCTCACCCTGCCGAACGGACGGCCACTGCCCAAGGTGTTCGGGCTGACGCGGGAATTTTCCCAGTCGTACGTCAGCCGCCATGGCGGCTCTGGAAATTGATCATGCTCAAACGCGCGATGTCGCTGGTGCTTGGCGTGTGCCTGGTTTCGGGCGTGTCCGGGGGTATCGCATATGCCGCCGACGCCTATCCCGATCGGCCCGTGCGCCTGGTCGTGCCCTACACCCCGGGCGGCAACACGGACCTGCTGGCGCGCATCATTGCGCAGAAGCTGGGCGATGCCTGGAAGCAATCCGTGGTGGTCGAAAACCGGGCCGGGGCGGCGGGCACGATCGGCGTGGACCTGGTCGCCAAAGCCAAACCCGACGGCTACACCATCGTGCTCGGCACCTTTGGCAACATCCTGACCGCGCCGGGGCTGTACAAGAACCTGCCCTATGACCCGGTCAAGGACCTGGCCCCGGTCATCCTGCTGGCCGAGCCTGCCACGGCGCTGGTCGTGCATCCGGGCGTGCCCGTCAATTCCGTCAAGGAACTGATCGCGTACGCCAAGGCGAACCCGGGCGCGCTCAACTATGGGTCGTCGGGCAGCGGATCTTCCAACCATCTGTTCGGCGCGTTGTTCGCGTCGATGGCCAACGTGAAGATGACCCACGTGCCCTACAAAGGCAGTGGCCCGGCCGTCAACGATCTGGTGGGCGGCATGATCCAGCTGTCGTTTGCCCCGTTTCCGCTGGTGCTGGAACAGATCAAGGCCGGCAAGTTGAAGGCGCTGGCAGTGACGGGCGCAACGCGGTCGCCCGCCCTGCCCCAGGTGCCCACCGTGGCCGAAGCCGGCCTGACCGGCTACGAGGCGATCGGCTGGTTCGCACTGATGGCGCCAGCGGGTACGCCGCGCTCGATTTTGAGCAAGCTCAATACTGAAGTCGACCGCATCCTCAAGACGCCCGAAGTGCGCGCCAGTCTCGCGGCCGAAGGCGCCGATCCGGTCGGCGGCAGCATCGACGATGCGGCCCGATCCATTTCCGAAGGTGTGCGCAAATGGGGCACACTGGTGCAGCAACTCGACATCACGCTCTGATCACGCGAACCCGGATCTCTCGCCATGGCCACGCTGCGCTCTGCCCTGCCGACGCCCGTCTCGACCCAATCGCTGGTCGAGCAGATTGCCTCACGCCTGGCGGACGACATCGTGACGGGGGTGTACCTGCCGGGTGAACGACTCAAGGAACAGGACATTGCCGCGCGCTTCGGCACCAGCCGCGCGCCCTTGCGTGAAGCCTTCCGCCTGCTCGAGCGCGATGGCCTGATCCGCATGATGCCGTGGCGCGGCGTCTGCGTGTCCGACTACACGCGCGATGAAGTACGCGAACTGTTCGAGATCCGTGCCGACCTGCTCGCCATGTGCGTGCAACGCATCGTTGCCAAGGGCGACCCGGCGCAACTCGAAGCGGTTCGCGCCGCCATCGATGGCCTGTCGGCCTTGACCGAAGCCGGCGGCGACGAACGCGACTACAAGCAGGCCACGGCCGCACTGAGCGCGATGCTGTCCGACATGACCGGCAACCGGTATCTGCACGGTCTGGTGACCGACTTCCGGCAACGCCTGCTCTGGTATTACTGCTTTCTTGGCCAGTCGACGATCGAGCGGCGGCGCGAGTCCAATCGCCTGTGGGGCGACATGGTGGCTGCCATGGAACGCCAGGATGCGTGGGGCGCTGCCGCCGCCGCGCAACGCGTGACCATGGCCACCGCCGCCTTTGCCTTGCAGCTTGCGGATGCGCGAGCGGCCCAACACGCCCTGGCCTGACCATGATCGCAACGACTTTCCGACAGGGCCCGACGGCCGACGCCGATCGTGTGCACGATCTTTCCGTACCCGATCAACCGGCGTCCGATCCACCGGTGTCCGATCAACGGCCGTCCGATCCACCTGTGACCGATCGACCTCCGACCGATCCACCCGCGACCGATCGATCCGTGTCCGATCAGTCCCTGTCTGATCAATCCGCGCATCAACCGTCCGTTTCGCACCAGCCCGAGCCTGGACAGGCCGCCACACCGGCGTGGCACCGCTGCTTCCTGGCGCTTGCCCCCGACCTGCCGACCCGGACCACCTTGGCTGCGTACCGCACGCCGCCCCGGGCGCAGGCCACGCTGTTCGACGACCTGCATCTGACCTTGGCGTTCCTGGGCGGCCTGACCCAGCAGCAGGCGGAACATTTGGCCGGCGCCCTGCCCGGCCTGGCCGCACCCGCCATCGACCTGGCCGCCCTGCCCTTCGACGGGCTTGAACGCTGGCCCGAAGGCGATGCCCCGCGCGTGCTGGTCGCCACCTATCGGGTGCCGCCGCTGCTTGCCGGATTGGTTGAGGATGTCCAGCAACTGGTGTCGAGCGCCGGCCTGCCGGTCGACCCGCGGCCATTTCGCGCGCACATTACGCTGGCCAGGTATCGGCGCCGCGCCACGGTCACGATCGATGTCGCGGGCGTTCCGACCCAGGTGTCCGATCCCCCGCTCGGGCCCCCGCCCGCCTGCCGGCTGCCCCCCGCACGGTTCACGCATCTGGCCCTGTACACCCGATCGGAAGCGCCAGGCGGGCCGCGGTATCGCGTGCTGGCGCACGTGCCCTTGAAAGCGGGATTGGCGTGACCGCGTCGGCCTTACCGCGTCGCCGTGACATCGTGGGCCCTCACCGCCTCGACCTGACCGCGTTGGCCCTCACCGCGTCAGCCCTGACCGCGGCCCGCTACAGCATCGCCGTCAGCATCCGCCGGCCGCGCTGCACTTCGGGCAGCAAGGTATCGATCATGGCCGCCAACGTGAAGCGCGACGTGGATGCGACGATGCTCATCGCCGCCACCGTGCGTCCATGCATGTCGTGCACCGGCACGGCGATCGACCGCAAACCCAGTTCCAGTTCCTCGTCGCTCACGGCGTAGCCATCCCGCCGCACGTCATCCAGCAAGGCCAGCAACTCGGGCACGTCGATGCGCGTGCGTGGTGTCAGCGGCCGGCGCGCCATCCGCAGCAAGATGCGCTCGGCCTCGTCCGGCGCCAGCGCGGCCAGCAGCACCCTGCCCGTGGCGGCGCTGTGCACCGGCAGGCGTGATCCCATTCCCAAGCCATGCGACAGGCTGCGCCGCGTCGCGGCCCGCGCCACGAACACCACATTCGCCCCATCGAGCACGGCGAGCGAACTCGATTCCTGCGTGCGCTCGCTGATGGCTTCAATTACCGGCTGCACCAGCTTCGGCAAGGGGCTGGACGTGACATACGCATGGCCCAGACGCAGCACGCGTGGCGCCAGCCGGAAGGTCTTGCCATCGGATTCAACATAGCCCAGCCGTTGCAGCGTCAACAAGGAACGCCGTGTCGTGGCGCGCGGATGGCCGGTAATTTCTGCCGCTTCGCTCAGCGTCAACGGGCCGTTGCGGATGCCAAACGCTTCGATCACCGCCAGACCCTTTTCCAGGCCCGCGACATATTCCTTGTCTTCCTTGCTGCGGACTTCCTCAACCATCGTGCACCCCGCCATTTGTTCGTTTTGCGAACATAGTAGCCGGATTCGTTGACCCTGCAGATATGACGAACTAGTGTTCGCTTTGCGACAAGCTGTTCGACAAAACAAGATGCGGCGCCGGTGGCGCTGCACGAATCTGAGGACACCCGGATGAGACACCCCCTGCTGACCGCCTGTTCGGCGGCCCTTGCCTGTACGTTCGCCGTTGCCGCGCCAATGGCCGGCGCCGCGGACTTTCCCACCAAACCGATCCGCATCGTCGTGCCGTATTCGGCCGGTGGCACCGCAGACGTGCTGCCGCGGATCATTGGCGAAAAGTTGACCGCCATGTGGGGCCAGCCGGTCATCATCGACAACCGTCCGGGGGCAGGGGGCAATATCGGCGCCGACATGGTGGCCAAGGCCGCGCCCGACGGCTACACGCTGATGGCCACGCCGCCCGCGCCGCTTGCGATTAACCGCTATCTGTACAAGAGCCTGCCGTTCGAACCCGAAGCGTTCGTGCCGGTGACCATCCTGGCCAAGGTGCCCAACGTGCTGGCGGTACAGAACAACCTGCCGCCCAAGTCCGCCACCGAATTCCTGAACTACGCGCGCAGCCGCAACGGCCAGGTCACGGTCGCGACGCAAGGCAACGGCACCACGTCGCACCTGACCGGCGCCATGGTCGCGAACCAGGCCCGCGCCGGTTTCGTGTTCGTGCCCTACAAGGGCACCGCGCCCGCCCTGGCCGACCTGATGGGCGGACAGGTCGATGCGTTCTTCGACAACATCAGCTCGGCGTACCGCCAGCACGAAGCCGGCAAGGTCCGCATCCTGGCCGTGACCAGCAACACGCGCAGCCCCTTGCTGCCGAAGGTGCCGACGCTGGCCGAATCCGGCTTGCCGGGCTTCGACGTCAGCACGTGGTTTGGCGTGGTCGCACCCGCAGGCACGCCCACTGAGGTCGTCCAGAAACTCAATGCCGGCATCGTCGAGGTCCTGAAGATGGCCGACGTGCAGCAGAAATTCATCGAGCAGGGCGCGCAGGTGGTGGGGGATACGCCCAAGCAGATGGGCGAGTTCCTGGATGCCGAACGCATCAAGTGGAAGAAGGCGATCGCCACCGCCGACGTCTCGATCAACTGACGTACCCATCCACTGACGCAACCATCCACTGACGCATCCATCCACTGACGCAACCCTCCACCGGCCTTCTGCCCGACCGACTCTACACAAAGGACCGCGCATGAGCGATATCCATCCCCTTCAGGACGCCCGCCAATGGGCGCCCGGCCTGACCCGCGTGCCGTACTGGCTGTACCGCGACGAACCTGTCTACCGCACCGAGCAGCAGCGCGTGTTCCAGGGCCCGACCTGGAACTACCTGTGCCTGGAAGCCGAGATCCCGGAGCCCGGTGATTACCGAACGACATTCGTCGGTGACATGCCCGTGATCGTGGTGCGCGATGAAGAAGGCGAACTGCAGGCTTTCGAAAATCGCTGCGCGCACCGCGGCGCATTGATCGCGCTCAAGGAAGGCGGCAAGGCGCAGGACTTCAGCTGCGTCTATCACGCATGGCGTTACGACCTGCAGGGCAACCTGAAGGGTGTCGCGTTTGAAAACGGCGTGAACGGGAAGGGCGGCATGCCGCCGGACTTCTGCAAGGAAGACCACGGGCCGCGCAAGCTGCGCACGGCCAGCATGTCGGGCATCGTGTTCGGCAGCCTGCATGAAGACGTGCCCGACATCGAGGAATACCTGGGTGAAGAGATCGTCGAACGGATCGAGCGCGTGATGTGCAAGCCGGTCGAAGTCATTGGCCGCTTCAAGCAGACGATTCCGAACAACTGGAAGCTGTACATGGAAAACGTCAAGGACTCGTACCACGCGAGTCTGCTGCACGTGTTCTTCACGACCTTCAATATCAACCGGCTGTCGCAGAAGGGCGGGGTGATCGTGAGCGACAACGGCGCGCATCACGTCAGCTATTCCAAGGTGTCGCACCAGCCGCAGGCCAGCACCGAGTACAGCGCGGAAAAGCTGCGGTCCGACAAGGAAGATTACGCGCTGGCGGACCCGACCATGCTCGACGGCTGTGACGAGTTCGGCGATGGCATCACGCTGCAGATCCTCTCGGTGTTCCCGGGCTTTGTGCTGGCGCAGATCCAGAACACGCTGGCGATCCGCCAAGTGCTGCCGACCGGCATCGACAAGACGGTGCTGAACTGGACCTATCTGGGATTCAAGGACGATACGCCCGAGTTGCGGCGCATGCGGCTCAAGCAATCGAACCTGACGGGTCCGGCAGGCTTTGTGTCGATGGAAGACGGGGCGGTGGGCGGCTTCGTGCAGCGCGGCATTGCCGGCGCCGTGGATGGCGAAGAAGCCATTCTGGAGATGGGTGGCGCGGGCATCGAAACCCAGGAAAACCGCACGACCGAAGCGTCGGTACGGGGCTTCTGGAATGCCTACCGCGACTACATGGAGATCTGAACATGGCCGACTTTTCCAGTGAACGCCTGAGCACGCTCAATGCTGAGTATGTTCGATGCATCGACAACGACGCGGTCGAGCAGTGGCCCGACTTTTTTGTGGAACGCTGCCTGTATGTCGTGAACACCGCCGACAACTACGCGCAGGGCATGCAGGCCGGGGTGATCTACGCCGACAGCCGCGCCATGCTGCACGATCGCGTGTCGGCCCTGCGTGACGCCAACATCTACGAGCAGCATCGCTACCGGCACATTGTCGGCACGCCGCTGGTGCTGGAACGCGCGGAAGAGGGCGTGCAGGCCGAAACGCCGTTCGTGGTCGTGCGCATCATGCGCGACGGGCAGACCGATGTGTTCGCCAGCGGCCGCTACGTGGACCACATCGTGGACGAAGCCGGCGCGCTCAAGTTCGCGCAGCGCATTGCCGTCTGCGACAGCAACAACATCGACACGCTGCTGGCGATCCCGCTATGACGGCCGGCGCGCGCAAACGGATCGCGATCGCGCTGGGCGACGCCAACGGCATCGGTCCGGAAATCGCCGTCAAGGCGGCCCTGGCCTTGCGCGATGAACCCGTCGACGTGGTGCTGGTGGGTGACGCCTACGTGCTGCAAGCCCAGCTGGACCGCATGGGGGAGGGCGCCGATGCCGTCACCATTGCGGACGTGCCCGCCTTGCCGCGCGATGCCTTCCTGCCGGGCCAGGTGCGTGCCGAAGCGGGCGCGGCCACCGTGGCCTATGTGCGTGCGGCGGTCGAGATGGCGCAGCGGGGCGAGGTGGACGCCGTGGTCGGCTGCCCGCATTCGGAAACGTCCATCCACCAGGCCGGCATTTCGTTTTCGGGCTATCCGGGACTGATCGCCGAGCTGACCGGCACCGCGTCCGACCAGGTGTTCCTGCTGCTGGTCTGCCCGGAACTGAAGATTGGCCATGTCACGCTGCACGAACCGCTGACCACGGCATTGGCGCGGCTGACTCCCGACCTGGTCGTGGATGCGGCCGTGGCCGTGGCCGACGCCATGGGCGCGCTGGGTATTCGGAATCCGCGCATCGGCGTCTTCGGCATCAACCCGCATGCGGGCGAAGACGGCTTGTTCGGCACCGAAGACGAGACCATTACCAAACCCGCTGTGGCGCGACTGCGCGAGCGCGGCCTGCAGGTGGATGGCCCCATTGGCGCCGACCTGCTGCTGTCGCAGCGCAAGCACGATGTTTACCTCGCGATGTATCACGACCAGGGCCACATCCCGGTCAAGCTGCTCAGCCCCCTGCAGTCAAGCGCGCTGTCGGTCGGCGGCGGCGTTTTCTTCAGCAGCGTGGGCCACGGCTGCGCCTTCGACATTGCCGGACGCGGCGTGGCCGATGCCACCGCCACGATCCGCACCGTGCGATCGCTGGCCGGCCTGCGCGGCTGAGCGGCGTCCGCACGGCCTTTATCTTTGAGACTCTCATGGCACACACCATCCAGATCGCCGATCACGGCATTGCGTTCGCCGCCGATCCGTCGCGCTCGGTGCTCGACAACGCACTGGCCGCCGGCTACGAGATCCCGTATTCCTGTCGCAGCGGCATCTGCGGCAGTTGCCGCGGCAAGGTCATTGCGGGCGACGTACGCGGCGGCAGCGGCGTGGGCGTGCTGGGCGACGACGAACGTCGCGAAGGCCACGTATTGCTGTGTCAGGCGCAGGCCTGTTCCGACCTGACCCTCGCGGTGCGGGACATCGAAAAGCGCAATCCCGACGCCACCAGATCCATCAAGGCCAAGGTCCACAAACTGACGCAGGCGGCCCCCGACGTGACGATCGTGCACCTGCGCTTTCCGGCGGGCACCAAGGTGCGCTTTAAGGCTGGCCAGTACCTGCACGCGCGGCTGGAAGACGGCACCGTGCGGCACTATTCGATGGCCAATCCGCCGCAGCAGAATGACGGCGTCGAGCTGCATATCCGTCATGTGGCGGGCGGTCGTTTCACCGCGCACCTGGCAGGCGAGATGCAGGTGGGCCACACGCTGGACGTGACCCTGCCGTTCGGCGACTTTACGGTGCGTGATGCCACCGGCAAGCCCATGATCCTGCTGGCCAGCGGCACCGGCTTTGCACCGGTCAAGGCGATGGTTGAAGACGCCATCAAACGCAAGGCGACCCGGCCCATGACGCTGTACTGGGGCGCGCGCAAGGCCCCCGATGTGTACCTGGCGGACCTGCCCGCGAAGTGGGCGCAGAAGCATTCGTGGTTCACGTTCGTGCCGGTGCTGTCGGAAGGGGATGGTGTGCCGGGCCACCGCACCGGCTTCGTTCACCAGGCCGTGCTGGACGACCACGCCAGCCTGGCCGGACACGAGGTCTATGCCTGCGGATCACCCGCCATGATCCAGGCCGCGCGGCAGGCCTTCGTGGACGAACGCGGCCTGCCACGCGACGCCTTCTTCTGCGACGCGTTCGTGCCGGCAGTGATGCCCGACGAGGTGTTCACGCCGGCGTGATCACGGGCTGCGTATCGGTGCGCGCGCCCTTATCGAGCATGCTCAAGAATGTCGAACCCGGCGTACCGGTCCACCATGTAGATCCGGTTGTCATCGTCAACGAAAACGTCATTGGTCTGGGGCGCGGCGCGGCCCTCGGCCGGGTCCGGAATGAAGTAGCCTACTTCGCGCGGTGACATCGGGTCGGCCACGTCCACCACCCGCAAGCCGCCCGCGAACCACGCGCAATACACCATCGTGCCGCGGCGCTGTTCCTGGAACTGATGGGCACCAAACCGTCCGGGCGTCGCGCGGCTCCACGGCGAATCCAGCTCGCTCACCTCGTAGCTCGACAGCGCCTTGATGTTGGCCGGGTCCGTCACGTCCATCACCCACAGACAGCCATGCGGCCGGCCTTTGCGGCGGTCCAGTTCCTCGGCATCGTGCGCATGGTCTTCCTCGTCGATCGCCAGTGCAATGCGCCGTCCGCCTATCGGCTTTTCCAGCGGCATGAAGGTATGCGACGGTTCGGGGAAGGGCGGATGATAGTTGTACATGCCCAGGGTCGTGGGCTTGGTGATGTCGCGAATGTCGATGATCCCGACCCCGCCATGCCACAGGCCCGCCCACAACTCGTCGCCATACCGCAGCGCATGATGCAGCCGGGTGCGGCGGCCATTCCACGTGGGCGTTTCGCCGCCCGCCAGGTGCTGGCCCGGAATCCACCAGCGCGAGACTTCCTGCGGCGTTGAGGGATTGCGGATGTCATAGATCACCAGGATGTTGCCGATATAGCCGGCCATTTCCGTAGAGATATACGCATAATTTTCGTCCATGTCGAAACGGTGCACGCCAATCCCGCCGGTCTTCTGATGACACAGCAGGCGAGGGCGGGTCTTGTCCGACACGTCATAGATCTTGAAGCCGCCGCGATCGTACGGCTGCTTTTCGGCCGCCTCGACCGCGGGGATATCCACCTCGCGCACGTTCAGCGCATCCGCCAGTTCGGCGTGTGTCGCGTCCCGGCCCAGGCGATCGCGCAGCTTGATCCGCAGCCCCGGCAATTCGTCCGCCTTGCGCCCGATCAGCGTCATGTTGCGTTCGTTGTTCACGATCATGATGTCGCCCACCACGCGCGCCTTGTGGGTGTGCGATTCCGGATCGTCCAGCATGATCTGGCTGACGATGCGCGGGTTGCGCGGGTCCGACACGTCCAGGATGCTGGTGCCCAGCCCGGCCTTGTTCGGGATGTGACCCACATAGGCATGGTGACCCTGCACGGTCACCTGGCCCGCGCCGGGCAGCTCCAGGCGCGACAGGCGGTTGATGTTCTGCGTAAGCGGCGGGTGGGCGGACACGGTGAACTCCTGGATAAGCCAAGGCTAGGGAATCAAAGCGGGGCGCCGCCTTCAGGGCAGCGGCGGAAAGTCATAAAGCCTGGCGGGGTTGTCGACCAGCACCCGCCGCCGCAGGGCCGCATCGGGCGCCCAGGCGTGCAACAGGTCCAGCAGATCGCCGTCATTGGGCATGTCGCGCTTGACCATCACGTGCGGCCAATCGCTGCCCCACACAACCCGGTCGGGCGCCGCCTTGAGCAGGTCATCGGCCAGCGGCTGGATATCGGCATGCGGCATCGCGCCGGCCGAAATGCGGTAGGGCCCGGTCAGCTTCACCCACGCGCGGCCTCGCGACATCAGGTCCAGCAAGCCTTGGAACGCAGGCGTCTCCACCTTCGCACCGGGCGCCATATAGCCCAGGTGGCCGAACACCAGCTGCACCGGCAGGTTGCCCAGCGAGGTCGCCAGATCCGGAAAAGCATCGACATGCATCAGCAGTTCCAGATGCCAGCCCAGCGGCGCGATGCGGTCGGCCAGGGCGCGCACGTCATCCATCGGCAGTTCACCCTTGCCGGTCTTGCGGTCCACGATGTTGACGCGCACGCCGCGCACGCCAGCCGCATGCATGGCCTGCAGCGCGTCCGCCTCCATCGCGTCATCGATCACCGCCACGCCGCGAAACGCCTCGCCCCCTTCCTGCAACGCCGCCATCAGCACCGCGTTGTCACTGCCGTACACGCTCGGCTGCACCAGCACCGCGCGCGTCATGCCCAGCACACTGAGCATCGACCGGTAGGTGGGCAGCAGCGCATCGGGCGGGGTGTAGATGCGGTCGGGGGAATAGGCATGGCGGTCGCCCGGCCCGCAGATATGGGCGTGGCAGTCACAGCTGCCGGCGGGAACGGCGAAGGCGGGTGGCCGTGGAGAGGGATCGGGCGCCGCGCACAGGGGCGCACCTTGTCGGGTCGGGTCGGAAGAGGGCGCTTGGTTTGACATGGAGGGAGGCGTGGGCGTAGGCATGGGCAGGAAGTCCAGGGCAGGCAGTCGCGGGGAAATGTCCGGCTCAGATCATGCACCGATTTGGCGCGACTGGGTCAGCTCGCTGCGGAATCCCTCTTCATTCCACGAACGCGCCCGAATCCTGCACCAGCCGCGTCCACTTGGGCGTTTCGGACCGGATGAACGACGCAAACGCTTCCGGCGTACCCGGCGCGGCATCCACCCCCAGCTCGCGAAACTGCGCCCGCACCTCCGGACTATTGAGCGCGCTCACCATCACCTGATTCATCCGCTGGATGATCGCCGGCGGCGTGCCCGCCGGCACCACGATCCCGTGCCAGCTTTCCGCCACGAACTGCGGCATGCCCGCCTCCACCATCGTCGGCACCTGCGGCAACTCATCCATCCGTTTGGGCCCCGTCACCGCCAACGCCCGCAGCCGCCCCTGGTTGATATACGGCAGTGCCGACGCTGACGTGGCGAACATCATCTGCACCTGCCCGGCAATCAGATCCGTCAACGCCGGCTGCGCGCCCTTGTACGGCACATGCTCCAGCGTCAGCCCCGCCGACGTCTTGAACCATTGCCCCACCAGATGCGCCGCGGCGCCCGCGCCCGACGACGCGTAATTGAGCTCGCCCGGTTTCGCCTTGATCAGCGCGACCAGCTCCTGGACGGACCGGGCCGGAACGTTGCTGTTCACAACCAATATGCTCGGCTGCACCGCCACCAGCCCGACCGCATCGAAATCCTTGTCGGGATCGAACGGCAGCGTCTTGTACAGCGCCGCATTGGTCGACAGGATCGAGTTGTTGCCGAACAGCCAGGTGTAGCCATCCGGCGCACTCTTGGCCACCGCCGCCGCCGCAATGTTGCCGCCCGCACCGGGCCGGCTCACCACCACCACCGTCTGCCCCAGCGCATCGCCCATCTTCTTGCCCACCAGCCGCGCCAGCACATCACTCGGCCCGCCGGGCGTGAACCCCACCACCAGATTGATCGGCTTGTCGGGCCAGACCTTGTCCGTCTGCGCCGCCGCGGGGGCGACGATGAACAGCACGGCAGCGATCGCTGCCATCAGGCGTTGCATGACCATGCGTGTCTCCAGACCGCCGATGCGTCGGCATGTTTCCGGTCCGCAGTCTTGCGCCGCGGATGCGACACAGTGTGGGCAAAGTGGATGACATCAGCAACGACTTACGGTGAACAGTGTGTTCACGGAATCGGCGTGGTCAGGTCCGGGTAGACTGCACCCATCCCCGATGCTTCCCGACACCCCGCCATGCTCCCACCCACCGACCCCGCCGCCAACACCTTCCTGGGCATCATCGGCGGGCTGGGGTCGTTGGCGGGCGCGGACCTGTTCCTCAAACTGGTCAAGAGCCAGCCAGTGCTGGCGGACCAGGGCAGGTACCACTTTCTGTTTGAACAGCATCCGTTCAAGGATGTGGCGGTGCCGCTCACGGCCCACGCGAGCATGACGTCGCGCAAGTTCTATGTGTTCCAGGTCTGCCAGTCCTTCCAGGCCCGCCAGGTGGACGCGGTGCTGCTGCCGTGCTTTGCGACGCACACCTTCCGTGACGAGCTCCAGGCGGAACTCGGCATCGGCCTGGTCGACATGATGGCGGGCCTGCGCGAACACGTGGACCGCAGTCCGCTGCAGCCCACCTGCCTGGGCGTGCTGACGTCGGACTACGTGCGCCAGAGCAAACTGTTCGAACGCTACTTCGGTGACCGCTACACGTTGGTGTACCCGGCCGCCGCTGCGCAGGAACACCTGATGGACGCGGTCTATGGCGCGCAGGGCATCAAGGCGGGGCACCTGGAGGGGCCGGCGCTGGAATATGTGGAAAGCGCAAGCCTGGACGTGATGGGGCAGGGCGCCGAAATGGTGTTGCCGGGCATGACGGAACTGTCCTTGGTCAGCCCGTCTTTGCAGCAGCGCGGGGTGCCGTGTGTCGACGTCAACGCGGTGTATGCCGACTATGCCACCCGGTCACGCACGGCGGCCGCGCCGGCGCCGTTCAAGCTGGGCATCGTGGGCGGCATCGGGCCGGCCGCGACCGTGGACTTCATGGGGAAGGTGGTGAAGCACACGCCCGCGGGGCGCGATCAGGACCACATCAAGATGGTGGTCGAACAGAACCCGCAGATCCCCGATCGCACGGCGCACCTGCTGCATCAGGACGCCGACCCCAGCGTTGCGCTGTATGCGACCTGCAAGCGGCTGGAGAGCGAAGGTGCGCATGCCATTGCCATTCCATGCAACACGGCGCACGCGTTCGTTGAGCGGATCGAGCCGCATCTGACCATCCCGATCATCAACATGTTGACCGAGACCGTGGCCTACATCCGCCGCGTGCATGGCGCGGAGAGTCCGGTTGGCCTGCTGGCGACGGCGGGCACGGTGGCCAGCCGGGTGTATCACGAAGCCGCCGATGCGGTCGGCCTGCAGCTGATCGTGCCCGACCCCGCGCACCAGGACCTGGTGACGAGCGCCATCTATGGCGAGCAGGGCGTCAAAGCGGGGTGGACTGAAGGGGTGTGCGTCGACCAGCTGATGACGGCTGCCGAGCATCTGGTGCGCCGGGGCGCGCGGGTAGTGATCCTGGGGTGCACCGAACTGCCGCTGATCGCCGCGCATGCCCCGGCCGTGGCGCTGGCCGGGACCACGGTGGCCTTCGTGGACCCCACCACGATCCTGGCGATCCGATGCGTCGCGCTGGCCAAGCCGGCGATGCAGCCTGCATCCGCCTAGTCCGGCGGCATGCCTTATTTGGGCAGCGCGGCCTCGATCTCGGCCACGCGCGCATTCAGCCGGTCGAACATGGCGGCCACGGCGTCGAGTTCTTCATCGGCCATCGTGCCAAACAAGTCTTCTCCGAACCGATAGATGATCGGCAGGATGCGGACCAGCTTCGCGCGTCCTTCATCCGTCAATTCGATCCGCTTCGAGCGGCGATCCTTCAGGTCGGGCGTTCGCGTGACCAGACCCTTGGTTTCCAGACTGTCGATGGATTCGGTGATTGTGCGCGGCGCAAACGGAAAGGCCGCCATCAGGTCGATCGATCGCGCAGATCCGGCCCGATGGATGAACATCAACATCATCATCCGGGGCAGGGTGGTGCCGTGCGGCGCAAGGATGCGATTGAGCAGCTGCGCGCTTCGGTCATGGAACTCACGCATCGCCCACGCTGCCTTGTCGTACGGCGGCAACTCTGTGAGTATTGGTGGATATTCCAGCAAATTCATATGATATGGTTCTAGCATTATATAGAGTTAGCTGTTTCTTGGTGGGGCCCACGCTGTGTGGCAGGCCGCCAAATAAACGAGCTTCCCGGGGACGGTAACCCAAAACAAATTCTGCGGTGATCGCAGTTTCCGATACTTGCCGTGAGCTACTTATGATCAGTCCCCGCCGCAAACGTCTGCCCTCATCCTTCCGGTCTCGCTCGTGCCTGCCGCGCGCCATGCTGGGAAACGCCGCCGCGACCAGCCCCCACGCGCCCCAGCCCGACATCCAGGAACGCCCGGCGGAACACTCGCGCGCACCGTCCGGCGATGCCGGCAAGCCCGCTACATGCCGTATGCGTAAAAAAAGACATTGGGTCGACGACAAGGTGATGTTCGACTCCGGACGGCTCGACATGATGGAAATTGCCCTGCGCGCGATCCTGGCTTCGAGCCCCGACCGGTCCGCCCTGGTCCACCGGATCCTGGATCACGTGAAGGTGCATACGGACGCGCACGACGGCACATCGCCCGACGCCTATCTGGACGGTTTCAGCCTTCAGGTCACCCGGCTGCTGTACTGATTCTGCGGTTCCCTGCCGGCGTGTTGCCACCCCATGAGAAGGCGGCCGCGGCGTTCTGTCCGAGGTCACCATGAGTGCGATACCCCATCCGGTCCTGTTTGAAGGTCCCCATCCTGGCAAGCGCCGCGCCAGTTCCCGCTTGCGCACCAAGCTGCTGGCCCTGGTCGCCATTGCCGTCATCTTCCTGGCGGGTCTCGAGACGAGCGCGGTCGTTGCTGACCGCAACCAGTTGATCCAGGCCAAGCGCACCGAGATCACATCGGTCGTGCAGAACGCATGGAGCGTGGTCGACCATTTCCATCAACAGGAACTGAAAGGCGAACTGTCGCGTGACGCAGCCCAGCGCGCGGCGGCCAGCGTGCTCAACGACATGCGGTATGGCGGCAGCAACGGCCATGCCGACTACATTTTTGTGCGCAATGCGCAAGGCGATAACGTCGCGCATGGTGGCAACCGGTCGTACGTCGGCACCAATGCGTTTCGGCGCACGGGCGACACTCGCGATCCCGTGGCCGTGATGCAGGAGCAGTTCACGGCCATGCGGGCCAACGGCGGCCAGGCCATCTTCAATGAACAGGCCATCCGGCCGGGCGCCACCGCGCACATCGACAAGCTCAACGCCTACAAGATCTTCGAGCCCTGGAAATGGTCGATCGGAACGGGCGTATTCACGGACGACCTGGACGCCCTGGTGCGCGCGCGCATTATTCGCAGCATCGTCACCGGCATCGTTCTGGTGTTGCTGATGACGGCCATTGGCTGGCTGATCGCGCGGCGCGTGCTGGCCCAGATCGGCGGCGAACCGGCCGATGTGATGGGCGTGATGGCCAGTGCCGCGCGTGGCGACCTGTCGCGCACCTTGCCGGCCGCCCCGGCAGGCAGCCTGCTGTCAGGCTTCTCGACCATGTCGGGCGCCGTGCGCGGCATGATCGCCAAGGTCCGGGACGAAGCGCAGGCCATGAAGGGCGATGCCGAATCGATTGCCGATTCGGTTGAACAGGTGTCGCGTGCATCGGCCGCGCAAAGCGACGCCACCGCGTCCATGGCAGCCGCCGTCGAAGAGCTGACAGTGTCCGTCGCGCACATTTCGCATGCCGCCGCCGAAACCGAAAAGAACTCGGAAAGCGTGGCGCAGAAATGCCGCGACGGCGAAATCCAGGTGACCAGCGCGGCCGACAGCATGCGCCGCATTGCGGGCTCAGTCGAAGATGCGTCCGACAAGATGCGCGGACTGGAAGCCCGTGCGGTCCAGATCAGCACCATTGCGTCGGCCATCAAGGACATCGCCGGCCAGACCAATCTGCTGGCGCTGAATGCCGCAATCGAAGCCGCCCGGGCAGGCGATCAGGGCAGGGGCTTCAGCGTGGTTGCCGACGAAGTGCGCAAGCTGGCCGAGCGCACGGCCTCGGCAACCGTCGAGATCGAAGCCATGGTGGCCAATGTGCAGCGCGAAGCGTCGGACTCGACCCGCACCATGGCGCAGGTGCTGCCGATGGTGGCCGAAGGTTGCGACCTGACGGCGCGGGTGGCCGCGGCCCTGGCCGAGATCCGCCTGAGCGCGGACGGATCCCTGGAGCGGGTGCGGGAAGTGGCCAACGCCACCCGCGAACAATCGGCGGCCAGCACGTCGATCGCCCAGCAGGTGGAAAGCATTGCGCAGATGGTGGAAGAGACCACCGTGGCCATGAGCGAGACGTCACGGTCGGCGCAGGGCATGCGCGACATGGCCGATCGGCTCAGCACCGTGGTGGCCGCGTTCAAGGTGTAGCGCGCCGGGTGTTGCGCCTTACTTCCAGGCCGACACCGCGCTGCCGCCGAACACCGCATGCTGCCGCCCGGCATCGGTGAACAGGCTGTACAGAAAGCGAGTATCAGGCGCGCTGACGGCATCCAGCGCCGCGCGATGCTCCGGTGACAGCACCACGTCCAGCGCCGCGATGTTGTCGGCCACCTGCTCGATCCGGCTCGCCCCCATCAGGGTGGCGCCCACACCGGGCCGTCCGGCCACCCACGCCAGCGCCACGGCGGCCATGCTGTGGCCGGCTTCGCTGGCGACGTTGCGCAGCACGTCGGCAATGCGCCAATTGCGCTCGGTAAACAGCGTGTCGCCAAACGGGTTGGCGCCGTCCAGCCGCTTGTCGGCATCGGGCCGCGCTTGGCCGGCCTGTGCGGCATCGCGAGGCAAACCTGCGGCCCGCGGCGCGGCGCTTTCTACCGTGGCGCGGTCGTACTTGCCGGCAAGGAAGCCAAAGGCCAAGGGGCTCCACGGCACGATGGCCATCCCGGCATCGGCGGCCAGCGGCACGAATTCTTCTTCGATATCCCGATTGGCCAGCGAATAGAAATACTGCAAGGCGATCGGGCGGGGCGCGCCGTGGGCCGCAGCCAGGGCGGCCAGCTTGGCGACGAACCACGCGGGCGCGTTGGAGATGCCCCAGTACCGCGCCTTGCCCGAGCGCACCAGGGCGGTCACGGTTTCCAGCAGTTCTTCCGCGGGCGTGACCGAATCCCACACATGCAGCCAGAACAGGTCGACATGGTCCAACCGCAGCCGGCGCAGCGACGCATCCACTGCGGCATGCACGTGCTTGGCGCCGTTGCCGCCGCGATGCGGTCCGGTCGACGTCGAAAAGCCGGCCTTGGTCGCGATCACCAGGTCGTCGCGATTGTTGCGGTCCGCAACGAAGTTGCCGAGCATGGTTTCGCACTCGCCACCGGAATACACGTCGGCCGTATCGATGAAATTGCCGCCGCCATCCACATAGGCATCGAACACCTTGCGCGACTCGTCCTGCCCGGAGCCCCATCGCGCGGCGCCGAACGTCATGGTGCCCAGCGCAAGCGGGCTGACAGCAAGCCCGGAGCGGCCCAACGCGCGATAGTTCGAGAGCGGCATGGTATTTCCTCGTGACGGATGAGCCCCAGTATGACCGAGTCCCGCCAGCACCACCGTGACAACGCCTGCCTGACTCGACCATCGTGCGTAGGCCATCGACTTTCCGTTGACAGCGCGCGCCGGGCACGAAAGAATCGGGCACCCTTCGCCCATCCGAACTGGAGCACGCCATGTCCGACCACCCGACCCCATTGAACGACGACGAACTTGCCAAGGTCGTCGGAGGCGCGGGCGCCACGCCATCAACCAGGCTGGACGAGACGTCGACGACGGACATGCACAGCGTCATGAAACTGTTTCAGGACGTGGCCCAGCAATCGCGCGATTCCGCGCGCGAAACCCGCAGCGCCGAGATGGCGTCGCAGATCGAGGGACTGAAACAGACGGCCAACGACATGCGCGACACCGCCCATGACCGCATGCAAGCCGCCGTCATGGCCGGCAGCATGAGTATTGCTGGCGGGATGGTGCAGAGCGGTCTGGCCGGACTGGGTTCAAGCCTTTCGTCGGGTAAAGGCGCGATGGCCGATACGTCGCACGATGCGCTCAGCGCCAAGGCGGGGCTCGCTCACGAGGCCACTGCCATGAGTTCGACGCCGCAGCAGGCGGGCGACATGCAGAAGCAGATGATGGATGTGATCAAGGACGTGAAAGACAAGATGTCCGCGATCGAGCAGAGCCGCACGGACACCCTGCGCAACATCTCGCGCGGCGGCGTCTAGGCCAGACCGCCAGGGACCTTGGCCGGAGGTTCCGCATCCGGCCACAGCCCCAGTCCCTCATCCCAGTACGGCGGCTGCCCGAACGCCCCACCCAGAAAGTCCACGAAGGTGTGCACGCACGTGGCCATGGTGGGGTTGGGCAGGTAGGCGGCGTACAGCACCAGATTCGGCAAGGCATGATCCGGTAGCAGCCGTTCCAGCCGGCCCTGCCGCAGCAGGTCGCCCGCGACCATGGACGGCATGGCGCCGATGCCCAGGTCCTGCAGCACGGCCTGCAACACGCCATCGGCATTGTTCGCGCGCAGATTGCCCGTCACACGCACCATCTGCGATCCCGACGGACTGTCGAACATCCATTCCCCCTTGCTGTTGGCGGTCCGCACAATGCAGTTGTGACGGGTCAGATCGTCAGGTGATGCAGGCCGCCCGTGGCGTTCAAGATACGCCGGCGTGGCGCACACCACCTGCCGCAGCGGCAACAGCCGCCGCGCCACGAAGGACAGCAGCCGCGGTTCTTCGGCCTGGCGCACCACGACGTCGGTATTGCCGCTGACCAGGTCGGCAAACTTTTCGCTCAGCTCGAGTTCGATCGACACGTTCGGGTAGCGCTTCAGGAAGCGCGCAATGGCCGGCACCAGATGCAGCCGGCCGAATGACATCGATGCACTCACCTTGACCGTGCCGCCGGGCGCATCGCGAAACTGTTCGAGTTCATGCCGCGCGCCATTGGCATGCGCGATCAGTTCATGACAACGGCGGTGAAAGATCTCGCCCGCCGCGGTCAGGCCGACACGCCGCGTGGTGCGGTTCACCAGCTTCACCCCCAGCGTGCGTTCCAGATCCGCAATGTGTTTGCTGACCAGCGCCTTGGACAGGTCGAGCTTGGCCGCGGCGCGCGAAAAGCTGCCCAGATCGGCAACCGCCGCGAAGGTGACGAATTCGTTCAGATCCAGCATGACGGCAGGCGGCAATCAGGAAAGCGCCTAACGTAGCGCAAGCGGCTCCACGGCGATACGTGGTTTCCCCGATCCTTGATGTGCGCGGAGTGGCCTGGGGCATACCCTAGCCGGGGCAATCCACCGCTCAGCACCTGATATCGTCGCCGGGATCCCTTTCATCCGGCGACCCTTCATGACCGACTCCGCAGCGTTCGACTACATCATCATCGGTGCGGGGTCGGCCGGGTGCCTGCTGGCCAATCGGCTCAGCGCCGACCCGGAATGCCGCGTGCTGCTGATCGAAGCGGGGTCCAACGACAACTACCACTGGATCCACATTCCGGTGGGCTACCTGTATTGCATCGGCAATCCGCGCACCGACTGGCTCTATGCCACCGAACCCGATGCCGGCCTGAACGGCCGCAGTCTGCGCTACCCGCGCGGCAAGACGCTGGGCGGATGTTCGAGCATCAACGGCATGATCTACATGCGCGGCCAGGCACGCGATTACGACGGGTGGTCGCGGGCCACCGGTGACGACGCCTGGCGATGGGACCACGTGCTGCCCGCCTTCATGAAGCACGAAGACCACTACCGGGGCGCCAACGCGATGCATGGCGCGGGCGGCGAATGGCGCATCGAAAAACAGCGCCTGCGCTGGGACATCCTGGATGCCTTTGCCAAGGCGGCCGAACAGGCCGGCATTCCCGCTTCCGATGACTTCAATCAAGGCGACAACGAAGGGGTCGGCTACTTCGAAGTCAACCAGAAGAATGGCTGGCGATGGAACACGGCCAAGGCATTCCTGCGGCCGATCTGCATGCAGCGCCGCAACTTCACCTTGTGGACACGCACGCATGTGCAGGGCCTGACCATGGCGACGCAGGCCGATGGCAGTTCGCGCTGCACCGGCGCGACCGTGGTGCGGGATGGCCGCCGGATGGACGTGACCGCCCGGCATGAGGTCGTGCTGTCGGCCGGCAGCATCGGGTCGCCGCATCTGCTGCAACTGTCGGGGCTGGGGCCCGCGGCCTTGCTGGCCCGGCATGGCGTCACGCCGCGGCACGATCTGCCCGGTGTCGGCGCCAACCTGCAGGACCACCTGCAGATCCGCGCGGTGTTCACACTGCGCAATACGCGCACGCTGAACACGCTGGCGTCGACCTGGTGGGGCAAGGCGCGTATCGGCCTGGAGTACTCCTTGCACCGTACGGGTCCGATGAGCATGGCGCCGAGCCAGCTGGGCGCATTCACGCGCAGTTCGCCCGACCAGCCCCATCCCAATCTGGAATTCCATGTGCAGCCGCTCAGCCTGGATGCGTTTGGCGAGCCGCTGCACCGCTTCGATGCCTTTACCGCGAGCGTGTGCAATCTGAATCCGACCAGCCGTGGCACCGTCACCTTGCGCAGTCCGCGCGCGAGTGATGCGCCGGCCATTGCGCCCAACTATCTCAGCACGCCGGAAGATCGCAAGGTTGCGGCCGATTCGTTGCGGGTGACGCGGCGCATCGTTGCGCAGCCCGCGCTGGCGCCCTTTACGCCCGAGGAATTCAAGCCCGGCTTGCAGTATCAATCGGACGAGGCGCTGGCCACCCTGGCAGGAGACATCGCCACCACCATCTTCCACCCGGTGGGCACCTGCCGCATGGGCCGTCTGGATGACCTGAACGCCGTCGTGGATGCGCGGCTGCGGGTGCGGGACGGCCGCGGTGGCGTGGTCGCGGGACTGCGTGTGGTGGACGCCAGCATCATGCCGACCATCGTCAGCGGCAACACCAATTCGCCCACGTTGATGATCGCCGAGAAGGCCGCCGGCTGGATTCTTGAAGACCGCGTAAAGGCCCTCATCCCGATGCCGGCTCTTTTCACCGCGTAAAGAATCTGTGAGATTATCGGGCGGCCAGGACGCTACGGCGCCGGGCGCACAGCATGACTTCCCCTGATGGAACCGATTTCCCGATGACCAGCCCGCCTCCCCAGACCTTGCGCGATCTCGCGGAGTCCGAACGTATCCGCCTGCTTGTAGACGGCGTGACCGACTATGCGATCTACATGCTGGATCCCGATGGCTACGTCAGCAGCTGGAACCTGGGCGCGCAACGCTTCAAGGGCTACCTGCCGCAGCAGATCATCGGCCAGCATTTTTCGGTGTTCTATACCGATGAAGACCGGGCCAGCGGACTGCCCGCCCGGGCGCTGACCATCGCACGCGAAACGGGCCGCTTCGAATCCGAAGGCTGGCGTGTCCGCCGCGACGGCACGCGCTTCTGGACCAGCGTGGTGATAGATGCAATTCGCAACGATCAGGGCGTCCTGATCGGCTACGGCAAGATCACGCGCGACATCACCGACCGCAAGACGGCGCAGGACGCGCTGCGCCAAAGCGAAGACCAGTTCCGCCGCCTGGTGCAGGGCGTGACCGACTACGCCATTTACATGCTGTCGCCCGAAGGCGTGGTGACGAACTGGAACCAGGGCGCGGAACGCATCAAGGGCTACAGTTCGACCGAAGCCATCGGCATGCATTTTTCGCGCTTCTACGCCGAAGCGGATCGTGACGACGGCGTGCCGGGACGCAGCCTGGCGCTGGCGGCGCGCGAAGGCCGCTATGAGCAGGAAGGCTGGCGCGTGCGCAAGGACGGCACCCGCTTCTGGGCGCACGTGGTGGTCGACGCCATTCGCGAGAATGGCGAGCTGGTCGGCTTTGCAAAAGTGACGCGCGACGTGACCGAACGCAAGCTGGCCGCTGAAGCCCTGGAGCGCGCCAACACCGCCCTGTTCCAGGCGCAAAAGATGGAAGCGATCGGCCAATTGACCGGCGGCATCGCCCATGACTTCAACAACCTGTTGTCGGTCGTGTCGAACAGCCTGGAAGTGCTGGCCACCCGCCTGCATGAACATGCCGACATGCGCATCCTGGACGCCATGCGGCGCGCCGTGGACCGCGGCGCCACGCTCACCCAACAGTTGCTGTCATTCGCGCGGCAGCAGCCGCTGAAGGTCGACACGCATGATCTGAACACCGTCATTCGCGGCTTCGAATCGGTGCTGCAGCGCGCCGGAAATTCATCAGTACGCTTCGATCTGGACCTGGCGCCGCAACTGCGCCCGGTACTTGTCGACGCCGCGCGCTTCGAAGCCGCACTGCTGAATCTGGTCGTCAATTCGCGCGACGCCATGCCCGAAGGCGGCGAACTGATTGTCTCCACGACCGATGTGGACCTTGCCGACCATGCGGTGGGACGTCTGCCGGCCGGTCCGTACGTGCAGGTATCCGTGCGCGACACCGGGGCGGGCATGCCGCCGGACGTGGCCGCGCGCGCCTTCGAACCGTTCTTTACGACCAAGGCCGTGGGCAAGGGGACCGGCCTGGGCCTGAGCCAGGTGTATGGCTTCTTTGCGCAGTCGGGCGGCGACATCGTGCTGGACACCCGGCCCGGCCAGGGCACCACCGTGACCGCCTACCTGCCCGCGATCGCCGGAGACACCCCGGCCGACACCGATGGAAACGGCGACAGCAACGTCGAAACCGTGCTGCTGGTGGACGACGAACCCGACGTCATGGACGCCGCGGCGGAACTGCTGCGCAGCATCGGCTACGCGGTGATCACGGCCAGCAACGGGCCCGACGCCCTGGAACTGCTGCGCCGCCGCAATGACATTGACATCCTGTTCACCGACGTGGTGATGCCGCAGGGCATGAGCGGTATCGAGCTGGCGCGGCTCACCCTCGACATCGCACCCGGCGTGAAAGTGGTGCTGGCATCGGGCTACCCGCTGCCGGCCCTGAAGAACGATTTCGACGACCTCGACCAGTTTGCGTTCATTAACAAACCCTATCGGCTGGCGGACCTGGCCCGGAAGCTTCGGGCGTGATGACCGACTGTCGGGATGGCTTGGTGACGTGGGGTGTCGATCCGGCGGGTTCCCGATCGTCGAAGGGGTAGGCAGACGCACTGCGTCTGTCACGCCGGGGCACGTGCCGCCGGCGCCTTCCTTGCATCAGGAGACGTCATGAACTACATCGATGGATTCGTAGCCGCCGTACCCAACGCCAATCGCGAGCAATACATTGCCCACGCCACACGGGCCGCCGAAGTCTTCAAGGAGTTCGGCGCGCTGCAGGTGGTGGAGTGCTGGGGGGACGACGTGCCCGAAGGCAAGCTGACCTCATTCCCCATGGCGGTGAAGCGGGGCGACGACGAGACGGTCGTGTTTGCGTGGATCGTGTGGCCGTCCAAGACGGTGCGGGACGTCGGCATGGACAAGGTGATGAACGACCCCCGGCTGCAGTCGGACCTGGAACCCATGCCGTTCGATGGCAAGCGGATGATCTATGGTGGGTTCCAGGTCGTGGTGGATGCTTGAGTCGCCGCCATGAAGACCAGGCGTGACGACGGCTACACTGGGCGGATTGTCCCTGACTCAGGGACGCCGTTGCTCAGTGCTTCGCGACAGGTCCCCGCCACAGGGCCTTTGCGCGATGCCGCGATTCCGTCGTCCCGCTTTGCATGAAACCTCAAGACATCCTGCTGCTGCTCAAACTCGTCAGCATCCAGACGCCTGAACGCGACGACTGGACCGACCCCACCCTGATCGCCCTGCACAGCGTGCGGGCGCTGGCCCAGGCCACCGGCATCAGCAAATCCGAAGTCGCCTTGTCCTTGCAGCGCAGCCTTGCCAATGGCTTGGCCAGGCGGGATGTGCGCACGGACATCCCGCTGGCGGTCCGGCCGGCACTGATCGAATTCCTGACGCACGGGCTGCGTTATGTCTACCCAGCGGCCCCAGGTTCGTTAACGCGCGGCATGATCACCGGGGGTGCTGCGGTGCCGGGGCCGGCGCGGTTGACGACAGGGGATGCCCTGGCGCCGGTCTGGCCCGACCCGGCAGGGCGGGGCGGCGGCCCCGCCGTGTTGCCCTTGTTCTGGTCCGCGCCCGAGGCAGCCCGGGCCGATGCCCGGCTGTACGCCCTGCTGGCCGCCGTGGACGGCGTCAGGCTAGGTGAGCCGGACGCCGCGAACCGGTTGGTCGCCGTGATGGCAGGGTAACTGGCTCAGGGTGGGATCAGAGGCCGGACCCGATTAGCCTTGGCGCGCCAGGCACGCCGGGCCGCCCGGTTCAGCCTTCCTTCGGTTTCAGCCTTCCTTCGGTTTACGGGGGAGGCGGCTGCGTGCAGGCGTGGGGCGAGGCGATTTGCGGGCAGACTTGGCCGCGCGTTTGGCGGGCGCGGCGGTATTGCCGGTGTTATCGCTGTCGCCATCGCCATCGCCATTGCCACTGCCACCTCCGTTGTCGGCAGCAGCCAGCACCGAACCTGCCCCGCCTTCCACCGACTCCGGCATCCCCGGCGTCGACGACGCATCCGACGACGGCGTTGTCTCGGCAGTGTTCCGGCGACGCTGCGCGTTGCGGCCCGGACGGCGGCCTACCGGTGCGGGCGACTCGTCCATGCCCATGCGCACGCCTGCCGCACCGCCCGACACATCGGCATCGGCCTGCGAAAACGCGGGCGCATCCGCAGATGCCGAGGAATCTGGTGCAACGTTGTCGGGCGCAGCAGCGCCAGGTGCATCGGCATCGAACAAGGTCGGATCCGCGGCATTTCCTGACGTCTTGGCCGCAGCCCCGGCCTTGCGGCGACCGCGTGGCTGGCGGCGATTGGCGGACGGCGCGCCCGCAGCGTTGTCCGAGCCTGCTTCACCGTTCATGCTGTCGCCGTTGATGGCGTCCCGGGTCCGTGAAGCATCGGGGCCGGCGTCATCGGTTCCTGCAGCATTGAAGCTCGCACCCTCCATGCCATCGGCACCCGCATCAGCACCCCTGGCAGCACCCGCATTGTCCGCACGTGCCCGGTTGCCTCGCCCCGAACTCGCCGGCGCACGATCCGCCTGCTCGTCGTCCAGATCCTCATCGTCATCCGCAAACCGGTAATCCGACTGCACCGGCTCCGACCGCGCATCGCCGCGCCCGGCGTTCCGGCGAGCATCGAACGGATCGTCCACAAGCCCGTCGTCATCATCGTCCCGCGACCGCGCCGCTTCCTGCAAGGCCTCCGCATCGAAGCGCACATCGGGCAGCGGGTGACCGGACCCCACGGGCTTGTCCACCACGGGCTCGGTCAGATCGTGCGACACAAAATTCGCGGCCATGGCATCGCCGCCGTCCTCGAACAGGCCCGGCGTGTCGCTGTCATCGCGACGTTCATTGCGGCGGCTGCCGCGACCGCGCCGGCGCGACTCGCCACGAGCCGGCGACTCATCCGACCCGCCTTGCCCCCCTTGCGCCTCGCCCTGCGACGGCGCATCCATCAACGCCCCGCTGGCCGACGTGCCGGCGCCATTGCCGCGATACACGAAGGTGCCCGACTTGTCGTCCCGGCCCACTTCCAGCAGGCCGCGCGACTGCGCTTCTTCCAGCAGATTGCCAAAGGCCCGGAAGCCGTAATAGGACTCGTTGAAATCGGGCTTGCGGCGCTTGATGGCTTCCTTGAGCACCGACGCCCAGATCTTCCCGCTGTCGCCCCGCTCGGCCACCAGGGCTTCGAAGGTCTCGGACACGATCTCGACCGCCGTCGTGCGGCGCGTATCGGCATCGTCGCGGCGTTTCTTGGCCGGTTCGTCGTCGCGGGTGCGGCGGGCGGGCGCGGCCTGAACCGCACGCGTCTCGCGTTTGGCCGCGGCGCGCTGGATCTCGCGGACCAGATCGTCGTAGAAAATGAATTCATCGCAATTGGCGATCAGCAGGTCCGACGTGGACTGCTTCACGCCCACGCCGATCACCTTCTTGGCGTTTTCGCGCAGCTTGGACACCAGCGGCGAAAAGTCCGAATCGCCACTGACGATCACAAAAGTGTCGACGTGCGACTTGGTATAGCAAAGGTCCAGCGCGTCCACCACCAGGCGGATGTCGGCCGAGTTCTTGCCGGACTGGCGCACATGGGGAATCTCGATCAGCTCGAAATTGGCCTCGTGCATGGTCGCCTTGAAGTTCTTGTAGCGGTCCCAGTCGCAATAGGCTTTCTTGACGACGATGCTGCCCTTGAGCAGCAGGCGTTCAAGCACCAGCTTGATGTCGAACTTTTCGTATTGGGCGTCCCGCACGCCGAGGGCGACGTTTTCGAAGTCGCAGAACACCGCCATGCTGACGTTGTCTTGGGATGAGGTCATAAGGTATCCATTAAAAGGCGCGGCCGGAAGTCGACACGGCTCAGGCGCTTCCATCATAGCCATTACGGCAAAAGGCAGCCGCAAGCGATCGCAACAGCGCCCGTGCCGGCACCGGGCCGACGCGCTGGCAAGCGTCCTCGCCCTCTCGGCAATGCCCTGCGGAAACCCACGGGAAATCCCCCGACATATTCGGGTTTACATCCTGGGGATTCCCCCTGGAAACCCGCTACGATTCCGCCAGAGCCTGCTCAGGCGAATTCCTGCGCCTGCCGCGACGTGCGATGCCGTAGCGCGCGCCCGGCTCCCCCTACCTGTTTTACGGAGACCTCATGAATAACAAACGCACTCTGCTCAAACTTGCCGCGGCCATCACCGTGATGGGCGCCGCCGGCCTGCCGGCCCATGCCCAGGCCCAGGAGGTCGTCAAGATCGGCCTGATTCTGCCCATGACAGGTCCCTTTGCATCCACCGGCCGCCAGATCCAGGCCGCCGCCCGCCTGTACATGGCGCAGAACGGCTCGACCGTGGCGGGCAAGAAGATCGAACTGATCGTGCGTGACGACGCCAGCGTGGCTGACACCACCAAACGCATGGCGCAGGAACTGGTCGTGAACGACAAGGTGAACGTGCTGGCTGGCTTCGGCCTGACGCCGCTCGCGCTGTCGACCGCGCCGATCGCCACCCAGGCCAAGGTGCCGATGGTCGTGATGGCCGCCGCCACCGCCATGATCACCGAGCAGTCGCCGTACATCGTGCGCACCGGCTTCACGTTGCCGCAAGCCACGCTGGGCATCGCCCAATGGGCGCCCAAGAACGGCATCAAGAAAGTCGTGACCCTGGTGTCCGACTATGGTCCGGGCATCGACGCGCAGGACTCCTTCAAGAAGGTGTTCACGGCCGGTGGCGGAACGATCGCCGAAGAAATCCGCGTGCCCGTGCGCAACCCGGACTTCGCCCCGTTCCTGCAACGTGTGCGCGACGCCAAGCCCGATGCCGTCTTCGTGTTCGTGCCGTCGGGTGTGGGCGCGGCGTTCATGAAGCAGTTCGCCGAGCGTGGTCTGGACAAGGCCGGCATCAAGCTGATCGGCACTGGCGACGTGACCGATGACGATCTGCTGAACGACATGGGCAACGCCGCCATGGGCGTGGTCACGTCCATGAACTACACGGCCGCCCTGAACACGCCGGCCAACAAGGCCTATGTGGATGCCTTCGGCAAGGCCAACAACGGCCTGCGTCCGAACTTCCACAGCGTGGGCGGCTATGACGGCATGCACGTCATCTACGCCGCGCTGGCCGCCACCAAGGGCGATGCGAAGGGCGACGCGCTGCTGGCCGCCATGAAGAACCTGAAGTGGGACAGCCCGCGCGGTCCGGTGATGCTGGACGGCGCCACGCGCGAAATCGTCCAGAACATCTATATCAGCAAGGTCGAGCGGGTCAACGGCGCGTTGTACAACGTGCCGTTCGACAAGATCGAAGCCGTCAAGGACCCGGCAAAAATCAAATAATTCCTCGTCCTGCTGGCCGTCCTTCTCCGGGCGGCCAGCCCCGCCTCTCGTTCCACCTCGCGAACAAATACCCCAACTTTTAAGACTATCTTCCGCTCAGCGCGAAACCCGCGTCAGTGCAGGTGTTGAGCTGTACGCTGCGTGGATATTCAGTTTAGATTCAGCCGCGTTCATTGCGTATCTCATCCCAACCTCCTCCCCAAACGGCGCTCGTCCAAAACGACTGATCCGTAGCCATCCGCTAGGCGATCCGTGGGATTGCACCGACGTTCGCCCTAGCCCGATCGCACGCTGGCTTCACAGGGGTTCCGGGCGCAGCATGACCCCACTTGCCGACATCACCGAATGCCGGGCCCGAACCACTGACAACCTGCGTAAAGACAGGGGTAAGCCTTCAAGGGGGCGTCATGCACACAACAGGAACACGGAAACGTCGGATCGGTCTACTCATAGACCGCATCGACCAACCGGGCTGGATTCGCGATCTGGCTGTCCGATTGTCCGAAGATCCGGACACCGAAAGTTTGACCCTGATACTCGCGGAGTATCAGATCAATGAACTGCCCAAGAACACCCTGTCGGACAAGCTGTCCGACTTGGCGCTCGGCGCATTGCAGCGCGCCGAATCGCACTTGCTGAACGCGGCCGAAGTGCAGCTGTTCCATCGCGAAGACATGCGCCCTCAGGTTCCCAATGCACGGGTTCGCGGTCTGGTCGTGACGCCGTCGGCCACTTCACCCCGTGAGTGGACCACCGACGACACGCGACAGCTGCGCGCCTCGGGCGAATTCGATCTGGTGCTCGTGCTGGGCATGCCGATCGTGCGGGGCGATGTCGTCACCATGGCGCGCCTTGGCGCCTGGACCATCCAGCATTCCGACATGTCGCTCGCTACCGATCGCCATGCAGGCTTCTGGGAAGTGCGCGGCGCCCGCGACCATTCGACCCTGTCCATCGTGCGCCTGGGCGCCGATGCCGGCAGCGACGAACGTGTCGTCTCGCGCAGCTTCAACACCGAATTCTATTGGCTCAAGAACAAGGCCCGCGCATTGAGCCTGGGCAACCTTGCCCTGCTCGACGTGCTGGCCGAACTCGACACCGCGCCCGCTGCGCAGCCCCGCATGTCGCGTGCCCCCGCGCCGCATGCGCTGTCCAAGCGCACCCGGCAGGCGCTGAAGCCAGGCTGGCAGATCGCCGGTTACGTCACGCGTCAGTCGTCGGTCATGGCCGGCATGCTGATGCGTCGCTACCAGAAGAAAGATGTCGTGTGGCGCGTTGCGCTCACCAACGGCACGCCCACCGGCGCGATCCCGGCCACGCTGCGTCCACCCAAGGGCCGCTTCTTTGCCGACCCCTTCGTCTATACGCATCAAGGCCAGCCGTACATTTTCTTCGAGGACTACGCATTTGCAGAAGGCCGCGGCAAGATCTCGGCAGCTGTCTGCAAAGACGGACAATTCGAGTTCCTGGGCGTCGTGCTGGACCTGCCCTATCACCTGTCGTTCCCCTTCCTGTTCGAACATGAAGGCGAGCTGTACATGTTGCCCGAGACCTGCGGCAACCGCACGATCGAACTCTGGCGCTGTACCGAGTTCCCCTTGAAGTGGGAACTGGCGACGACGCTGATGAGCGACATCTCGGCCGTCGACACGATCCTGTTTCCGCACGACAAGCGCTGGTGGATGCTGACCAATATCGACCGCACCAACAACAGCAGCCACAGCGACGAACTGTTCGCCTTCTATGCGGATTCGCCCACGTCGACCGAGTGGACGCCGCATGCCTTGAACCCGATCGTCTGCGATCCCGACAAGGCCCGCAACGGCGGCATCATCATCGCCGAGAACGGCGACATCGTCCGCACGGCGCAATACCAGGGCTTCTGCCATTACGGCAAGGGCCTGTCCTTGAACCGCATCGTCGAACTTACCCCGACCACGTATCGGGAAGAAAGCGGCGCGGTGCAATATCCGGACTTCGTCAAGGAACAGCACCCGTCGATGCATCACTTCCATCGGCACGGCGGGTATGCGGTATTCGATTTCGGATTCAGAGAGTAGGGTGGCCAGCGCCACGTTCGATGGCGCATCGGCACCCTGACTTTCAGCTCGGCTCGCTCCAGGCCGGCACAGGCAGCAATGCCTTTGCCGGTCCTTTTTATTGGGGCGGCGCAGGGCTACGGTCGAGCCAATCCGGGACCGCATCGGCAACAGGATCCCAGCAGTCTGTTACCGAGCCTTAAACCTTCCTTACGTTCGTGCGCGCATAATCGCAAGCATGCACCAACTGCCTACTTCCATTGACGGTCTGGCGCTATTCCTCGATTTTGACGGCACCCTAGTCGATCTCGCACCGCGCCCAGACCTCGTCCACCTGCCCGACCCCGTGCGCCATTCGTTGCGCAATCTTGCTGCACGAACCGGGGGCGCCCTGGCGCTCGTCTCGGGACGTCCCATCGCTGAAATTGACCATTACCTTGCGCCCCTGCACCTGCCCGCCGCGGGCCTGCACGGGGCCGAGCGACGCAGCCTGGACGGCACCGTCCGCCGCTTTGATGTCGATCGCGAAGCAGTCGCCGTCATGCGCCACGCCGCGCAGGCCTTTGTGAATGCCACCCCGGGATTGCTCCTTGAAGACAAGGGCATCGGCATCGCCATCCACTACCGCCAGGCCCCCGAACATGCCGACGCCGTGCGCAGGCTGGCGATCACGCTGATCGCGCCGCGCCGCCGGCACTTCACGGTGCAGCCCGGCAAGATGGTGGTCGAAATCAAACCCCGCGGCCTCGACAAAGGCAGCGCCATTGCCGCATTCATGCAGGAAGCCCCGTTCGCCGGACGACGCGCCGTCTTCCTGGGCGACGACCTGACAGACGAAAAAGGCTTTGCCACGCTGCGCCGCCTCGACGGCATCAGCGTCAAAGTCGGCGAAGGCCCGACCATCGCCCCCTGCCGCCTGCCAGACGTCGCCGCTGTTCATCATTGGTTAGCCGACCTCGCCGCACACGCGCCGTCAGCCCACTAAAAAAAGGAGAAACACCATGGGCCGTCTGGTCATCGTTTCGAATCGGGTGGCATCGATCACCCCCGGCAAAGCGTCCACCGGCGGCCTGGCCGTCGGCATCGGCGACGTCCTCGGCAAAGCCGGCGGACTCTGGTTCGGCTGGAACGGCGAAACCTCGCCGCAGTCCCCGGAACAGGTGCAAGTCACCGAACACGGCAACATCACCCTGGCCACGATCGGCCTCAGCCGCAAAGATTACGAGCAGTATTACCTCGGTTTCTCGAACAACGTTCTGTGGCCCGCCTTCCATTACCGCAGCGACCTGATCCGCTACCAGCGCGACGAATACGAAGGCTACCAACGCGCCAACCTCTGGCTGGCCGAAAAACTGTTCCCCCTGCTCAAACCCGATGACATCATCTGGGTGCACGACTACCACCTGATCCCCATGGCCGCCGCCTTGCGCGCCATGGGCGTCAAAAACAAGATCGGCTTCTTCCTGCACATTCCCTTCCCCACCCAGCCCATCCTGACCTGCATCCCGCCGTCGTCAGAACTGCTGCGCGCCCTGAGCCACTACGACCTCGTCGGCTTCCAGACCCCCAGCGACCGCCAGGCCTTCGTCGACTGCCTGACCCGCGAATCCGGCGCGCGCAAACTGGACGAAGACAACCTGCAGATGGAAGATCGCGTCGTCCGGTCCGGCGTCTACCCGATCAGCGTCTACCCCGACGAAATCGAAGACCAGGCCCACACGGCGGCCAGCAGACGGCATCTGCGCCGCCTGCGCCAAAGCCTGCTCGACCGCAAACTGATCATCAGTGTCGACCGGCTGGATTATTCCAAAGGCCAATTCGAACGCTTCCGCGCGTTTGAAAAACTGATGGAGATTCAACCTTCGCACCGCAGCGCATTATCCATGGTGCAGATTGCCCCGCTGTCCCGGTCCGATATCAAGACCTACCAAAAGATTCGCCACGACCTGGAAGGCGAAGCCGGGCGGATTAACGGCCGATTTGGGGATATTGATTACACGCCGATTCGTTATATCAACCGGAATTACGAGCGCAGTACCTTGATGGCGTTTTTCCGGGGCGCGCAGGTGGGGGCGGTCACGCCGCTGCGGGACGGTATGAATCTGGTCGCGAAAGAATATGTCGCGGCCCAGCATCGGGATGATCCGGGCGTGTTGGTGTTGTCACGGTTTGCGGGGGCGGCGGCGGAGTTTGACGGTGCGCTGCTGGTGAATCCGTATGACACGCTGGGGATGGCAGAGGCCATGCACCGGGCGTTGACCATGCCCAAGGAAGAACGGAAGGAACGGCATGCGTCCATGCTGCAGCAGTTGAAAACGAATGATCTGGGCGCGTGGTGGAGAAGGTTTCTGGGGGATCTGGCGGTTTAAGGAAATGCCAGTTTGAGCTAGCATTCATGTAACGAATACTTACTGAACCTGCTGCGCTCTTTCTGACCCATGGCCAAAGCCTCGATACTGCGCGAAAAACTGCTCTCCATTCTCCCGCTGGTGGAAGACGAAACCACCAATACCAGCGGCATGTCGATGAGTGAGATTACCCGGCGGCTGGCGATGCATATGGCCGAAGTGCCGTCGGATCGCCATATTCGCCGGGCGCTCCTGGACATGACCGACGCATTTGGCTCGGTCGGCAGCACGCGGTCCACCAAGTGGTACCGCACCATCTCGCGCCCGCAGGCCGAGATCAGCAATATGACGGTCAACGTCGCCATGGCAATCAACGCGGTGCGCCGCGTGGCCGCCCACCACCTTCCCGGGGTGGTATGGGAAGACCTGGAAAAGACATTCCATATCGCCGACCGGTATCTGGCGAGCCATTCCGGTTCGCCCGATAGCGAGCGAGGGCAGGCCTGGTCGCGCAAGACCCTGCGCATCGACGGCAGTCAGCCTGTCGTGCTGCCCAAGGTCGATCCCGGTGTCTACAAGGCTGTCACCGAAGCCCTGTTCTACGACCGCCAGCTTGTCTTCTCGAATCGCCCGTTTGGCGAAGAGCAGCCCAGCGCACGCACCTACACCATGACGCCGCTGGCTCTGGTGGACCGGGCAGGGGTGCTGTACCTCGTGGCGTGGGGCAGTCGGCGGCCCGGGCAGCGCTTCCTGTTCCGCATGGACCGCCTGTCGAATGTCCGGATATCCGAACACGCCGGCGAACCCGACCCGACCTTTGACCTGCACGATTATGTGATGAACGAAGAAGCCCTCAACTTCGGGTCCGACGACGACATCGAGATCCAGCTGTTCGTGTGCGAGCCCCTGCGCACCGACGGCAAGCCCCGCCGCCATCCCCTGCGCGAATTCCGCCTGTGCGAAGACCAGCTTGCCGAAGATGCCGACGGCGGCTTTCTGCTGCGCGCCAAGGTCAAGCCGTCGGTCATGCTCTGGCAGCTGCTGCACAGCCACGCGTCGTCGGTCGAAGTGATTGCGCCAGACTGGATACGCAAACGCTTTCGAGACGAAGCGCTGATGCTGGCGGACCGTTACCGCTGATCAGCAGTGTGCTGACGGTTTGCGCCGGTTCGATCCTTTCGATTGCTTGATCAACCCTCTTTGCTCTTCAGGTGTTTTCCCATGGCGCGTATGTTTCCCAGCGATACCTCGTCCGACCCCCGCGCCCGTGCAGACGGCGGCCTGCGCCGGGAACTCGACGTACTCGAGCGCCTGGAACTGGCACTGAGCAATGACTACAGCATCTTCCACAGCATCGACTGGGTGTCCGTCCATGCGGGCCACGAAACGCGCGGCGAGATCGACATCATCGTCATGAACGCCGGAGGCGATCTGTTGATCCTGGAGGTCAAGGCAGGCCAGGTCGAAGAGGCGGACGACTCCCTGTACAAGCGCTATCCCACCGCCCGCAAAGACATTGCCGCCCAGTGCCGCAAGCACTACACCGCGCTGCGCGGGCGTCTCAAGCAAGCTGATCTGGGCACCCACGTCAGGCAGCTTCTGGTGCTGCCCGACCATCGAATGGTGGGGCAAGGGTCCGCCGCCTTGCCGCGTGAACGCATCATCGACGCCGACCAGATCGATGACCTGCACCGGCATATTGCCGACCTCATGCCGGCAGGCTTTCCCACCGAACGCGCCGACAACGTCCGCAGCTTCCTGTTGAACGAGTTCAAGGTCGCGCGATCATTGGGTGTGTTTCGCAACCAGTTGGCCCAGGCCAGTCATCGGTTGGCCAGCGGCCTGGCGACCTGGGTGCCGCGGCTGTACACACCGAATGGACTGTTCTGGATTCAGGCCACCGCGGGATCGGGCAAGACGCAACTGGCACTGCGCCTGCTCGAAGACGCCGCCGCAGCCGGGCGCCAGGCCCTGTACGTCTGCTTCAACCGGCCGCTATCGAACGAAGTCCGCCGGCTCGCGCCTGCGAGTGCGATCGTTGCCACCTTCCACGAGTTGGCGCGCACCTATTGCGCAGGCATCGGCGCCGTCGGCACCGAGCTGGACTCGCAAGACGAATTCAACCGCAACGCCGAACGGTACGTGGCCGACGCATCCACCTTCACGGCTCTGTACGACGTCCTCATCATCGACGAAGGCCAGGACTTCCACCCGGAATGGATCACCTGCCTGCGCCGCCTGACCCGTGTCAGCGGCACGACCCACGTGCTGGAAGACACCGACCAGCGCCTGTACCGCACCCAACCCATCGCGCTGCCCGACGCCACCCGCCTGACCTGCACCGACAACTTCCGCAGCCCCCGCGCCGTCGTCGACACCATCAACGCCTTTGGCCTGGCGGACCACAAGGTGGTTGGCGTCAGCCCCTACCTAGGGGACACGCCCGACTTCATCGCGTGCGCCACGCCCTCTGAAAAAGAAGTTGCAGTCGTCAACTGCATCGACCGCTACCTGGCCGACGGCTACAGCCGCAACGACATCGTGGTGCTGAGCTACGTCGGCCTTGCCAGGTCGCCGTTGTTCCAGAGCGAGTCCTTGGGCAGCTATCCCTTGCACCAACCCGGCACGCCGGTGAACGACGACGCCATCTCCTGCGACAGCATCTACCGCTTCAAGGGCTGCTCGTCGCCCGTCGTCATCCTGACCGACGTGGACTTTTCAAGCGTGACCACCACCGACCGCCGCAAGCTATTCGTCGGCCTGACGCGCGCAACGATGGCCGCGGCCATTGTCATGACACCCGCCGCCGCGCAAGCGTTGACCGCAGTGCTCGACGCATAGGGCAGGACCTTCCTGACGGTTTAGCCAGTTAGCGAGCGGCGGGGTGTTCGTGATTTGCGGCTACAAGAAAAGCGACCTTCCTCGCTCTGTCGTTCTCGGTAGCTGATCGCGCTGCCACTTCAAACGCAGTCGATCGGCGCCGTCGCAATTTCCCCACGTCGTCGGCATTCATTCGATCGCTCATCATTCGTCCGCGAAATGTCCGAATGCCACTCCAGAATGGTTGCATCCGCCAACGACACCCGGCTTGACGCCAGGCCCATGTCCGCAGCCAATCCACCCTGGAGCCCCATGGCCAAACTGATCCTCATCGAAGCACAGCCCCTGATCCGCCTGGGCATGGCCGGCGTCTTGCAGCCGCTGAACGACGACGCGTTCCTGCAGTCCTGCGGCCCCCACGACCCCGAACGGGCCGCCCTGGCGGGCAGTGCCCCCGACATCATGATCTACGGCATGTCGGGCGATGGAACCTACGATTGGGCCCACCTCCACCACGCGCAGCAAGAGATCGCCCCCCGCCGCGTCCTGCTCCTTCCCGACACCGTCACGCACGACCTGCTGCGCGACGCGCATGCCAACGACACCATCGCCGGCTGCGTCGCCAAGAACGCCACGCCCGCCGAGATCAAAGCGGCGATCATGATGATCGATGCGGGTGGGGAGTGCTTTCCACGGTGCCGAAGAAGGGTGCTGAATGATGGTGGGCCGGTGCGGCGGTCAAGGTCGGGTGCGGGGGGTGGCACCGGTTCGGTCTTTCATGACACACGCTGGCCGGTCGAGGCCGGATCCCCTGAACGTGCTCAATTGCAGTCCATCGCGGACCAGGCCGACGCGCTGGACGTGACGCCGCGCCAATTCGAAGTCCTGTCGCTGCTGGCCAAGGGCCACCCGATCAAGACCGTGGCCCGGCGGATGGAGATATCGGTAGCGACGGCCAAGACGCATGCATCGTCGCTGTATCAGCGGCTAGGGGTGACCAACAAGACGCAGGCGGTGTACGTCGCGCGGCAACGCGGCGTTCAGTTTGATGAGCCGCCAGCCTGAGCGTCCGGATCGACATGCGCTCATTCAGCCGGCAACCGCTGAACGAAGCTCGAAGTACGACGGCGGCGGCGTGTAAGTTCAGCCCTTGCCGGCCTTGTCGGACGCGCAACCGAGCATCGCATTGCCAACGACATCGCTTCCTTGCGCCACCAACGTCTTACCAGCGTTCTCGATATCTCGCACCTCTCGGTTCTGACTGAGCTTGAACTTCCCCACCAGCCGAGTCACCTCAATCTCGATACCGACAATTGCCTTGAGCCTCATGTCGATATAGTCCTTGTCACCATCGCTCATCTTCCAAGGCACAGGCTGCGACGCTTCATGCGTCCGGGTCAGCCGGCCCACCATGCCCCGGACATAACGCTCATCGTCGCGGATCGTCACGCGGCCGTGCACGTGCGCCACCATGTAATTCCAGGTGGGCACCTGCTTGTGAAATTGGTGCTTGCTCGGGTACCACTGCGGAGAGATGTACGCATCCCCAGCCCGGAAGACCACCAGCACGTCATCCCCATCGGCAATGTCCTGCCAAACCGGGTTATCGCGGGCGACATGCGAATGCAACTTACCTAGTGCGCCTTCGCTGGCGTTCAGTTCGAAAGGCAGATGATTCGCATCGAGACCACTTTGCCCGTGAGTGAAGAGCACCCCTAGCGGATGGTCGGCAATCAGCTGGTGAAGCACTTCTGGACGGGGTTCGTCGAAGTGGGCTGGGACGTACATGGATGTCGCCTTGATCAGAGAGGGTCAATGACAACTGTCACTCATCGTTGAGTGTAGACAACGAAGGCTGCGTAGAACGCGTATTGATAACGATTTTCCAGACCCCTACCATTTCCACCCTACGCGCCGTAGACCTTGAATGATAGCCCTGGACAAAATGTCTTCTAAAAATATGAAAAGCTGCATTTTCTGCCAGATCGCACAGGGAGAGCTCCCAAGCCACAAGATATGGGAGGATCACAACCACCTGGCCTTTCTCTCCATCTTTCCGAACACGCCTGGATTTGCTGTAGTCATAACCAAAGCACATCGACCCAGCTATGTTTTTGAGCTCAAGGACGAGGAAATTTCCGAACTGATGCTGGCCGCGAAGCAGGCCGCATTGCTACTGGATGCAGCCTTCGACGATGTGGGACGGACCGGGTGCATGATCGAAGGATTTGGAATAGACCATGCCCATGTGAAACTATTCCCGATGCACGGCACGACAGCAGATTGGCGACCAATCAAATCAAACGTCGATAAGTACTTTCATAAGTATGAGGGGTACATGTCTTCGCACGATCACGCCCGTGCGGATGATGAGGAATTAAAGCTTCTCGCTCAACGTATCCGAGCAATCAAATGAGCTTGAGCTTGGGCGGGAGTAGAAATAAAGAGACCGCCTTGCGGCGGCCTTGATGACTCCAAGTATCTCAGGAACAGACGCTCTTCCCCGAGTTCCTAACGCTCTGTAGGGTTCCGCTCCACCCCATAACGTGCACATATATAAATCAACGAGTTAGTGCATTGTAATGGGACGCATAAACTACTTCGTCCCCATTTTTCTGGATTTTCCTAGTTGAAGCGATGATGATCCAGATCCAGAACAAAAGAACCTACGATTTTAGAGCGTGCCGAGATAGGTATCTAACATGGTGGTGATCGACACTAATGACGGCTTTCGGCGGTGCAGCAGTCATTCGGCCTCGCGGGCAGTGGTTCAACCGTCAACAGACCGTCGAATGTCTGCTGCTCGAAGCTCCGAACTGACTGTCTCGCCCCGTAGCGGCCAGTGGGCATCGCGGGCCTGCTCTCGCGGGGCGGTCTGTCGGCGCTTCAAGCCCTGGGCCCACCTCGGTATCGTCGAGCGCCGGCCACTCAACAGCCAAGCAGGCCGCGCCCTGCCTGGACCTAGCTGCGGGCCGCCACGCTGGCCTCGCCCTCGCTGGCCGGCCTGGGCGGTATCTCGTCAGAAAAGTAGGAACGCCTGGCCATCGACCCGCCCCTGGTGCTGGTCGGCGACGAAAAAACTACTCGTTGCCTCAGGACGGAGGACGCGGGCAGCCGGCGGTGTCAGCCGTATCCGCTGTGACAGCGACACATTCACCAACTGCCGTAGTTCGCAACAGCTCGTAGAGCCTTACACTCCGACTACTTTAATTGCGGCACACTATCTCAATGAGCATCAACTGGCAGCAGTATCCGGTCGTCGCGTTCATCGACTCGAACGTTGCCCTTGAGTGTTCCGCACTCGGCGGGCTACCTTGGAAAGAGATCAGTGCAACCGGCCCCATCCTAATTCTGGTAGTACCGACGGTGATGCAGGAGGTGGACTCCAAGAAGAACCATGCGCGGCTTTCAGATCACGCCCGACGCTTCAATCGGACGTTGCGGCCTTTGCTTGAAGGCCAGTCCACCGTACTAGTTAGAGAGTCGCCAGCACCCCTGGTAGAGATCGCGCTGGCCGACTGCACACGCGTTGATTGGGAACAGTACCCCGAGCTTGACCGAGACGAGCCGGATGCGCGCGTGGTAGCGCAGGCAATGTCTGCCCAAGGGCCTTCCCCGGATGCACGTGTGGTAGTTAGCCAAGACATTCGTCCACTCCACCTTGCGAAACGCCATGGACTGAACATTCATCAGGTCAGCGAAACCTGGCTTCGCCCGAAAGAGGTTTCCGAGGCCGAGAAGAAGGCTGCCAATCTTCAGCGTCAGTTGAACGCGATGAAAGACCGCGAGCCCCAGCTTTCACTGCATCTGAGTACAAGCCAACCCTCCGTGGATGTGCACCGAATTCAGGCTTTGTCGCCTGACGAGAGGAGAGCTATTCAGGAGACCATCATCCGGCTAAGTCCCTTGCCGGAGCAGGAGCGCTCGGGGTTCACTTCAATCATGAGCGACTATGACCATACTTTGGACGAGCGCTATACAGAGTGGGAGCGCAACAAGGTCCCTCGCTTCGTTCGTGATTACGAGCGGAAGATCGAGCTGAACTACGGGCAGCTCAAGATTCGCTTCCGGATAGAGAACATGGGCCAGGTGCCGGCGGAGTCCTTGCTCATACGCATGACAGCAATGGGAGGGTGGTTCAACAAGAGGTATGTGTTGGCCAGTCCTTCAGGGCCTTCCGCTCCGAGGCCAAAGCGGCGGTCTCTGATGGACTTTCACATGCCGCGCACGCTGCACGACTCTATCCGCTCGATGGCGCAGCCAGGGAAGCACGAGTTCGTGGTGCTCGATGATCCAAAACGGTGCCTAGAGGTGCAGATTGCATGCGAGGACTTCCGCCATGGCCTGGAGTACGAGTACGCTGTCATTGGTTGGGCAGACCCGCACGCGGACGAATTCCGCATTGACGCTGTCGTCACGGCGGCGAACCTGTACGGCGAAGCCAAAACATCTATCGTGGTGCCGAGGAACGTCAAAGACAGCTCGGTCGCGGACGTGATCGATATGGGCACGATGCGCTTCAAACAACCGCCTGACGTAGTTGGCCATCTTGAAAAGGCAATCAGTGCACGGGACTTCTCGGCCTTTGAATTCGATGGATCCCGAGAGGATTGACCGAAGGTGCTCACGAAGATGACAGAACGTGCCCAGCGGCTAGATGAGCGCTTTCAGCACCTTCGGCTGCGGTTTGCTCCATTGCTCGCTGCACAGCAAGCCAATTGAACTGCCGGCAGTCAGATGCCGAACGCACAAGTGAGCGCGTTCTTGGTCGGTGTACATCGAAAGATAAAGCCAGTTTTCCCAAAAAGCGGACGTTTGACGTCGACCGCTGCTGGCCGAGAACTTCATTTCATTCATGTGCCCGAAAGCAGTCACCGGCCGATTTACTGTTCGCATCGAACGCCAGCTATCGTAACTTATTAGAACGTACACATCCGGCCAAGAACGGTTGTTCAGGTCGTTCACCAGAAAGCAGACATTGCCTCTAAGCCCCTTGAGGGGAGAGTTCCTTCGATATACTTGTCGCAAGCAAAGCAAGGAAATATGACACAACATTTTCCAGTGAATTTTCGGTTGTAAATGCTAGTGAATATGGATGGCATGAGGCATGCGCTATGAATGACATTGAAGGGATCGAAAAAGCTGTTGCCGCACTTCAACCGCATTGGCAGGAAATTGAGGCTGATTTCCGGTACCACAATGAACGATTCCGTAAGTTGCTCGCCGTCGATCATGAGCCCATCGGGCGGATTCTTCGTGCGCACTTGGTGATCGAAAATTTCCTCGACATATTCCTGACGATTTTCTACGTGATAGAGGAGTTCGATGATCTGCGACTGACATTCGCGCAGAAGGCAAAGCTGCTTCCATCGAGACGCTCGAGCGCGGCATTCGTAAGGCCCGGAATCATTCAGTTGAATGCGATTCGAAACAAATTCGGGCACGAGATTGATCACTCAATAGAGAACCACAATTTGAGCTCAATCTATGAAGTTTTGAGGCACGCCAGACCTAACGTAAAATTCCCATCGCAGATTGAGGCTATCGAAGGTTTTGCTGCCGTGGCTTGTGCCTTTTTGTCAGTACCACCGAAGCACTTGCAAGGACTATTCATGAAAGCGTTCGCCGAAGTCCGTTCATTCAACCCGGCCGCCTAACTGGGCGGTCAAGCGGATGCCGACGGCTAACGCTTTTGGCGCCCTTCGCGCTCCGGTGCCACTAATATCATGCGTAGAGCGTTTCAGAACGCACCCCTGTTTCCCGTTCGTTTTCAACAAGGAGCAAGCGGCCATGGCGGCAGATTGGAGCGAGTATCAAGAGAAAGCCGCTGAATTCTTTCGGTCGCTCGGACTCGAAGCGGCCACGAACGTCACAATCAGGGGGGTTCGTACAAGTCACGATGTTGATGTTCTCGTGAAATCGCGACACGCCGGCTTCGAAGTTACCTGGATTGTCGAGTGCAAACACTGGCAGTCTCGGGTAAGCAAGCTTCACGTTCTCGGCCTCCGAGAGATTGTTGCTGACACTGGCGCAGATCGCGGGATTCTTCTGGCTGAAAATGGATTTCAGATCGGTGCAGCGGAAGCAGCCGCACTGACGAATGTACACCTGACCTCGCTTTCCGAATCCCAGCATGAAGCAAGCGCCGAGATTTTTGGCATGCGCCTCACGGAACTCAATGACCGTATCGAAGTATGCCGGGAACGGTATTGGGACATCCCAAAGTACGTTCGAATCGAACATGGACTACGTCCAGACGTCTCGGAAGATGGCTATTCTGGCGCGGCATTTATATCGCTAGCAGAAGATGTCTTACGAAAGGCGTTCCGAGGAAAATATCCGTTTGAAACTGATTACATGTGGAGGCATGCCGCGCGGGGAGTACCCTCAGCCATTAATTCGGTTGAGGAGGTAGTTGCGCTACTCGAGCCGATGATTCATGAACTGGAATCTAAACTCGACCACTGCGCGGCAACAATGGCAATCGCAAATGAATAAGCTTTGCTAGGACTTGCCGCTTCAGTGGGATGTCCGACCCATCGTTCTCGCCGGCCTCGAACGATGACAGTCTGCTTTCTGCCTAGCCACCGGCCGAAATGAGTCGGAACCAGACGTCCATTGCTTCGAGTCACGAGTTCGAGCTGCTCAGTTCCGTCCCTAGCCATTGGCAATACTCTGAGAATCCGTTGGTACTAACTTCCTGCGCTTGGCAGTATCTCTAAGAACTACGATTGCCGTGAATGCGATCGATATGACTAGAAATCAAAGCCCCAAAAGCTCGCTAAGCTCGAAACAAAAGAGGCCGCCCCGCGGCAGCCTCTCTAATACATCTAACTCATTCGGGATAAATCTAACTTCCCGTGGGACCCCACAAACTCAAATATCAATATTCCCCGCCATCAACGCATGCTTCTCAATAAACGCCCTGCGTGGCTCAACATGATCCCCCATCAGCGTAGTAAAGATCTCATCCGCTGAAATAGCATCCTCGATCTGCACCTTCATCAACCGCCGAACAGTAGGATCCATCGTCGTTTCCCACAGCTGCGCAGGGTTCATCTCGCCCAGACCCTTATACCGCTGTTTGGAAATCGACCGTTCCGCTTCGGACCGCAGCCAGTGCATGACTTCGCGGAAGTCATTCACGTACATCTCCTTGGCCTTCTCGCCTTCACCGCGAACGATACGACCGCGTTCCCCGATCAAGCCCTGGAACGTTTCCGCGGCGTGATGAAGAATGCCGTAATCCGACCCGGCAACGAAGGCTTCGTCGATCACGCTGACGCGGATGTTGCCGTGGTGGTTGCGGTGGACTTCCAGGCGCCATTTTTCGGCGGCCTCGTCGTACTTGGCGTACACCTGCACCACGCCGGGCAGTGACGGGTTTTCCAAGGCGGCTTGCAGGCGTTCGGCGGAGGCCGTGGCGGCGGCTTCGTTGGTGACGTCCACGACTGTGCCTTGAACGATGGCGCTCAGGGTTTTTTCGTCGATGAAGCGGGTGACACGCGCGATGACGGCGTCGGCCAGGTTGTACTGGCGTGCCAGTTCCGTGAGGGCGTCGCCGGCGATGGGGTCGGCGCCTTCGGTCGGGTAGAGCTTGGCGTCGCGCAGGGCCAGGGTCAGCATGAACGCGGTTTCTTCTTCTTCGTCCTTCAAGTACCGTTCATCGCGGCCAACCTTGACCTTGAAGAGCGGTGGCTGGGCGATGTAGATGTGGCCGCGTTCGATCAGCTGCGGCAGCTGACGGTAGAAGAAGGTCAGCAGCAGCGTGCGGATGTGGGCGCCGTCGACGTCCGCGTCGGTCATGATGATGATGCGGTGGTAGCGCAGCTTGTCGATGTTGAAGTCTTCGGCGCCGATGCTGGTGCCCAGCGCGGTGATCAGCGTGGCGATCTGTTCGGACGCGATCAGTTTGTCGAAGCGGGCTTTTTCAACGTTCAGCACCTTGCCGCGCAGGGGCAGGATGGCCTGGAATTTGCGGTCGCGGCCCTGCTTGGCCGACCCGCCTGCGGAGTCGCCCTCCACCACGTAGATTTCGGACAATGCCGGGTCTTTTTCCTGGCAGTCGGCCAGTTTGCCGGGCAGGCCGGCGCCTTCGAGCACGCCTTTGCGGCGGGTCATTTCGCGGGCCTTGCGGGCGGCTTCACGGGCGCGCGCGGCTTCGACGATCTTGGCGCACAGGGCCTTGGCGTCGATCGGGCGTTCCTGAAGCCACGTGTCGAGCGCGCGGCCCACGGCGTCTTCGACCGCGGGGCGCACTTCGCTCGAGACCAGCTTGTCTTTGGTCTGGCTGCTGAACTTGGGGTCGGGCACCTTGACGGACAGCACGCAGGTCAGGCCTTCGCGCATGTCGTCGCCGGTGGTTTCGACCTTGGCCTTCTTGGCCATTTCGTTCTGTTCGATGTACTTGTTCAGCACGCGAGTCATCGCGGCGCGCAGGCCGGTCAGGTGGGTGCCGCCGTCGCGCTGCGGAATGTTGTTCGTGAAGCAGAGGACGCTTTCGGTGTAGCTGTCGTTCCACTGCATCGCGATTTCGACGCCCACGGGCACGCCGCCGGCAGCCGATTCCACGGCAACGTTGAACACGTTCGGGTGCAGCACGGTCTTGGCGCGGTTGATGTAGTCAACAAAGCCTTTCACGCCGCCGCTGAACGCAAAGTCTTCTTCCTTGCCCTGACGCTGATCGACCAGCTTGATCTTGACGCCGTTGTTCAGGAACGAGAGTTCGCGCAGGCGCTTGGCCAGAATTTCGTAGTGGAATTCGACGTTCGTGAAGATGCTGACGTCGGCCAGGAAGTGCACCTCGGTCCCGCGTTTTTCGGTCGGGCCGACCTTGGCCAGCGGTTCGACGCGCGCACCTTGGCGAAATTCCATCTTGTAGACGTCGCCGTTACGGTAGATGGTCAGGCGCAGCCATTCGGACAGGGCGTTCACGCAGGACACACCCACGCCGTGCAGCCCGCCCGAGACCTTGTACGAGTTCTGGTCGAACTTGCCGCCGGCATGCAGTTCGGTCATGACGATTTCGGCGGCGCTGCGCTGGAATTCGTCGTCCTTGTGAATGTCGGTCGGGATCCCGCGGCCGTTGTCGGTCACGGAAATGGAATTGTCGGTGTGGATGGTCACGACGATTTCGTCGCAATGACCGGCAAGCGCTTCGTCGATCGCGTTGTCGACCACCTCGAACACCATGTGGTGCAGGCCGGTGCCATCGGACGTGTCGCCGATGTACATGCCTGGCCGCTTGCGCACGGCCTCGAGCCCCTTCAGCATCTTGATCGAATCGGAGCCATAGGCATCCGATGCGCCAGCGATGTGGGCATTGATCGCCGTGTTCGACGTCAGGTGGCTGTTATCCGTGTCGCCAGTTTCCGGCGAAGTGTTCTGTTCGGTCATAAGCGTGTAAACCATCCACACTGCCGAACCCTGTGACACCGGGCCCGGCAGTTAAAAAACTACAAGACGATAAAAAGCAGACTGCGGCGCGTCAGATGCGCATGGGCATCACGACGTACTTGAAGTCGGCGTTGTCGGGCAGCGTAATCAGCGCCGACGAGTTGGCGTCACCGACGCCCCACTGCACGGTTTCGGCTTTCAGATTACCCAGCACGTCGAGGAGGTAGCTGACGTTGAAACCAATATCGAGCGGTTCAAAACTGAAGTCGATATCGAGTTCTTCCTGCGCTTCTTCCTGTTCGGCGTTGCTGGCCGAGATTTTCAATACGTGATCGGCCATCTGCATCCGGACACCCTTGAACTTGTCGGTGGTCAGAATGGCGGCGCGCTGCAGACTGCGTTGCAGGGCTTCGCGGGCGATCAGGAAATGCTTGGTGTAGCCGCTCGGGATCACGCGCTGGTAATCGGGGAACTTGCCCTCGACCAGTTTGGAGATCAGTTCGATTTCCGCAAAACGGAAACGGATCTGGTTCGCGGCCACGTCGATCTGGACGGGTTCTTCGGAATCGTCGAGCAGGCGCAGCAGTTCCAGCACGGTCTTGCGCGGAATGATGACTTCCTGCTTGGGCGATTCCGTTTCGGTCGTGACCGAGCAGTAGGCCAGGCGGTGACCGTCGGTCGACACGCAGCGCACGTCGAAACCGTCGATGACCAGCAGCATGCCGTTCAGGTAATACCGGATGTCCTGCTGGGCCATCGCGAAATGGACCATGTTCAGCAGATGCTTGAACGACTTTTGCGTCATGGTGAGCGACGCATTCCAGGTCGCCGGTTGGGCGACCGTCGGGAATTCCTCGGCGGCAAGGGTCTGCAGCGCAAAACGGCTCTTGCCGGATTGCACGGACAGTTTCTTGTTCGCCAGCGACAGCGAAACGTCGCCCGTATCGGGCAGGGCGCGCAGGATATCCAGCAGCTTGCGCGCCGCGACCGTCGTCGATTCAGACGCATCACCCACGCCGAAATCGGCATGGGTGGTGATCTGAACCTCGATATCGGTCGATACGAACGACACGCGGCTGCCGTCCTTGCGCAACAGGATGTTGGCGAGGATGGGGAGCGTGTGCCGACGCTCCACGATCCCTGACACTGTCGCGAGCGGCTTGAGGAGTGCGTCGCGTGAGGCTTTCACCAATTGCATATCCAATCCTTCTTGGGGTTGGTCGTTAAATAGGAGCCTGTGGATAACTCGAACATCAGCAAATCGTATTTTAAATCAACAGCTTGGTTGCTCTGCGGGGCGACCCTGCCGCAAGCGTGGCGCGAGTATGCCGAAGGACCATGTCAGCCGTGCGCGTCACGGGCGGCGGTCAACCCTTCAGCGTCTGTTCGAGGACATGCAACGAGTGGTTCAGCTCGGCTTGTTTGGTCCGGGCTTCTGAAATCTTTCGTACGGCGTGCAGCACCGTGGTGTGGTCGCGGCCACCGAACAGCTCGCCGATTTCCGGCAGGCTTTTCTGGGTCAATTCCTTGGCCAGGTACATGGCGATCTGCCGCGGCAATGCGATATTGGCGGGCCTTCGCTTCGAATACATGTCGGCGACTTTGATCTTGTAGAAGTCGGCGACGGTTTTCTGGATGTTTTCCACGGTGATCTGGCCGTTGGATACCGACAGCAGATCCTTCAGTGCATCCTTGCAGACTTCCACGCCAATCGCGCGGCCATGGAACTTGGCATACGCCAGCACCTTGCGCAGCGCGCCTTCCAGTTCACGCACATTGCTGCGCAAGTGTTTGGCGATAAAGAATGCGCATTCTTCGGGCAGCGGCATGCCCTCGGTTTCTGCCTTTTTAAGCAGAATGGCCACCCGCATTTCCAGTTCCGGCGGTTCGATCGCGCAGGTCAGCCCCGAATCGAATCGCGAAATCAGGCGATCGTCGATACCGGCCAGTTCTTTCGGATAGGTATCACTGGTGATGATGATCTGCTTGCGCAGCGACACCAGCGCTTCGAACGCATAGAAGAATTCTTCTTGCGTGCGGTTCTTTCCGGAAAAGAACTGAATATCGTCGATCAGCAGCAGGTCGAGCGAATGGTAGTACCGCTTGAATTCGTCAAACGCCTTGCGCTGATAGGCTTTCACCACGTCGGACACGAACTGTTCCGCATGGATATACCGCACCCGGGCGCCGCTGTTGTCGGCCACCATGGAATTGCCAATCGCGTGAATCAGGTGGGTCTTGCCCAATCCCACGCCGCCATACAGAAACAGCGGGTTATAGGACGTACCCGGATTTTCAGCCACCTGCAGCGCCGCGGCGCGAGCCAGCTGGTTGGCCTTACCCGTCACGAAATTGTCGAAGGTCAGATCGACATTCAGACGCGATCGCTCGTAAATGCCGGTCGCCTCGTTCAGATCCGACTTGGCGTTATGCACAGGCGCGCGAGCGCCGCCTGCATCACCCGAACCTTGCTGGCCGCCGTGCTGCGCGCCGCCATTGCTCGGACCGGTATAAGGACCCGAATACGGGCCGGTCTGCTGCGCGGGCAGGCTGCCATTGTTCTGGCCGTTGTAGCTGGGACCATCTCCAGGGTAGGTGGACTGCTGCGGTGCACGCGGCTGGGCCGGCGCACTGGCGCCACGGCCCTGGCTGGGCTGTTGCAGGTGCTGCAGGCCATTCTGCGACCGGGGCGGGGGAGGTTCGACCGCGCGAGGGGCGTCGAGCTCGAACTTCACCTGTATCGGGCGCTGGAACCATTCAGCCGCGATCGATTCGATGCGGCCGCAGTAGTTGCTGCGTACCCAGTCCATCTTGAACCGGTTCGGGGCAGCCACACGCAAGACCCCGGCGGATTCGTCGAAGGCCACCGGAACGAGCGGCCGGATCCACGCACTGAATTGCTGTGGCGGCAGTTCGCGCTCGAGCGTCTGGGCGCAGGTTTGCCAAAAATCTTCCATGAATCTCGCTAGAAGGATCGGGGGGCACACATGACAGTGCCGTGACAGGGCATGTTGCTTGGGCGCAGCTGTACTTGGGGAGGCCCCGTACTTGAGAGTACTTGGGAGGACCCGTAACGGCTCACGCGAAGCAGGAAAACGCCGATCCGAAACGATCCATTCTACTCCTCCAGCACCAAGTTATCCACAGGGAAGCGACTTTTCCCCACGTCTCCAGGCCGCGCCAGGATTGACAGACGCGCCAAAGTTTGATGAAATGTAAGGCTGTCCGGAGTTTGGAGCGCAGGCTTGCGCCCAAATGGGACGAGAAGTCAGAGTAAGCATTGCATTAAGAGTCACCTCAAGAATCATCGGAAAGGCCCTGGGTTGGTAGCAGGCCTGCGGTTCCCGTCTTGTACGTTCACGTACTGGTAGATGGGGGCGGCAGCGAGCTAGGCAATACTCCGGGGCGGCCAACCACCAACCGGAATAGTCATGAAACGTACCTATCAGCCTTCAGTTACCCGCCGCAAGCGCACCCACGGTTTCCGTGTGCGTATGTCCACCCGTGCAGGCCGCGCGATCATCAACGCGCGCCGCGCCAAGGGCCGCAAGCGCCTGGCTGTATAAACGCCACGTCCACCACGGGGTGTCCGTGCCTTGGCGGGCGTATCTTGCCGCCGAACCGAACAGGCATGGGATCCACCACCTCGTGATCAGGTCATGTCGTTGACATCGCGCGCGTCGTTTCCCGGCACCGCGCGGCTGCGTAGTCCGGCGGAATTCGCCCCTGCGCTGAAAGGGCGCCGCCTTGCAAGAGGGGCGCTTTTTGTTTTGAGCGTCGCGCCGCCGCAAGCGATGCAGGATGCGTCGTCTGGCGACACGGTCTCCACGCCTGTGGCTGCGCCTGAAGCGCGCCTGGGCCTGGTCATCGGCAAGCGCTATGCGCCCCTGTCGGTCAGCCGGAACGCGATCAAACGCGTGATCCGGGAAGCCTTCCGCCACAAGCGGCTGGCCCTGCCTGCGGGCGACTACGTGGTGCGTCTGCACACGCGGATCCCGTCCGTCTCGTTGACGGCGCTCAAGCACATGACCCGTCTGGAAATGGATGGGCATTGGTTGCGCGCGGCCCGGGCCGGCCAGGCCGACAGCAGGGCAGGACGCCCACCCGAACCCCGCGCGCGGGCCGTGGACAACGCAGTGACGCCCGACAAAGGTGCGGAACGTGATGGAACTCGTGTCTGAACAGGATGCCCAAGCTCAGCAGGACGCCCAGGCCCAGGCTGCGGAAAGCCGGGGCGGCGGTGTTCCTCATGGATCGACGCCGCTGCGCCGCCTGCTGATCTGGCCCATCCGTTTCTACCGTTTTTTCCTGAGCCCCTGGATCGGCCAGTCCTGCCGGTTCACGCCCACCTGTTCCGTGTACACGATGGAAGCCATCGACATGCATGGCGCCGGGGCGGGCGTGTATCTGGGGTTCAAGCGTATTTGCCGGTGCCACCCGTTTTCTCCGGGCGGCCTGGATCCCGTGCCGCCCGTGCCCGGCGCAGCTGGCCGACGCACTGCCGACACATCCTCCGCCGATCATTCGACTTCCAAGCCGCCTGTATGAGATCTGTCAGCTCAAGGCAGCTAAACTAGCGGACTTTGCCGCGACGACTGGAACCAACCGTCCATGGACATGCAACGCACCATCCTCTGGATGATCTTCTCGCTCTCCCTCCTGTTCCTATGGGATGGATGGCAAAAATACAATGGACAGCCGTCCATGTTCGGCACGACGCCCGTCAAGACCGCGACCACCGACGCCAAGCCGCCGGTTACCGCGCCTGACGGCAGCATTCCGTCGGCCGTGCCAGGTGCGGTCGCGGGCAACACTGCCGTGCCCGGCTCGGCCCCCGCGCCAGCGCCGGTCGAAGCCAAGGCGGAAAAGATCGTCGTCACGACCGACGTGCTGCGCCTGACCTTCGACACGCTGGGTGCCCAGATCGTCAAGGCCGAGTTGCTCAAGCAGCCCGACGTGGAAGACCACACCAAGCCCACCGTGCTGCTCGACGAGTCGACCAGCCGCACCTACCTGGCCCAGAGCGGCGTGGTCGGTGCACCGGCAGGCGCGGCCTTCCCGACGCATCGCACCCTGTTCCGCCCGGTCACCGACGCACGCCAGCTGTCGGGCGACGCCATGGACGTGTCGTTCGAAGCCGAAAGCGGCGGCGTCAAGGTCATCAAGACCTACACGCTGCGCCAGGGCCGTTACGACATCGACGTGCGCCACGACCTGTCGAACGTCAGCGACGCGCCCCTGGCACCGTCGCTGTACCTGCAGCTGACGCGTGATGGCGGCAAGCCTCCTGGCGAAAGCCACTTCTACAGCACGTTCACGGGTCCGGCCATCTACACCTCGGAACACAAGTTCCAGAAGGTGCAGTTCAGCGACATCGACAAGAACAAGGCCACCTTCAACAAGGCCGCGAACGACGGCTGGCTGGGCATGGTGCAGCACTACTTTGCCGTGGCCTGGGTGCCGCCCGAAGGCGCGCCGCGCACGTACGACATCACCAAGCTCGACTCGCGCCTGTACGCCGTTCGCGCCGTGCAGCCCGTCGGCACGCTGTCGCCCGGTACCGGCAACAGCGTCGAAGCCAAGCTCTGGATCGGTCCGCAAGACCAGCAGGCCATGGCTGCCGTCGCGCAGGGTCTGGATCTGGTAGTCGACTATGGCTGGCTGACCATCATCGCCAAGCCTGTGTTCCTGCTCATGACCTGGCTGCACTCGATCCTGGCCAACTGGGGCTGGACCATCGTGGCGCTGACCGTGCTGATCAAGCTGGCCTTCTACCCGCTGTCGGCCGCCGGCTACCGTTCGATGGCCCGCATGAAGAAGGTCACGCCGCGCATGACCGCGCTGCGCGACAAGTACAAGGACGATCGCACCAAGCTCAACACCGCGATGATGGAGCTGTACAAGAACGAGAAGATCAATCCGCTGGGTGGTTGCCTGCCGATGATCGTCCAGGTTCCGGTGTTCATCTCGCTGTACTGGGTGCTGCTGGCTTCGGTTGAAATGCGCAATGCGCCGTGGATCGGCTGGGTGCGTGACCTGGCCTCGCCCGATCCCTTCTTCATCCTGCCTGCACTGATGATGGGCACGATGTTCCTGCAGATGCGCCTGAACCCGAAACCGCCGGACCCCATGCAAGCCAAGGTCATGATGTTCATGCCTTTGGTGTTCGGCGGCATGATGTTCTTCTTCCCGGCCGGCCTCGTGCTGTACTGGGTGGTGAACAACTGCCTTTCCATCGCCCAGCAATGGTACGTGGGCAAGCAGGCCGACAAGGCGCTGGCAGCAGCGTAACGTTGTTGGATCGCTAGTCCGGCCGGGTGCTTTGTTCACACCCTCCGCCGGTACACTTCACAGGCCGCCACGGTTTCCGGGCGGCCTGTGTTGTTTGTGGTTTCGTTTTCGTTGGCTTCGTTTTTTCACTTCAGGATCTTCCGATGATTTCCGATCACGACCCCATCGTTGCGATTGCAACGGCTCCCGGCCGCGGCGGCATTGGCGTCGTGCGCGTATCGTCGCCGGCCCGGCTGGATGCGTTGATCGAAGCCATCGCAGGCCGGCAGCTTACGCCGCGCCACGCGCACTATCTGCCGTTCAAGGACGCCGACGGCGTGCTGATCGACGAAGGCATCGCCCTGGCCTTTCCCGCCCCGCATTCGTACACGGGGGAGCATGTCGTGGAGTTCCAGGGCCATGGTGGGCCTGTCGTGTTGCGGCGTTTGCTTGCGCGCTGCCTGGAAGCCGGACGGGAGCAGGGCATCCGCCTGGCCGAGCCCGGCGAATTCACGCGGCGTGCCTTCCTGAACGACCGCATGGACCTGGCGCAGGCCGAGGCCGTGGCCGACCTGATCGACGCCTCGTCCGAAGCCGCCGCGCGCAGTGCGGCCGCTTCCATGACGGGGGCGTTTTCGGACCAGGTGACCGGCCTGGCCGACCGCATCGTGCACCTGCGCATGCTGGTCGAAGCGACGCTGGACTTTCCCGAAGAAGAGATCGAGTTCCTGGAAAAGTACCAGGCTCGCAGCGTGCTCGATGCGATTGCGTCAGACCTGTCGCACCTGCTGGCCCAGGCCCGCCAGGGCGCGATCCTGCGCGAAGGCCTGCACGTGGTGCTGGCCGGTCAACCCAATGTCGGCAAATCGAGCCTGCTCAATGCGCTCGCCGGTTTCGAAGCCGCCATCGTCACTCCCATTGCCGGCACCACGCGCGACAAGGTCGTGCAGCAGATCACGATTGAAGGCGTGCCGCTGCATATCGTGGACACGGCAGGGCTGCGCGAGACGACCGATACGGTCGAGCAGATTGGCATTGCCCGCACGTGGACCGAGATCGAACAGGCGGATGTGATCCTGCATCTGCTGGACGCAACGCAGCCGCAGCCGGAACTGGATGCTGCGATCACGTCACGATTGCCCGCCCGCACGCCGGTGCTTGAGATCGTCAACAAGATGGATCTGGTTGACGGTGGCAACGATGGGGCGGGGGCGGGCGGCAACGCGGGTGCGGAGGCCGATGCCGGTGCCGGTGCCGGTGCTGATGCGGATGCGGATGCTGATGCGGATGCTGATGCGGATGCTGATGCCGGCGGCAGCCAGCGTGCTGCGCGTGTCAGTGCCGAAACGCGCGTCGCCGGTCACCCCGCCAAGCGCCTGGGCATCTCTGCCTTGACGGGGGAAGGGCTCGATACGCTGCGCCAGGAACTGCTGGCGATAGCAGGCTGGAATCCGTCTGGCGAATCGCCCTACCTTGCGCGTGAACGGCATATCCAGGCCCTGCTGCAAGCCGCCGACCATCTGGACATCGCCGGCGAACATGCGGCGTTGAGCGATCGCGTGCTGGATCTGTTTGCCGAGGAACTGCGGCTCGCGCACGGCGCGCTGACGTCGATCACAGGGGAGTTCACGAGCGATGATCTGTTGGGGGTCATCTTTTCGCGGTTCTGTATTGGCAAGTGATCGCGGTGCTTTCATGGCGCGGCTCGCATACCTTGATCCTGATACGGCCATGGTCCACCACGCGGTGGGACCATGGCATTGGCGATTGGACGTCTGAGCATGTCCCGCGCTGAACGCCTCCTCTCCCTCATGCAGCATCTGCGTGGCCATAAACATCCCGTGACCGGGATGACCCTGGCGGCGCAGATGGGGGTCAGCGTGCGCACCTTGTATCGCGACATTGCCAGCCTGCAGGCGCAGGGCGCGGACATTACGGGCGAGCCGGGGGTGGGCTATGTGCTGAAGCCGGGGTATCTGCTGCCGCCGCTGATGTTTTCCGTGACGGAGCTGGAAGCCTTGGTGCTTGGCATGCGGTGGGTCAATCGCAGCACGGACGACGAGCTGGGCGCGGCGGCGAAGCAGGCGATGGCGAAGATTTCGTCGGTGCTGCCTGCCGAGATGCGGCGGGAGCTGGATGCCAACACCTTGCTGGTCGGACCCCGCGCCGATCCGCCCGGGTTGACCGAGCATCTGCCGCAATTGCGGGATGCCATCCGGCGCGAACGCAAGCTGGATATCGATTACACGGACGCCAATGGCGCGTCCAGTTCGCGCACCATCTGGCCGTTTGCGCTGGGCTTTTTCGAGCGCCAACGGGTGGTGGTTGCGTGGTGCGAAACGCGAGAGGGCTTCCGCCATTTTAGAGCGGATCGCCTGGCTAACGTGACCACGCAGAACGTGCGGTATCCGCAGCGCCGGCTGGGCTTGCTCAAGCGGTGGCGCGCCGAAATGGGCATCACGGGCGAGCAGTAAATGGCATGGGGCGCTCACGCGCCATCTTCACTACTGACAGAATCTGTCAGTGGCCTGGAAGAAGATACCCCCCTGCGCTGAGACGAAATCCCTTCGATCAGCACGGTCCTTATCTCACTTCCGGAGCCTTCCATGTCTGTCCCTTCGATGACCATTCTGTATGTCGACAACGCCGAACAAAGCGGGGCGTTCTACGCGCGTCTGCTCGATCAGCAACCGGTCGAAGCGTCGCCGACCTTCCTGCTTTTTGTCCTGGCCAACGGCCTGAAGCTGGGGCTGTGGTCGAAGCACACCTGCAAGCCTGCGCCCGCCACGACCGGCGGCGGATCGGAACTGGCGATTGCCGTGGACGACGAGGCGGCAGTGGACGCGCTGTTTGAAAGCTGGTCCGCGACGGGCGTCACGGTGTTGCAATCGCCGGTGCTGCTCGACTTTGGCTACACGTTCGTGATCGCTGATCCCGATGGTCATCGCGTGCGTGTGTACACCATGATCGAAGGCTGACAAGCGGAAGGATGACCGCGCGTGTTGTCCCGCTACTGCTTGGAGAAGGTCACCTTCACATCTCGCGGGCCAAGGACTTGTTCCAGGTCTTCTGGCCCGTCCAGCTTCCCGATGCGGGTGTACGAGTAGATCGAATCGAAGGTGCGGTAGAAGACCACCAGCGTGCTGTCGCCGTACAGCATGATGTCGCCGTTGCGGATCGTGCCCGGCCGGCTGGCCGCAGCGGGCAGGGCGGGCGACAGCGTGACCTTCTTTTCGTTGTCGTTCAGGTCGCTCATGTCCAGCGTCAGCGGCAGCCGCGCCGCAAAGGCCCGCGCAGCGTCGGTGTTGGCCAGTGTCAGGGCGTAGCGGCGGTCGCCGACGGTCATCCACATGCGCAAGTCCTTGGTGGGGGTGACGATGGGTGCGGATCCTGTTGCCTGGGCAACGGGGCGCGCCGTAGCTTGCGCATGGGCAGTCACGGCAACAGCGGCCAGGGCGATGGCGGCCAGGGCGGCAGCGGCGGACATATAGGCGAACACATAGGCGGGCGTGCGGCGGCGGTGTGTAGCGGTCATGCAAAGCGTCCTGGTCGGAAGGGCAAGGTCAGGCAGTCCAGCGAATGCCAGTCAATGCCGGTGGATGACAGCAAAGGCACGGACGTGCCGCGCATCAAGCGACATGGTCATGCAGATCGCCGTGCGCGACTAGCGCCCTGGCGCTTGCAAGGCTTATGAATCGCGTTCACGAATGGGACCACCACCGGACCCGCCGCAGCACCGGACCTGCCGCAGCACCGACCCCACCGCAGTCCTGAACCTACTCAAAGCCGAAACCGATCAATCCCGACGCCACTCAAATCCGAGCATGCTCGATAACGAGCAGCAGTCACATTCGCGCTTGACTATGCAAGTCTAGCCAACATAAAGTCTGGACATGCCTTAGCGAGATGCCATGTCCCCGACACACTCTGCCGCGCTGCAAGCCCCGTACGCCCGCATCAAGATGCATGTCCTGAGCAAGATCGATTCGGGCGAGTGGCAGGTGGGCGCGCGAGTGCCGTCGGAACATCAGCTGGCTGCGGAATTTGGCGTGTCGCGCATGACCGCGCGGCGCGCCATTCTTGAGCTGACGCAGGACGGCGTATTGATGCGCAGCCAGGGTATCGGCACCTTCGTGGCGGACCGCAAGCCCATGCTGTCGGTACTGGAAGTGCGCAATATTGCCGACGAGATTGCCGAGCGTGGCCATCGCTACAGCAACCAGGTGATCCTGCTCAATACTGAGCAGGCGTCAGAAGTCATGGCCCTGTACCTGGGCGTGGCGACCGGCTCGCCCGTCCATCATTCCATCATCGTGCACCTGGACAATCAGGTGCCGGTGCAGCTGGAAGACCGCTACACCAATCCCGCGGTCGCCCCCGACTACCTGTCGCAGGACTTCACGCAGCAGACCCCCAACGCCTACCTGTCACGCGTCGCCCCCTTGGGCGCGGCGGAGCACACGGTAGAAGCCATCACACCGTCGCCCGAGATGGCGCAGTGGCTGGCGCTGGCCCCTGGTGAAGCGTGCCTGCAGGTCAATCGCCGCACGTGGTCGCAGGGCGAGGTCGCCACCTTTGCGCGGCTGATTCATCCAGGCTCGCGATACCGGCTGGGCGGCGGTATGGTGGTGCTGCACCCGCCGGCAGGCAAGGCTGCCTTCAAGCGCGTGCGCTGACGTCGCAGACCGCGTCATCAACCCGGCACGACCGCCCCCGCACGATCCCGCCAGCACCACGGCATTCCGCAACATCCACTTCCGCAGCATCCGCAATCCGCTCCACCCGATCAGAGAAACCGGCACGACCGGCAGACGGGAGACACCGTGTTTACGCATCACCACCCGGCATGACCCAAGGGTCGTGCCGGCAAGCATCTTGTCAATCTGGAGAGTCACATGAAAGCAGGCATCAAGATCGTCGCCAGCGTCGTTGCGCTGGTGTCCGGGATCGCAGCCACCGCGGGCGTCGTCGCCAGCGCATCGGCCGCCGAGCCCTTTCCGAACAAGCCCGTCCGCATCATCGTGCCGTTCGGCCCGGCGGGTATCGCCGACAATCTGCCGCGCATCGTGGGCCAGCGATTGTCCGAACAATGGGGCGTTCCCGTCATCGTGGAAAACCGTGCGGGCGCGGCGGGCAACATCGGCATGGAAGCGGGCGCGCGTGCGGCGCCGGACGGCTACACCCTGACACTGGCGCCGTCGGGCAACCTGACGGTGAACCCGCTGCTGTTCCCGAAGCTGACCTTCAACACCGCCAAAGACCTGTCGCCGGTGACCGTGCTGGCCACGTCGCCCAACGTGCTGGTCGTCAATGCGTCATTGCCGGTCAAGACGATGCCGGAGCTGATCTCGTATGCCAAGGCCAACCCCGGCAAGCTCAACTATTCGTCGCCGGGCACCGGCACGGGCGCGCATCTGGCCGGTGAACTGCTGAACATCAGCGCTGGCATCGATGCCGTGCACGTGCCCTACAACGCGATGGCGTCGGCCGTGAACGACGTGCTGAGCGGCCAGGTGCAGATGATGTTCGCGGGCGTGTCCACGATCGTGCAGCACGTCCAGTCGGGCCGCCTGCGTGCCCTGGCCGTGGCGGGTCCCAAGCGCCTGGCGGTGCTGCCGGATGTGCCTACCGTGATCGAAAGCGGCTATCCCGGTTTTGACGTGACCTCGTGGTACGGATTGGTGATTCCATCGGCCACGCCACCGGCCATCGTGCAGAAGCTGCAGCAGGACATTGCGGGCGTGTTGAAGCAGGACGACATCAAGGCCAAGTTCGCGGCCATGGGTGTTGATCCGCTGGGCAATACGCCTGCCGAGTTCGGCCGCATGATCCAGGTCGAAACCAAGAAGTGGACGGACATCGTCCGCCAAGCCAACATCCAACCGCTGGAGTAAGCGCGCCATGCAATCCATAGACATCACTTACCTGAACGGCCCCGACGTCAAGGCGCTTGCGCTGACCGATGCCGAAATCCTGGCCGCCGTGGAGTCGGCGCTCGATGCCCAAGGCCGCGGCGAAACGGTCATTGAACCGCGCATGCACCTGGTGCCGGAATCGTCCGACAAGGGTCACTTCAATGTGCTGCGCGGCTACATCAAGCCGCTGCACGTGGCCGGCGTGAAGGTGGTGAGCGACTTCGTCGACAACTACAAGGTGGGCCTGCCATCGGAAATGGCGCTGCTGAACCTCTTCGATCCGGACACCGGCAAGCCGCTGGCCGTGGTGGACGCCACCGCCATCACCGACATGCGCACGGGCGCCATGACCGCACTCGGCGCCAAGCACCTGGCGCGCAAGAACAGCAAGATCCTCGGGCACATTGGTGCGCGTGGCACGTCGTACTGGAACGTGCGGCTGCTCGATAGCCTGTACGACTTCGACGAGATCCGCGTGCATTCGCGCCGTCCAGAAAGCCGGGAAGCGTTTGCGGCGCGGCTCGAACAGGACCTGGGCAAGCCCATCATTGTGACCACGGACTGGGAGTCGTGCGTGCGCGGCGCCGACATCGTGGTCGAAGCCTCGCGCCTGCCCGAGCCCACGCCCATGCTCAAGACTGAATGGATCAAGCCGGGCGCTTTCGTCGTGCCTTACGGCACCATGAGCGCGGTCGAATTGTCATTGACCGACATCATGAGCAAGATGGTGGTGGATGACTGGGGCCAGTGCCGCAAGGGCCTGCCGTTTGGCGCGCTGCGGCCGCATGTCGAAAGCGATCGCCTGAGTGAACAGAACCTGCATGCCGAACTCGGCCAGATCGTGGCGGGCAAGAAATCGGGCCGCGAGAATGACGACGAGACCATCCTGTTCTGGCACCGCGGCCTGTCGACCACCGACATTGCGCTCGGCCACGCCATGCTCATGAAGGCCCGCGCCATGGGCCTGGGCCAGACCCTCAAGTTCGCCTGATCAAGCTTTCTTAGCCGAGACCGCACCCATGGACACGCCCGCGCCACAGTACGACAAGCAGGACCTTCGCAGCTTCCTGACGGAGTACGAAGCAAGCCACCCGGACCAGGTGATGCGGGTCTCGCAAGAGGTCGCTCTGGACTACGACACGGTGGCGCTGGCGTTCGAACTCGAGGCGCGCAAGCAAAGTCCGGTGTTGATCTTCGACAAGGTGGCGGGCTCGCGTTTTCCGGTGCTGATGAATCTGTTCGGCGCGCGCGACCGCTATGCGGCGGCACTGGGCGTGACGGTGCAACAGCTGCCGCAGGCCTGGGCGTCGACCGACACCCGGCCGCTTCCTCCGGATGTCCTGACAACCGGACCGGTCAAGGAAGTGGTGCTGACGGGCGACGATGTCGACCTGGGCTATTTGCCCATCATGCGCAACTTTGTCGAAGACGGCGGCCCGTATGTGACCAATGCCATGTTCATCGCCAAAGACCCGGAAACGGGCGTGCGCAACGCATCCTTCCACCGGCTGCATGTGAAGGGCAAGACGCGCTTCGGCACCAGCCTGCACAGCCGCCGTCACTTGTGGAATTACGCCCGCAAGGCGAAGGCGATGGGGCTGACCGAATTGCCGGTGGTGGTCGTGATCGGCTGCCATCCGCTGATCACGATCGGGTCCGGCTTGTGGAAGGGCCCCATCGATGCCGACGAATACGAGGCAGCCGGTGGCTTTCTGGGCGAGCCGCTCAAGGTGGTGGAAGGCGTGACCGGCCCGGTCGAGATTCCCGCGTTCGCGGAGATCGCGATAGAAGGCCGGCTGCTGCTGGACGCCGATGAAGACGAAGGCCCCTTCGGGGAATTTACCGGCTACGCGTCCGAACGGTCGACGCGCCATGCGCTGGAAGTGACCGCCATCCTGCACCGCAAGGACGCGTTCTATCACACGATGGTGGGCGGGATATCGGACGAGCACACGATGCTGTTGGGCATCTCGCAGGAAGCGCGGCAGCTCAAGACGCTGCGGGTGCAGTACCCGAACGTGACGGCCGTGCACTATCCCAAGTCAGGCACCTGCCTGCTGCACCTGTATGTGTCAGTCAAGGATCCTGCGCCCGGCGAAGCGCGCAATATCGCCCTGGCCGCCCTGGGCGACAACCTGAGCCTGAAGCTGGTGGTGGTCGTTGACGATGACATCGATGTGTTCAACGAGCAGCAAGTGATCTGGGCGATGGCCACGCGATTCCAGGCGGATACCGACACCGAAACGATCAAGGTCGGCATGGGTGCCATCCTGGATCCGTCCAATCACGCGGGGCAGACGGCCAAGCTGATCATCGACGCCACCATCAAGAAAAAGCCGTTCCCGCGCAGGCACTCCTTGCCCCGGGAGGCGACCGAAGGAGCCCGCCGTTTGGCGGATGCCTTGCTGAGATAGTTGAGGACTGCAAGGGTTTGTCCCGTGCCCTGACGACAGGCAAGGCTCCCTATACTGCCGCGTGGACCTCAAACAACTCGAATACTTCATCCGCGTCGCAGAGCTGGGCGGTTTCACGCGAGCTTCCATCGCGCTCGACATCGCGCAGCCTGCGCTCAGCCGGCAGGTGCGTCAGCTCGAAGTCGAGCTGGGCCATACGCTGCTCATCCGCAACGGGCGGGGCGTGACCCTGACCGAGTCCGGCAAGCAATTGCTGGAGCATGCACGCGGCATCCTGTATCAGGTCTCGCGCACGCGCGAAGAATTGGGCCGCGTCAGCGGCGCGCTGGCGGGACGCGTGGCCGTGGGGCTGCCGCCTTGCTTTGCCAAGATCCTGACGGTGCCCCTGACCCGCGCGGTGCGCGAGCGCATGCCCAACGCCACGCTGTCGATTACCGAGAACCTGTCGACGTCCTTGCATGAGTCGCTGGTGAGCGGCCGGCTCGACATCGCCTTGCTGTACAACCCGCCCGCATCGGCCGACATTGAAAGCACGGTACTGCTGGAAGAGAACTTCTACTTCGTGACCCGCGCGCAGGACAGCGACGGCGCGGACAGCATTCCGCTGCGCGACGTGGCCAATCATGCGCTGGTGATCCCGACGCGGCCCAACACGATCCGCATGCTGGTCGAGACCGAGCTTGCGCGGCTGAGCAAACGTCCCCGCATCGCGCTTGAGATCGATGGCATTGCCGCCATCCTGGATCTGGTGGCCGATGGTGCGGGGGCCGCGGTGTTGTCCAGGAACGCGGTGGACACGGCCGAACGGCGGCACCTGTTCCATGCCGTGCCCATCGTCGATCCCCACCTGCGCGCCCGCCTTGCGGTCGGCGTCAGCGCACGGCGGCCCGCCACGCTGACGCAGCAGGCCATGCAGTCGGTGGTGCGCGAACTCGTCAGTACGCTGCTGGAGAACCCGGTGACGGTGTCGGAACCGGCGCCGGCGTAAGTGACGACGCGGGCGACGACGCAAGCGACGACGCAAGTGACGACACAAGCGACGCCGCACGGCGTGCATGCGCGGCCAGCATCCAGTCGAGCCCGGCCGACGTGCCACCGCGCGCCGATGACCGCGGGTGGTATTCGCACCCGGTCCACCCCGTGTAGCCGGACTCGTCGATCAGATCGAACAGATACCCATACGACAGTTCGCCCGTATCGGGCTCGTGCCGATCCGGCACACCGGCGATCTGCAGATGTCCGATGCGGCCGGTCGGCAGATAGGTGCGCAGCTTCTGCGCAACGTCGCCCTCGACGATCTGGCAGTGATACAGATCCATCTGCACTTTCAGGTTGGCCGCACCCACCGCTTTGAGGATGTCGTGCGCATCGTCCTGCCGGCTCAACATAAAGCCCGGCATGTCCCGCGGGTTGATCGGTTCGATCAGGATGTCGCGGCCTGCCGCACGGGCCTGGGCACAGCACCAGATCAGGTTGTCGATGAAGGTGGCGCGCAGGCGCTGCAGATCGGCGCCGGGCGGCACGATGCCCGCCATGACATGCAGCCGGCGACAGGACAGCACATGGGCGTATTCCAGCGCGCGCAGAAAGCCGTCGCGGAACTCGGCTTTCCGATCGGGCAGACAGGCAATGCCCCGTTCATCGGGATGCGCGCGCGGCGTGGCATTGAAGAACACCAGTTCCAGGCCATGGTCCCGCAGGCGCGTGCTGAGTTGCGTCGCACGGTAGGCGTAGGGAAAGAAGAACTCCACGCCCTCGAACCCGTCATTCGCCGCCGCTTCGAAACGGTCCAGGAAGTCGAGTTCCGGATACAGCATCGTCAGGTTGGCAGCGAATCTGGGCATGGGAGAAGGACCTGGGCTAGCGCTCGATTGGGGTTGTGCTGATGGTTGACGATTGCAACTGATCAAGGACGGTGTCGATATCGGGCGCCGACGGGGCATCCTTGAATTGGTCGAGCCGGCGATAGATCTCGGCCGCGCCTTCATGAAAGCCCGGTGGCAGTCCGGCGGCGGCAAAGCTGGCGGCGATCTCTTCCATTTCCGCCACCCAGCGCCAGGCCTTGTCCGCCTTGGCAGCGACCTCGGCAGACCGTTTGACGGTGGGCGTGCTCGATAGCTGCCATTCGACCAGCAGCGCCTGTTCCACGCCTTCATGGCGGGCCAGCGCGCGGATGTTGGCGAGCAGGGCGGTCGCACCCTTGGACCACGCGGCATAGCAGACCTTCAGGGCCGACGCGCTGCCCGGCGGGCCGTCGATCGCGATGGCCTGCAAGGGACTCCCTTCGAACAGGGCGGCGACCGATGCGGCATCGTTTCCGCACAGGTACAGGCGGGTCGATCCGGCGGTCCTGGGCGGCTGCCCCACGATGCCGCCATCGACAAAGCCCGCCGCGCTGGCAACGGCCTGCGCCACTTCGCGCGCGGTATCGGGCGAGATCGCATTGGCGTCGACATAGATGCCCTTGAAGCCCAGCGCCGCGACTTCCTGTGCAAGTTCCAGTGCGCCATGCGGCGGGCAGATCGACAGGATGATGTCGGCGCTGTCGACCAGCGTTTGCAGGCTGCCGCAGTCTTCCAGACCGGCTGCATCGGCCCGCCGGCGCGTGGCATCGCTGCGTCCTTCAGATGTCCACAGAACACGATGCCCGAGTCCGCGCAGGCAGGCGCCAACGGCGGCGCCCATCGCACCGGGATGAAGGATGGCCAGGGTGGAAGAGGACATGGTGGCTCCTGCTGCGGGAAAAGGGACTGTCACTATAGCTGCGTCACACCGGCGTCAGTACCTTGCCGGTATCGAAGTACGCCGCCAGGTTGTCCCCCACCAGCCGTTCCATGTCGGCGCGCGATTCCCGCGTAAAGCCCGCAATGTGCGACATCAGCACGACCTGGTCCAGGGTCAGCAACGGCTCCGGCACATTCGGTTCGTTCTCGTAGACGTCCAGGCCGGCACCGCCCAGCCGGCCTTCCTGCAGGGCCGAGACCAGCGCGGCTTCGTCCACCACGCTGCCGCGCGCGATGTTGACCACGATGCCTTGCGGGCCAAGTGCATCCAGAATCTCGGCCGACACCAGGTGCTTCGTTGCAGCGCCACCGACACAAGCCACCACCAGAAAGTCAGCCCATTCGGCAAGTTCGCGCAATGAGGCCACGTGCTCGTGCGGCGTGTCGGCCACCGGCCGCCGCGTGTGATACCGCACCGTCATGCCGAAGCCCACGCCACGCCGCGCGACTTCCTGGCCGATGCCGCCAAAGCCGAGCAGACCCAATCGTTTGCCATGCACGCGCGTCATCAACGGCCGTTGTCCGGTCTTCCAGCCGCCCGCGCGCACGAAGCGGTCGGTGGTGCTGAGGCCGCGCGCCACATCGATCAACAATCCCATGGCCAGATCGGCCACGCAGCCATTGAGCACGTCGGGCGTGTTGCTGACCTGCACGCCGTGGCGATGCGCGGCGTCGATGTCGATCTTGTCGTAGCCCGCGCCGAAGTTGGCCAGCGCCTTCAGATTGGGCATCGCGGCGAACATCGATGCGTCGCACGCAAAGCGCAGGTGGGTCGCGGCCGCCTCGAATTCAGCGCCGTGTTGCGCCAGGAAAGCGGCGGGATCGGACTCTTTCCAGAGCGGATGCACGGCGTATTCAGAGGCCAGCCGGGCATCGACCGCGGGTGTGATGGGACCGATCTGGAGCAGGCGGTGGTTCATGGGTTAAAGGACTCGCTTGAAGAAGTCAGGGGTAGGCGTCAATCGCGATAGCTGGCGTCGCGCCGGTCCAGCATGCGCAGAAGCGCCGGCCATTCGCGGCGTCCGTGCGGCGGGAAGTTGCCGTGGATGTCGGGGGTCGGTGCGCGCCGCAACTGGTTGTAGGCCTTGTCGACGGCAGCTTGCGGCGGCATGTGGATGGGGCTGTTGGCGGACATCGTCAGCAGTTGCGTCTGGCACGCGCGTTCCAGCCGCTGCATGTTGACGAAGGCTTCCGCCACGTCCTGCCCCACGGTCAGGAGCCCGTGATTGCGCAGGATCAGGGCGTCCTTGTCGCCCAGGCTGCTGACCAGGCGGCGCCGCTCGTCGGTGTCGACAGCGACCCCTTCGAACTCGTGATATCCCACGCCGCCCGCGAACCGCATGGCCGTCTGGTTCAGCGGCAGCAGCCCGCATTCCAGTGCCGATACGGCCATGCCCGCGGGCGTATGCGTGTGCAGCACGCAGCCCACATCGTGCCGCGCGCCGTGGATGGCGCTGTGGATGACGTAGCCCGCCAGGTTGATCGTGTAGTCGGTGTTGGGGTTGTGGATGATGTTGCCGTCCAGGTCGATCTTGATCAGACTGGACGCGGTGATTTCCTCGTACATCATGCCGAAGGGATTGATCAGGAAATGCACGTCGTCGCCGGGCACCCGGGCCGAAATGTGGTTCAGGATCATGTCGCTCATGCCGAACAGATCAACCAGCCGGTAACAGGCGGCCAGGTCGATCCGCAGTTGGCGTTCAGCGTCGCTGATCACCGGGGCAGAGCGGGAAGAAAACAGAGCTTGCATGGTGCGCATCCTTACGAGTCCACTTACTGTTTCTCGATTTGAGCTTGCTCAATAACAGTACGCCATTTCCGCGCGTCCTTTTCAAATACGGCTTTCAGCGCCTCGGGCGTACTGCTGCCAGGTTCGATACCCAGGTCGATAAAGCGCTGCCGCAAGTCCGGCGATTGCAAGGCCTTGGCGATCTCCTGGTTGAGACGTGCAACGATCTCGGGCGGCGTGTTGGCCGGGGCCACGATGCCGTTCCACGAATCCGATTCATACGATGCCAGCCCTGGCACGCCGCTTTCGGCAATGGTCGGCACGTCGGGCAGGAAGGACAGGCGCTGGGTCGACGACGTGGCGATGGCGCGCAGGGCGCCGCCCTTGACCTGCCCCAACACGCCCGTCACCGTTTCCATCGCGACCTGCACGTTGCGGCCGCGCAAGGCGCCTACGACTTCGCCGGTGGACTTGAACGGAACGATAGGCACGGGAATGCGGGTCATGGTGCTGAACAGACTGGCGGACAGATGCTGCGCGCTGCCCACGCTGATGGTGCCGATGTTCACGTGCGCCGGATCGTTGCGGGCCGCAACGACCAGGTCATTGACGGTCTTGAGCGGGCTGTCTTTATCGACCACCAGCAGGAAGTGGAAGGTGCCGATGGTCGAGATCATCGAAAAGCTTTGCACCGGGTCGTAGGGCAGGGACTTGAACAGGTAGGGGCTGAATGCGTTCTGCCCGCTGACCAGCAGCAGGGTGTAGCCATCGGGCGCGGCGCGCGCCACGGTGGATGCGGCCGTGATGCCGCCTGCACCCGGCGCGTTTTCGACAATGACGCTTTGCCCGGTGGATTCCGACATCTTCTGCGCCAGCGCACGCGTGACGGTGTCGCCCAGCCCACCGGGACCAAAGCCGACAACGATCCGTATCGGCTTGACGGGAAATGCGGGGGCGGGAGCCGATACGGACGCCGCCTGCACCCCGTTGAGCATGCTCAATCCCAGCAGCGCGGCAGCCAGGCGTGCGCCGCGCCGCCACCAGGGCGTCGTCGAAAGGGTCATCGTGTCTCCTGCCGGGGGGCGGTGGGGTGGCGCCATGATGGCGCTACGGTGGCGGTTGTCCGCGCATGACGGCATTGTGGAATGCCAGTTCCGTCTCGTCTCCCCCCGCAGGCGTCCAGCTGTTATGCCGCTGCGGCATTGCTCGATGTCAGCGGCACCCCCGCAGCCTGCCCGGGTGCTGGACGATTACCTACCCTTGAAGTCTGCCTTCCGCTTTTCGTTGAAGGCCAGCACGCCCTCAATGCGGTCTTCGGTCGTGACCAGCCGGTTGTAGGCTTCGATCTCGAAGCGATAGCCGGTCAGCAGATCGCCCTGCAGGCCATGATGGATGGACTTCTTGGCCTGCCGGATCGACAGCGGTGCGTTGGCGGCGATCGCATCGGCAGTCGCAAAAGCCTCGTCCAGCAGCGCGGCCGGCTCGCACACCCGATTCACCATGCCCCACTCGTACGCCTCGTCTGCCGAAAAGGGACGTGCACTGAAGATCAGTTCCTTGGCGCGCCGCTCGCCCACTGCACGGGCCAGCGTCTGCGTGCCCCCCGTGCCGGGCATGATGCCCAACTTGGTCTCCGATAACGCAAAGCGCGCCGTGCGGGCCGCATAGACGAAGTCACACCCCAGCACCATTTCGCACCCACCGCCAAAGGCATGGCCGTTCACGGCCGCGATCACCGGGATGGGGCAGTCAAGCAGGGTCACGAACATGCGTTCAAAGATTTCGTGCTGCGCCCGCCACGCCTCGTTGGTCATGCCGTCCCGCTCCTTCAGGTCGCCGCCGGCGCAAAACGCACGGTCACCCGAACCCGTCAGCACCACACACCGCAGCGCGCCGGGCCGGGCTGTCAGGCGCGTCCACAGGTCCAGCGTGTCTTCGCCCATCTGGGTGTTGATCGCATTGAGCACTTCTGGCCGGTTCAGCGTGACGTGCAGGACGTGATCGTTGCGATGTTCAACGAGCAGGGTGGCGTACTGGGGAAAGGACATGACGGAACCTCGTGGATGGGGCGCCAGGCGCCCCGTGAGCGAACGGATGCGCCAGTGTGCCAAAGGTTGGACAAAAGCGGCGTAACGGGCCGTTGCTTGAGCTGACGGTTCCACGCCGTTTTCCATGGCATGCTTGCCAGGTTCATCTTCCACCCGGCAGCCTGTTCATGCCTCGCGGCGACACCCGACTCAAAAGCAGCCACCCCGGCAACAAGGCCGACCTTCCAAGCAAGCCGTGCCAGGCCTGCGGGCGCCCCATGACCTGGCGCAAGGCCTGGGCAAAGAATTGGGAATCGGTGCGCTATTGCTCGGATCGCTGCCGTGCCGCCGGCCGCGCCGGACCCGCCCGTGACTGAGACCCCCTTGCGCAGGCTGGTGATCGTGCTGGGCGACCAGCTTGATGAACAGGCATCGGCCTTCGATGACTTCGACCCTGCGCAGGACGCGGTGTGGATGGCCGAGGTCACGGAAGAATCCACCCACGTCTGGAGCACCAAGCCCCGCATCGCCGTCTTTCTGGGCGCCATGCGCCACTTTCGACAAACGCTGGTGGCGCGCGGGATCACCGTGCACTACCTGGCGCTGTCCGACGCCGGCAACCCGGGCACCCTGCAGACTGCCCTGACCGACGCCATCCTGGCCCTGCAACCCCGGGCGCTGGGCATGACCGCGCCGGGCGACTGGCGCGTGCTGCATGCCCTGCGCGAGGTGGCCCGCCACCATCAGCTGCCTTTGCACCTGTCCGACGACCGGCACTTTTTCAGCACCGTCAGGGAATTTGCCGACCATGCACGCACGCACCGGCCCTTGCGCATGGAGTATTGGTATCGCGAAATGCGCCAGCGTTTCGGCATCCTGATGGAGCGGGGCAAGCCCGCGGGCGGACGGTGGAACTTCGATACCGAGAACCGCAAGTCCTTCGGCAAGGCGGGTCCACAAGATGTGCCACCCCCCACCCGGTTCGCGCCCGACGCCATCACCGCAGGCGTCATCGACGAGGTCAACACGCGCTTTGCGGACCACCCCGGTTCGCTTGCGTCATTCGCCTGGCCGATGACGCGCCCCCAGGCGCTGCAGGCCTTGCAGGACTTCGTGTCGCAACGCCTGCCCGACTTCGGCACGCACCAGGACGCCATGTGGACGCATGAGCCCTGGCTGTATCACTCGCATCTGTCGTCATCCCTCAACCTGAAGCTGCTGACGGCGCGGGAAGTGGTCCAGGCGGCGGTTGACGCATGGCAGGCGGGACAGGCCCCGCTGGCATCGGTGGAAGGCTTCGTGCGGCAGATCCTGGGCTGGCGCGAATACGTGCGCGGGGTGTACTGGACGCAGATGCCCGGCTATGTGGACCGGAATGAACTGCAGGCCACGCGCGATCTGCCTGCCTTCTATTGGACCGGTGATACCGACATGGCGTGCCTGCGTGCCGCGATCGGCCAGACGCTGGAACACGGCTACGCGCATCATATCCAGCGGCTGATGGTGACCGGCCTGTACGCGATGATGTTGGGCGTGCGGCCGCGCGAGGTGCACTACTGGTATCTGGCGGTGTATGTCGATGCCGTGGAATGGGTCGAGATGCCCAACACGCTAGGCATGAGCCAGTACGCCGATGGCGGGTTGATGGGCAGCAAGCCCTATGTGGCCAGCGGCCGCTACATCGACCGCATGAGCAACTACTGCAAGGGCTGCCGCTTCGACCCGACCGTGTCGACCGGCGCCAGGGCCTGCCCGTTCACAACGCTGTACTGGGACTTCCTGTTGCGGCACGAAGCCAGATTGCAGACCAACGAGCGCATGATCATGCCGCTGAAGCATCTGGAACGCCTGGATGCGGAACAACGCGAAGCGGTCCGCATGCAGGCCGACCTGCACCGCGCGTCGGTCGGCGCGATTGAGCGCGATCAGGATTGACGGCGGTCAATGACTGCGTTCAATCATGGATCGCAGTCATTCCCTGCACCTATCGCCCGGCCATCAACAACTGCGCCAGCACCGCCGGCGGCTGCGCGCCACTGACGTCATTCCAGCCGACACGAAAGTGCGGCACGGCATCGATGCCGTCCTGGTGCGCCTGGGTTTCCTCGGCCACCACCTCGGCTTCCCCTTCATTTCCCGCCAGAAAAGCCCGCACCGCCACCACGTCATAGCCCTGCTTTTCTGCGATGTCTGCAAGCACGTCGGGGCTGCCGATGTTGCGGCCTTCCTGGAAGTACGCCGAGTAGATCGCATCATGCAGCTGCACCCGCTGCGCTGCATTCCCTTGCGATTCGGCAAAGCGGATCAAGCGGTGCGCCAGCCTTGAGTTGGGCGTGACCTCCATCTTGTCGAACGCAAACACGGCGCCTGCTTTTTCACCCGCGCGTGCAACCTGCGCGTCCAGCGCCTGCGACCGTTCCCAGCTGCCGAACTTGCGCGTGCGGTAGTCACGCCGGGCAATGCCTTCAGGGGGAAGGCCGGGGTTCAACTCGAAAGGATGGAAGTGCAGGGCGACCCGATCGGCCATGCCGGTCTGCGCCAACGCCGAACGCAGGTGGTGATGGCCAATCCAGCACCAGGGGCAGACAAAGTCGTAGGTGATATGGACATCGAGCAGATCGGACATGGCGTTCTCCATTACTTCACGTTCGTTCATGACATCGCGTGCGTCGTCAGCGCGCGGCTCGTACCGCATTGCGATTCACTTGGGCCGGCGCAGCTTGAACAGACCTTCGGGCAGGACTTCAAAATAGTCCGCCGGACCGCCCGCACGGAGCACGTGGCCGGCATGGGCCGTGTCGTAGATGCCTTCCCGCAGGCTGGACGGCGCGATGTGGATACCGACCACTTCACCCAGCACCAGCCAGGTCTCGACCTTCTCGCCTGCCGCACTCTGCAACTGGATCAGTTGTGACAGCCGGCATTCGAAGGACACCGGACTTTCGGCGACTCGGGGTACGCCCACGACTTGCGACGCAGCCGGGGTCAGGCCCGCCAACGCAAACTCGTCGACGTCGGGCGCGACCATCGCCGACGTCGCATTCATGCGCTCGACCAACGGACGGGTCACCAGATTCCAGCAGAACTCGCCGGTGGCTTCGATGTTATGCAGGCTGTCTTTGGACCCGATGCTGGCAAAGCCCACGATCGGCGGCGTGTAGTTGAACGCGTTGAAGAAACTGTAGGGCGCCAGGTTCAGTACGCCTTGCGTCGATCGCGACGAGACCCAGCCGATGGGACGGGGGCCGACGATGGCGTTGAACGGATCATGCGGCAGCCGGTGGCCCTGCGCGGGTTCATAGAAGTGCATGTCTTCTGACACAGAAGTCCTCTTGCTAGTCAGGTGACGCATGCGGGTGATGCCGATGCGCGCGGAGATAGGGAGTGTGGCAATGAGCTTAGCACCGGCCCATTCGAAGGCGCTGGATGGGAGCGCAGGAATGACTTTACGAAATGCGAAGCGGTGGCTGTGCGCGAACGCCGTGAATTTCAGGCGACGTCTGGTCGATATTCCGGCGCGGAATACCCGCTCGCCTGTTAGTCCGTCGCTGCTACGACCTGGCTGGACCTTTCATGCGCTGGCACGGTGGCGTGTTCTGGTCGTGTTTCAGTACCGATCCGCTCCGTCTTCAAGCTTTCCCGGACACGAAGCCACGCGGCATTCAGCTGGAACCCGTCAAAACCTGGCCTGTGGATAAGCTCTAGCAAGGGCGTCTGTGCACAAGGTGTTGAGCCTTTCTGAACAAGCCGCTTTCCAAAGCCTTCGCAAAAAGTTGTCCAAGATTGTGTGCAGCAGATGACCGGGGTTGTGCGCCGTCGCGATCCGGTCCAAGACCTTGATTGCAAAGCGGAATTCCGGGTTGTTCAAGTTATCCACAGCCTCCTATTAGCTGCCACTATGTAAATACATAGTTATTCATGGAACACCGCTAGCTTTCCAGAACGAGAAGGATGGGTGCGTTCACAGAAGCAGATGCCAGGAAAAAGTCGGAGCAGAAGCCATGCAGAACGACACGTTCTGTATGCGCTTGGATCGCTGGTTCGGTTCAACCAGCGTCAGGAAGAGCAGACAAATTGCTCAAAGTTTGTGCATATCGCCATGAATTAAGTGAATGATGCTTAAAAAGTGGGCATTCGCGGGTTGATCGCCGACTTATGAACAACAAGATCCGGCGTCTGGCAGCGGAAATGGCGTCGCTGACTCACCGTTTTCTCGGAATTCGGGTGGCTTCAGAAAGGTCGCCGCCCGATTTCGTTGCTGTCTGACTGGCAAAAACAACGCCTCATTTCGAGTCAGAAAATTTTTTTTGCTGGGAAGCAATAATTTTCGCCTGTGGATAACGCCTAGGGAGAGCGTCTGTGCACAAGCTGTTGATGCGTTCTGCACAAACCGGTTTTGGCGTCCTTCGCAAAAAGTTGTTCATGTTCACGCCGCAGTAAACAGTCGACTTTCAAGGGTAAAAACAAGCTTGCAAGTCATTGATTTTGCTAAGCATTTGATGGTTGTTCCACTTATCCACAGACACTTACTATCTGTGTGCTATCTGTACAGATAGCTTTGAGTAATTCAACACATGCCTTCGCTCCACAGGGCTGTCCGGAACACCGGCGTGGCCGATGGACAAGGCCGAATCGTTCCGGCATCCTTCAGGCTTCGCATCTCGGAAAGGATGCGTTGTCGAGGGAACTGGACTTCCTTCGCCAAGTTGCAAGCACGTGGAATGCACGGTCAAGGTCACCCGTTGGCGATGCCTGGCGATGGTCGGAATGCAGGCGGCCTTGCCTGGATACGAAGCCTGAACTCGGCCAGTTGTGCGCAGTGGCCAGACTGCGTAAAAAGCAGGCAGCGCGCCTTGTGAAGGGGCAGGTTGTTCACAGGCGAAAAAAAACCCGGCGTCGTGCCGGGCAGTGTGTGCAGTGCAGTGTCGCAGTGCAGTCAGACTCTCCGTAGCCGTTCGATGGCCAGATCGAGCGTCTCGGCGCGTTTGGCAAAACAGAATCGAACCAGCTGGCGGTTGGACGTGGCGGCATGCGGGTCGCCATAGAAGGCCGCGATCGGGATGACCGCCACGCCATGGTTCAAAGTCAGCCACCGCGCGAATTCCGCTTCCGGCAGGTCCGACACGGCGCTGTAGTCGGCCATCAGGAAGAAGGTGCCCGGGGAAGGCAGCACCTTGAAGCGCGTCGTGGCCAGGCCAGCAGCCAGCTGATCGCGTTTGGTCTGATAGAAGGCGGGCAGGTCCAGGTAGTGCCGGGGTTCCGCCATGAACACGGCCAGGCCGACCTGCAGCGGCGTTGCGACCGAGAACACCATGAACTGGTGCACCTTGCGGAATTCTTCGGTCATGTTTGCCGGGGCGCAGCAGTAGCCGATCTTCCACCCCGTGGTGTGGAAGGTCTTGCCGAATGACGAGATGACGAAGCTGCGGGCTGCCAGCGCCGGGCGACGCGCGACCGACGCATGGGGCACGCCGTCGAACACGATGTGTTCATACACCTCGTCCGAAATCAGGTAGATGCCCGTTTCGGCCACGATGCGTTCAAGGGCATCCAGATCGGCGTCGTTCAACACGGCGCCGGTCGGGTTGTGCGGGAAGTTGATCATCAACAGGCGCGTACGCGGCGTGATCGCGGCGCGCACCCTGTCCCAATCCGGCCGAAACGTGGGGTGGGAAGGGGTGGGCGGGGTCAGCGCCACCGGCACGGGAATGCCGCCCGCCAGACGAATCGCCGGCACGTACGAGTCGTAATTCGGCTCAAGCACGATGACTTCGTCGCCCGGATGGACGCACGCCAGGATCGCGGTCATCAGCGCCTGGGTCGCGCCGCTGGTGACGGTGATATCGCTGTCGGCATGGTAGTTGGCGCCGTACAGCTGCGTCGTCTTCAGGGCGATGGCCTCGCGCAGGGCGGCGATGCCGGGCATGAAGGCATATTGGTTGTGACCGTCCAGCATGGCCCGGTTCACGAGCGACAGCAGCTCGGGGTCCGGGTCAAAGTCCGGATAGCCCTGGCCAAGGTTGACGGCCTGGTGTTCAGCCGCGAGCCGGCTCATCACGGTAAAGATGGTGACGCCAACGTCGGGAAGTTTCGAGTTCAACATAAGGAATGGGTCCCGGAGGGATAAGGGCAGCCGCGCCAGTCTACTCGTACCGCCGGGTTCCGCAGCCTGCAGGGGTCCGCGGCCGGCCGCCGCGTTACTGATTTTGCCTACTGTCGAGTATGTATTTATTATCTCGGCGGCGCATCGAGGGCTGCCCGCGCACAACAAATCGAACCCGGATCCGTTGCACGGTTATTAATGCCGCCCTTAATGACGATGGCGCAAGAACGCAGAATGCGGCATACCAAATGGCATTCCGGCAGTAACTCGCACAGCGCTGGTGCACGCACGAAATCCGGTCCCAGAAAGGTGCGTATGCCCCGTTGTAGCGCCCCCTTGCGGCATTTCGCATACTTCACAAAAAGGGGTATTGATTCGCCCAATCCACGCAGGTATGCTGCATTTCGCAGTGGATTCAAGTATCACGCAAGTCCCGTCTGCCATCTGCGCGTGTGCGAATACCGCAGTCAGTTCGTGTCGGCGTTCTTGTTTTGCATTGTCTGATCTATTGGCACATATTTAGAGGACGCCGATCATGGCACAAAAGGGCAAGGTTAAATGGTTCAACGCGGACAAGGGCTTCGGTTTCATTACCCCCGACGCGGGTGGTCCTGACGTATTCGCACACTTCTCCGCCATCACGGGCCGCGGGTACCGCAGCCTGACCGAAGGCCAGGACGTGGAATATGAAGTGAAGGACGGCCCGAAAGGCCCGCAAGCAGCGGATATCAAGCCGCTGTAAGCGAACCGGCGGGCGCAAGCCCTGCCCGGGTGGTACGGCGTTAAAAAAAGCCCTCCTGGTTCGCCAGGAGGGCTTTTTCATTCCACGTGCAGGGCAGCTGTCGTGGCTACCGGGTACTGAGCACTTCCGGATTCACGATGTTCTTGGGCTGGCCTTCGACCCAGGCCACGATATTTTCGAACGCCACTCGAAAGTACAGTTCATAGCTGTCCGCCTCGACAAAGCCGATGTGCGGCGTGCAGATCACGTTTTCCATCCGCAGCAGGGGGTGGCCCTGCAGGATGGGCTCCGACTCGAATACGTCGATGGCGGCCAGGCCAGGGCGCCCACGGTTGAGCGCCAGTACCAGCGCATCGGACTCGATCAATTCCGCCCGCGACGTATTCACGATCAGCGCGGTCGGTTTCATCATGTTCAGATCCGCCTTGCTGACGATCCCGCGCGTGTCTTCGGTCAGCTTCAGCAGCAGGCTGACGACGTCGCACGTCTGGAAGAAGGTGGCCTTGTCGGGCGCCACGTCCCACCCGTCCGCCTTGGCGCGCTCCAGGGTGGACTCGCGTCCCCAGATCACCACGTTCATGCCGAAAGCCTTGCCGTAGCCCGCCACCAGCTTGCCGATCCGTCCATAGCCGTAGATGCCAAGCGTCTTGCCATGCAATACACTCCCCAGCCCGAAGTTCGGCGGCATCGACGAGGCTTTCATGCCGGATTGCTGCCAGGCGCCGTGCTTAAGGTTTGCGACGTATTGCGGAATACGTCGCATCGCTGTCATTATCAGGGCCCAGGTCAATTCGGCCGGCGCGACAGGCGAACCCACCCCTTGGGCGACCGCAATGCCGCGCGCCGTGCAGGCTTCCACGTCAACGTGCGATCCGGCCCGGCCGGTTTGCGCAATCAGCTTCAATTGAGGCAGTTTTTCGATCAATGCGCGGCTGATCGACGTGCGCTCGCGGATGAGCACCAGGGCTTCGGTATCGCGAAGCCGGACCGCCAATTGGCCAAGTCCCTTGACGGTGTTGTTGTAGACCTTGACCTCGTGCCCATCGAGCAAAGAAATGCAATGGAGCTTACGGGCGGCATCTTGGTAGTCATCCAGAATAGTGATGCGCATTCTTGGGTTCCTGATATGTTTTGCGGTGGTGAGTAACGAGTCGGTCAGGCAGCGCCACCAGCGGTAACCAACCCTTTCCAGGCCACGTCATGCGGTGGGATCGGGTGCAGTATATTAAGTCTGCCGGACCCATCGTTGTTCGGGCTATTCATAAATTCGGTGCAATCGCACCCCAGGAGAGACGTACGTCATGAACGCAATTCCCAAGACAGCGGAAGGCAGCATGCTTCCCGCAATCAACGCCCCCGAGTGGGTTCAACACGAAGCCCTCAAGGCGTGGGTGGCAGATGTCGCGGCTTTGACGCAACCTGACCGTATCGAATGGTGCGACGGTTCCCAAGAAGAATATGACCGCCTCTGCGCGCAGATGGTCGAGTCCGGCATGCTGCGCCGCCTCAGCGCCGACAAGCGCCCCAATTCCTATCTGGCCTGGTCCGATCCCGATGACGTCGCACGTGTCGAAGACCGCACGTTCATCTGTTCCGAACGCCAGGAAGACGCAGGTCCGACCAATAACTGGACCGACCCGACCGAGATGCGTGCCACCATGCACGGTCTGTTCGAAGGCGCCATGCGTGGCCGCACGCTGTATGTGATCCCGTTTTCGATGGGCCCGCTGGGTTCGCCGATCGCGCACATTGGCGTCGAACTGAGCGACTCGCCCTACGTGGTCGTCAACATGAAGCTGATGACGCGCATGGGCAAGCAGGTCTATGACGTGCTGGGCACCGACGGCGAATTCGTGCCGTGCGTCCATACCGTTGGCGCACCGCTGCAGGCCGGTCAGGCCGACGTGCGCTGGCCTTGCAACAACACCAAGTACATCGTCCATTACCCCGAAACGCGCGAGATCTGGTCCTTTGGTTCGGGCTACGGCGGCAACGCTCTGCTTGGCAAGAAGTGCCTGGCGCTGCGTATCGCTTCCAAGATGGGTCAGGACGAAGGCTGGCTGGCCGAACACATGCTGATCCTGGGCGTGACCGCACCGGACGGCGCCAAGATGCACGTGGCCGCGGCATTCCCGTCGGCTTGCGGCAAGACCAACTTCGCCATGATGATCCCGCCGGCAGCGCTGCCAGGCTGGAAGGTCACGACGATCGGCGACGACATTGCGTGGATCAAGCCAGGCAAGGACGGCCGTCTGTACGCCATTAACCCGGAAAACGGCTACTTCGGCGTGGCCCCGGGCACGAACGAAAAGTCCAACTACAACTGCATGGCCTCGCTGCGCGAAAACGTGATCTTCACGAACGTTGCGCTGACTGACGACGGCGACGTCTGGTGGGAAGGCATGGGCGAGCCGCCCGCGCACTGCACCGACTGGCAAGGCAAGGACTGGACGCCGGAAATCGGCAAGTCCACCGGCCGCAAGGCTGCCCACCCGAACGCCCGCTTCACGGTTGCTGCCGTGCAGAACCCGGTGATCGATCCCGAGTACGACAACCCCGCCGGTGTCGCGATCGACGCGTTCATCTTCGGTGGCCGTCGTTCGACGACTGTGCCTCTGGTCACGCAAGCGCGCAACTGGAAGGAAGGCGTCTACATGGCCGCCACGATGGGGTCGGAAACGACTGCCGCCGCTGCGGGTAAACAAGGCGTGGTCCGCCGCGACCCGTTCGCCATGCTGCCGTTCTGCGGCTATAACATGAGCGACTACTTCCAGCACTGGCTGGCGCTGGGCGAAAAGCTCGAAGCGTCGGGCGCCAAGCTGCCTGGCATCTTCTGCGTCAACTGGTTCCGCACCGACGAGAATGGCAAGTTCGTGTGGCCAGGCTTCGGCGAGAACATGCGTGTTCTGAAGTGGATGCTGGAACGTATCGAAGGCTCGGGCACGGGCACGGAACACGTGTTTGGCGTGTCGCCGAACTACGACGACATGACCTGGGAAGGTGTGGACTTCACGCGTGAACAGTTCGACCAGATCACCGCGATCGACACCGCTGCATGGCGCGAAGAACTGAAGCTGCACGACGAGTTGTTCGCGTTGCTGGAACAGCGTCTGCCGGCAGAATTGCTGGCGGTGCGCAAGCAGCTGGACCAGCGTCTGGGTGCGTGATTTGGCGGTCGTTTGACTGCGGATTGACCGTGGATTGATCTTGAATTTGCGGTCCTGGATGGCGCTTTGCTGGAAAGCAGAGGGTCGTACCGGGGAAGAAAAAAAGGGCGCTTCGGCGCCCTTTTTTTGTTTGTTGATCATTGTTGAACGTGCTCATTGGTGAATGCGGTCGTTTTTGAGCAGGTGTTGTAATTAGCCATCTAAGTAAAAAGATGGAGTCGGTTTTTTGTTTGAGGTCGGGTTTTTGGTTGTGGGTAGGTGCGGGGATGGGCGGGGGGCTGGGGCAGGGCGGGGCGGAAACCGGAAAAGGGTCTCGGTTGGAGGGAACGGTCGGTTGGGAGGCGACTTGGTGGCTGCTGGTTCCTGCTGGTCGCTGCGGATCGCGGACTGCGGCTGTGGATTGCGGCTGTGAACCGCGGCTGCGGAGGCGGGCTGTGGAGTTGTCAGGGTGACCTATGGCGACCCTTCAGGCGGCTTGCTTTCGCTGTTCCGCTGACTGGCGTCGCGATTTGGCAACTGAGACCGCTTTCCCCATTTGAGCAAGCGAGCCACCATCAGTTTTCCTGTTTTTGACCGCTAACTCTAGAACTGGCTATGTCCTGGTTTCAGGGACGACAATTACTGTCTGGCATTCAAATCGAGCTTTTAAGACGGCATGGAATGCTTTTGTGTTCCGCAGACATGGAAATGGCTGTTGGGCTCATTAGGCTCCCTTGGGCTTCGGACGACGGCCTTCTGCCTTGTTTCACGCGCGAAGGCTTTCGGCCCAAATGACCCGGTCGACGCACCATGTGCAAGCTCTCCAGTGGCTGATCGCTTTCAGTGATCGGTCCCATGCAGTGGACTCGATTGATTCGTACCAAACTTTGGCATTCGGTGGCCTTTTAGCAGGCCGCTCTCGTTTGTACGTGTTCCGACGTTATCTTCCAAGCCGTGATAGTCGTCGGCGCGAGGCAGCCATATATCCCTGGGTCTTACTTTGAGTAAACGCTCCCTTGCGTACGGACCCGTTGGACCGGGGTGCGCGACCTGGACTTGTGGAGCACGGGTGGTCAGCGCGCCGCAGCGACGCAGCACAATGGCGGATGGCGACATCAACGTTCCCATGGAACACAGTGGAGATGGGGGGGCCGCACGCTATGGAAAAACTGCCTTTCAGCGATCCGCGGGGGTTGGGAGTTTGCATGTTCGTGCGTACACAGCATTCCCTTTGAACGGGCCCCGCGCGTTTCTGACGCTTCTACTGCCTTTTTTCCCGGTAGCTCGGCTTGACCAGCGGCAGCCCGGAGGTTTTCAAGCTTGCGGCCAGCTGCTGCGGTGTTATCTGCGTGCCGTGCCGGGCCGACTACCCCAAAGCACAAAGCTGTGGATAACTGCTCTCAGGGTGATGTCGGCATATTGTGGATAAGTGTCAAACTTGTACCTGCAATGTGGGCCTTTTAGGTGATTAGCCCTTCGCCACAAGGCAAATTGAAGGCGAGGCGGCTTCGCAAAGCGTTGTCATTGAGTGATCGTTGGTCGCCATTCATGTTTCAAGCTCGGGTTGGTTTCACGTGGAACACTCACAGATATACCAACTGAACCCTTACACTGCGCCACTTTCAAGCTTAATTCTCCATCCGTACACCCCGACCAGCCGAAATATCACCTAGAAAGCTTAGCGCACGCGTATCTGGAACCCTCAACCAGAAAGAGAAGATGGACTCATCGTCGGCTTCTTGTCGGCCCTGTGGGCAACTTTGGGGAAAAGAAGCGCCTCCAGTCGTTTTATAGACCAGAAAACAAATGCCTAATGGCGATGCAGCATTGTTTTCGACTACCCACCATTTTTCGGTATTCGGTGCATAACCATGTGGACAACTGCACGCCGGCAGATCCCTAAATTTGTGGACAACTAAGGCGACATACCCGATCGAGAAGGTCCAAAGATCGTCACAGCAGTCGTTTCACCCGCTTTGGTGCGAAGGATCCGATCTACGACGCGCGAAGCAACCTGGCGGATCCTCAGCACTCCTGCTGTGGCGATCACGACGCCGAGTTTCCAGCACCTTGCTCAAGTTCGCACTGGTTCTCAGCATTCCGACCGGACACAACCGTAATGCCGCTGAATGCCCGTGTCAGTCACACACTTGCGGCAGGTTCCACGTTCAACGTCACGGAAAGGATGGAGCGGGGGGCTCGCGACCAAGCGCGCTGTGGGCAACTTTGGGGAAAAGAAGCAGTGTGAGCCTCCGTGTGACGGTGGGTGGGCGTGCCCAATTCATGGACAACGCAGATTCGGTGGTCTGTGGCCTATCAGCTGAACCTTTGCCTCCTCCTTACGCGATTCGTCGGTCAAAAGGCAGAGCGGCCCTGCCAGCCATCCCCATCTGTGCCATGTCCAAAGGCACGCCTGCAAGAGCAGCGCAGGTGATGGTCGACGGCCAGATGGCGTCAATGAGGAGGCCGAGCACTGTGCGCCTTGGCGTGCCCCTAGCCATGGCGTCTTCGCCCGCCCATCCCAAAGACGTTGAAGCCCAGTAGATACAGAGTGCGATGGCCTACTCGGTTAGACCGCGACCAGCGCGGAGGCCGCGCACTGTTATCCGCGCCGGACCCGCGTTCATGGCGCGCGTGAGTAGCAGATAAGCGCAGAAGGTGCCTTGCGATAACAGACGCACGTAGCTAACCACACGGCACCCCGCACGTTGCTGGGCGCCGCCGCCAAGACATGGCGTGCGTAGTGGCAGCGGATCAGTTGCGGTCAGCTTGGTCACTACATGAAGTCCCAAGCGAGTGAACCGCGGATGGCTGGGGACCGGAAGATGATTCTTCGGACCCGCCATCGCATGGTCGGGCAGACATGACGGGCTTGGTACGGCGGACACGGCACGGCAGACAAGGCGAGGCGTGACCACGCAGGTGCGTTGCTAGAGGAATGCGCCTCGGCAAGATGCCCAGACTTCATTCGTAATTGCCAGGGCGCAGCGTGGCAGGGCCGGCAGCCACGACGACTGAGAGCTACCGAACGATCAGGGGATCCCGCTTATCGGACCGACATATTGGACCTCCTATCGACAGGCGGGAACGGGGCCAGGCGGGCAGACTACAGCGCGTGCGCCGTGGGGCAACGGCAGCTTAAGTTCCATATGCCTCACCAAGGGTCGCGGGCCGACATAAGCAACATTGGGACGCTTGGACGCTGAGACGCTGGATGGCGGGGCAGGCAAGCCGGGCAGATTAGCCGCTACCGGTGATGGCTTGCTGGCTGACACAGAGCCCCCGCGGACGCTGGAACGCGCGCGAAGCGGAGGGCAGGTCATGTGTGTCGGTGTGCAATCCGCTCGGCAGGGCGAGGGGGTGGCTGAGGTGAACACATCGCACAACCTGGTAGAACCCGAAAGGGTAGCTGTCAGGCCACTGGTGGTGTGGCGTGAGCAGTAGGAGGCGGACAGTAGGAGGCGGTCAGTAGGATGCGGGCGGTACTAGGCTCACAGTTCTAGGGCGGGTGGCGGGAGGCTGGCAGTCCGAGGGTGGTAATGCGAGCCCAATGCGGGGCTGGCAGTGGAAGGCGGGTGTAGGAGGCGGCCAGCGGGAAGCTGGCCGTGAGAAGCGGGTTATTGCGAGACGGGCGGTTGCGAGGCGGGTAATGCGGGGCGGGTACTACGACGCGGGCTGTGCAAGCCGGCAGTGCGATGTAGGCAATGCAAGGCTGACAGTGGGAGGGGGCATTGGGAAGCCGGCAGTGAGAGGCGGGCTATTGCGAGGCGGGTAATGCGTGGCGGGTTAATACGACGCGGGCAGTGCACAGCCGGCAGTGCAAAGCCGGCAGTGCGAGGTGGGCAATGCAAGGCTGATTGTGGAAGGCCGCAGTGGAAGGTCAGCAGTGGAAAGCTGGCAGTGCGAGGCTAGTAATGCGAGCCTTGCGGTTGCGACGCTTGCAGTGGGAGTCTGGTGGTAAGGCGGGTAGTACGAGGATGACAGTGCCATGAGGGCAGTGGGACGCTGGTAATGGAAGGCTTGCAGTGTGAGCCTGCATTCTAGCTAGCAGTGCGAGGTTGGCAGTAGAAGGCGAGGCGGGCAGCGCAGGCCGCCAGTGCGACGTGGGCAATGGGAATCTGGCATTGGAATGCCGATAGTGGAGCTGGCAGTGGAAAGCCGGCGTTGGCCGGCAGTGATTGGGCGGCTGGCACGGTGAGCCTGTCGTAAGAAGCCGACGGTGGAAGGCTGGCAATGGGAGCTAGTACTGAAGCCTGATTCGCACTGGCCCAACGGCGAACATCGGGCAAGTCGATCGTCCTGTTCGACCACATTTAAGCGCGAGTGGTCTCCTCGTCTAGCCGCCGCGCTACGCAGAGGGTGTCTGTCACACCGGTGTTGCATGGCGGAAATGGCGCCTTAGCAGAGGCCGGCGATGAGAGCGTCCAGGGCATCAAGCAGGCCGAACCCGGTTGCCGGAGACTGGAACCACGTGAAACAAACGAACATCCTCAGATGCGCCGTGGCGGCGAAAAAGAGCGGTCAAGCAAGTTGCAGGCGGGCGTCGGTCGGTTGCCTGTTCCACGGGTACATCTGCCAGTGGCTGTTTCTCCCGGCGGCTGGAACTGCCGGCGGCTGATCTGCCAATGGCCGCATGTGCCAGTCGTTGCATAGCATCTCTCGGTGACTGCATCTCCTTGTGCCTGCACCTCCCAGTGGCGCGTTTGCCGATGGCTGCATTGACCGGCGGTTGCATCGCCCGGTGGTTCCATAGCGCGGTTCTTACATCTCCCGGTTCATGCACCTCCCGGTTCCTGCACCTTCTGGTGGTTGCACCTTCCGGGATCTGCATCTGCCGGTGACTGCATCTCTCGGTCGCCACATCTTTAAGCGGCCACATATCCGGGTGGTTGCACCTTTCAGTGGCGCGTTTGCCGGTGGCTGGATCTCCCGGCGGTTGTAGGCATCGGCAGCTGCACCCGCCGCAGATCCGACCACCGGAGGTTGCAGCCGCTGGGAGATGCAGGCACGGGCAAATGCAGCCATCGGCAGAAGCACCCACCGTCAGATTCGATCGTCGGAAGTTGAAGCCACCGTGAGATGCAGCCACTGCGAAGGCATCCATCGGCAGATGTACTCATCGGCAGTTCCAATCGGCGACAGGTCCAATCACTGGCGGAGGCAACCACTGGCAGAGGCAACGGCTGACGGAGGCAACCACTGGCGGAGGCAACCACTGACAGAGGCAACGGCTTGCAGAGGCAACGGCTGGCAGAGGCAACCGCTGTCACCGTCAATCGCCGGCAGGGGCAACAGCCTCAGCCACTCCAGCTCCGACAACCGAGACACCCGACTACTCGTCGGATCGAATAACGGGTAGGTTTGAATCACCGGTATGTACAGACAGGGAGATGCACCACTACGGCCGATTCCAACCGCCGATGGAGTCATCTACGGAAAGATTCAGTCGCCGCCGCAAGCAGCTTGTCATAAGTCGGATGAAGCCGCCGAGTTGGGTGCCCGAGTTGGTGATTTTTGTAGCTACGCTGGCAGGTCTGGCGCGTGGGTGTGGTCCGCCCTCCTGACGTGGACCGACATATGCAACTGCAGATCTGTAGCTGATCGCTATTTGCGATAGGCTGAGAAGTGCAAGTCCGCCTTGCTGAACCACGCTTTGTCCCCGCTCTTGGTCGCTCCTCGCATCGTTCTATGTCGGCCCGCCGCTCAAAGCTCTCCCACTCGATCCTCGCCAAGTGGTCCCGATTCGCCGTTGTTCGGACCTCGGCAACGCTTGCTTTCCCGGATCGCAAGCTAAGACGTTCTCGGCCACACTTGGCCTACTACGTTGTGGAACAGTTCCGTACTCGCATCAGTGCGTGGGTTAGTGACCGAATGCGATGGGGTGCGTCATCGCGTCCGCATAGAGCTTCCTGACCGCCTTGCACTTGCCCACTCACTCCCCCGGGCGTCTGCCTGCGTCCTGCCCACTGGCCCAGTCCTACATGGGCGGGGAGGGCGCCGACCATGCACGTCCTGCCTCGCAAGGAACAATCAGGGACGTTTAAAGTCAGATATCTCCTGACGCTGCGGCGCAGTTTGCGGCTACCGAACGCTGGCGAGCAAACACCCAAGTGCGGTCGTCGCGGCGGATGTTTCACGTGGAACATCACTGAGGATAAGGTTTCGGTTTCACGTTTTGCGACTCCAAGACGTGAACCGATGCCCAACTAGGCAAGCCGACCCAAATCGAACCTCTCTTAGCCACAATCGGAAGGCACCGCGTCTTGTGGAAAAGGTTGGGGATAAGGCTGGGATAAGTTTGGATACCTAGTTAGGAGCAATTAGCGCCATCATGATCCCCTGACAGATGCGGCGAAACTGCACCCGTCGCAGCCCAAACGGCTGCATCGCAGACACGCAATCCCTGCCCACTGCTTAGCCCTCGCTCGCCCGCACCCGTGCCAATGTTTCACGTGAAACATCACAACTTTGCTGTGTTCCACGTGAAACATTGAACCCTGGCTTGTCGCCCGGATGTCCTAAACATTCGCCCACGGCAGCCCGACACACCTATAATCATGAGTCTTGCCTAAACTCTGTGCAGTTTTGGCGAGGCGACGGGACCGAGCCTGGATCCCTTACTGGATGCTCATTATGTTGTACCCCACCGAATTCGACGTCATTGTGGTTGGCGGCGGTCATGCCGGAACCGAAGCTGCGTTGGCTGCTGCCCGCTCGGGAAGCAAGACGCTGCTGCTCACGCACAACATCGAGACGCTTGGTCAGATGTCCTGCAATCCTTCCATTGGTGGGATCGGCAAGGGGCACTTGGTCAAGGAGGTCGATGCACTTGGCGGCGCCATGGCGCTGGCCACGGACGAAGCGGGCATTCAGTTCCGGATTTTGAACGCGTCCAAGGGACCTGCGGTCCGTGCCACGCGCGCGCAGGCTGACCGGGTGTTGTACCGCAAGGCGATCCGCGAACGTCTCGAAAACCAGCCGAATCTTTGGCTGTTCCAGCAGGCCGTGGATGATCTGATGCTGGAGGGCGACCGTGTCGTTGGCGCGGTGACGCAGATTGGATTGCGTTTCCGCAGCCGCACGGTGGTTCTGACCGCCGGTACTTTCCTGAACGGCCTGGTCCACGTGGGGCTCCAGAACTATCCGGCCGGCCGTGCGGGCGATCCCCCAGCGGTGTCGCTGGGCATGCGCTTGCAGGAATTGAAGCTGGGGCAGGGACGTCTGAAGACGGGTACGCCGCCCCGCATCGATGGCCGCAGCATCGACTTCAGCAAGACGGAAGAGCAGCCGGGCGACCTGGATCCGGTGCCGGTGTTTTCGTATTTGGGCAACACTGCCATGCACCCGCAGCAGGTGCCGTGCTGGATCACGCACACCAATGAGCGGACGCACGACATCATTCGCGCGGGTCTGGATCGGTCGCCGATGTATACCGGTGTGATCGAAGGGGTGGGTCCTCGGTATTGCCCGTCGATCGAGGACAAGATTCACCGCTTTGCCGATAAGGCGTCGCATCAGATCTTCCTGGAACCAGAAGGGCTGACAACAAACGAGTTTTATCCGAATGGGGTGTCGACCAGCCTGCCGTTCGATGTCCAGCTGGACCTGGTGCGTTCCTTGCCAGGACTGGAGAACGCCCACATCCTTCGCCCGGGTTATGCCATCGAGTATGACTATTTTGATCCACGTGGATTGAAGGCGTCGTTCGAAACGCGTGCGATCGGTGGTCTGTTCTTTGCCGGGCAGATCAATGGGACGACCGGTTACGAAGAGGCTGCCGCGCAAGGGTTGCTGGCAGGTATCAATGCGTCGCTGCAGGCTCAGGGCAAGGAAGCGTGGACGCCGCGTCGCGACCAGGCTTACCTGGGCGTGCTTGCCGATGACCTGATCACCCGGGGCGTGACGGAACCCTACCGGATGTTCACGTCGCGCGCGGAATACCGCCTTAGCCTGCGTGAAGACAATGCCGATGCGCGGCTGACGGAAGTGGGCCGGGAACTGGGTCTGGTGGACGACGCGCGCTGGGATGCCTTCAATCGCAAGCGTGACGCAGTAGCGAGCGAAGTCGAGCGCCTGAAGTCGACGTGGGTGAATCCCCGGTCGTTCCAGGCGGACGCCGCGACCCAGTTGCTGGGCAAGCCGATCGAACGCGAGTACAGCTTGTTCGACCTGCTCAAGCGGCCCAATGTGTCGTACGAAGATTTGATGAAAGCAGAGAACGGCGATGCCGGTCTGCTGGCAGGCCCGGGCGTGAACGATCCGATCGTGGCCGATCAAGTCGAGGTCCAGGTCAAGTATGCCGGCTACATCACGCGTCAGCAGCACGACGTCGAGAAACAGGCAGGGCACGAGAATCAGCGCATTCCTGCGGATATCGATTACGACAGCGTCACCAGTCTGTCTTTCGAGGTTCGCCAGAAGTTCAAGACGCATCGTCCGGAGACCGTGGGCCAAGCCGCCCGCATCTCTGGCGTCACACCGGCGGCGATTTCCCTGCTGCTGATTCACCTGAAACGGCGCCAGCATGCTCGGCGCGCAGCGGACGGATCATCCAATCAAGTGGCAGCCTGAGCCGTGGCAGAATCGACCAAACCCGATCTATCCCTGACCGACGCCCCCTTCAACGGCGGTGTTTTTGCCGACAAGCTGGCGGCGGATTGCGCCACGCTGCGCCTTCCGCTCAACAATATCCAGATCGACCGGCTGCTGAATTATCTGGCGCAGATGCTGCGCTGGAATCGCACGTATAACCTGACGGCCATTCGTGAGCCGGAGCAGATGCTGTTGCATCACATCGTCGACAGCCTGTCGGTGGTGCCTGAACTGGCGCAGCACCTGCAGGGCAAGCCGGCTCGCATTCTGGATGTCGGATCGGGCGGCGGGTTGCCGGGGGTGGTCTTGGCCATTGCCAAGCCAGATTGGGAAGTGTGCTGCGTCGACGCCGTGGAAAAGAAGACCTCGTTCGTGCGCCACATTGCCAGTGTGCAGGCGCTCAAGAACCTGAGCGCCGTGCATTCACGCGTCGAAGATCTGGCACTGACCCATAGCGATATCGTCATCTCCCGTGCGTTCGCCTCGCTGCAGGATTTCGCTGCGCTGGCGGGCCGGCATGTGCGTCAGGGCGGAAGCCTGGTCGCCATGAAAGGGCATCCGCCGGAAGAAGAAATCACGACCGTTCGCGATCAGGGCGAATGGCGCGTGACGGGGGTGACGCCCCTGTATGTTCCACGTTTATCAGCACGCCGCTGCCTGGTCTGGATGGACCGCGGCGACGTGGCTCAGGAAGGAGAAGCATGATGGTTCGTCGGCTCGTTGCCGGGACCTGCGTTGCTCTGGCGGTGGCTGCTGTGTCGGCTATCGCGTTTGCCGCAGCCCCTCCGGTAACCTCGGTCCCGCAGTTGGATGTCGTCAACTACATGGGCCAGTGGTACGAGATCTCCAAGTACCCGAACCGATTCCAGAAGGATTGCCGGCGGAACACGACGGCAACGTATCGTGCCTTGCCTGAAGGCGGCATCGAGGTCGTCAATCGATGCGAACAGGAAAACGGAAAGGTGGAAGAGGCGGTGGGACGTGCGCGTCCAGGCAAGACATCGTCTCAGCTGGAAGTGCGTTTTGCGCCGTCGTGGTTGTCGTTCCTGCCGTGGGTATGGGCCCCGTATTGGGTGATCCAGCTTGCTCCCGACTATCGGTATGCTGTGGTCAGCGAACCTGACCGTGAATACTTATGGATATTGGCACGCAGCCCGACGCTGTCGCCCGAGGACCAGCGTGACATCATGTCGAAGCTGGCGGATCAGGGCTACGACACAAGCAAGCTGCAACGCACCGAGCAGACCGGCAACCCCACCCAAAAATGAAGCGAACCCACGACTAGATGTCTCCAGATTCCAGCATGCCCAGTCCGGTAACGGACGGCGAAAGCCCCGTCAGTCTCGATGCGATCACCGGGGTCGAGCCGCTCAACGCAAAGAGCGCCCGCGCGACCGCCCGGGTGTTCTGCATTGCCAACCAGAAGGGCGGGGTGGGCAAGACCACCACGGCCGTCAACCTGGCAGCGGGATTGGCATCGCACGGCCAGCGGGTCCTGCTGATCGATCTTGACCCGCAGGGCAACGCGACCATGGGTAGCGGCATCGACAAGCGCCAACTGGCCGCGACGCTCTACCAGGTGTTGATTGGCGAGGCGACCATTGCCACCGCCGCGGTGCCGTCCGAGGCGGGCGGCTATGACGTCCTGCCATCCAACCGCGAATTGGCGGGCGCAGAGATTGACCTGGTGGATCTGGACGACCGCGAACAGCAACTGAAGCACGCCATCGCGACCGTGGCGGACCGCTACGACTTCGTGCTGATCGACTGCCCACCCACGCTGTCCTTGTTGACCCTGAACGGATTGACTGCCGCACACGGCGTGATCATTCCGATGCAATGCGAATACTTTGCGCTGGAAGGTTTGTCCGATCTGGTCAACACCATCAAGCGAGTGCACGCGAATTTGAATCCCGACCTGCGCGTGATCGGTCTGCTGCGAGTCATGTTTGACCCGCGCATCACCCTTCAGCAGCAGGTGTCCGCACAACTGGAAAGCCACTTCGGAGACAAGGTGTTCGAAGCGGTCATTCCGCGGAACGTCCGCCTTGCCGAGGCGCCGAGTTATGGCATGCCCGGCGTGGTGTTCGATCCGAATTCCAAAGGGGCCCAGGCCTACCTTGCGTTCGGCGCCGAAATGATCGAGCGCGTGAAGACGCTGTAGTCCGGAGCACCCATGGATACGAAAGCAGGACTCAAGAAAGTGACCATCAAGAAACCCAAAGGCCTCGGCCGTGGACTCGACGCCTTGCTGGGCGCCGACGCGCCCGCCGTAAGTGGCCTGGGCAAGCGGGGCGGCGAGGCGGAGCCCAGTGGACCGCCGGCGGTGCTGCCCATTGCCCAGATGCAGGCCGGGCAGTACCAGCCTCGGTCGCGCATGGACGAGGGTGCGCTTGCCGAACTGGCCGAGTCCATCCGTACCCAGGGGATCATGCAGCCTATCCTGGTGCGCGCCTTGGGCAAGGACAAGTACGAGATCATTGCCGGTGAACGGCGTTTCCGTGCGGCGCAGCTGGCTGGCCTGACCGAGGTGCCGGTGCTGGTCCGCGAGGTGACGGACGAGAACGCCGCGGTGATGGCGCTGATCGAGAACATCCAGCGTGAAGACCTGAACCCGCTTGAAGAGGCGCAGGGCGTCCACCGCCTGATCGATGAATTTGGCATGACCCATGAAGTGGCCGCCCAGGCGATCGGCCGTTCACGGTCGGCGACGAGCAATCTGCTGCGCCTGTTGAATCTGGCGGCGCCGGTGCAGACCATGTTGCTGGCGGGTGACCTGGATATGGGTCACGCACGCGCGCTGTTGTCAGTGGACGCGGCGACCCAGATCCAGTTGGCGACGCAGATCGTGGCGAAACGCATGTCGGTGCGGGAAGCTGAAAAGCTGGTCGCGCAGACGCAGGAAGAATCGCAGCAGAAGGCGGGCGGGAAGAAGGCGTCTTCCAAGTCACGCGATGTGACGCGGCTGGAAGAGGCGCTTTCGGACCGGCTGGGTACCCAGGTTGTCTTCAAGATCGGCGCGAAGGACAAGGGTCAGATCGTGATCGACTTCCACGGCTGGGAGCACTTGTCGTCCTTGCTGGAAAAGCAGGGATTTGGCGATGTGCTGGAAGGCAGCTGAAGCGATGGGCGAAATGTGAATCCGCGCCCAGCGGGTGGATCTGGGAAAAGGCGGCTCTGGCCGCCTTTTTCTATGGGCGCTCGGAATGGCGGGACGGGCGGATCGATTTCACTGGGAACGTTGGCGGCGAAAAGGCTTTTCAGGCTGGCATCGATAGGATAAGGCCCGCGCGGGCAGCTGATCCGCGGCAAATGACCGTCAATCCGTATCGTCGTCCCGAGATCGTGGACACAGCCTGTTTTTGCACCTGGACCTCCAGGCCGTCTTTTCCGACCGACAGCTGGACTGACGCGTCGACGCCGTCGTCCAGTTGCACCCACCCTTTGACGCGGAGCAGGGAATGGCCGAAATCGTCGGCCAGGGCCTGCAGGCGCCCGATCAGATCGTCGTGCGCCAGCGGCTCAGACATCACTACGAAGGTCGTGATGGCATCGTGGGCGTGGGAATGGGAATGGGCGTGGATCTCGGCGTCGGCGTCGGCGCTATGACCCTGGGCGGATGTGCGCTCGTGCTCGTGAGCGTGGTCCCGTCCATGCGCATCGCCGTGCCCTGGATCACGGACGCCGGCAACCGCATCGCGCTCAATATTTTCATCTGATCGAAATTGGTCTTGATCAAAATTGGGCGCGTTTAAATCCTGATCATGATCAATTTTGAACGTACTCAGGCCGTCACGGCTGGAGGTCGTGCCGGAGTCTGACGGGATCGGCCCGTCAGACACACGGGTCAATGCGCCTTCCACAGACGTCCATTCCAGATCCCCCGCCGCGGATTGCATCTGCGTTGCCGCAGCGTTAAGGCCCTGCAGCCGTGCACCCAGTGCGTCCGCATCTGCCGTCGATGCCAGGTCGGTCTTGGTGATGACCAGCACGTCCGCATGGGCGATCTGTGACCGCGCTTCGGCGTGGCGCGCCAGGACCGTCTCTGCCGCGGTCACGCTCAGGGTAGTGATGACACCCGCCAGTCGATAGCGCTCGCGTAGCAGGGCTACCTGCTCGAACGCGGCAATCACAGGCCCCGGATCCGCCAGGCCGGTCGTCTCGATCACCACCGAAGGAAAGGCCGGCATACGCCGTTGCAGGCGTGCCCAGAACAGGGATTCCAACGCTTCTTCCAGCCCCGGCAAGCCGGTACAGCACACACAGGCATTCGCGATCAGCGACGGGGTGTCGCTGGCGGCCGCGATGATCTGATCGTCGTAGCCGACCTCGCCAATCTCATTGACGATGACCGCGGCGTCTTTCAACGCGGCACTGCGCAGCCAGCGGCAGAGGAGGGTGGTCTTGCCGCTGCCAAGAAAGCCGGTGACAAGGTAGACAGGGATGCGAGCGATGGTCATGAGATACGAAGGAGCTACGAAGGCGGAAGGCGGAAGGCGGAAGCAGGTTGGCACGGGTGGACCGGGTGGCACGGGTGGCACGCGGACAGGAATGCCTCTGCAAAAAACGCGCCGGCTTGCCGTGACTGGCCAACAGTGCGTTTGTGGAACGCGCCGGCGGGCAGGGCAGTTGAAGCAAAAACCACCTGGCCGCAGCAGCCCGAGCAGCCGCAACCATGCCCAGCAACGCCGATGGACCAGCAACGCCGATGGACCAGCAACGCCGATGTACCAGCATCGCCGATATACCAGCAACGCCGATGAACCAGCAACGCCGATATACCAGCAACGCCGATGAACCAGCAACGCCGATATACCAGCGACGCCGATGGACCAGCAACGCCGATATACCAGCGACGCCGATGGACCAGCAACGCCGACACACCAGCAACGCCGATACACCGGCAACGCCGATATACCAGCACGGCCACCAGCACAGCCGCTATATCAACACAGCCGCTAAACAAACCCAGCCGCTACCAACCCAGCCGCTACCAACACAGCCCGCCCCCCTTCTTGCATGCGAGCATCGCCAACTCGCCTGTGCCGTCCTTTCAGGTCACACCGCGTGGTGTCCCAGCCTTGAAGACACGGCTTCCGTCGCTTCCAGCAACGCTGGCACGAAGCTGCGCAGCGTCTTTTTCGACAGGCGCTGGATCGGGCCAGCAACACCGATGGCGGCGATGACGTTGCCGCCCAGATCGCGGATCGGCGCGGCAATACCGCGCATGCCCAGTTCGCTTTCCTCGTCATCGACCGCAAAGCCGTTGCGCCGGACGGCGTCGAGCGTCTTGCGCAGTTCGACCGGGTCCGTCGTGGTGTTCGGGGTGCGCGCGACCATCGGTTCTTTCAGTATGCGTCCGATCACATCGACCGGTTGGTACGCGAGCAGCGCACGGCCTTCGCTGGTGCAGAACGCGGGCTTGCGCGCACCGATGTAGCTGTTCATGCGGATCGCCTGCAGGCTTTCCAGGTTGAACAGGTACATGATGCTGCTGTGGTCCAGCGTGGCCAGGTGCACGGTTTCGCCGGTTTTTTCGCGCAGGGTGTGCAGATGCGGCAGCGCCAGGTTGGGCACGTCCATGCGGCGCCGCACGAGGGCACCCAGCGCGAACAGACCGAGGCCCAGACGGTAGCGGCCGCTGTCGGGATTCTGCTCCAGCAGGCCCTCGGCGGTCAGCGTGGAAGCCAGCCGGTGCACGGTGCTTTTTGCCACCCCCAGGCGTTTGGCCAGGGTGCTGATGCCGATCTCGACCTCGTCTTCCGAAAAGGTCTTGAGCAGGCGGATGGCGGAGGTGACCGATGACAAACGTCCTTCTGGGGTCTCGATCTGTTCAGGTGAAGTCATGGATGGCGGTTCCGGAGAAGGCCCTCTTTATACCTGCATCACTCTGGTGGCACAAAAATGCCGCAGAAAAGGCCAGAGCAAAAGGCCCCCGCAAAGGCCCCCGCAAAGGCCCCCGCAAAGGCCCCGACGCCAGCAGGCCGGGCGCCACCCGAATCCCGCTGGCGCATTCCGCCGACGCGGCTTACTTCTTCGCCACCGCCGCTTCCTTCACATATGGCGTCCAGTGATCGATCTCTTTCTTCACATACTGATTGAAGGTCGGCACGTCCCAATCAAAGGTTTCCATGTTCTGCGTCGCCAGTTCCTGCACGGCGGCGGGCGTCTTGAGTCCGCGCCGGACTTCGGCGTTGAGCTTGTCGACCAGGGCCGGGTTCATGCCTGCGGGGCCGGACAGCGAGAACCAGGTCGTGCCTACCAGCCGCGGGTAGCCCAGTTCGGCAAAGGTCGGCACGTCGGGAAATTCGGCGATGCGTTTGGACGACGTGACGGCGATCGCGCGCAGGCGGCCCGAGCGGATGTTGCCGGCGGCGGTGGTCAGGGTCGTGAAGGCGGCGGGCACCTGATTGGCGGCCACGTCGGCCACGGCAGGGTTGGCGCCCTTGTAGCTGATCTGCACCAGGTTCAGACCTGTTTCGGCACGGAAGGCTTCACCAATCAGCGCGGCGTGCGTGCCCTGGCCGGGCGATCCCCAACTCAGGCCTTCGGGGCGTGACTTGGCGTAGGCAATGAAGCCGGCCAGGTCCTTGATGGGCAGCGTGGCGTTAACAGCCAGCACGGCCGGTGGGCCGCCGAGGATGGCGATGTGGGTGAAGTCCTTGATGGGATCGTAGGCGTTCGGATTGTCGACCGGCGCGACCACATGCGAGCCGATGCCTGACACCACCAGCGTGTAGCCGTCGGGTTCGGCGCGCGCCACCAGTTGCGAGCCGATGATGCCACCGGCGCCGCCGCGGTTTTCCACCACGAAGGTCTGCTTGAAGACGTCGGACAGGTGTTTGGCGATGACCCGGCCCAGGGTGTCCGAGCTGCCGCCCGGGGCGTACGGAACGACGACGCGGACGGGTTTGGTGGGCCAGGCGGCGGCGGTCTGCGCACAGGCCATGCCGGTGGTGGCCGCCAGCGCGGCCGTGGTGAGCAGCAGGCGTGCAAACGCCCGTCGATGTTGGTTCATGCATGTCTCCTGATGTTGTCGCGTTGCCAAATCTGAGGTCGGCTACCGCGTGATGCGTATTCGTCGTGCGAGCTCCAAATCCCATCCGCGTTGTGTTTGACAGATGTCGAAAGGCAATGATAACGTCGTTTCTTAATAAGGAACAACGTTCTTATATACGGAACGGCGGCATTCGAAGCATCGCATTCAGGAAGTCGAGGAGACACCCCCATGTTGAAAAAAGAACAGAACGACCTGCTCACGCAAACCGGTCCGGGCACGCCCATGGGCGACCTGTTCCGCCGCTACTGGCTGCCCGTGCTGCTGAAGGAAGAACTGCCCGAACCGGGCTGTGAGCCGGTGCGGGTGCAGCTGTTGTCGGAGCGCATGATTGCGATCCGCGACACGGAAGGGAACTACGGCCTGATGGACGAGTTCTGTGCGCATCGCGGCGTGTCGCTGTGGTTCGGCCGCCACGAGCCGGGTGGCATTCGCTGCCCCTATCACGGCTGGAAATACCGCACCGACGGCCAGTGCGTCGAAGTGCCGTCGGAACCCGAAGGCAGCAAGCTGTGTGATCGCATCAAGCTCAAGGCGTATCCGCTCGTCGAGCGCGGCGACATCTTGTGGACGTACATGGGCCCGCCCGAAATGCAGCCGCCGCTGCCCGAATTCGAATTCGCCATGGTGCCAAGTTCGCAGCGCTTCACGTCCAAGCGCATTCAGGAAAGCAACTGGCTGCAGGCGCTGGAAGGCGGCATCGATTCCAGCCACGTGTCGTGGCTGCATCGCGACAGCCTGAACAGCGACCCCTTGTTCAAGGGCGCGGCCGGCAACCAGTACAACCTGCAGGACATGCGCCCGGTGTTCGAAGTGGTGGACAGTGACGATGGCCTGTTCGTGGGCGTGCGCCGCAACGCCGGCCCCGACAAGTACTACTGGCGTGTCACGCCCTGGATCGTGCCGTATTTCACGATGGTGCCGCCGCGCGGCGACCACCCGATCCATGGCCATTTCTGGGTGCCGATCGACGACGAACATTGCTGGACCTGGAGCTTCGATTACCACGCGCGCCGCGACCTGACCGAGCACGAAGTGCAGGCCATGCGCGACGGCAAGGGCATCCACGTCAAGTACGTGCCGGGCACCTTCATTCCGATGCAGAACAAGGCCAACAATTACCTGATCGACCGCCAGGCCCAGCGCGAAGGCCGCACCTATAGTGGGGTGGATGGCATTGGCATGCAGGACGCGTCGCTGCAGGAAAGCATGGGCCCGATCCAGGACCGCACGCGTGAATTCCTGACGTCGACCGACAACGGCATTGTGATGATGCGCCGCCGCCTGATGCGCGTGATCAAGGAAATGCAGGAAGGCGTCGAGCCGCCCGCCCTCCAGCCTGAAGCCCATCACGTCCGATCGGCAGCGGTGGTGATCGGTCGCGACGAAGACTTCCGCGTCGCCGCCAAGGATGCCTTGCGCGTGCAGCCCGACCGCGGCCACGCGTCGGTCTGACCATGAGCGCATCCTTTCTTGCTGCGGTGGCCGAGCCGGGGACGCTGCCGTCGGCGGGCGCGGGGGCTTCATCCGCGGCATCCGCTGGTACGTCATCTGCGGCCAACAGAGTGCCCAAGCCAGCGCCCAACAGCGCGGCCAGCATTGCGCCCGGATCGGCCCCCGGATCGGCGGCCAACGCTTCTTCCGCCAACCGCATCGTGCTGCGCGAGTTCACCGCGCCGCCCGAGACGGAAACGAGTGGTCTCCTCAAGATCGCGATCACGGGCGTGTGCGGCAGCGACTGGCCCTACTACCAGCAACTGCCCGCCAGCCGCGGCCCGTTGATCCTGGGCCACGAAACCGTCGGCCACATCGACCGGCTGGGCGCGGTGGCGCGCGCCAAATGGGGCGTGAAAGAAGGCGACCTGGTGGCGCTGGAAGAGTACCTTCCTTGCGGCCATTGCGAGTTCTGCCGCAGTGGTGAATTCCGTTTGTGCGACGCCACGGATTGGCGACTGGGTGGCCTGCGTTACGGCGCCACGGGCCTGAAGACGGCGCCGGGCCTATGGGGCGGTTTTGCGCAGTACCAGCACTTGCACCTGAACACCGTGTTCCACCGCGTGCCGTCGGGCGTGTCCCCGCGCCACGCGGCGCTGGCCTTGCCCTTGGCCAATGGGATCGAGTGGACGTATCTGCATGGTGGCGCCGGACCGGGTCAGACCGTGGTGATCCAGGGTCCGGGTCAGCAGGGCTTGTCGTGCGTGGTGGCCGCGAAAGAAGCGGGCGCACAGATGATCATCGTGACTGGCCTGTCCACCGAGACCGACCGCGCACGCCTGGCCCTCGCGCGCCGGCTGGGGGCGCATCACACCATCGATATCGGTGAGCAGGATTTGCTCCAGACGGTGGCGGATCTGACGGGCGGAACGATGGCGGACCTGGTGATCGATTGCGCGGCGGGGGGCACGGAGTCGGTGACGACGGCGATGCAATTGGCGCGCAAGCGGGGAAGGGTGATCCTGGGCGGGCAGAAGCGGCGCAAGCTACCGGAGTTCGATAGCGACATCATCATTGCTCGCTTCCTGACGGTGAAGGGGATGCGGGGGCATAGCTATGAGTCGGTGGAACTGGCGTTGCAGTTGATTGCGGGGGATCGGCATCACGTGACGGAGATGAGTACGCATACGTTCGGGTTGGCGGATACGGATCTGGCGTTGCGAAGTCTGGTGGGGGAGGGGGTGGAAGGACCGGTGCATATGACGATTGATCCTTGGGTCTGACTTCCTTGGTCGTTGCTCAATGTCGCTCAATGTTGAGCAGGTTCATTACGCTTTCTGTTGTTCTTTGCTGTTGCTGTTGTTCTTTAATTTTGCTGTTGGCGCGCGGGGGCAGTCGGGTTGGAAGGCCGAGCTCGCTACCCCGGCCTTCGCCGGGGCTTAACGCTTAGCAAAGCCTTCCAACCCGACTGCCCCCGCACGCCCCAAGGCCTCGGAAGAGTTCTTGGGGTTTTTTCTGTGTGGTTCGTATGGGTGTTGGGTGTTTCGTTTGCCGTGCGACGTTGCAGCGTTTGGCGGCATCTGGTTTTTGCAACCCGTGTTGCGCCCGCCAGCTTGAGAACGGCTTTAGCTATAACGTACGGTAGCGATCCAACAAAAAATTGAGCCAAACAAATTACTCAAGCCGGCGACCCACCAAAGCGCCGCACCCCCGCATGCCACTACCCCAAACGCAAAGAATCTTCCCCCTCGCAAGGGTGGGGGTGGAGAGTTCGGTTGGAAGGCTTTGCTAAGCGTGAAGCCCCGGCGAAGGCCGGGGTAGCGAGCTCGGCCTTTCAACCGAACTCTCCACCCCCGCCCCGCAAGAACCCCAGCTAGCGGCAAGAAAGAAACCGCCCGCCCCGACCGAGGCAAGAACCCACCCGACGCAAAAACCAAACCGACGCAAAAACCAAACCGAAGCAAGAACCAAACCTTAAATCTTGAACGCCTCAAACGTCTCAGGCGCAAACAACTCTTCAGGCTTCAGCAACCGCTTCGACAGTCCCTGCTCATGGTGATAGCGCAAAAACGTCTGCAACGTCTCCTGATTGCGCTCCAGGCCATAAGGCCAATAATCCTCCCCCATCTCGCGGATCACATTCTCCATATCCGCCAGCAGCCACGGCATCATCGTCTTCAATGCCGCCGTCTCGCGCAGGTCCTCATACGCAATCTTCTGCGCCTGCTCGAACGCCTTGAACAGCGACTGCGCAATCCACCGGTTCTCTTCGTACAGTTTGCGGCGGATCACCAGCGTGTGCATGATCGGGAAAATCTTGGTCTTGCGGTAATAGTCGCGCTCCACCTCCATGAAATTCGGAAACAGGCGCTGCACCTTGCCCTTGCCATGAAGGAATGACGACGGCATGCGCGCGGTGTGCAGGGCGTCGATCTCGCCATCCAGCAGCATCTGCGACAGCGTCTTGGTCGGGCCGATCGGTTCGACCTTGATGTTGGCGGGCAGGGACAGCTTCAGCTTCTCGTCGCGGCCCGGGGTTTCTTCGCCGCCCGAGTAATAGGTCACGCTATCGACCGGCACGTTGTAATGGTCGCTCAGGATGCCGCGAATCCACACCGGGGCGGTCATCTGGTATTCGGGCACGCCAATGCGTTTGCCGATCAGGTCCTTCGGTTCCTTGATGCCCGCGTCGGCATTCACGAAGATGCAGGAATGGCGGAAGAAGCGCGACGGGAAGACCGGGATTGCGATGAAGGGCTGGTCTTCCTTGAACAAGGACACCGAGTAGGACGACAGCGACATTTCCGCCACGTCGAATTCCTGGTTGCGCAGCATGCGGAAGAAGGTCTCTTCCACCGGCATGTTCAGGTAGTTCAGGTCGATGCCGTCGGGCTGCACCGTGCCGTCCATCAGCGCGCGGGTGCGGTCGTAGTTCCAGCAACCAAAAGACAGTTTGAGCTTGGCCATGCGGGTTCCTTTGAAAAGTGGATCAGTCGATCTTGATGCCGGCCTTCTTGATGACGGCGCCGTACCGGTCGATGTCGGCCTTGATCAGCGAGCCGAATTGTTCGGCGGTGCCGCCGGCGGGTTCCAGATAGGCGGTAGCCATCGACGCCTGCACGTCGGGTTTGGCCAGCACCGTGTTCAGCGCTTTGTTGAGTTTCGCAACGATGTCGGCAGGGGTGCCCGCGGGCGCCAGCATGCCGTACCAGATGTCCACGGCGACACCCGGGTAGCCCAGTTCGGCCGCGGTTGGAATGTCGGGCGCAAAACGCGACCGCTTGCTGCTGGCGACGGCGTAGGCCTGCACGCGGCCTTGCGGAATGTAGTTGGCCACGTTCGACAAGGTAATGAAGATCAGGTCGACCTGTCCGCCCAGCACATTGGGGATCGAGTCGGCGCAGCCCTTGTAGGGCACGTGCGTGATGTCGACGCCGGCCTGCTGCTTGAACATCTCGCCCGACAGATGCAGGATCGACCCGGTGTCACAGCCGGCAAAGGTAAGGGTGCCCGGACGCGACTTGGCGTAGGCCACCAGTTCCTGCAGCGTCTTGGGCGGCAGGCCGGCGCGCGACCCGATGATCGAGGTGGACGTGGCGATCTGTCCGATGGGGGCAAAGCTCTTGATCGTGTCGAACGGCAGCTTGGCCATCAACGTGTGGTTGATGGTCATGGTGTTGGGCACGACCGCCAGGGTGTAGCCGTCGGGCGCGGACTTGGCCAGCAGGTCCAGGCCGATGTTGCCGCCGGCGCCTGGCTTGTTTTCGACAATGAACGGTTCGCCGCCCAGTTCGGTGCGCAGGTGCTGGGCCATGAGCCGGGCCAGCGTATCGACGCCACCGCCGGCCGTGACCGGCACGATCACGCGCACGGGCTTGGACGGGTAGGCATCGGCAGCCCAGGCTGTGGCGGCGCTGCCCGCCAGGGCGGCGGCAACCAATAGGGTGGACATCAGGGTCTTCATTGCGGTCTCCATCGCGATTGAAGCGCTGCCCGACGGCGCTGGCCTGGGTCCTGCCCGGCCGCGGAAAGCGGACGGCAGGACGCCTCGGCCAGACGGCGCCGATAGGGGCAACGGGGTACGGGGGGCCGCGCGAACGCGGCATGCGGCGCGGGGGATGGCGCTATCTATGTAGCGGTCCAGGAAATTCTAAGTCGATTCGGCCGCTGCAATGGCTGCGCGGAGCACTATCCGGCCATGATTAATTATGATCGGCGGTATAGCGATCGATGATATCCGGGTCACTACCCATGTCATCCGGGGGCGATTCACCGGCCAGCGGGCGCGCGTTCATGTGATCGGCCAGCATTTCGATGAACAAGGACGTCGCGGTGTTGATCGGGCGGCGAGGATGGGTGACGCAGGCGATTTGCCTGACCGGTGTCGGATCGACAATACGGCGCACATGGACTGCACGATCCGCGAGCCGATTGCTGGCGGCGCTGCGCGGCAGAACCGCGTACATGCCGGTCGCGGCAATCAGCTTGACGGTCGTGATCATGGAATCGACTTCCACCGCCGGGGTAATCGTCAGCTTGAGCGATTGGGCATAGTCGTCCAGGATCCGCCGCAATACGTGCTGGCGCGTCGTGGTCACCAGGGGCAGGGCAGCCAGGTCGGCAAATGCAATCGGCGACCACGGCGGAGTGCCATCCGGCGGACCCAGCAGCACCATCTCTTCATCGCCGATGGCTTCGACATTCAACGTCAGCGGCTGGCGGGGCATATCCACGATCGCCGCATCGATCTGCCCGGTCGACACCCACTCCAGCAAACGCCCATTCGAGACGCTGACCCGCACTTTCGGGTAGGTACGGGCGAATTCCGTGAGCGTTTCGGACAATACCCCTTCTGCCAGCGAGGTAATCATGCCGATGGTGACCTGGCCGGTGATCTCGCCATCGCGGCACAGCATCTGTTCGCGGGCGTGGGCAAAGTCACGCATCAGCGGCAGGTAGAGCTGGTACATGCGGTGGGCGGCGTCGGTGGGCTCCATCCCGCGCGGACTGCGCGTGAAGAGGGGCTGGCCCAGTTCTTCTTCCAGCTTGGCGATCTGGACGCTGAGCGCCGGCTGGACCACGTGGACGCGTCGCGCGGCCCGGGTGACCGATCCTTCTTCGAACAGACAAATGAAGTATTGGATCTGGCGGAACTCCACAATCAACTCCGATGAACAACTTTAGGGCATCATGTCGGCCACTCAGCGGATTGTCAGGTGGACGCCACACAAGCCGCGTGGTTATTGAGGGGCTTACTCAACAAGATCCACGCAGTTGGTTGATTATCAACGACTTTTAAGAACTTGGTTTGATCGCTGAACAAGTTCCCGCTATACTCTTTGGGTTTGCCGAAGTAAATGTAGTTGGATAGGGGGCACTCACAATGCCCTTGCCTGGTGCCTTGCGGTTACCGATTGAAGTCAACTTTAGCGCCGGTCTGGTGCGGAACTGCAGCTAACAGCGTGCTGAAAAGCGCCGGATGGCTGGACAGATCCCCAGGCCCCGAGCAGCAGGGTTGATGGAAAGCGGTCTGCGCAAGGTCGACAACAAGGCAGGGGAAGTGAGGACGAGGATGGACCAGAGCAAATCAAGCAACGCTGGCCGGATCGGTGATACCCGGGCGCAAGACGCCGAGGTAGAACATACCCGGGCGGAAGACGCCCAGGTAGGAAACACCACGGGGAATCCCAGGTATTTCGGTCCGGACGAAGTGGATGCGCGTTGGCCACCATCCTGGAAAGACGAAGAGTCGGCAAACAGTACGGCGCCGGGCGGCACGGATGCATCACACCGTGCGGCAGACGCCAGTGAACCGGTCCGGTTTACCGAATCGGAGCGCGCAGCGCAGCGAAAGGCGGCCATCCGGGGGCTGTTCAACGCCGTTGCCGTGCAGATGGCAGTCAGTATCGCCGTGGCGCTGGTCGCCCTGGTGGTCGCAGGCGCCAGCGCGGGGGTTTCGGCCCTGATCGGCGCGGCGGTCTATGCCATCCCCAACGCCTTGTTCGCATTCAGGCTTATCGTGAGTGTTAACAAGCCGGGTGGGGCCAATCCCGTAACGTTTTTCCTGGGTGAGTTCTTCAAGATCGCATTCGCGGGGCTGCTGATTGTCGCGGCCGCCAGCGTGGGTCATGAAGTGCTCGTCTGGCCGGCGTTTCTGGCGGGTCTGATCTTCGCGCTGAAAAGCCAGTGGCTTGCCCTGGCGTTTGGACGCAGAGACCCACAAGGCGCCTGAACGTCAGGGTTGAACCACCCCATTCAGCACCACCCTATGCAGTACTGACCTGGCATTTGCCGCCAGGTTCAAGACAAGCACCGTATTTTCGTAAATCTGGTCGTAGGATCGAAACCCCATCATGGCTTCCACCGCAGCGCCGACCGCATCCGAGTACATCGTCCATCACCTTGGACACTTGAACAGCACCGGTCATAAACAAAGCGTCATTGCCGACTTTTCCATCGTCAATTACGACACCTTGTTCTGGTCCATCTCGATGGGCGTGCTTGCCTGCTTCGTGATGTGGCTGGGTGCGCGCCGCGCCGCGTCGGGCGTGCCCGGCAAGATGCAGGCCGCCATCGAAATGCTGGTCGAGATGGTCGACGAGCAGGCCAAGAACATCGTGCACAACGAAGTGTCGCGCCGTTTCGTCGCGCCGCTGGCCCTGACCGTGTTCCTCTGGATCATCCTGATGAACACGCTGGACTTGCTGCCGGTCGACCTGCCGCACTACATCATCAACGCGCTGGGCTGGGGTGAAGCCATTCACTACCACCGCATCGTCCCGACCGCCGACCTGAACGCAACCATCGGCATGTCGTTCGGCGTGCTGCTGCTGATGCTGTATTACGGCCTGAAGATCAAGACCCCGGGCGGGTTCGTGAAAGAGCTGTTCACCGCGCCGTTCCACGCGCACGGTATCGGCGCCGTCATCCTGGCCCCGGCGAACTTCCTGCTGAACATCATCGAATACGCAGCAAAGACCGTGTCCCTGGGCATGCGGTTGTTCGGCAACATGTTTGCCGGCGAATTGATTTTCATGCTGATCGCACTCCTGGGCGGTGCCTGGGCCGGATGGAACGCTCAAAGCGTCGTCCTGGGCGTCGGCCATCTGTTGGCAGGTTCGGTCTGGGCGATCTTCCACATCCTGATCGTGCTGTTGCAAGCCTTTATCTTCATGATGCTGACGCTGGTGTATGTCGGCCAGGCTCACGAAGGGCACTAAAGGAATCGTCGGCGGGGTGCGTGTTCCGGCCTCGCTGATTCAGTAAAGCAGTTCGTGTTGTCTTTCGTTATTTTTTAATCTTTCGGTCTCTGATTCATTATCAAGGAGTTGTCATGACCAACGTCGCTTTCGTCGCTCTCGCTTGCGGTTTGATCATCGGTCTGGGTGCCATTGGCGCATGCTTGGGTATCGCGATCGTCGGTGGCAAGTACATCGAAGCATCGGCTCGTCAGCCTGAACTGATGAACCCGCTGCAAACCAAGCTGTTCCTGTTGGCTGGTCTGATCGACGCGGCATTCCTGATCGGCGTGGGTATCGCCATGCTGTTCGCGTTCGCCAACCCGTTCGTCGGCTAAGCCTCAACTTCGACATGACCGCTCCGTGGTGCCAGGCCTAGTTGCCTGCACCAGGGATGATGTTCTTTTCCGAAGAGGGAAATACCGTGAATCTGAACGCGACACTGATCTTCCAGACGCTGGTGTTTTTCGTCCTGGCCCTCTTTACGATGAAATTCGTATGGCCGCCGTTGATGAAAGCCATCGAAGAGCGTCAGTTGAAGATTGCGGAAGGCCTCGCCGCCGCTGAGAAAGGCAAGGCTGATCTCGCGCAGGCCCAGGCCCGCGTAGGTCAGGTGGAAGCGTCTGCCAAGGCTGACAACCAGACTCGTCTGGCTCAAGCTGAAAAGCAGGCTGCTGCACTGATCGAACAAGCCAGGAAGGACGCTGAACTCGAACGCGCCCGGATCCTGGAGCAAGCGAAGCAGGATGCGCAGCAAGAAGCGCAACGTGCCCGCGACAGCCTCCGCGATGCGGTGGCCGCACTGGCAATCAAAGGCGCCGAGGAAATCCTCAAGCGCGAAGTGAACGCCCAGACGCATGCCGAGATGCTCGGCCGGCTCAAGGCGCAGCTTTAAAAAAGAACCCGCGCGGACGCACGCCATGGCGTGCGCCTCGCGTTTGCGAATCACCTCGCTAACCGTATCAGGCATCGAGAGCCAACATGGCTGAACTGTCCACCATCGCCCGGCCCTACGCTGAAGCGCTGTTCGGCGTCGCCCGTGCAGATAGCGCAGGCTTGACCGCTTGGGCCGAACTGGTCGCCGAGATGGCGCAGGCCGCGTCGCACCCCGACGTGCGCAGCGCCGTCGCCGATCCTCAATTCGACAGCGCGCAACGCGTCGAATTGTTTGCGTCGACCTTGAAGACGCCCCTGTCGATCGATGCGCGCAATTTCCTTGCGTTGCTGGTCGAGAACGGTCGTCTGCTGTTGTTGCCGGAAATCGCATCCGAGTTCCTGTGGCTCAAGAACCGCCACCAGGGCGAAGCCGATGCTGAAATCGTCAGCGCGTTTCCGCTGGCCGACGCTCAGGTGGCCGAATTGGTCGCCGGGCTGGAAAAGAAATTCGGCGTGAAAATCAAACCCGTGGTTAGCGTCGATGCATCGTTGATTGGCGGTGTGCGCGTGGCAGTGGGTGATCAGGTGCTCGATACGTCCGTGCGTGCGCAGCTTGATCGTATGCGCGACGCTCTAGTCGCATAGTCGGTCGCTGCGTTCAACTGAACCGCACCGAGAGAAAGGATTCCAGGAGTCAATATGCAACTCAACCCGTCCGAGATCAGCGAACTGCTCAAGAGCCGTATCCAGGGCCTGAGCAATTCGACTGACATTCGCACCCAGGGCACGGTCGTTTCCGTGACCGATGGTATTACCCGCGTCCACGGCCTGTCCGACGTGATGCAGGGCGAAATGCTCGAATTCCCGAACAACACGTTCGGTCTGGCGCTCAACCTCGAGCGCGATTCCGTCGGTGCTGTGATTTTGGGTGAATACACGCACATCTCCGAAGGCGACATCGTCAAGACGACGGGCCGCATTCTGGAAGTGCCGGTTGGTCCGGAACTGAAGGGCCGTGTGGTCAACGCGCTGGGCGCGCCGATCGACGGCAAGGGTCCGGTCAACGCAAAGATGACCGACGTGATCGAAAAGGTCGCGCCGGGCGTGATCGCACGTAAGTCGGTGTCGCAGCCGCTGCAGTCGGGCGTCAAGGCTATCGACGCCATGGTGCCGGTCGGCCGTGGTCAGCGCGAGCTGATCATTGGTGACCGTCAGACCGGCAAGACCGCGGTCGCCATCGACACGATCATCAGCCAGAAGGGCAAGGGCGTCACCTGCGTGTACGTCGCGATCGGCCAGAAGGCATCGACGATCAACAACGTGGTCCGCAAGCTCGAAGAGCACGGCGCGCTGGAATACACCATTGTCGTGGCCGCCACGGCATCCGACTCGGCCGCGATGCAGTACATCTCGGCATACTCGGGTTGCACGATGGGCGAGTACTTCCGCGACCGCGGCGAAGACGCGCTGATCATTTATGACGATCTGACCAAGCAAGCCTGGGCGTATCGCCAGATTTCGCTGCTGCTGCGCCGTCCGCCAGGCCGTGAAGCCTACCCGGGCGACGTGTTCTACCTGCACTCGCGTCTGCTGGAACGTTCGGCTCGTGTGAACGAAGACTACGTCGAGAAGTTCACCAAGGGCGCCGTGACCGGCAAGACCGGTTCGCTGACCGCCCTGCCGATCATCGAAACGCAAGCCGGCGACGTGTCCGCGTTCGTTCCGACCAACGTGATCTCGATCACCGACGGCCAGATCTTCCTGGAATCGGACCTGTTCAACGCCGGTATCCGCCCCGCTATCAACGCCGGTATCTCGGTGTCGCGAGTCGGTGGCGCCGCGCAGACCAAGGTCATCAAGAAGCTGGCCGGTGGTATCCGTACCGACCTGGCCCAGTACCGTGAACTGGCTGCGTTCGCGCAGTTCGCTTCCGACCTGGACGATTCGACCCGTCGCCAGCTGGAACGTGGCCGCCGCGTGGTGGAACTGCTCAAGCAGCCCCAGTACCAGCCGCTGCAGGTCTGGGAACTGGCGGTCTCGCTGTTCGCCGCCAACAACGGCTACATCGACGACGTCGAAGTCAAGGACGTCCTGGCCTTCGAAAAGGGCCTGAAGGACTACCTGAAGTCGAAGTACGCCGCGCTGGTGGGCCGCATTGAAGACACCAAGGAAATCTCCAAGGACGACGACGCAGCGATGCACGACGCCGTCAAGGATTTCAAGAAAAACGGAGCCTTCTGAAGCGGGATTCTTGGGGCGCATAGCTTGCGTCCCTAATCACTGACAGGGGAAGACACATGCCCGGAATCAAGGAAATCCGTACCAAGATCAAGAGCGTGCAAAACACGCGCAAGATCACGAAGGCGATGGAAATGGTCGCCGCGTCCAAAATGCGCAAGGCGCAGGAACGGATGCGTGCGGCTCGCCCATACGCCGACAAGGTGCGCAACATTGCTGCGCACATGGCTCAGGCCAACCCCGATTACGAGCACCCGTTTCTTGCCCGTCGCGATGACATCAAGGCCGCTGGCCTGATCGTCGTCACGACCGACAAGGGACTGTGCGGCGCGTTGAACACCAACGTGCTGCGCGCGGTGCTTGCACGCTTGAAAGAGTTCCAGGCCAAGGGCATCAAGCCGCAAACCACTGCCATCGGCAACAAGGGTGCGAACCTGCTGTCCCGTGTGAATGCCAATGTCGTGTCGCAAGTGGTCCAGCTGGGCGATGCGCCCAACCTGGAACGCCTGATCGGCGCGATCAAGGTGCAGCTCGACGCGTATGCCGAGGGCAAGGTGGATGTGGTGTACATCGCGTACAACCGCTTCATCAACACCATGCGGCAGGAACCGGTGGTCGAGCAGTTGCTGCCTTTGTCGGCGGACCGCTTCGAACAGAGCGAGGCCGAAAAGCGGGCCTACTCGTGGGACTACATCTATGAACCCGACGCACAGTCGGTCATCGATGAACTCCTGCTGCGCTACGTCGAAGCCCTGGTGTTCCAGGCCGTTGCCGAAAACATGGCGTCCGAGCAGTCGGCGCGGATGGTGGCAATGAAGGCTGCATCGGACAACGCCAAGAAGGTGATCGGCGATCTGCAACTGGTCTACAACAAGACCCGTCAGGCAGCCATCACCAAAGAAATTTCGGAAATCGTGGGTGGCGCGGCGGCCGTTTAAGCCGACGCGAACACTCCTGGAAACAGCAATCGAGGAATCGATATGAGCAACGGAACCATCGTTCAGTGCATCGGTGCCGTGGTGGACATTCAGTTCCCCCGCGACAGCATGCCCAAGGTCTATGAAGCCCTGACCCTCGCCGACGACAGCCAGTCGTTTGCAGAAAAAGGCCTGACCTTCGAAGTGCAACAACAGCTCGGCGACGGTATCGTTCGCACGATCGCCATGGGTTCGTCCGACGGTCTCCGTCGTGGCATGTCGGTTGCCGCCAATGGCGCACCGATCTCCGTGCCGGTCGGCCTCGCGACGCTGGGCCGCATCATGGACGTCCTCGGCCGTCCGATCGACGAAGCCGGTCCGATCGCGACCGACGAACGTCGTGCCATTCACCAGCAAGCACCGGCTTTCGACGATCTGTCGCCGTCGGTGGAGCTGCTCGAAACCGGCATCAAGGTGATTGACCTGGTCTGCCCGTTCGCAAAGGGCGGCAAGGTCGGCCTGTTCGGCGGCGCCGGCGTGGGCAAGACCGTGAACATGCTTGAGCTGATCAACAACATCGCCAAGCAGCACGCGGGTCTGTCGGTGTTTGCCGGCGTGGGTGAACGTACCCGCGAAGGCAACGACTTCTATCACGAAATGGCAGAAGCCGGCGTCATCAACCTGGAGAACATCCAGGAATCGAAGGTGGCGATGGTGTTCGGTCAGATGAACGAGCCCCCGGGCAACCGTCTGCGCGTCGCGCTGTCGGGCCTGACGATGGCCGAGAAGTTCCGTGACGAAGGCCGTGACATCCTGTTCTTTGTCGACAACATCTACCGCTACACGCTGGCCGGTACCGAAGTGTCGGCACTGCTGGGCCGTATGCCTTCCGCCGTGGGCTATCAGCCAACGCTGGCTGAAGAAATGGGCAAGCTGCAAGAGCGCATCACGTCGACCAAGACCGGCTCGATCACGTCGATCCAGGCCGTGTACGTCCCTGCGGATGACTTGACCGACCCGTCGCCTGCCACGACCTTCCAGCACTTGGATTCGACCGTCGTGCTGTCGCGTGACATCGCCGCGCTGGGTATCTACCCGGCCGTCGACCCGCTCGACTCCACCAGCCGTCAGCTCGACCCGCAAGTCGTGGGCGAAGAGCACTACAACGTGGCCCGTGGCGTGCAGTCGACGCTGCAGCGCTACAAGGAATTGCGCGACATTATCGCGATTCTGGGTATGGATGAGCTGTCGCCGGAAGACAAGCAGGCTGTGTCCCGCGCGCGGAAGATCCAGCGTTTCCTGTCGCAGCCTTTCCACGTGGCCGAAGTGTTTACCGGCGCACCTGGCAAGTACGTGCCACTGAAGGAAACCATCCGTGGTTTCAAGATGATCGTCGACGGCGAGTGCGATGCACTGCCCGAACAGGCGTTCTACATGGTCGGCACGATCGACGAAGCGTTCGAGAAAGCCAAGAAGATCCAATAAGGATTTTTTCGGCACCTCTCTGAAGGGATCTTATGGCAACTTTACATGTTGACGTGGTCAGTGCGGAAGCCTCGATCTTCTCGGGCGAGGCGAAGTTTGTCTCGCTGCCCGGTGAAGCAGGCGAGCTCGGGATTCTGCCCGGCCACACGCCGCTGATCTCGCGCATCCGTCCGGGTACCGTGCGGATCTCGCGCACCGATGGCACCGAAGAAGACATCTTCGTGGCTGGCGGCCTGCTCGAGATTCAGCCGGGTGTCGTGACGGTGCTTGCCGACACGGCGATCCGCAGCGGCGAGCTGGACGAAGCGAAAGCGACCAAGGCGCGTGCCCAGGCGGAAGAAGCCCTGCGCAACGCCAAGGACAAGGCCGAGATTGCTGTGGTCGAAGCCGAGCTGGCCATGCTGGCAGCTCAGCTGGCGGCGATCCGCAAGCTGCGTGGCAATCGCAACTGATCTGCGTGGTGCATCCCCGTCGTAGGTGACGGGTCCGCGTCGTGCGGCTGGTGGTCCACAGTCGGCGGCGCGGAAGAAAGAACGGTCGTACCGGGGTGGAGACACTTTGGGACGGCCGTTTTTTTTCGCCTGGAAGGCGCTACCAGCGCAGGCTGAATCTTCCGCCGTGTTCACCAATCTTGCAGCAGTGCGGTTCCGGAAAATGCGCCGGGAACAACCACGCGTCGCGTGCCGCGCAGTCTTGCAGGACGGCCAGCCGGACCTGCAGCGCCAGCGCCGGGTCTTCATCGAATACCGAACATAAGGTCGGATGGGGCACCTGGATCGGGTGATGGATCACGTCGCCCGAGAAGACGCCTTCCTCCGCACCCGACTTCAGCCGAATGGTGACGTGGCCCGGCGTGTGGCCATACGCGGCCTCGACGCGCATCAGGTTGTCGAGATCGAATCCATCGTCCACTTCCTGCACCAGGCCGGCTTCGAGCACCGGCAGGATGCTGTCGTCGAACACGTTGTCGTTGATCGGCCGCGGGACATGACCGTGGATGCGGGGGTCCCACCGGGCCAGTTCCTTCCGCGAAAACAGGTAGCGCGCATTCGGAAAGGTCGGCACCCAGCGGCCGCTGGCGTCGAGCCGCGTGTTCCAGCCGACGTGGTCTGCGTGCAGGTGCGTGCACATGACGAAGTCGATGTCTTCGGGCGCGGCGCCCGCGGCGTTCAGGCGGTCCAGCCAGGGTTCGTTGCGCTGGTGGAAGCGGTCGATGCTGGGCCGGGTCTTGTGGTTGCCGATGCAGCTGTCCACCAGGATGGTGTGGCGGTCGGTGCGGACCAGCCAGCTATGGATGCTGGTGCGCAGCTGATTCGCCACCGGGTCGTAGTAGCCGGGGGCGAGCCAGGCCATCTCGGCGGACAGATGCTCGGGCGTAATGGCAGGGAACATGGCGGCGGGCGGAAAGCCCAGGCCAAGGAAGTCCTCGACCCGGGTGATGCGCGCGGCGCCCAGCTGGATGACCCGTGGGCGGGAGGGGGGCTCGCCGGGCACCCCGTGGCCACCATGGCCCCCATGCCCACCATGCCCACCATGCCCACCATGCACCCCATTCACCCGATGCACCCCCTGCACCCCACGCTCCCCATGGCGGAGGTCCGGACGGGACGTCATGCCGCCCCCCGCGTCAGGTCGATTCAGGCGCGGGCATGACGGTGCCGCAGGCCTTGCAGGTGCGGAATTCTTCGCTCTCGAAGAAATTGCGGTAGGCCTTGGATACCGGATCGGCGTTGTAGTCGGCGACCGTAAAGCTTTCTTCGTGCAGCGGGTGATCGCACTTCTGGCAGAACCACTGGAAGCGATCGATCTCGCCCTTCTGCCGCGCGCGTTCCTGCACCAGCAGGTAGGCATCGGGCGGGAAGCGGGGCGAGTGCGGGATGCCGGCGGGGGTGTAGATCACGGCGCCTTCTTTCAGCACGGCAATCTCTTCCTTGCCGTCGGCGGTGCGGTAGTGCAGGTTCATCTCTCCCTTGATCATGTACATCATTTCGTCGCTGGGATTAATGTGAAATTCGCTGCGGTACTCGCGGCCACGGGCGACGAACACGAGCGATTCGGGGGCCTGCCACAGCACGCTGACGCGTTTGCCGGTGGCACTGAGTTTTTCGCCTTCCTTCAGAAGGTCGACGATGGGCATCTGGAACATGGTGGTCTCCTAGGTGGGGAGCGGATGGCATCGAAGGATGCCGACGTGGGTCGTCATCGGGCGATGTCATGACAGGACATGACGACAGCGTGCGGCGTCGGCGTCGCGTTGAAGCGGGAGTCAGCCAAGATAGGCCACGCAGTCGATCTCGACCTTGACCCCCTTGCGATGCGGCGTGCCGCCGATGCAGGTGCGGGTCACTTTTTCGCCATTCATGAAGTCGCGGAAGGCTTCGTTGAAGGCGGGGAAGTCGGTGGTGTCGCGCAGGCAGACCCGCATGTTGACGACCTGCGCCAGCGTGGCGCCGCCAGCATCGAGCACCGCCACCAGATTCGTCAGCGTACGTCGGGTCTGCTCAACAATGTCGTCGGACACGACTTCACGCGTGGCCGGATCGAGCGGGCCCTGGCCCGACACGTACAGGAAGTCGCCCGCGCGAATGGCCTGGGCGAGCGGCGAAGGTTTGCTGGCATCGGTGAACCCGGTGACCGGGGCCTGCGCGGACTGGACAAGAATCTTGGGCATGCGGCGTCTCCTAGGAAGCGTGTGACGACTCGAGCTGCGCCCCGAAGGCGAGCACCTGGTCGTCATGGAATTTGCGGCCCACGATCTGCAGGCCGAAGGGCAGGCCGTGGGCCGTGCTGCCCAGTGGCAGGGCCAGCGCGGGCTGCTGGGTCAGGTTGAAGGGGAAGGCGTACGGGCTGCCCAGCAGCCAGTTGTGGGTGCGCGCGATATCAGCCGCCTTGGGATGACTGTCGGCGCACAGCTTGCCGATATCGAATGCGCCGCTGGATGCCGCCGGGGTCAGCAGCAGGTCGATGCGCGAGAACACGCGGGCCAGTTCGGCGGACGCTTCCCGCAGGCGGACGCGGCTGCGCACCAAGGTATCGGCGGATAGCGAGGCCCCGGCATCGAAGCAGGCTTGCAGGCGCGGATCGAATTGCGCGCGGGTGTGCACCGCCAGGGTCACGAAGGATTCGTGGATGCGGCTGAGCCACACGTTCCAGAAGTCGATGGCCAGCGCGGCCCAGTCGAAGCGGAAGGCATCGACGCGATAGCCTTGGGCGCGCAGCGATTCCACCTGCGCTTCGACAGCAGCGGCGATGGCGGGGTCCAGGCCCGCGTCGGGGCCGATGTCGATGCAATAGCCGAGGGCGGCGGCAGAAGCTGAGACGGCCGCAGTGCCGCCCGACGGTGCCGACGATCCCGCAGGCATTCCGTTTGATAGGGCGGCAGCGGCAGATCGCATCGGGCCGGTGCTGCCTGCAGCCGACGATCCTCTGCCTTCCTGGCCTGTCCTTGCCCGGGGATACATCGAATGCGGGTCCAGCGGATCCGCAACGCTCAGCACTTCCATGGCGATGCGGCAGTCTTCGACGGATCGCGTCAACGGCGTCAGGTGCGCGAATTCGGCAAACGCACTTTGCGGGCCGAGCGGGATCGCGCCAAAAGTGGGCTTGAATCCGACCAGGCCGCAGAACGACGCCGGGATGCGGATCGATCCGCCCGCGTCGCTGCCCAGCGCCAGCGGGCCCCATTGGCGGCCGATCTGCGCGGCCGCGCCGCAGCTGGATCCGCCGGGCGATTTGCCGAGCAGCGTCGGGTGCATCGTGACGCCGGTGGCCGTGGACTCCGAATTGGCGGCCCAGCCGAATTCCGACGTGGTGGTCTTGCCGAAGAGCAGCGCGCCGCCTTCGCGCAGGCGCCGCACCGAGGGCGCATCGGCCGCCGCGGGGGCATCCGACGTGGCCGTCGATCCGCGCCGCGTGGGGTAGCCCGCCACGTCGATCAGGTCCTTGATCGACACGGGGATGCCATCGAGCGGACTCAAGGAAGCGCCCTGCCGGAAGCGTTCCGCCGATGCCTCGGCCATGGCGCGAGCGGCGGGCTTGTCGAGCACGCAAAAGGCATTGACCGGGTCGGAACCAATGGCATCGAACAGCGACTCGACCACGTCGACCGGCGTCGTCGTCCCGGCGGCATAGGCCTCGCGCAACTGCGCGATGCTCAAGCGGTGCAGTCCGTTGGAAGGCATCGTGCGACCTCCTTACTTCGTATCGGCCTTGGGTTCGATGGTGGCGAATTCCACGTTGGCGAGGCGGCCGTCGACCTTCTGGACCTTGCGCATGTACACGCGTTGAACGACGTCGCGGTTGCCGGCATCGATCTGGATCGGGCCACGCGGGCTGGTCAGTTTCAGGCCCTTGAGCGCCGCCAGCATCGCATCGCCGTCGCCCTTGCCGCCGGTCTTGCGCAGCGCTTCATAGATGGCGGCCATGCCGTCATAGGCGGACACCGACATGATGGTGGGCCGCGCCGCGGCGCCGCGCAAGGCCTTGAAGTCCTGCACGTACTTTTTGTTTTCGGGCGAGTCGTGGTCCATCGAATACGGATAGCCGGTGACCACGCCGAGCGCATCGTCGCCCATCGAATCGATCGCGGCTTCGTCGGTAATGTCGCCGGTGCCGATGAGCACCGAGCCCACGTCAGACAGCTTGCGGTTGCGGAATTCGCGCATGAAGGCGGGCGCCACGTCACCGGCGTTGACGTAGGTAAAGACGGCGGCTGGCTTCACGTCCTTGATCTTCTGCATGTAGGGCGAGAAGTCCAGCGTGGTGATCGGCGTGCGCACCGAGCCGACCAGTTCGCCGCCCGCTGCCTTGTAGGCGGCCGCAAAGGATTTTTCGACATCATGGCCGGGCGAATAGTCGGCCACGACGGTGTAGGCCGTCTTGTAGCCCTGGTCCACGGCCCAGCGCGCGATCGGCGGAACGATGTTCGGGAACGAGAACGACACCCGCACCATGTAGGGCGAGCGTGCCGTCAGTTCGGCCGCCGCCGCGTTCATGACGATCATGGGCGTCTTGGCTTCGGTGGCCACGGGCGCGACGGCCAGGGCGTTCGGGCTGAAGCCGAAGCCCGCCAGGAACTGCACCTTCTCGCGCAGCACCAGTTCCTGCGCATGGCGTTTGGCGACTTCAGGATTGGGGCCGCCCACATCCTTGATGACGACCACCACTTTCTTGCCTGCCACCGTGTCCCCGTACTGCTTCTGGTAGACCTTGATGCCGGCTTCCATCTGCTTGCCGAACTCGGCAAACGGGCCCGACATTTCGGCGATCAGGCCGACCTTGACCACGTCCTGTGCGTGGGCGGCCGGCAGGCCCGCGATCGCGGCGGCGACCATGATGCCACTGCCCAGACCCGTCTTGATGATGATGCCCATGATGTCGCTCCGCATGATTGTCAGTGTGCTGCAGGTGGTTGAGGGGAGGTAGTGCGATGGGACGCCACGCCCAGCAGTTCGCCCAGCAATGCCGGGTTGGCCGACAGGTCGCCGCTGCTGCCGCGATACCGGATGCTGCCGCGTTCCAGGACGATGGCCTGATGCGACATCGACAGGGCCAGCACCGGATGCTGTTCGACCACGATGGCGGTCAGGCCCTCGCGCTGGCACATGGCGCGTATGGCGCCAGCCAGCTCTTCGACAATGATGGGCGCCAGGCCTTCCATCGGTTCGTCCAGCAACAGCAATTGCGGATTGGTCATGAGCGCGCGGCCGATCGCCAGCATCTGCTGTTCACCGCCCGACAGCTGCCCGCCGTAATTGCCGCGGCGTTCAAGCAGGCGCGGAAACAGCTCGAACACCCGCGGCACATTCCATGCGCCGGGCAGGGCCACGACCTGCAGGTTTTCCTGCACGGTCAGCGACGGGAACACTTCACGTTCCTGCGGGACCCAGCCGATGCCGCGGCGTGCGCGATCGGCGGGATTGCAGCGGGTGATGTCCTGGCCAAGCCAGCGGATGGCGCCGCGTTTGACGGCGGTGTTGCCCATCAGCGTTTCAAGCAGGGTGGTCTTGCCCACGCCGTTGCGGCCCAGAATCGCGAGCGTTTCGCCCCGGTTGACCGACAGCGTCAGGTCGTTGAGCACCACCGCCTGGCCATAGCCGGCGGTCAGGCCGTCGACGTGCAGGAAGTCAGACATGGGCGGCTCCGGTGGCCGTGCTGCCTACTGCCGGGTTGCCCACGGGCGTACTGCCCACCGCCGTACTGCCCAGGTAAGCGCGCCGCACGTCCGCATTGCTCGCGATCTCGTCAGGCGTGCCATCGGCGATCACGGCGCCCGCGACCAGCACCGAGATCCGCCTCGCAAAGCGGAACACCAGGTCCATGTCGTGTTCGATGAACAGCACCGTCATGGATGCCGGCAAGGCGGCGATGGCCTCGAACACCTCACCGCTTTCATCTTCGGGAATGCCTGCGGCCGGCTCGTCCAGCAACAGGATGCTGGGCCTGGCCGCCAGGGCCAGCACGATCTCCAGCAGCCGTTGCCGTCCGTAGGCCAGTTGCGACGTGACGGTGCGGGCATGCGCGCCCAGCCCGAACTGCGTCAGCAAGGCATCGGCTTCGTCATGGATCGCGGTGCTGCCGGCAAAGCTGCGCCAGAACACCCGGCCCACGCCTTCACGCTCGGCAATGGCCAGTGCCGTGGCGTCATGGGGCGTCAGTCTCGGAAACAGGGTGTTGATCTGGAAGGTGCGGACCACGCCCCGGTGCACGCGGCGGTCGGCCGGCATGCGGGTGATGTCGTCGTCATTCAGATGAATGCTGCCGCTGGTCGATGCGATCACCCCGGTCAACAGGTTGATCAGCGTGGTCTTGCCCGCCCCGTTGGGGCCGATCAGGGCATGGCGGCTGCCGGGGGGCACGGTCAGCGTCACGCCGTTGACGGCGGTAAAGGCGCCGAACTTCTTGGTGAGACGATCGGTGCGCAGCGTGGGGGTGCTCATCGGCTGTCCTTCATCGTTCATCCTTGATGGCGACCACGCGCGACAGCCCGCCGAGCACGCCGCCGCGGCCCAGCATGACCACGGCAATCAGGAAGATACCCAGCCAGAACATCCAGAACTTGGGATCGAAGTCCGAAAACAGATCGTGCACGGTCATGTAGAGCAAGGCGCCGATCAGCCCGCCATACAGGCGGCCGGTGCCGCCCAGCACGAGGATGATCAGGACTTCGGCCGACCGGTTGAAGCTCAGCATTTCCAGGCCGACGAACTGAGTGGTTTGCGCAAGCAGGGCGCCGGCAATGCCTGCGATGGCAGCCGAAAACGCATAGGCCAGGCGCAGCCGGGCATCGACCGGTGAACCGATGGCGAGCATGCGGCGGCGGTTGTCGTGGATGCCTCGAAGCACCATGCCGAACGGCGACCGCAGCATCAGGCGCACGCCCAGGAAGACCAGCAGCACGATGCAGAAGGCATAGACAAAGCCGGTCTTGCCAGCCATGTCGAAGCGGAACTGGCCGAACACGGGCCACATCTCGATGCCTTGTAGGCCATCCGCGCCGCCTGTGATGTCGCTGAGCCGATTGGCCAGTTCACCGAACAGCACGCACACGCCAATGGTGATCATGAGCCGGGTCAGGTCGGCGCCGCGCACGATCAGGTAGCTGAGCAGATAGCCGATGGCCAGGCAGACGACGGCGGCCAGCAGCAGACCCGAGAACGGTTCGCCCCAGCCATGTCTGGCGAGCAGGCCGGCGCCATAGGCCCCGATGCCGAAGAAAGCTGCGTGTCCGACGGTCAGGATGCCGGCATACCCGAGTGCGATGTCCAGCCCGACCGCGAACAGGCCGGCGATCAGGATCTGTGTAATCAGGACGAGCTTGCCGGGAAACAGGACATAACTGGCGGCCAGGGCAAGCCAGAAGACGATTTCCAGGCCGGTGACGGTGCGGCGGGTAAGGGCGATCATGCCTGGCCTCGTTTGGGAATCAGGCCGCGCGGGCGGACCAGCAGCACCAGCACCATCACGACATAGATCAGGAAGGCGCCGGCTTCGGGGTAGTAGTACTTGCCGGCCACATCGACGATGCCCACCAGCACGGCCGCCACAAAGGGGCCCAGCAGGGTGCCCGCCCCGCCGACACAGACCACGATCAGGAAATAGACCATGTACTTGAGCGCGAAGGTCGGCTCCAGCCCCAGGATGCCCAGCCCCAGCGCGCCGCCCAGTCCGGCCAGCCCGCAACCGAAGGCAAAGGTCAGGAAGAACAGTCGTTCGACCCGCACGCCCAGCGCCTTGGCCACGCGCTGATTGTCGACGGCGGCGCGGACCATGGCGCCGTAGCGGGTCTTTTCCAGCAGCAGCATCAACAGCAACAGGATGGCGATGCCGACGCCGATCAAAAACAGGCGATAGGCGCCCACTTCCAGCCCCAGCAGCGTCACTTGGCCCTGCATCCACACCGGCGGACGAAAGGGTTGCATGCCCGGGCCGAACAGGTAGGTCGCGCCGGCCACCGCGACAAAGACGATGCCGATGGACAGCAGTACATGATCCAGCGGGTGCGCCCGGTACAGCCGGCGGAAGAACACCCATTCGAGGATTGCGCCGGCCAGGGCGGCGGCGACAAAGGCGAGGGCTAGGCTGGCCAGGAAGGGGACCTGCCAGTGCGTCATGGCCAGGCTGGCGGCATAGCCGCCGACCATGGCGAACGCGCCGTGGGCCAGGTTGACGAAATTCATCAGCCCCAGGGTGATCGACAGCCCTACGCCGATCAGGAACAGCAGCATGCCGTAGGCAAGCCCATCAAAGATCACGATGCCCATGCAGGACTCGCTGACACCGGCGGTTTCGAGACGACGTGACACAGCCGGCAGACGCTAGCACTCACCCCCACACCCACTCTCCCAGATGCCCGCCACAGACGGTATTTCGTATACGACCCGCGCCGCAGAGCGTGGGTCGTTTGGTACGTTGGCGGGACGACAGCAACGACGGCACGCGTCGGAAAATCGACTTTATGCCGAATAATCGATCGTAGTCTGCCGAGAGCCCGGAACCCTGTCAACAGTTTTGCGCCGCAGCATGGTGGCTGTCCAGCGGCGTGTGGATGGCAGGACGGGAGATGTCTGGCGGGCAGGGGGCATGGCTGGCGGGCGGGGGACATGGCTGGTCGACAGGGGGCATGGCTGGCGGGCAGAGGATATGACTGGCCGACAGGGGAGATGACTGGCGTGGTCGAAGACGGCGTTGCGCGCGATGAAGGCGGCGTGGGCCTCATTGCTGTCCGACCGCGTCATGTTGGTGCCGGAGGCGGTTCAGCGCCAGGGCCTGTTCGAGATCGTCGTGCGCGGTGCGCAGATGGCGCCGCAGAAGGGTGACGGCATGCCGGGTCCGGCCGCGGGCAAGGGCGTCGACGATGGCCAGGTGGTCGGCGGCCTGTTCACGGACGCGTGCCGGGTCCTGGATGGCGGCGTGGGGCAGGGCGGTGCGCAAACGATGGATGCGGTTCAAGGCATCGATCAGGAAGCGGTTGTGGGACCCGGCGGCAAGGGTCTGATGGAAACGGACGCCACGGGCGTGCAGGTCGGCGGCCGACGTCCCCTCGATGCGCCGTTCTGCCTCGCGGCATCGGGCCAGTGCGTCGGGTGCCAGGCCATAGCCGGGTTCCTTCAACGCCGCGATCTCGAGCACCATCCGGCTGCGGCTGGCCTGCAGCAGCGCGTCTGGCGAGGTCAGCAGCGGTGAAAAGGTCCAGCCTTGCCCGGCGTGGCGATCGACCCAGCCGTCGTGCGCCAGCTGGCCGAGCAGGATGGCCAGGCCGCCACGGGTCAGCTGATAGCGGGACTGGAGCTGGGCTTCGCTGACGGTGTCGGGCAACAGGCCGGCCCGCCGGTCGTCGGCGATCGCGTGGCACAGATCGGTCAAGGACGGCGGCGTGCTGGCGCCCGAGGGGTCCAGCCGATCGAGCAGGGCGCAAAGGTGAGCGTCGGGGGCGGATGCGATGCCGGCAAGTCGTCCGCCGGGACGGTCGTGGTCGGCGGCGTGTCGGCTGGGCCGGTCGGGGGCAGCGTCATTGTCACCGTTACCGTCCGCGTCACCGTCCCCGTCACAGCCACCCTCGAAGCCGGAACGCCACGCCCGTGCGGCGTCTTGCGAGAACAGCGGTCCCGCCGTATAGCCCTTGCCGGGCGCGTGCAGGATCAGGCCCCGCGCGTGCAGCACTGCCAGCGCCGCGTTGACGGGCGAACGCGAGACGCCCCATTGGTCGGCCAGTTGCTGGGCGCGCAAGGGCAGGCCAGGTTCGGCCTGGCGTGCGTGCAGGTCGGTCAGGAGTCGGGCGGCAAGGCGCAGGGCGGCGGTCATGGGGGATATTGTGGAGATTCTGCTGGCGGATGGCGGCGTCCAGGGGCTTGCCACCATGGACAAAAACATCCATCCGTAATGAAGAGGAAATCTGCGGGCGCGATGCTGGATGACCGCGCTGTTCACCGCGGCAAAGCGGGTGGCCTCGCCGCTGCCCTTTGCACGCTCTGTACGGATCGTGCAGGCCGCCCGCCGGCCGGGCTTGCCGCGCGAGGGGTGGCGTGCGATGGTCTGCATCGCCATGGCTGGCGTTATGTCCGTTCGGGCCCTACAGTCACGGCAACGCCAGTACAGATCGCGCCGTTTCGCGCCAGAGGCCGCGTCGGCAAGGGTCCGATCCCAATGCCGCTTACGTGCCGGCCCCTTTGTGCTCATCTCTGATTGAGAGGGGTTTCGTTCGTGCCTAGTCTGGGGTTTTGGACAGGCAGGAGAACGCGATGAGAGCATCGATCGATTGCGCAGTGCTGATGGTGCCGGCGCACAAACACTGGGTGGACCCGTTGCTGGCCCCCGACGCCCTGCCCAACGGGCGGCTCAAGCTGCATCCGCTCGGGCTCGATGGCACGGCATGGCCATCGGGTCGCGCCCGGGATGCCGGATGGTCGGCTGACGTGTTGCGCAAGGCGGCCCTGCAACTCAAACGGTACGACGTGTGCCTGCTGCCGATCGCACTCGACACGCTGGCATGGACCCGGCTGGCGCTGGCCAATGCGCGCGAAGTGATCGACACGCCTTTGATCGGCATTTCGCGGGACCTGAAAGCCGCTGGCCTGCAGGACCTGCTCGCGCTGGGGATGGTCGATTTCCTTCGGCACCCGGTATGCACCGAAGAACTCAAGATCCGCCTGGCGCAGCGCGTGGCACAGGGTCCCTCGGGTCCCTTGGGTGCGTCAGGGGCTTCAGGTCTCTTGGGCCCGGCCGTGTCGGTGCTGAACGATTCGGCCTATGACCGGGCAAGGTTATCGGCCGACAGGATAGATCAGATGGTCCAGACGCTGCTGTCCCCCGCGGCTGGCGAACCGTTCCGCGCGGCCAAGGCACGCATCGTCACCGAATTCGAGCGGCAATATATCAACGAGTTGCTGTTGCTGCATCAGGGCAATATCTCGCAGGCGGCCAAGGCGGCCAACAAGAACCGGCGGGCCTTCTGGGAACTGATGCGCAAGCACGAGATCGGCGCGGACCTGTTCCGATAGGCTAGCTGCGCGACGAACCGAACACCGATGCCAGAAAGTCGACGAAGGCTTTGACATGCGGGGGCGTGGGCCGCTGCGCGGTAAACAGTGCGGCAATCGGCGGGCCGGGGCGGCGCCAGTCGGGCAGCACTTGCACCAGGCGCTTTTCGGCCAGCGGCTGGGCCAGCAGAAAGTCCAGGTCTTCGTACACGCCCAGGCCGGCCAGCGCGCAGGTCAGGCCCGCGCGGGCATTGTCGACGGTCAGGTCGCCCTTGGCCGCGAACGTCACGGTCTGCTTGCCTTTGACCAGTTGCCAGTCAAAGGGCCGGCCTGATTCGGCGTCCCAGAAGTCGATCAGCCGGTGGCGGCGCAGCTCGTTCGGATGACGCGGCGCGTCAACCATCGCCAGGTAGGACGGGCTGGCGGCCATGATGTAGTTGCCCCGGCCCAGCAGCTTGAAGCGCAGGGGCGAATCCCGCAGCAGGCCCACCCGCAGCCCGATGTCGGCGCCCGACACACTGGGGTCCACGGCGCCTTCATTGAGCGAGATGCGCAGCGACACGTCGGGGTAGGCGCGCACGAATTCAGGCAGGCGCGGCAGCACGCGGGCGTTGGCGACGGATTCCGACATTTCGACATGCAGGTGGCCTTCGGTGCGGCCGCTGCGGGTCTGGATTTCGGCGTCCAGCGTGGCAAGCCCTTGCAGCAGCAGGCCGGCGCGTTCGGCATACCGTTCGCCCTCGCGGGTGAGCGAAACCCGGCGTGTGGTCCGGTTCAGCAGACGCACGCCCAGATGCTGTTCAAGTTCCTGCACGTGGCCGGTGACGGCCGAGCGCGAGACGCCCATCTTGCGGGCGGCGCCGGTAAAGCTGCCGGCGTCGGCGACCGCAAGAAACGCACGGATCGGAGTCAGTTTATCCATTGTTCAAATTTAACAAACAATGCCGTCGCCGCATGCAAGCAATGGCTACGTATACTTCTTGCATCGATTACTGCGTCCTCAATTAAGGAGCGACCCCATGTTCAGCCCGCTGAGTTGCGGCGCGAGCGCAAGGCGCCCTGCCAAGACAGTGCCGGCTTTTGCCGGATCTTCACTGACGACATCCGTCGTCGGGTTGGCTGGTGCCGACGCCCGCAATGGCCGTCCTATCCGTATCCGCCTGGCCCTGCATCCACTGCCGTCATTGCTGCCGTCCCCCGAGCGTTAGTGCCTTGCATCGGAGGGTAGCCGTCTGCTTGCAGGCGGGCCCGCTTCGATGTCGCACGCCCTGGTTCCGTACGACGACACCTGTTCGAAGAACCACGTCCCGCATGCCTGTGCGCCGCCTTGTCGCGCCTGTCGTGCTCTCGGGAGACTCCTCATGACCACCGCCAACAGCCCAGTGATGCACGCTGCATCCACCTCCGTTGCCGCCTTCAAACCGACCCTGCGCCAGTGTGTCTGCGCGGCGGCGATCGTACTCTTGCCGTACGCCGCCATGGCCGGAATATTGTTGCTGAACGGGTAACAATCCGACAAAACCGCAAAGGCCGGACACACCGTCCGGCGTTACCGCCCGCACGTGCACAACGTGCCGGCGTCCACGTCGCGCCTGTCAGGCATCGCCTCTGGCGCGGCTGCAGTTCCTTCGCCCGACCTGCGGGTCGGGCCGCACTGCCCATAATTAGAAAGAGAGTTCGTCATGCGTCATTGGTTTTTTCTTTTCATCGCCATCGCGGCGGAAGTCACCGGCACCAGCCTCATGAAATGGGGCAGCACCAGTGGCCACCCCGGCGGCCTGCTCGGCATGTTCGTATTGCTGGCCCTGTCCTATTACGCGCTGTCGCTTGCCGTTGAACGCGTTCCCATGGGGGTGGCGTATGCCATCTGGGAAGGCGTCGGCATCGTGTCGATCGCGCTCATCAGCCTGCTGCTGTTCAACGAAAGCCTGAGCCCCGGCAAAGCGGTGGGTATTGCCGCGGTGCTGGGCGGCATCGTGCTGCTCAAGCGCGGCATTGCCGGGGATCGTGCCGCTGCGCAGGCCGACGACACGGCCAAAGGGGCCGCGGCCATCGCGCTGCCGGGCTGGAGCCCCAGCCATGCTTGAGACCTACACCTGGTTCCACGGCGCCATGCTGCTGTGCGCCGTGGTGTTTGAAGTCACGGCCAACATTTTCCTGAAGCTGTCCGAAGGCTTCAAACGGCGCGCCTATGGCGTGCTGTCCATCGGGCTGGTGCTGGCGGCGTTCAGCTGCCTGTATCTGTCGCTGGAAGGCATCTCGCTCACCCTGGCCTACGCCACCTGGGGCGGCCTCGGCATCCTGGCGACCGCGCTGGTAGGGTGGTGGATGTTCGGGCAGCGGATCCAGCTGGCCGGCTGGGCGGGCATTGCCCTGCTGGTTGGCGGCCTGCTGATGATGAAGTTCGCCTGAGGGCAAGACGTAACGGTATGACGGCTTTGTCCTCCCTTGATGCGGGCGAGCGCCTGCGGAAGGGTAAAATCCCCGTCTTTCCCCAAGCCGAGGGCTCCCCCGTGTCCGCCCCTACACTCCAGAACGATGTTTTCCTGCGGGCCCTCGCGCGCCAACCGACCGAGTACACGCCCGTCTGGCTCATGCGCCAGGCCGGCCGCTACCTGCCCGAATACAACGCCACGCGCGCGCGGGCCGGCTCGTTCCTGGGCCTGGCCAAGAATCCCGACTACGCCACCGAAGTCACGCTGCAGCCGCTGGCGCGTTTCCCGCTGGACGCGGCGATTCTGTTTTCCGACATCCTGACCATTCCCGACGCCATGGGACTGGGCCTGAGCTTCGAAACCGGCGAAGGCCCGCGATTCGCGCGTCCGCTGCGCACCGAAGCCGACGTGGCGGCGCTGACCGCGCCCGACATGAACGAACTGCGTTATGTCTTTGACGCGGTCACTCAGATCCGCCGCGAACTGGCGGGCAAGGTGCCCCTGATCGGCTTTTCGGGCAGTCCGTGGACGCTGGCCTGCTACATGGTGGAAGGTGCGGGGTCCAGCGACTACCGTACCGTCAAGACCATGATGTACCAGCGCCCCGACCTCATGCATCGGATCCTGGAGATCAATGCCGAGGCGGTGGCGGTGTACCTGAATGCCCAGATCCAGGCGGGCGCCCAGGTCGTCATGATCTTTGACAGCTGGGGCGGCGTGCTGGCCGACGGGTTGTTCCAGGAATTTTCGCTGGCGTACACCCGCAAGGCGCTGGCAAAGCTGATCCGCGAAAACGATGGCCGGTCGGTGCCGTCGGTGGTGTTCACCAAGGGCGGCGGTCTGTGGATCGACGACATTGCCGACCTGGGCTGTGATGCGATCGGGCTGGACTGGACGGTCAACCTGGGCAAGGCCCGCGAGCGGGTCGGCGATCGGGTGGCCTTGCAGGGCAACCTGGATCCCATGACGCTGTTCGGCGGGGAAGACCGTATCCGGTCCGAAGTCGTCCGTACGCTGGACAGCTTTGGCAACCATCCGGGACACGTGTTCAACCTGGGTCACGGGATCTCGCAGTTCACGCCGCCCGAAGCGGTGGTGACGCTGGTGGACGCGGTTCACCAGCACAGCCGGGGGCTTCGCGGCTGATCCGTCGTGGCGGGCTGTCCCAAGGAGGCCTACACCTTGGGGGATGGCACCGATTTGCAGTTCTGGTTGCCTCGTGATATGGCCGCCGGGATATGGGGGCGGTGACTTATTCACATTGTTCACGTCCTTCATACGCGCTTACATATTCGCTGGCGGGCCTTTATTTTTATGGTTAAGTCGTTGATCTGAAAGGGAAATTAAAAAATTTTCTCAAGCAGGGTGAATGATGTGCTAAGCCTTCCGGACCGTAGCCCGCGACTTGCGCCAGTGTTGTCCCCAAAGTTGTCCACAGGCATTTTGGGGACAACAAAATCTGCCGCTCACGCAGTGGTTTAGGGGCCACTCCGAGGTTTTACTTTAAGTGTGATGCGGTGTTGGGGGCTCTGCCAAGTCTGAACCCCCTACGGCCTTTATTTTCCATCCTCCTGATGCATGAGTGACTGCCCGTCGATTGCTCCATGCCGACTCGCAATGACCCAAACCAGTGCGTTATCGATTTCTGCTGAGCCCGAGGCTCAATCTCCACCCGGATGGGTGCGGGTGGCGCTCGACGTGCCGGTGCCGGGGCTGTTCGACTACCGGGTCGATCGGCCGGTCAGGGTCGGCCAGCGGGTGGTGGTGCCCTTTGGCCGGCGGGATCTGATCGGCGTGGTGGTGGACCTGCCTGCCGCGCCCGCGCTGGACGAATCGAAACTGCGCGACGTGATCCGTGTGCTGGATGATCTGACGCCCTTGCCGGAAGACTGGCTGCGGCTGTCGCGCTTTGCGGCCGAGTATTACCAGCGGCCGCTGGGCGAAGTGATGTTGCCGGCGTTGCCCGGGCCGCTGCGCAAGCCGTCGTCGTACGACGGCCTGCGGTCAGGGGACGGGCCGATCGCCCGCCTGGACGAGCGGGCCGGCCGCGCCGACGCGGCGGTGGCCAAGGCGGCTGCGAAGGAAGCGCGGGCGGCCGAGAAGGCCGCAAAGGCTGCGGAAAAAGCGACCAAGGCGGCCCAAAAGGCGTTAAGGTCTGCAGAAAAAGCATCGAAAGCAGCGATCAAAGCGGGCCAGCTGGAAGGTAAAGACGCAGAATCAGATGCTACCGAAGCCGCCGCGGTTCCGGCTTGGGTACCTGTGGATAACGTTGTGGACGCACCTGTGGACATCGGGGCGGACGGTGTGACCGGGCCTTCAGTCGACTCCCCGGCCGGCCTTGATGCGCCCGCCGACGGTGCCGAACCCGCCGGCCCGGATGCGCCCGCGGACAGTGCCGAACCCGCCGGCCCGGATGCGCCCGCCGACCGTGCCAAACCCGCCGACCCCGATGCGCCCGTCGACCGTGCCAACCCAACTGACCCCATCGATCCCACCGGCAGCCCCATCGCCATCACCCGCCCGATTCTGGGCAGGGCGCAGCAGGAAGCCGTGGACGCGCTGGCGACCCTGGAAGGCTTCAAGCCCGTCCTGTTGCATGGCGTGACGGGCAGCGGCAAGACCGAGGTCTACCTGCACGCGGCCGAGCGGGTCCTGGCCGCCGGCCGGCAGGTGCTGCTGCTGGTGCCCGAAATCAACCTGACTCCGCAGCTGGAAGGCGTGCTGCGCCGCCGGCTGGAGGCCACCGCGGGCAAGGACGGCGTGGCCGTGCTGCACAGCGGCCTGGCCGATGGCGAGCGGCTGTCGGCCTGGTTGCGGATCGTGCGCGGGCAGGCGCGGGTACTGGTCGGAACGCGGCTGGCGCTGTTCACGCCGATCCCGAACCTGGGGCTGATCGTGGTCGACGAAGAACACGATCCGTCCTACAAGCAGCAGGAAGGACTGCGGTATTCGGCGCGGGACCTGGCGATCTGGCGGGCGCGTGACCTGGGCATCCCGGTGGTGCTGGGGTCGGCCACGCCGTCGCTGGAAACCTGGCAGCACGCCGAAAGCGGCCGCTATCTGAAGCTGTCCTTGCCCGACCGCGCGCAGGCCGCCGCGCCGCCCAAGATCCGCCTGATCGACACGCGGCAGATCAAGCTGAAAGAAGGGCTGTCGCCGCAGGTGCTGACGGCCGTGAGCGAACGCCTGGCGCGGGGCGAGCAATCCCTGATCTTCCTGAACCGCCGAGGCTACGCGCCGGTGTTGCATTGCGACGCCTGTGGCTGGGTGAGCGGGTGCAAGCGGTGTTCCGCCTACATGGTGCTGCATCGATCGGCGCCGCAGCGGGGCGGCCACGCGCGGCACGAATTGCGCTGTCACCATTGCGGCTGGCAGGAACGCGTGCCGCCGGCCTGCCCGGATTGCGGCAATCAGGACCTGCAGCCCATGGGCCGGGGCACGCAGCGGCTGGAAGAACACCTGGCCGAACTGTTCCCCACCGCGCGAATCGCCCGGATCGATGCCGACAGCACGCGGCGCAAGGGCAGTGCGCATGCGCTGTTTTCGCAGATGCATGCCGGCGAGATCGATATCCTGGTCGGCACGCAGATGGTGGCCAAGGGGCACGATTTCCAGAACCTGGGGTTTGTCGGCGTGCTCAATTCGGATGCGATGTTGTTCTCGCACGATTTCCGGGCCCCGGAGCGGCTGTTTTCGCAGCTGATGCAGGTAGCCGGACGCGCGGGGCGCAGCGGGGTCGCCAGCGAAGTATTCGTGCAGACCGGGTATCCGGAACAGCCGCTGTACCAGTCGCTGGTCAAACACGACTACGACGGCTTTGCGCGCTACGCATTGGACGAGCGCAAGGCGGCCGGACTGCCGCCGTTCGCGTTCCAGGCCTTGCTGACGGCCGAGGCGCCCGAGCTGGCGCAGGCCGTCGGCTTTCTGGCGCAGGCCCGCGCCGAATCCGAAGATGGCATGCTGGAAGGCGCCGACGAAGCGACCCGCGCGGCCCTGGCCCGGATTACGCTTTATGATCCAGTGCCCCTGCGCGTGGTGCGGGTGGCCAATGTCGAGCGGGCGCAGTTGCTGGTCGAGAGCGATCACCGCCCGGCGCTGCAGCACTTCCTGCACGAGTGGGGCGCCCGCCTGCCGGCCCTGGCATCGGCGGCCCGGGTGCGGTGGCACCTGGAAGTCGACCCGCTGGAAATCTGATCACCGCAACGTGATGGTCCCCGCCCTGCGCGACGGGGGCGACCGCAAGCTTCCCCTCTGGTGTGCCCGCATGACTGCTTCATCGACTCCTGACGTTCCTCCCGTGTCTTCGACGGTCCGCAAGCTGGACCGCGCCCAGTCGCAGCTCGACGCGAAGGGCGCGCCTGCCGAGCCGTTCGTGCTGCCGCCCGTGGCCGGGGGCATGAACGATGCCCAGCGCGAAGCCGTGCGGCATCTGGATGGTCCGTGCCTGGTGCTGGCCGGCGCGGGCAGCGGCAAGACGCGCGTGATCACGCAAAAGATCGGCTACCTGCTGCGCGACTGTGGCTACAACGCGCGCAACGTGGCCGCGCTGACCTTCACCAACAAGGCCGCGAAGGAAATGGCCGAGCGGGTCAAATCCGTGGCGGCGCCCAATCAATTGAAGGGCCTGACGATCAGCACCTTCCACTCGCTAGGGGTGCGGCTGCTGCGTGAAGAAGCCAAGAAGGTCGGACTGAAACCGGCGTTTTCGATCCTGGCGTCCGACGACGCGCTGGGCATCGTGCAGGACCTGATCGCGACCACCGACAAGGGCCGCCTGCGCGCCGTGCAGAACACGATCTCGTTGTGGAAAAACGCCTTGGTCGAGCCGGACGAAGCCGAACGCATCGCCTCCACCGAGGGCGAACGGGAGGCCGCGCGCGCCTACCGCAGCTACAACGCCACGCTGCGGGCCTACCAGTCGGTGGACTTCGATGACCTGATCCGCCTGCCCGCGCAGCTGCTGGAACGCGATGACGAAGCGCGCGAACGCTGGCAGTCGCGCCTGCGCTACATGCTGGTCGACGAATACCAGGACACCAATGCCTGCCAGTACCGGCTGGTGCAATTGATCACGGGCCCGCGCGCCATGTTCACTGCCGTGGGCGACGACGACCAGGCCATCTACGCGTGGCGCGGCGCGACTATCGAAAACCTGGCCAAGCTCACCACCGACTATCCTAACCTCAAGGTCATCAAGCTTGAACAGAACTACCGGTCGGTGCAGCGCATCCTGGCCGCGGCCAACCGGGTGATCGAAAAGAACCCCAAGCTGTTCGACAAGAAGTTGTGGTCCGACCTGGGGGCGGGCGATCCCATTGTGGTCGTTCCGATGGATGGCGAAGAAGCCGAAGCCGAATCGGTGGCCGTGCGCATCTCGGCCGCGCGCTTCGAAAAGAAAGCGCAGTGGAAGGACTTTGCGATCCTGTATCGCAGCAATCACCAGGCGCGGGCGATGGAGCAGGCGCTGCGCAACCTGAAGATTCCGTACATGGTGTCGGGCGGGCAGAGCTTTTTCGACAAGGCCGAAGTGCGGGACGTGCTGGCCTACCTGCGGCTGATCGCGAATGACGAGGATGATCCCGCCATGATCCGCGCGATCACCACGCCCAAACGCGGCGTGGGCCAGGCGACCCTGGAAGTGCTGGGCAACTATGCCGGCGAGCGCGAGATTCCGCTCTTCGCGGCGATCTTCGAGACGGGTCTGGAACAGCGGCTGGCGGCGCGGCAACTGGCGCAGCTGCGCGAGTTCGGCGAATTCATCCACCGGATGCAATGGCGAGCAGGGCGGGGCGCCAGTGGCGAGGCCATCACGTCGGCCGAACCGGCGGGCGAAATCCTGGACGACCTGCTGCGCGCGATCAACTACGAACGTTATCTGTACGACACCTTTGATGAACGCGGCGCGCAGGCCCGTTGGCAGACGGTGCTGGATCTGACCGGCTGGCTGCGGCGCAAGGCCGAAGAAGACAACATGACGCTGGTCGAACTGGTGCAGCACATTGCGCTGATCACCATGCTCGAAAAGAACGACGAAGAAGACCCGGACGTGGTGCGGCTGTCCACGCTGCATGCGTCCAAGGGCCTGGAATATCCGCACGTGTACCTGGTGGGTGTGGAAGAAGGCCTGCTGCCCCACCTGGGCAAGGACGATGAAGAAGGCGATCCGGCCAAGGCCGCTGAATCGCTGGTCGCGCGTGTGCAGGAAGAGCGGCGGCTGATGTACGTGGGCATCACCCGCGCGCAGCGCAGCCTGCACGTGACCTGGTGCAAGAAGCGCAAACGCGGCCGCGAAGACGTCGCCCGCGAGCCGTCACGCTTCATTGAAGAGATGGGGCTGGGCGGCGAAAAGATCGTCGATACCACGCCGGCCATGAGCGCGAAGGACCGGCTGGGGATGCTGAAGGCGCTGCTGAACAAGGGAGGCTAAGGCGGCTCGCGGCAGATGCACGTCGCTGCGGGGCGTCGTTGCGGGGGGTCGCTGCGGGGCGTCGCTGCCCGGGTATCGCTGCCCGGGCGTCGCTGCTGGGGCGTCGCTGCCGCATGCCGCTGCCGCGGTTTCCCGGCGGCTTCCCGACCGGGCTGCCACCGCCGCCGCGCCGCTACACGTAGCGGGGAATCGGCCCGTTGTGCGGCGTCTGGTCGGGCAGGTCGACTTCGACCTTGTCCACGAAGCACCAGCCCCAGCCTTCGGGGGGATCGTAGCCTTCGATGATCGGGTGCTGCGTCGCGTGAAAGTGCGCACGGGCATGGCGGTTGGGCGAATCGTCGCAGCAGCCGACATGGCCGCAGGTGCGGCACAGGCGCAGATGCACCCACATGCTGCCCGACTTGAGACATTCTTCGCAGCCCAGCGCGCTGGGCGCGACGTGGGCGATGCTGGACGTGTGCGTGCAGGACGTGCTCATGGCGTTCCTTGCTGAAATGTCGAGCGTCCAGTATGGCATCGGCGCGGCGTCATCCCAACCCCCGGATGGGGGACGAGGTCCGAACCCGACCTGAAAGCGGTAAAGTAGCCGACGCCCGGCCGTGCCGCCGTCATTTGCGCTGGCATGTCGCCAACCCGTCTTTACGAGATCCCCACCATGGTTGACCAAGGCCTGTCTGCGTTCCTGAACAATGGCGACGCCAGGTGCGCCAGGTTCACCCGCATCGACTGGTCGGCGACGCCCTTGGGGCCGGTCGACACCTGGCCCACGGTCATCAAGAGCACGCTGGCGACCTGGATGGATTCGCCCCAGGCGATGTTTGTGGCCTGGGGGCCCGAACTGCGCTTCTTCTTCAATGATGCGTATGCGCCGATGCTGCTTGATCGCGTCGACCGGGCAATGGGACAACCTTTCCAGGAAATTTGGTCCGATATTTGGGCCGATATCGAATGGATCGTCGACCGCGCCTTGGCCGGCGAGGGTGTACGGGTCGAGGAAATGCCGTTGTCGATGTTTCGTAACGGCGTGCGTAAGGCTACCTGGTGGACCTTTACGTACATGCCATTACGTGATGAACACGCAAATATTCTCGGCATGATGTGCACGGTCGTGGATGCAACCAGTGCCGTCCTGGCGCGTGCCGAAGCGGACCGCGAACGCGAGCGCCAGCGGCTGACGCTGCAGCAGATGCCGGGCTTTGCGGGGCTGCTGTTCGGACCCGAACATGTGTTTGACTATGTCAACGATTCCTACCAGAAGCTGTTCGGTCCGCGCCCCTTCGTCGGACAGGCCATTCGCGACGTGTTCCCGGAATTGGAAGGCCAGGGCTTCTACGAACTGCTGCACACCGTCTACACCACGGGCGAGCCTATCGTCATGCACGGCTATCCCATCCACATGTCGGGCGAAGCGCAGCCCCGCTACCTGGACTTCCTGTATCACCCCGTGCGCGATGACGCGGGCGACGTGATCGGCATCTTCACGGGCGGGTATGAAGTCACCGAAAACGTCCGTGCCGAAGAAGCGCTGCGGCTCATGAACGTGACGCTGGAACAGCGGGTGGAAGAGCGCACGTCCGAATTGCTGCGGGCGCAGGAAGCGCTGCGGCAGTCGCAGAAAATGGAAGCCGTCGGCCAGCTGACGGGCGGGCTGGCGCATGACTTCAACAACCTGCTGACCGGGATCAGCGGGTCGCTGGAATTGATGCGCCGGCGGTTGCAGATGGGCACGCTGGACCGCGCCAGTACCGAACGGTATATCGACACCGCGCAGGGGGCGGCGCAGCGTGCCGCTGCCGTGACGCATCGCATGCTGGCCTTTGCGCGCCGGCAGACGCTCGATCCGCAACCGACCGACGTGAACCGCCTGGTGCGCGACATGGTGGAACTGCTGCGCCGCACGGTGGGGCCAGCCATTCCGGTCGACGTGCTGCTGGCGCCCGGGCTGTGGTCCACGATGGTGGACGCCGTGCAGCTGGACAACGCCTTGCTGAATCTGTCGATCAACGCGCGCGACGCCATGCCGCACGGCGGCCGCCTGACGATCGCCACCGCGAACCGGTCGATCCTGCCGGGCATGGCGTCGGAACTGGGACTCGTGGCCGGGGATTACGTCGCGTTGAGCGTAAGCGACGACGGGATCGGCATGACCCCTGACACCGTGGCGCGCGCGGTCGAACCCTTCTTTACGACCAAGCCGCTGGGGCAGGGCACGGGACTGGGCTTGTCGATGGTGTACGGCTTTGCGCGCCAGTCGGGCGGGGTACTGCGCATCGAGTCGACGTTTGGGGAAGGCACGACCATGAGCCTGTTCCTGCCGCGTTTCGACGGGGCCGCAAGCGAAGACGACGATGCCGCGGCGCAGGCTGCCGCGGCCGCCCCGGTGCGACGCGCGCGGGTGCTGGTGGTTGATGATGAGATCACCGTGCGCATGCTGGTGACCGAGGTGTTGAAGGACGCCGGCATGGCGCCTGTCGAAGCCGAAGACGGCCCGTCGGCCATGACGGTGTTGCAGAGCGACGTGGCGCTGGACCTGATGGTGACCGACGTGGGGCTGCCCGGCGGCATGAACGGCCGGCAACTGGCCGATGCCGCGCGCGCCCAGCGGCCGGACCTGAAGGTGCTGTTCATCACGGGCTACGCCGAAAACGCGCTGATCGGCGACGGGGTGCTGGAGCCCGGCATGCAGGTGCTGACCAAGCCCTTCACGGTGGACAGCCTGCTGGAACGCGTGCGGCAATTGACCCTGGCGCGCTGAACGGATGACGACCTGGCGCCTGCGGCCATGCAGTTCTTACATGCGGTGGGGGTAGGGCTGACGCGGGGCAAAAGGCCGCATCGTCAGGCAGGTCGGGGCCTTACTGCTGAGTTGCCGTCGGGCACGTCGCTTGCGGGGTTTTTCTCCCGAAACCAAGCACGAGAGCCTCATGGAAATTCATATCAATACTGGCAATGGCATGGAAAACCGGGTCAAGCTCGAACAATGGGCCGACAGTGAGATCCGCCGGAATCTGGGCCGCTTTACTGACGATGTGCGCCGCGTCGAAGTGCACCTGTCGGACGAAAATAGCCAGAAAGGCGGCGCGGACGACAAGCGCTGCATGATCGAAGCCCACGTGATCGGGCAAAAGGCCGTGGCTGTCAGCCACAACGCCCCGACGCTGGAGCAGGCCCTGAGTGGCGCCGAAAACAAGGCCCGCCGCGCGCTGGACAGCGCCCTTGGCAAGGTCCGTGACCACCGCGATCACACGTCCATCCGTACCGACGCGGAGGGCACTGGCGTGCCGGGCGCGGGCGACAACGACGGCGACGACTGAGTGCCGCAAGGGCGGTGGGACGGTCATGCCGACGTCGCCTGCAGCCCAGGGATTGCTGTTCGAGGACGAGGCGGCCGACTGGGCCCCATCGCCCCCGGCGGCGCCGCCGGGCTTTCGCTACGAAGCCGGCTTTCTGAGCCCTGACGAAGAAGCCGGACTGCTGGCCCATATCTCGGGTCTGCCGTTCGAGGCCATGCGCTACAAGCAGTACGTCGCGCAGCGGCGGATCGTCAGCTACGGCGGCCGCTTCGATTTTGATCGGAATGCTCTGCTCGCGGCCGATGCGGCGCCGCCATGGCTGCAGCCGCTGCGGGAACGAATCGCCGCGTGGGCGGGCCTGCCGACTGAGGCGTTTACCCAGATCCTGGTGGCCGAATATTCCGTGGGGACGCCACTGGGATGGCACCGCGACGTGCCGGATTTTGAAGATGTGGTGGGCGTGTCCCTGGCGTCTGACGCGACGATGCGCTTCCGGCCCTATCGGCGCGAAGCGCGGGTGCCATCCCCCGCATTGCCACGCTCGCGGTCCCGGACCGCCGTCCTCAAGCAGGTGCTGGCCCCCCGATCCATCTATCTGATGCAAGGTCCGGCGCGGTGGGACTGGCAGCACAGCGTGTCGCCCACCTTATCGTTGCGTTACTCCATTACTTTCCGGACCTCGGCGCGGCGCGCGGTGCTCTGATATCGTTACGCCCGTTAATGGCGCAATCGGGCATCGCATGACACAACGTTCCCTTCCCCTGGCGGGCATCCGCGTTCTTGACCTGACGCGGGTCCTGGCCGGTCCCTGGTGTACCCAGAACCTGGCCGATCTGGGCGCTGATGTCATCAAGATCGAAAAGCCCGGCAGCGGGGACGACACCCGTTCCTGGGGGCCGCCGTACCTGCAGGATGCGGAAGGCAACGACACGCGCGATGCCGCCTACTACCTGTGCGCGAACCGGAACAAGCGGTCGGTGGCGGTGGACCTGGCGACGCCGGAAGGCGCGCGGGTGCTGCGCGAACTGGCTGCGGTCAGCGACGTGCTGGTGGAAAACTTCAAGGTGGGCGGCCTGGCCAAATATGGCCTGGATTATGAGAGCCTGAAGGCGATCAACCCGCGCTTGATCTACTGCTCGATCACCGGCTTTGGCCAGAGCGGGCCTTATGCCAGCCGGCCGGGCTACGACTTCATGATCCAGGGCCTGGGCGGCTTGATGAGCATCACAGGCGAGCGCGACGGCATGCCCGGCGCCGGGCCGCAAAAGGCGGGCGTGGCCGTGGTCGATATCGTCACGGGCATGTATGCCAGCGTCGGCATCCTGGCGGCGCTGCAGGAACGGCACCAGAGCGGCCTGGGCCAGCGGCTGGATATTGCGCTGCTGGACAGCGTGGTCGCCATGCTGGCCAACCAGAACATGAACTTCCTGACGACGGGCAAGGCGCCCGGGCGCTCTGGCAATGCCCACCAGAACATCGTGCCTTACCAGGTGTTCGCGGCATCGGATGGCCACCTGATCGTTGCGGTTGGCAACGATACCCAGTTCCGCGCGTATTGCGTGGCGATGGACGCGATGCATCTGTCGTCCGACCCGCGCTTCCAGACCAACCAGTCGCGCACCATCAACCGCGACGTGCTGGTCCCGCAGCTGGCCGAGATCATGGCGGCCAGGCCGCGCGATTACTGGCTGGAACGGCTTGAAGCCGTGGGCGTGCCTTGCGGCCCCATCAATACGATCGAACAGGTGTTTGCCGACCCGCACGTGCAGGCGCGCGGCCTGCGCCTGGACCTGCCGCACGCCGCGGCCGGCACGGCGCCGAGCGTGGCCAGCCCGCTGCGATTTTCGGATACCCCGGTGCAGTACCGCGCCGCCCCGCCGGTGCTCGGGCAGCACACGGACGAGGTGCTGCAGGAAGTGCTGGGCTGGGGCCCCGAGGATGTGGCCGGATTGACGGCAGGGGACGCGGGCGGGACGTGACACGCTGGTATTGATGTTTATCATCATCAAAGCTGTTGACAGTTTTGATGTTGGTCATCATCATTGCGGGCAGCCGCTCTACAGCGGGATCGCCCACCTCAGCAAAGACGTGCATGAAAGCCTTCACCATCGATCGTTACGGCAAGACCCAGGTTGGCCGCCTGACCGACGTCCCGGCGCCCGCCCTGCAGGATGACGATGTCCTGATCCGGGTTCATGCCGCCAGCATCAACCTGCTGGACACCAAGATCCGGAACGGCGACTTCAAGCTCATCCTACCCTATCGCATGCCGCTGGTGCTGGGCCACGACGTGGCCGGCATGGTCGTCCAGGTCGGTCCGCGCGTCAGTGCATTCAAGCCGGGCGATGCCGTGTTCGCCCGGGCAGACGACTTCCGGATCGGAACCTTTGCCGAGTTCATTGCCGTCAAGGAAGGGTCGGTGGGAAGCAAGCCTGCCAACCTGAGCATGGAAGAAGCCGCCTCCATTCCCCTGGTTGCCCTGACCGCGTGGCAGGTGCTGGTCGAGACGGCGAAGGTACAACCGGGGCAGAAGGTGTTCATCCAGGCGGGATCCGGCGGCGTGGGCAGTATCGCCATCCAGTTGGCCAAGGCCCTGGGCGCCTTCGTGGCGACAACGACCAGCACGCGCAATATCGAGTGGGTCAAAGCATTAGGCGCGGATGTCGTCATCGACTACACCCGGCAGGACGTGGCGAAGGAGCTACGCGACTATGACGTCGTCCTGCACAGCCTGGGCAGCAAGGAGCTGGAACAGTCGCTGCGGGTGGTAAAGCCGGGCGAACAGCTGATCTCCATCTCTGGCCCGCCGACCCAGGAATTTGCGGCGGCGCGCCGGCTGGCGTGGCCTTTGCAATGGGTGATGCGCCTGTTGAGCCGGGGCATCCGGAAGCAGGCCCGCCGGCGCGGGGTGCGCTACGCATTCGTGTTCATGCACGCCAGTGGCGAGCAACTGAGCACCATCGCTTCCCTGATCGAGTCCGGGACGATCAGGCCGGTGATCGACCGGGTGTTCGCGCTGGACGCGGTGGCGGATGCCCTGGCGTATGTCGAAAGCGGGCGGGCGAAAGGCAAGGTGGTGATCCAGGTGGTGCCGTAGGCCGCGGCCAGGCGGCGCCAGAAACAAAAAAACCCCCCGGGGGCGAAAGCCCGTCGGGGGTTTTATTGCCTGCCAGCGCACCAAAGACCGGCGCGCCGCTGCGTGTGGCTGCGCCGCGGTGCTGCTTACTTGGCGGCGTCGACCATGTACTGGACGGTGGCGCGGATGTCGGCTTCGGTCGCGTTGGCGGCGCCGCCCTTGGGAGGCATGGCGCCCTTGCCGGCGATCGCGGTGGCAACCATCGTATCCATGCCGGTGGCGATGTACTTGGCCCAGGCGGCCTTGTCGCCGAACTTGGGGGCGCCTGCAATGCCGGCACCGTGACAGGCGAAACAGGTGCTGTCGTACAGCTTCTTGCCGTCGCCGGTGGACGCGGCGGCGGTGGGGGCTGCTGCAGCCGGGGCGGCGGCAGCGGCGGGCGACGTCGGTGCGGCGGCTGGCGCTGCAGGGGCTGCCGCAGCCGGAGCAGGCACCGCGGCGGCGGGGGCCGCAGCAACAGCAGCAGGCGCAGCCGCCGAAGCGTCCGCGGTTGCGGCAGGCGCTGCCGGGGCGGGAGCTTCGGGTTCCTTGAAGCTGGCGCCGCTGGCGTTGGCCATGTAGGCCACGGCGCGCGCCACTTCAAAGTCGTCCAGGTCGGGGTTACCGCCCTTGGCCGGCATGGCGCCCTTGCCGGCGATGGCGACCTTCACCATTTCTTCAAGGCCGGTCTGGATGTATTTGGCCCAGGAACCGTTGTCGCCAAACTTGGGTGCGCCGGCCACGCCAGCGGCATGACAGGTTGCGCACACGGCCTTGTAGACCGCTTCGCCCGTCTGGAACACACGCGGCGCGTTCGCGTCACGGATCTCGAATCCCGCCACCGGCGCGATGCGCGCGTCGATCGCGGCCGGTGTCTGTGCATCGGCGCCGGCGTTGGTCCGCGTGCCGTTCACGACGAAGTGGACCAGCAGGATGATGATCAGAATCGGGGCAAGCAGAGAGATCACGATGACCGTGATCAGCTGGCGAGGCGTCCGGATCGGGGATTGGTGATCTTGCGTGTGGTCGTGATGCGCGTTGCTCATTGCGAAATCCTGCAGGTCCACCGGCCGAGACAGGGGAGCGCCGGCGCGGGACGGTTACGGGGGAATGATACGGTCTTGACTGCTTTTATTCCGGCGCCGAGGGCATGCTGCTCTGGGGTCTCCAACAAGAGCGCGGGCATGGCGGCCGATTCATTTTTTGCACACAACCGCCTGATTATAGCGGGATGGGCCCATGGGGTGCTCGATTGGTATGCGACAAGAAAATCACGGCCGATGGCCGGGCGCAGGACGAACGCGCGAATGCAGGCTACAATAGTCGACTTAGCGCCCGTAGCTCAATGGATAGAGTACTGCTCTCCGAAGGCAGGGGTTGCTGGTTCGATCCCAGCCGGGCGCACCAATTTCTCGGATTTTCGCCAGGTATTCATCCAGATACCGGCGGGGTCCGCAGCCAGCCGCAGTGTGCAGCAAGGCACTGGTCTTAGCGTCATACGTATCCCCGTCGTACGTACCGCCGTCATACGCCTCACCGCGACACCTCCATCCCCACCCGCAACACCACCGACACCATTTCCGCCTGCCGGTGCGTATATGTCTTGGCCAGTACCTGCTTCAGGTAGCTTCGCGCCGTTCCCTTTGCAATGCCCAGCTCCACAGCCGCCTCGGCCAGGTCCATGCCGCGCGCCAGCAGGATCGCCAACGCCGCCTCGCGCCGCGTGAACCGGAAGGTCGTGGCCAGCAGCACCGGGTCGATGCCGGGCGGGCGATCGGGTTCCATCAGGAACAGGATCACGCGGGTGGCCGTGCTGATCCCGTCGGGCACGTCGGCCGCGTCCACCGGCAGGATGCGCACCACCAGCGGCGCCAGCGGCGGCCGGCGGGCCACGGCGCGGCGCATCGGCGCCAGGGGTATGGCCGCCACGCTGTCAGCCCCGTCGGCTCGGTTGCGCCGCCCATTGACGCCGACCGCGGCGGCGATGGCGTCCTGCAGCGCCCGCGCGTCGCTGGCGGACATGGCCGACACGTGGTGCCGCGTCAGGATCAGCCCGTCGCCATCCCGCGCCAGCAGTTCGGCGCGCGGGTTCGCGAAAATCGGCCGCATGCGCGCATCCAGCAGGATCACGCCGAAATCCAGCCGGGCGATGACCTCGTAGGCGTCGCGGGCGCGGCGGTCGGCCAGGTCGAGCCGGCTCTGCACCTGCACGGCTGCCGCCAGATGCGGCACGATGCGACGCGCGGCGTTCACATCATTCGGACTGAAATCCACGGCGCCCAATTCCCGGCCGGCTGCAAAGTAGACCTGGTGATCGGGCAGTCGCAGCAGCGGCGCGGCAATGCCATAAAAGCCGCCGGCCGGCCGGATGATGTCGGTGTAGAGCGCAGACCTGCGAAACGCCGCGTCGGCCATCAGCGCATGCTGGCGCAGCGGCTTGCCGACCGGGCTGGCGTGGGTCCAGCGGATGAGCCCGTGTTCGACTTCGCGCCGGATCCACGGCGGCGGCACATCGCCGCCCGACATCACCGCCATGCCCGGCCCGCCGCTGCCCTGGGCGCTCAGGATGGCCTTGTGTCCGCCGATCGCCTGCGCCACGGCGGTGACGGCGCCCGACCACTGGCCAGGCGCAAGCGCGGCTTCGTAAATGTGCCGGATCGCCCGATGAACCGTGTCGATGCGCGTCATGGTCACCCCCAGGTCGCCGTCCATTTCCCCCCCAAATGGGAGTGCCCGTCGGCGAAAAGCTGAGGGAGACTATAGGCCGGTTTGGCCTTTCAGGGAGCATTCCATGCCAGCGGCCTTGTCCTATCCCGGTGTCTACATCCAGGAAGTCCCCAGCGGTGTCCGCACCATTACCGGCGTGGCGACGTCGGTCACTGCCTTTGTCGGCCGTGCCGCCGCCGGTCCGGTCGACGATCCGCAGATGCTGACCGGCTTCGCGGATTTCGAACGCAAGTTCGGCGGTCTCGATCTGGCGTGCCCGATGGCCTACGCCGTGCGCGACTTCTATGCCAATGGCGGCTCCCTGGCGCTGGTCGTGCGCGTCGCGTCCAAGACGGCCCGGGCAGCCACGATCCTGCTTGGCAATGACGCCACGCCGCCGGTCGGCCTGAGGTTGGAGGCGTCCAGTCCGGGCGCCTGGGGCAACCGGTTGAGCGCCACGGTGGACCACGACACCGACCTGGCCATGCCGGTCACCACCCCGCCGACCCCGTCAAAGTCTTTCAATCTGGTCGTGCGCTACCGGCGCCGGCCCGGCCGGGACGAATTCGCGCTGGAGCGCTTCGGGTCCGTCTCGCTCATTCCGGGGGACCCACGCTATCTGCCGCAGGTGCTGGAGCGTGAGTCGGTCTACGTGCGCGTCAAGGGCGACCTGCCGCCCGATCGGCCACCCGAATTCGTCATCGGGACCGGACCCCTGCGCAAGCCCAAATGGGTGGATGCGGACGCGGGATCGGGCGACGATGGCGGCGCGCTGACCGATGCCCAGGTGCTGGGCGAACGTGATCCCAAGACCGGCCTGTATGCGCTGGATCATGCCGACCTGTTCAACCTGCTCTGCATTCCCCCGCTGGCCCGCGACACGTCGGTCGTTCCGTCAACCTATGTGATGCCATCGGCCGCGGTGTACAGCGCGGCGCTGGATTACTGCGTGGAACGCCGCGCCGTGCTGATCGTCGATCCGGACCCGGCGTGGGCCACGCCGGTCGAAGAATCCATCCGCAACGCCATGCAGGGCCGCAATGCGCTGAACCTGTCAGGACCGTCGGCGCGCAATGCGGCGCTGTACTTCCCCTGCGTGCGCGAAGCCGACCCGCTGCGCGAGGGCCGCCTCGACACCTTCGTGCCCTCGGGCATCATCGCGGGCGTGATCGCGCGGACCGATGCGTCGCGCGGCGTGTGGAAGGCGCCTGCCGGGCTCGATGCGTCGCTGAACGGCGTGCAGGGCCTGCAGATCAACATGAACGATCTGGAGAACGGGCAGCTCAATCCGCTGGGCATCAACTGCCTGCGAACGTTCAGCGTGAACGGCCGGATCGTGTGGGGCGCGCGCACCCTGCGCGGCGCCGATGAAAGCGCCGACGAATACAAATACCTGCCGGTCAGGCGGCTCGCGCTGTTCATTGAAGAAAGCCTGTATCGCGGCACGCAGTGGGTGGTGTTCGAACCGAACGACGAACCGCTGTGGGCGCAGGTCCGCCTGAATGTGGGCGCCTTCATGCAGGGCTTGTTCCGACAGGGGGCCTTTCAGGGAGCGTCGCCGCGCGATGCCTACTTCGTGCGGTGCGACGCGCAGACCACGACGCAGCACGATATCGATCTTGGCATCCTGAATGTGTCGGTGGGTTTTGCGCCCCTCAAGCCGGCCGAATTCGTGGTCATCCAGATCCAGCAGATGGCCGGGCAGATTGCGACCTGACGCGATCCGGTCACCGTATTTTCCGGCTTCACGATGTTTGCTTCGGACCCAACCGAGAGGTGGTCGCCATGGCCCAGTTCAGCGTCAACGCACAACGTTTCGACCCGTACAAAAACTTCAAATTCCGCGTGAAGTGGGATGGCCGCTATGTGGCCGGCGTGACCAAGGTGGGCGCGCTCAAACGTAGTACAGAACCGGTCGAACACCGCGAAGGCGGCGATCCGTCGACCACCCGCAAGTCGCCGGGCCGCACCAAGTACGACGCGATCACCCTGGAACGCGGCGTGACGCACGACACCGAGTTCGAAAAGTGGGCCAACAAGGTCTGGAACTATGGGTCGGGCCTCGGTGCGGAAGTGTCACTCAAGGACTTCCGCAAGGACCTGATCATCGAGGTCTACAACGAGGCCGGACAGGTCGTGCTGGCCTACAAGGTGTATCGCTGCTGGGTGTCCGAATACCAGGCGCTGCCCGATCTGGACGCCAACGCGAACGCCATCGCGATCCAGCACATCAAGCTGGAAAACGAAGGGTGGGAACGCGACTACGACGTGGTGGAACCGTCCGAGCCCACCTATACCGAGCCCGCCGTCTGACGGCTTGAGCCATGCGCGCGCTGACGCCTTTTGACGTGCTTTCCTTGTGGGACGAGGGCGCCCAGCGGCATCCGCTCGACCGCAGTGCGCTGCTGTGCGCGCGGGCGCGCAGCGATCTGCCGGCCGAGGCGATTGTCGACCTGCCGCTGGGGGAGGTGACCCGCAGCGTATTGCGGCTGCGCGAGGCGACGTTTGGCGCGCGGATCGACAGCCATGTGGATTGCCCGTTCTGCGGGGCGCGGCTGGCGGTGTCGGTCATGACGTCGGACGTGTTGCCGGACGGGGTGACTGCGGGCGGGCTGCCAATGGAAGGGGCGACTGCGGGCGAGGGATCAAGGGGCGGGCCAGCGGATGATCCGGCTGCAGATCTAAGGGCGGACGGGGCGCCGGACGGCGAACGGACGCGTGGGCTGCGGCCGCCAACCTTGCGCGATCTGGCGGCAGTGGCCGATGTGGCGGATGCGCAAGAGGGCGCGCGGCGGCTGTTGCAGCGGTGCATGACCGCATCGGCGCCGGCGTCCTTGCTGGATGCCGACCTGGCCGAGATCGAAGCGGTGTTCGACGCGCTGGACCCCAGCGCCGACCTGGGCTTGCAGGTGACCTGCACCGAATGCGGCAAGCCGGTGCTGGCCACGCTGGACGCCAGCATTGTGTTGTGGGACGAGATTGAAGCGCAGGGCAGGATGCTGCTGCGCATGGTGCATGTGCTGGCGGTGGCGTATGGGTGGACCGAGAACGAGATCCTGAGCCTGGGCCCGGCACGGCGGGCGGCCTATATGGCGATGGTGTCGCCATGAGCGGGGTCCTGCATCGGCTGGCCGCGCGCGCGGCGGGCACGGCGGTGACGGCCCGGGCGGATGCGCGGCTGGGCGGGACGGTGGGGGCGGCGGATGGCGGCGCTTACGGGCGGGGGGGTGGACGGCCGCGCGTGGGGTCGGGGTTGGGTGGTGCGTTTGCAGGGGGTGGGCAGGGACCGTTGCAGGGGGATGGCGCGCGCGGATCTGAGGCTCGGGCGTTTGAAGCTCGGGCATTGGATGCAGCGGGCGCTGGCGCGGGGGGTCTTGATGCGCGCGGCAGTGGTGTTCAAGGGCGGGATGTCCCAGGGTGGGATGTCCAAGTGCGGGATGTCCAGGGCAGGGATGCATGGAGCGGTGATGCGTGGGGTGGTGACGCACGGGGCGGTGACGCATGGGGCGGTGATTCGGCTGGCCGCGGACGCGGTGCGGGCGTCGGCCCCGGTAACGGTGTTGACGGCGATGCATGGCGCGCGTCGGCACGCACGGGCAGCGCGGTCCCTGCGCGCCTGCTGGGCCGGCAGGCGGGTTCCCTGTACGGTGCCGAATCGTTCGGTGACGCGTCATCGTCGTCAGGCCACGTCATGGGCAATGCGGGCGCCGATGGATCGGGGGCGTCACGCACGCTGTCCGGGGTCATGAACGCAGCGCGGGGCGGGATCAATAGGGCAGGCGGCGCCGAGGATTTTGATGGCGTAGACGGCACATTGTCCGGTGCCAGCCGCCGCGCCGCGTCGGACGTCTTCCAGGCCATCCATGCGTTCAATGCAACGCTTGCCAACGATCATGACGCCGCCTTTCCATCGCGCCTGATGGCATCGAGCGGATCGTTGTCGACATCCACTGTCGGCATACTGAAGGATTCGCGCGTGCCGGCCATGGTGCGCGCCATCGCGCAAGACCTGGCCGCCGACATGGCCGGGGCACAGGCGGCGCAGTCAGCCGCGCTTTCCTCCTCACTTGCAACGTCACTTGCCACCTCACTTGCAACATCACTCGCCACGTCCTCCGCGCGCGGGGCGGACACCGAGATCACCATCCATATCGGCCGCATCGATGTCATGGCCGTGCGTGGGCCTGCCGCCAAGCCGGTGCAGACGCCTGCGGCAGCGGCCACGGCCATGTCGCTCGACACCTATCTGTCACGCCGTCAACGGAGCGGCGCATGAGCTCCGCACTGGCCATTGCAGCCGTCACGGCCGTGCTGCGCGACCTGCTCAACGATGGGCTGATCCGCGCGAACCTGAGCGGCGTGCTGGGCAGTGCGGCGGCCGTCAGCGTGCTGGCGCCCGACCGCGTGGTGCCGGGCAGCGCGTCCGAAACCTCGCAGCTCAATCTGTTCCTGTACTCGGTCACGCCCAACATGGGCTGGCGCAACGAAGGGCTGCCGTCGCGCGATGTGTCGGGCAAGATGCGGCTGTCGAATGCGCCCCTGGCGCTCGATCTGCACTACCTGGTGTCGGCGTATAGCGGGGGCGATCTGCATGCGGAAATGCTGCTGGGCGTCGCCATGCAGGTCTTGCACGAAACGCCGGTGCTGACGCGTGAACGCATCCGCGCGGCATTGGTGCCCGCGGGCGGTGGCGCGGCAACGCCGGCGTTGCGTGCCCTGGCGGCATCGGGGCTGGCGGATCAGGTGGAACTGATCAAGGTCGTGCCGGAATATCTGACGGGTGAAGACTCGTCCAAGTTGTGGTCCGCCATCCAGAGCCACTTCCGGCCGACGGCGGGCTATGTGGCGTCGGTGGTGCTGATCGAAGCCAATGAGCCGACCCGGTCGCCCTTGCCGGTGCTGAGCCGCGGAACGGTCGACCCCGTCACGGGCCGGGATCGCGGCGTGGTGGTCGAGCCGACACTGGCCGCGTCCGTGCCGATGCTGACCCTGGCGGTGCCGCCGCTGCGGCAACCCGTGGCACGCATCGGCGACGTGGTCGAACTTCAAGGCCAACGACTGGACGGTACCGCGCGCGATGTGGTGCTGAGTCACGACCGCTATCAGATCGATCAGGTGGTAATGGCGATGGCGGCGGGGGCTGCCCTGGCGGATGACCGGGCAACGCGCGTGCGCTTTGAGCTCGACGCGGCACTGGCCGACACCTTGCCCGTGGGCATGTACCGGGTGCGCGCGCGGATCACGCCGGCCGCGCCGCCCACGCCGCCGCCTCCCACGCCGGCCACCGAACCGCGGGCGCGATCCACCAATGACGTGTCGTTGGTGCTTGCGCCGCAGATCACCAACCTGCCGCTGACGGTGACGCGTGACGCGGCCGGCAGCGCATCGTTCGACATCGATTTCGTACCGGCCTTGCGGGCGGGCCAGCAGGCGGTGCTGGTGCTGGGGAGTGCGCAATACCTGCCGCGTGAACGATCGTTGCCGGCCCGGACGCTGAGCTTCGTCATTCCCGATGCACCGATTGGCAATCATCTGGCGCGGTTGCGGATCGACGGCATCGACAGCCCGATCGTGGACCTGTCGGCGGACCCGCCGGCCACGCCCACGTTTCTGGATCAACGGGTAGAGATCACATGAACGCCCCCGACCGCATCAACGCGTGGACAGCCGCCAACCAGGCTCTGCTGGGGGCGGAGTTTGGCGTGTTGAAGGCGCGGCTGATGCCGGGAGGCGCGGCGTCGGGATGGGACGGAAACCCGTCCGCGCTCGATGCCGCGCGTGCCGCCATGCCGGCTCGCGCGCCGATCGACACCCTGGCCGATGCGTTTGCGTTGAGTGCGTTCGAGCGGTCGCTGGTGCTGCTGGTGGCCGGCGCCGAGATGGATGCCGAACTGGCGGATCTGTGCGGCCATGCCGTCGGGCAGCCGCAGCATCCGTGGGCCACGTTCGGCCTGGCGCTGAATCTGCTGCCCGATCCGCACTGGAGCGCGCTGGCGCGCACGCAGCCGCTGCGCCGGTGGCGGCTGATCGAGGTCGAGCCCGACAGCGCTTTGGTGAACGCGCGGCTGCGGCTGGATGAACGCGTGCTGCACTACCTGGCCGGCATGAACCTGATGGATGCGCGGCTGCTGCCGCTGCTGCGCGCGTTGCCGCCCCCCGTTTTGCTGGCCGAGCCGCACGCCGCGCTGGCGCAGGCGATCGCGGAGCAGTTGATGGCATCGCACGACGGAACGGAGGATCTGGCGTGGCATGCCGGCGAAGATGCTCGAACGGACGTGGGCGAGGATGCCGCGGCGACCAAAGACCCATCCAGGCCACCGCCTTTGCTGTTTCTACACGGCGATGACGCCTCTGGCCGGGAAGACGTCGCGGCACGTTGCGCCCAGGTGCTGGGCTTGCGTGTGCATGCGCTGGACGCGCAAGGTCTGCCGGGCAGTCTTGCCGAATTGGCGGACGTGGCCGTGCTGTGGGAACGGGAAGCGGCGCTGGGCGCGGGCGCCTTGTTCATTGCCTGCGACGACGATGCTGCGGCGGCCGTAGCAGGGCAGGGTGCGGGCGGGTCTGCGGCGCTGCCGGACGCGTCGGTGGTGGCGCGCGCCAGGGCATTTGCCGACAGGGTGGACGGGCTGATCTTCATGGGCGCGCGCACGCCGATTGCGCTGCGCAGGGACACGCGCTTCCACGCCGTGGACCGGCCATCCGCCGCCGGGCAGCGCGCGTTGTGGACGGCCGCGCTGGGGCAGGCAGCAGCAGACCGCGAGGCAGAGATCGAGGCCGTGGCCGCGCAGTTCCGGCTCAGCGCGCGCGGCATCGCGAGCGCGGCGGCGGCGGCCTTGCCTGCCAACGGCGCGTTGTGGCGGGCATGCCGCGAACGGGCGTCGGCGCCCTTGGGTGAGTTGGCGCATCGCATCGTGGCGCGGGCGACGTGGGATGACCTGGTGTTGCCCGCGGCGCAAAAGGCCACGCTGGCGCAGATCGTGACGCACGTGCGGCATCGGCGGCAGGTGCTCGAGACGTGGGGCTTTGCCGATCGCGGCGGGCGGGGGCTGGGCATCACGGTGCTGTTCGCGGGCGACAGCGGGACGGGCAAGACCTTTGCGGCCGAAGTGCTGGCGACGGAACTGTCCTTGGACCTGTTTCGCGTGGACGTGTCGGGCGTGGTCAGCAAGTACATCGGCGAAACCGAAAAGAACCTGCGCCGGGTGTTCGACGCGGCCGAAGAAAGCGGGGCGGTGCTGCTGTTCGACGAAGCCGATGCGCTCTTCGGCAAACGCAGTGAAGTACGCGACAGCCATGACCGCTACGCCAATGTCGAGGTGAGCTACCTGCTGCAGCGGATGGAAAGCTATCGCGGCCTGGCGATCCTGACGACCAACCACAAGGCGGCGCTGGACAGCGCGTTCCTGCGGCGGCTGCGGTTCGTGGTGCAGTTTCCGTTTCCCGAAACCGCCGAGCGCGAAGCCATCTGGCGGCGCGCGTTTCCCGCGGCCACGCCGACCGATCATCTGGCGTTCGACAAGCTGGCGCGGCTGCAGGCATCGGGCGGGCAGATCCAGAACATGGCCCTGGGCGCCGCATTCCTGGCTGCGGCGGACGGCGGCGCGGTCACGATGGCGCATGTGCTGAACGCCGTGCGCACGGACGGCACACGGTTTGACCGCCCCGTGTCGGACACGGAAACGCGGGGGTGGGTATGACACGCATCGTGCTGCGGATCGACCGGCTCAGGCTGCAGGGCATCGACCCGTCAGAAGGCGAGGCGATCGCGCGGGCCTTGCAGGAAACGTTGGCGAGCGCCTTGAGGGAACGCGTCGATGCCCTGCCTTCGGCAGCGGCGGTGGTCGCTGCCTTGCAGGCGGGTGTGTCGGGGTCGCGTGCCGCAGAGGGGGGCACTCGAGATGCGCGCGCCCCGATCCAGGTGACCGCCGGCCATTCCCCCGCGGCCTTGGGCAGCAGCGTGGCGCAGGGCATTGTGCGGGGGTGGCTGCCATGAGCGGCGCATCGGCTGGGCATGTGAGCGCGCCGGCACGGACGTCGGCCGTGTCGTTGTCATCGACAACGACATCCAGAAACGCGGCCAGTCCATGCAGTGCCTGCGCGGCGAAGGCAGGCAAGGCGCAACGGCGCGACACGGCGGCGGCATCGCACCGGACCCGCCCGCCCTCGGCATCGACACGCGACGGCGGGAATGCGCACGCTGCGGGCGACAGGTTGGCGACGATGTCGACCACGGCGGCGACCCACGCCTGCACACACTGCAGCCCGCCCGCGCGCCGGTCGTTTGCGTCGATGCCGCTGCATGCATCACGCGCGAGCAGCGTGGCATCTCTCGAACAGGAAGCCGATCGGTTTGCTGACGCGCATGTCCGCGCGGGACCGGTCGCCGCACCGGCCCTGTCCCGCGGCGCGGCGCGGCACGTCGCCACCGACACCAATCCCCTCATGCAAGCCACCGTGGCGGCCGGGGTGGCCACGCCGCATGAACCGGTGCCGCACGGTGTGCTGCAGAAATTTTCACCGACGCTTCGGCCCGAGTTGTCGCACGCACGGCTGCATCGCGGGGCCGACGCTCAGGCGCTTGCGCGGACGGCCGGTGCGCACGCGTTTGCCCATGGCGCCGACATTGTGCTCGGGCCGTCTGCGTCCGACCTGCATGGCGCGGCGAGCCGGCATGTGCTGGCGCATGAACTTGCGCACGTGGTGCAGCAGTCGCCGTGGTCGGGGCGCAGGGCGGTGATGCGCACGCTGTTCAGCATGAAGACCTATGTGGCCGCCATGAACCGCAAGCCTGAGCCTGACTGGGCCACGGCGGCCGAGCACCTGAATGGCGAGCCGGAAACGGTGATCCGGCAGGTGTTGAAGAACCTGTCGCGTGCGCATCGCGCCAAGCTACACGAAGCCGCGCGGACCTGGCCGGGATTGTGCTCGAACATCGGGCAGATGACTGAAGCGGACTACCTGCTGGAACGGGGCCCGGCCGCCGCCACAGGTGAACGTGTGGCCGATGTGTGCAACCGGCCGGCGGCGCAGGCTGCAGGACCGCAGGCCGCATCGCCGACCCAGCCCGCGCAGCCCGCTCCCATCGTGACGCCCGGTGAGCTGACGCAGAAAGATGCCGATGACTGTTCGCCGCTGTACCAGCACAAACTGTGCGTGTACATCGTGGGCGGATTCAATGGGGATCGGTCGGGGGTCGAGACGCCGGCACAGATGGCGGAGTACAACAAGTCGTGCCGCAAGGAGTCGGCCTACACCGGTCCGGACGTGGACTTGAGTGCCGAGGACCGCATCGCCATGAAGGCACCCAAGTGCCCGCGTGGCGACGCCGACACTGCGCGTGAACGGGCCGCGGCCGCGCGGCTGTCCGATGCGATCCGGCGGTCGGTCAAGTACATGCCGGCGGGTGCGGGCGATCAGTTGCTGGCGTTGCTGACCGACAAAATGTTCATTGGCAGTCTGGTGGCCGCAGTGGGGGTCTACCTTGCCTTGTGGCTGTTTCCGGAACCCGTGTTTACCAAGCTGGCCGCGGCGGCAACAACTATTGCAGTGCTGTCGACAGGCGTCTTTACGGTGTCGACCATCATGAATCTGGCTGAAGCCTGGAGCGATGTCATGACGGCTTCCGAGGCTGCCACCGCCGACGCGCAGATCGAGCAGGCAGCCGAACAGTTCGGCAAGCGCATGGGCGCGGTCACGGTCGACCTGCTGGTTTTTCTTGCGTCGCTGCTGATCGGCGGCAAGCTGCCCACGCCCAAGGGCCTGCCGCCGGCAGCCAAGGCCTTGACCGATGCCGAGCGGCTGCTGGCGACCGCGCCCAAGGGCGGAGTGGTGCTGGATACGCCGATGGGCAAGCTGCTGCCGTTTGAAGCGCCTGCTGCCTCGCCAGCGGCGCCGCGCGCGCCATCCGCTTCCTCGGGGATGTCGGGGCCGACGGCGGGCCGCGCGGCGACGGCAGTTCAGTTTCGCCCGAATGCCGACGTGATGCCGGCACGTCCTGGACCGAGACTGGTGCAGCCTGCGCCCGCGGAACCCGCACCGCTGACCAATCTGCGTCACCTTCCCGTGCCCAAGCCGCGCCCGGCCCCGGTGAAACCTGCCCCCGCGGTCGAGCCGCCGGCACCTGCGGCGAACCGGCAGCCCGTTCCCGTGCCGCTGGCACCCGGAGCCGGCGCCCAGCCTTCGGCTCCGCCAACGACGCAACCGCAACCCCAACCGCAACCTCAACCCCGGCGGCGTCCGCCCTTCGTGCTGCGCCTGCCGCAGCAGAAGGCCCCGCATCTTGCGCGGTACCGCGGCAATCTTGGCGTGCTGCAGTCCGATCCCAATTATCAACGCGGCAATCCCGGTCAGCTCGAAGCGTGGCATATGGCGCTGCGGCTGGGGGGCTCCCATGGAATACCTTCAGGGGTCTACGACCGCGGCCACCGCATGGGGTTCGTGGGCGAGGAAGGGGAGCGCCGCATCCGCGTGCCGAACTGGTCCCGCACGGGGCCCAAGGCGATGGAAGTCGACCACATCATCGAGCTGCAAGTGACGCCGCAATCGATGCGCGCTTTGTACAACGAGCCCGACAACTTCGAGCTGCTGGACCGCGCGGCCAACGGGTCGTCGGGGCCACAACTGTCGGCCAACATTGCGGCGGAACGGGCCATCCAGGTCGCCTACGATCCCGCGCTGGCAAACCAGGTCATCCGCTTCGATTCCGTGGTGATGGCTGGCGGATTCGATGGCGAACGCTGGAGCATCGACGCCATCCGCGCCGGCCAGCAGCTGAACTACTACGAGAACAATCATGCGCCTTGACGACCTGACCCCTCGCGGCGCGCGCCGCCCCGACGACACCGCCCGCCTTATCGACGCGTGGCAGCGCATCGAACAGTGGTACGACGCGACCGATCCGCCGCTTGATCCCGGGTTCCGGCCGCCGGTGTCGGTGGCAGGGCTGTCGATGCTGGTGCAGCAACTGGGTGGCCTGGTGCCGGAGTCGGTCGAGACGCTGTTGCGGCGGCATGACGGCGGGGCGGACGGACGCTATCCGTTGCCCATGCGTGCAACGGAACCGACCTGCTGGCGCATGCTGTCGGCGGCCGAGATTGGCGCCGAGGTGCAGCGCCTGTCCGAGGTCGCGCGGTCCTTGCTGTCGGTGGTGCCGGTGCGCGCCGAGGGCCCCGTGGCCGCGGTCTGGTGGGACTACGCGTGGATCCCGCTGTGCGAGTGCGGCACGGGCGATCTGGTCTGCATCGATCAGGCGCCGCCCCCGGGCGGCACGGTGGGACAGCTGCTGTTGTACGCGCACGATGCGCCCGAGCGGCGCACCTTGTACCCCGGCCTGGCCGACTGGATCGCGGAAGCCGCGGGCGACCTGATGGCCGGCCGGTACCGCCACGAACGGGGCGTCGGGCTGTGGCCGGCGGGGGGCCTGTCATGACCGGCTTTCCGAATTCGCCACGGGTGGTCAAGGGCGGCCTGGTGCTGGTCGATCCCAAGACGGCGGCCCTGCTGCGCGTCATCTCGCTGCAGTACAACGCCGATTCCCTGACCCGCACGCTGCAGACACAGTCGGCCGGATCGGATGGCGGCGGGCGGACCGAACCGCTGCGCTTCAAGGGGCCGGCGGTCGAGACGATCAAGCTGGACGCCGATATCGACGCCACCGATCAGCTGGAGCAACCGGGGCAGCATCCCGACGCGACAGCCTATGGCATTGCGCCGCAGTTGGCCCTGCTTGAATCGCTGGTGCAGCCGGGCATGTCGCAACTGAGCGGGGTCGAGCGCGCGGCCAATTCCGGCGTGCTGGAGATCGCGCCCATGCTGGCGCCGCTGACGCTGTTCGTGTGGGGCAAGCACCGCATCGTGCCCGTGCGGCTCAGCGATTTTTCGATCACCGAAGAAGCATTCGACCCCGCCCTCAATCCGATTCGCGCACGCGTCAGCCTGGGCATGCGGGTGATGTCGGTGGACGACCTGGGCTTTTCATCGAAGGGCGGCGGCCTGTTCCTGGCCTACCTGCAGGGCAAGGAAGCCCTGGCGGCAAAGGCGCAGCCCGGCACCTTTGCATCGATGGGGATAGGCGGCATCGGGGGGGCAGGGTGATGGATCCGGTTCAGGCATTCCTGCAGGCCAACGCGTTGACGCCGGCGCCGCATGCGCCCGGCAGCCGCTACTACGGCGTGCCCACGGCGCAAATGACCACGCCCGACGGCATGACCGTGGTCTATCTGCGGCGGCGTTTTCTGCCTCCGTCAGCGGCCTTCAGCGTGCTGAAGACCGTGGCGGTCGCGTCCGACGACAGGCTCGATACCGTCGCCGCGCAGCACCTGGGCGATCCCTTGCAATGGTGGCGGATCGCCGATGGCAATGGCGCGATGCTGCCCGAAGCCGTGATTGCCGATGCCCTGGAACAACCCGGTGCGGGTGTGGCCATCACGCTGCCTGAAGGCGTGGCCGGAGTCAGCGATGGGGAATGACCGGAGGCCGCCATGCTGAGCCAGGGCATCCAGCTGAGCCTGTCGATGGGCCCGATCATTCCGCTGCCCGTGCCGCGTGTGGTGCTCGATGCGCTCGACAAGGTCGAGGTCAAGACATCGGCCGGCAGCGCCAGCGGTTTCCAGCTGACCTTCCAGATCACGGCGCGGTCGGCGCTCAACGCGATCTTCGTGCTGGCGGCCGGCAACAACACGTCGATGGGCACGCCGCCGCTGCGGATCCTGATGGTGGTGACACTGGATGGCACGCCGCACGCGCTGTTCGACGGCGTGATGACGCACGTCGAAGTGCAGCCCGGCACGCAGGGGGCGGCGGGCAGCCTGACGGTCACGGGCGAAGACGTCAGCAAGGTCATGGACATGCAGGACTTCAGCGGGCTGCCCTTGCCGGCCATGCCGATCGAAGCGCGCGTGGCCTTGCTGTGCGCCAAATACGCCGCGTTCGGTGTCATCCCCTTGCCCATCCCGGTGCTGTTCCCGGAAGTGCCGATTCCGATCGACAAGATCCCCGCGCAGCAGGGCACCGACCTGGCCTATATCCGGCAACTGGCGGACGAGGTCGGCTACGTGTTCTACATCGAACCCGGGCCGGCGCCAGGCACCAACATCGCGTACTTCGGGCCGGAAATGAAGCTGGGCATTCCGCAGCCCGCGCTCAATGTCGACATGGATGCACGCACGAATGTCGAGTCGCTGACCTTCACGTTCGAGCCGACCAAGGGGGTGCTGCCTGTGGCGTTCATCCAGAATGCACTGACGCGGTTTCCCATTCCGATCCCGGTGCCCAACCTCAATCCGCTGCAGCCGCCGCTGGGCGCCTTGCCCGCGCCGATCGCGAACCTGAAGCTGTTGAAGGACACGGCCAAGCTGTCGCCGATGCAAGCACTGTCGCGCGGACTGGCCGAGGCCAAGACCTCGCAGGATGCGGTCAGCGGTCACGGCAGCCTGGACGTGCTGCGCTACGGCCGTCTGCTCAAGGCGCGGGGACTGGTCGGGGTGCGCGGCGTAGGGGTGGCTTATGACGGCCTCTATTTCGTGAAGAGCGTGACCAGCACGCTCAAGCGCGGCGAGTTCAAGCAGAGCTTTGACCTGAGCCGCAACGGGCTCGTTTCCATCACGCCGCAGGTGCCGACATGAGCGAGAAGTACCTTGGGAAGTATCGCGGGATGGTGCTGAACAACATCGATCCGATGCGGCTGAACCGTCTGCAGGTGCAGGTGCCGGACGTGAGCGGGTTGATGCCGGTGACGTGGGCGATGCCCTGCGTGCCGGTGGCCGGACTGCAGAACGGCATTGTCGCGCTGCCCATCATCGGGTCGGGCGTGTGGGTCGAATTCGAACAGGGCGACCCCGACTATCCGATCTGGGTCGGCTGCTTCTGGGGCAGCGCGGTCGAAGTGCCCCTGCTGGCCAACGCCACGCCGCCGGGGGTGCAAAGCATCACGATGCAGACGGCCTTGCAGAACGGGCTGACGATCAGCGACGTGCCGGGACCGACGGGCGGCATCATGCTCAAGAGCACGACGGGCGCGACGCTGATCGTGAACGACACGGGCATCTATATCCAGAACGGCAAGGGCGCATCGATCGTGATGACCGGTCCCACCGTGACCGTCAACGCCGGCGCGCTGGTCGTCGTGTAGGGGAACGCCATGCCAGGACCTCTGCTTCATCTGGGCGCAACCGTCATGTGCATGCATGGCGGGACCGCGCAGCCCACCGCGCCCAATCCGCGCGTGATGCTGTCGGGCCAGCCGGTGGTGACGATGGCCGCGCCGTATGTGGTGGCGGGCTGCGCCTTTGTGCCGCCCGCGGGCAACGGGCCCTGCGTGACCGCGCAGTGGGTGACGGCGGCCACGCGGGTGCTGGTCGGCGGGATGCCGGTGGTGCTTGTCGACAGCCAGGCCATCTGCGCGCCGACCGGCACGCCGCTGCTGCCGGTGGCGATGCAGACACGGGTGATCGGGAGCTGACGCCATGGACATCGCCTTTCCGTATCGGGTCGATGGCACCGGCCGCACGGCGGCGGCGGAGTCCGATGACGCGCACATTCGTGAGCTGATCGAACAGGTGCTGTTCACGGTGCCGGGCGAACGGGTGATGCGGCCCGACTTCGGCTGCGGGCTGCTGCAACTGGTGTTCGCGCCGAACAGCGAGGCGCTGGCCGCCACCCTGCAGGCCCTGGTGCAGGGCGCGCTGCAACAGACCTTGGGCACGCGCATACGGGTGGACGATGTGACGGCCCACAGCGTGGACGCGACCTTGACGGTGGCGGTGCGATATACGGTGCTGCGCACGCAATCGACGCGCACCGCCAGCTTCGTGCGCGAGGTGCCGGCATGAGCGCGGCCGGATCCGTGGTGTCGCGCGGCGCGGGCACGTCGACCCAGGCCGCGCCCTATCGCTGCGCGTCGCCCGGGCGCGTGGCCGCGGTGCGCGCGGCCGCGCTGCAGACGCCCCCGCGGTGGATCAATGGCATCGACTACCTGGAAGTCGCGCCGTCGCAAAAGCAGCTGCGCGTCGTGTTCGTGCACGCGCTGGACCAGGTGCCGACACCGCCGCTCAAACGCATCCAGGTGGAAGTGCGCGGGGGCAGCCGGGTGCGCGATCCGGCCGTGACGGGCATTGCCTTGCAGGGCCATGTGCTGACGGTGGACCTGGCGACCGAAGGGGATTTTTCCGAATACGTGTTGCGGCTGGTGGCCGGTCCGGGGTCGGATGCGCCGCCCGATGGCATCGACCCGGCGCTGGCCCGCATCACGTTCCGCTTCAAGGTCGATTGCCCGAGCGACTTCGATTGCCGGGTCGAACAAACCTGTGCGGAAGTCATCGAGGCCCCGCCGCCCATCGATTACCTGGCGCGAGATTACCCCAGCCTGCGGCGGATGGTGCTGGACCGGCTGGCCACGCTGATGCCGGACTGGACCGAGCGCAATCCGGCGGACCTGTGGGTGACGCTGGCCGAGGCGCTTGCCTATCGGGGAGACGAGCTGTCGTACTACCAGGACGCCGTCGCCACCGAAGCCTATCTGGGCACCGCGCGGCAGCGTGTGTCGGTGCGCCGGCATGCACGGCTGCTGGACTACACACTGCACGATGGGAACAACGCACGGGTGTGGGTGGCGTTCGACGCCGGTGCGGGTGGGGAAGGGCTGACCTTGCAGGGCTGCGATCCGGGGACCGGGCTGGACGGGACGCTGCTGCTGACGGCAGTGCCGGGGCTGACGCCGGCGATCGGCGTGCGGGCGGGGACAGGGTCCGGAAGCGCCACGTCAGCCGGGTCGGCTGCTACTGAAGGCGCGCTTCGCACCGCCCTGGCCGCGGGCGCCGAACCCTTCGAACTCGTCACACCGGTCACCCTGTTTCCGGCCCACAACGACCTGCGCTTCCACACGTGGAGCGACGATGAATGTTGCCTGCCCGCGGGCGCCATCGATGCCACGCTGCGAGACGACGATGCCGCCCGCGTGCGCCTGATGCCGGGCGATCTGTTGCTGCTGGAAGCGCGGGCCGGCGACACCACCGGCGCTCCGGCCGACGCCGATCCACATCGCCGCTGCGTGGTGCGGCTGACGCATGTCGATCCGGCCGCGACGCTTGTGGGGGGATCGCGCCAGCCCGGTCCCGTGCGCCGCGATCCGGTCACCGGCCAGGCGTATGTGACGGTGCGGTGGGGCGAGACCGATGCCTTGCCGTTCGCGCTGTGCCTGTCCAGACGGATCGACGGGGTGCTGGTGCGCGACATGTCGGGAGCGTGCGGCAATGTGGGCCTGGCCGATCATGGGCTGAGCGCATCGCGTGCCGATCGGCTGGTTCCTGGGGCGCGGCTGCGCAGAGGCCAGCGGTCGGCGCCGTATCGGCTGCCGCAGACCGAAGTGCGGCCTTTGACGCGGCAGAGCCGGGTGCGCGCCGCGCGGGCCGACGGCAGCGCGGGCCCGCCGGTGCTGATCGATCCCATGGGCAGCGCCGTGTCGGCCATGGTGTGGGACACGGGCGATGCGCGGCCTGCCCTCGACGTGCGTACCGAGGGCGCGCGCCGGAGCGGCGCGGCATCGTCGTGGACGCCGCAGCGGGACCTGCTTGCCAGCGGCCCGATGGCGCGCGAGTTCGTGGTCGAGACCGACACCACGGGCGCGGCCGTGCTGCGGTTTGGCGACGACGTCAACGGCAGCGCGCCGGCCGACCGCGAAGGCTTGCTGGCGCGTGTGCGCACGGGCAATGGCGCACGCGGCAATATCGGCGCCGGGTCGCTTGCGCACGTGGCTGCGCAGGCGGGCGATGTACTGGGCGTGCGCAATCCGCTGCCGGCACTGGGCGGGGTGGATCCGCAGCCGCTGGAAGAAGCGATCCTGTATGCCCCACAGGCCTTCCGGCGGCAGCAGCGGGCCGTGACGGCGCGCGATTACGCCGACCGTGTCACCGAGGCCCCCGGGGTGCAGCGCGCCGTGGCGACGCGCCGGTGGACCGGCAGCTGGTACACGATGTTCATTACCGTGGACCCGCGCGCGGGCACTGCGCCGGGTCCGGCCGGCACGCTGGATCCCGCCTATGAAGCGCGCCTGGCCGCCTTCGTGGAAAGCTGGCGGCTGGCCGGACATGACCTGGAGTTCGATGCGCCGCGGTATGTCTCGCTGGATGTGGCCCTGCATGTGTGCACCCGTCCGGGCTACTTCGTTGATGACGTTGAACGGCGTCTGCTGCAAGTCTTCAGCGCGGATCGCCTGAGTGATGGCCGCAGCGGGTTCTTCCATGCGGACCGCTACAGCTTTGGCGAGCCGGTGTATCTGAGCACCGTGATTGCCGCGGCCATGCAGGTGCCGGGGGTGGCCTATGTCGCGCCGCTGCGCTTCCAGCGCCTGGGCCGGCCGGCCGCGGGGGAACTGGACAGCGGCCGCATCGCGCTGGGGCGGCTGGAAATTGCCCGCCTCGACAATGATCCCAACGCGCCGGAACACGGCCGCATGCAATTCCAGGTCGAAGCCGGGGGGACGTCATGAGCGATGACCAGGGCGATGTCTTCGGTGATGTCTTTGGTGATGCCGCGGACGCGGACTGCGGTTGCTGCGAAGGGCTGCCCCTGCCCGCGCGGCCCGCCAATGCGCCCGGTCTGACGGCGCTGCGCTATCGCGTCGACACGCAGCCGGGCTTTCGCGCGCGCATGGTGCAGAGCCTGCCGCTGGCGGGCGGCGGGCTGGCGCGGCTGCTGACCCGGCGCCCAGACGACCCCAGCATGGCCTTGCTCGATGCGGCCGCGTGTGTCGCCGACGTGCTCACCTTCTACCAGGAACGCATCGCGAACGAAGGCTTCCTGGCCACGGCCACTGAACGCCGTTCGGTATTGGAACTGGCGCGGGCCGTTGGCTACACGCTGCGGCCCGGCGTGGCGGCCAGCGTGCATCTGTCGTTCACGGTCGAAGATGCCCCCGGCGCCCCCGGCGTCTGCGCCCTGGCGGCCGGGTTGCCGGTGCAGAGCATTCCGCCGCAGGGCAAGCTGCCGCAGGTATTTGAAACGCGGGACGCCATCGTTGCCCGCGCGGAGTGGAATGCGTTGCGGCCGCGGCAGATGCGGCCGGCCGACATCGCGGTGCTCGAGGTGGCGGGCGCGCCGGACCCCAATGGCGCGGCGACCACGCGGCGGGTGCTGGCGCTGGTCGGTCCGGTGGGAAGTTTCGGCACGGGGGGCGGCGGCGGGGGTGGGGGTGGTGCCACCGCGGGTCTTCATGCCGCCTTGAACACTGCAGACCTGTACCGGCTGGACACTGGCCTTGCGGCCGACGCGGTGTCGGATGCGATCGAGATCGGGCAGGTGTTCCTGTCGGATGCGGGCGCCGGATCGGGCGCGGGCATGGCGGCCGGGGACCTGCTGCTGTTCGCTGCCCGCCGCGGCACGGCCTTGTCGCGGCTGGTGATGCGGGTGGTGGCCGTCACCCCGGAACCCGCCCTGCATCGCGTGAAGGTCGCGCTGGAACCCTTGCCCGAGCCCGCCGCACCCCCCCCGCCACCGCAAGCTGCCGCGCCACGCGGCGTGCCTTACGCGCAGGTGGTGACGGTGGCGCCATCGAGGGTCGCGTTCGCGCGCCTGCCGGGAACGGGCACCTTGTCCCTGACGACCGCCACCGTGGCCAATGCGCTCACCACGCGCACCTGGCGCGAAAACGAATTGCAGACGCTGATCGGCATGCAGGGGTGGAACCGCGCGGCGGTGGTGAAGACCGTGAGTGCGTCGGCCAGCATCGCCGCGGGCGGTGGGGCGGGCGGCGGGGCAGGTGGCGTCGGTGCATCGGGTGCAGGCGCCGCGGGCACGGCGGCTTCTGGCGCCTCCGCCGGCTCCTTTGCCGGGGTGTTTGGTTTCGGCGTCAAGGTCGGCTTCTTCGGCAACAACGCGCCCAAGTGGGGGATGCTGCCCAAGCCCGACAGCCTGCGGTCCGACCCCTATCCGCTGCCCTGGGATCGCAGCGATACCGGCAGCGATGGCCAGCCGCTTGCGGCGGATCGCACCATCTGGCAGACCTCGCAGGCCAGGTCGCAGGGCGCGCGGGTCTATCTGGAACGGCCGGTGCCCGACCTCGTGCCGGCCAGCTGGGTGGTGGTCGATTCGCCCTATCTGCCGGCCGAATCGTATGCGGTCGCCGATGCGCGTGCCGTCTCGCGGGCCGACTTCGGCATGTCGGGCCGTGCCATGGAAGTCACCTTGGCCGATGGCGCGCAGCCACCCGGCGCCTTGTCCAAGCCGGATTTTTCGTTCCGCAGCAGCACGGCGCACGTGGCCAGCCGCAAGCTCGATCTGGTCGCCTTGCCGATCGACGCGCCCGTGGCGGCGGGCACGAACCGCATCGAGCTGGACGCGCTGGTGCTGGGCCTGGCTGTGGGTCAGCCGCTGGCGTTGACCGGCCTGCGGGCCGACCTGGCCGGGGTGGATGCGGCCGAGGTGGCGGTGCTGGCCGACGTCGTCCATGCCGACGGGCGCAGCATTGTTCGGTCGCGCGACGGACTGCGGTTCAGCTATCAACGCCACAGTCTGCGCATCAACGCCAACACGGTGTTCGCCACCCACGGCGAAAGCGTGCGCGAAGTGCTCGGCAACGGCAATGCGGCGCTTGGCCATCAACGATTCATGTTGCGGCGCCCGCCCACCACGTGGGTGTCGGCGCCGACGCCCGACGGAGTCATCAGTACGCTGACGATACGGGTCAATGGCGTGCGGTGGGACCCGGTGCCGTCGCTGTATGGCGTCGGCCCGCACGAGCGGGTGTACACCACCCGGATCGACGACGAGGGCCGCACCGAAGTGCTGTTCGGCGATGGCGTCTCGGGCGCGCGCCTGCCCACGGGCATGGTCAATATCGACGCCACCTATCGCACCGGCATGGGTCCCGATGGCAACGTGGCCGCCAACACCTTGACGATGCCGCGCGCAATGCCGCTGGGCCTGCGCGGCGTCACCAATCCTTTGCCCGCCACGGGCGCGGCCGACCGCGAACACCTGGCCGACGCGCGTGTGCATGTGCCGCGCAGCCTGCAGGCGTTTGACCGGGTGGTGTCGGCGCTCGACTACGCGGCCTACGCCCGGGTCTATCCGGGCATCGGCAAGGCGCGGGCCGACATGCTGTGGGTGGACGGCCAGCCGCGCCTCGCGCTGAGCGTGACGGGCGCGACGGACGCATCGGACACATCAGGCGCATCAGGCACATCAAACGCGTCGGATACGGCGGGAGGCGCCGTCAGCGACACCGTGCGCGCCAACCTGGCGGCGTCCATCGCCAGTGTCAGCGATCCGTCACAACGCTTTGACGTGCGGGCCTGCGCGCTGCGGCTGTTCCGGTGCCACGCGCGCGTGCTTGCCGACCCGCGATATGTGAAGGCGGACGTGATGCGTCAGGTGACCGTGGCGCTGCTCGACGCGTTCGGGATCGCCGCCCGCGAGATCGGCCAGCCCGTGACCGCGGCCGAGGTCATCGCCTGCATCCAGTCGGTGCCCGGCGTGGTGGCGGTGGACCTGGAGGCGCTGGCCTTGCTGGACGACGCCGCACCGGACGGCTTGTCTGACGCGTCGTCTGCTGCCGCGTCTGCCGTGCCCGCCGGGCTTCCCGCCTACGGTGCGCGTTGGGACGCACGCACCCGCCGCGTCATTCCCGCTGAACTGCTGTCCATCAGTCCCGCCGCGCTTTCCCTCACGGACATGACGCCATGAGCCAGCTCACGCCCGAGCGCCTGTACGCGCTGCTGCCCGCCGTCCACCGTGTACGCGATGCCGAGCAGGGCGAGCCGCTGCGCACCCTGCTGCGGGTGATAGAGACCGAACTGGAACGCGTCGAGTCCGACATTGCCGGCCTGTACGACAACTGGTTCATCGAGACTTGCGACGAATGGGTCGTGCCCTACATCGGCGACCTGCTGGGCGTGCGGCCGATCCGGTCCATCGTGTCGGCCGGCGTCAGCACACGCGCCTACGTGGCCAACACCATCGCGTATCGCCGCCGCAAGGGCACGGCGCTGGTGCTGGAACAGCTGGCGAACGACGTGACGGGCTGGCCCGCGCATGTCGTCGAATCGTTCCAGCGGCTCACCACCACGCAGCACGTCAATCACGTTCGGGTGGTCCCCAGGGCAACGGCCGGCCTGCGCGACGCCGCCGCGGCGGAATGGGCGGGCGGTGCCTTCGATCCGTTTTCGCACACGGCCGACATGCGGTCCGCGGCGCGCGGCGGACGTCATGCCATCACCCATGTCGCGCTGTATCTGTGGCGGCTGCGCAGCTACCGCATGGGTGGCGGTGACCCGGGTGAGGACGCGGCCGATGCCGTCAGTGCACGGCGCGATGCGGGAGGGGACTGGCGCGTGCATCCGGTGGGGTGCGATGCGCCGCTGTTCAACCTTCCGCGCACCGAAACGGCCATCACGCACGCGAGCGCGGAAGAGGACGTGCCCGGCCGGCTGCGCGCGCTCGCGCTGCATGCCGATGCCGACCGCTCGCGGCGCGGCGTGCAGATGCCTGCGCCCCGTTTCCTGACCGATGGCGACCCGGTGCTGCGGGTGTTCGTGCGGCTGGCCGGCAGCGCTGCAACACTGGAAGTGCCGCGTGACGCCATGTTCGCCTGCCGCCTGCCGCAGCCCCGTCCGGGCGAGCCGTTGCCGGCCCTGGCGATGGCGATCGATCCGCAACGTGGACGCATCCGGTTTGCCGACGGCCTGCCGGTCGACGCGGTCTGGACACAGCACAGCTACGGATTTTCTGGCGACTTGGGCGGCGGGCCGTATGACCGCAACGCTGCCTTGCGCACCCTTGGCGTGGCCCTGGCGGGCAGCGCGGCCGCGGTCGGGGAAGCGGTGTTCGACGCGCCGGAGGTGTGGCAGGTTGGCGTATCGCACTTGCTTGCCGACGACGAGCAGGGCCGCGTGTTTTCGTCCTTGCGCGAAGCAGTGGCCGTGTGGAATACCTTGGCCGCCGGCCGCACGGGCGTCATCGTGATCATGGACAGCGCAAGCGAACAGGACGCGCAGGGCGCGCCAGCGCTGCCGCTCGAGATCCGCATTGGCGAACGGTCTCGCCTGCTGATCGTGGCAGGCGGGTGGCCGCGGGATGCGGTCAGCCGGTCCGCAACGTTCGATGCCAGCGGCGTGCGGGCGCACCTGATCGGCGATGTGGTGATTCATGGCACCGCGCCTGCCGAGACGAGCGACGGCGGTGCATGTGTCATCAACGGCCTGCTGCTGGAAGGCCGGCTGGACGTTGCAGCAGGCCATCTCGGGCAGCTGGTGCTGTCGCATTGTTCGGTGGTGGACGGCGTCGATGGCGTCGATGGCGTCGCCGCGCCGTCCGCGCTTACGGTTCAGCCCGGGGGCAATGCGCAGATGGCCCTGCGGATCGAACGGTCGATCTGCGCCTCGGTGGCCGTCGCCGGCCCGATCCGTACCGTGTCGATGGTCGATAGCCTGATCGGCGGCGGCAAGGGGGCGCAAGCCGGCCCGCGCGCGCCCTGCCTGGTTGCGCTGGATACCCCCGCGACGCTGTTGCGCAGCACCTTCTTCGGCCCGGTCAACGTGCAGTCCCTGTCCGCGTCCGACTGCATTTTTGCCGAAGGCGTACAGGCGGCGCGGCGGCAGACGGGTTGCGTGCGCTTCAGTTATGTGCCCGCCGGATCGGCCGTGCCGCGCCGCTATCGCTGTCAGCCCGACCTGGAAATAGCCGGGCGAGGGGCCGCGCTGCGCGCCGAGATCCGCGCGTCCCTGCGTCCGCTTTTCGTATCGCGCGAGTATGGCGATCCGGGCTTCGGGCAGCTTGAAACCCGCTGCGCCGTGCAACTGCGCACGGGCGCGGAAAGCGGCGCCGAGATGGGCGCGTTTGAATTCCTGCATCAGCCGCAACGGGAAGCGAACCTGCGCGGCGCACTCGACGAATACCTGCGCTTCGGTCTGGAAGCCAGCCTCATTTTCGTGACCTGATGTTCATGCCTTGATCAACCCACGGGGGCGATGCCATGAAAGGCGACCTATCCCGCACGACGTTCGACCCAACGCGCCATTACAGCGCAGTGCGATTGCAGCAGGGCCGCATCGTGACCGATGCGGACTGGAACGAGCAGGCCGACCTGACCCGGCACCGCGCGCGGCTGACTGCGCGTGACGTGATCGGTCCGTCGGGCGCGCCGTTCGATGCCGAGGGCTTCGGTCTGCATGCCGATACGCGTGCGCTCGCCGTGCTGGCGCTCAACGACAACGTCGTATGGATCGCGGCCGAAGACGGCGCCTTGCTTGGCACCACCAACGGCGGCGCCAATTGGGACGTGGCCGATCTGAACACCGCGGCGCACCTGCGCGCGCTGGCCACCGCCGGCGGCACCGTGTGGGTGGTGGGCGACGGCGGCGTCATCCGCGCGTCGCTGGATGGCGGCCTGAGCTGGCAGGCGCAAGATAGCGGCACCCTGCAATCCCTGCGAGGCGTGACCGCCGTGGATGCCTGGCATGCCTGGGCCGTGGGGGACGGCGGCATCGTGCTGTCGACCGACAACGGTGGCGCGTCCTGGCAACTGGCACAGAGCGGCGCGGCCCGCCTGCGGGCCCTGCACTTCGTTGATACCGTCAACGGCATGGCTGTTGGCCTGCAAGGCGCGGTGCTTGCGACCGCCGATGGCGGGACGACCTGGAATGCCATCGACAGCGGCACCACCGCCCATCTGCTGACCGTGGCGCGCGTGGGTGCGGACAGCATCTGGGCGGCCGGCTACGACGGCACAATCGTCCGCAGCCAGGACGGCGGCGCCACCTGGACGCGATGTGACACGCCGTCGGCCGCCACGCTTCGGGCCATCGCGTTCGCCGACACGCAGCGCGGCTGGGCCGCCGGCGACGACGGCACGTTCTGGCAAACAGTTGATGGTGGCAACCATTGGATGGACGACAGCCTGGAGGCGGGCGCGGGGATGGCTGCAACGGCAGGCAGCCTGGGCGCAGCGATGGGAGACGGGTCAGGCTCGGGCGCGGGTTCCGTCGCCGCGCGCCCGTCCTTGCGCGGCATCAGCCTGCTTGAGGATGGCGACGGCGGCGGGCTCGGCGGCGGCTGGGTGGTGGGCGACAGCGGGGCGGCATGGCGCATCGGCAACGGGTCGCCCGACTCGGCCGCGCTGGCGTTGCCGGGCGTCAACCTGGCGATCCTGCCCGGCCGCTACTACGTCGATGGCGCACTGTGCGAACTGGACACGCGCGTCACCTATGGCAACCAGGCCGATGGCGGGGCGGGCGCGCGACTTCCGCCCGGCGCGCATCTGATGGTGCTGCATGTGTGGGAACGGCATGTGTCGGCCCTGCAGGCGCCCTGGATCCGCGAAGTGGCGCTGGGCGGCCCGGACACGGCCACCCGTGCGCAGCTGATGGCGCAGGTGCGCGCCCTGCCGCTGGGTGACGCCAGCCCCGCCGAATGGACGTGCGGCAGCTACAGCCCGGAATGGGAAGCGCTGATGCACCCCACGCCCGGCCGATTGGCCGCGCGCGCGACACCGCAGCCGTCCAACCGCAACCTGTGCGACATCGCGGCCACGGCCGGCTATCAACGGCTTGAAAACCAGCTGTATCGCGTCGAAGTCCATACCGGCGGCGCCACGCCGACCTTCAAGTGGTCGCGTGAAAACGGGTCGGTCGCCTACGCCGTCGTCGGGGTCACGGTGGACGCCAGCCTGCAGCAGACCACGGTGCGGGTCGCCGCCCGGGGCCGTGACGAAGGGCTGGACCTGTCCGCGCACGACCGGGTCGAACTGGTCGACGACACCAGCGAACGGTGGCTGCGCGCCGGACAGATGTTCGAGTACCTGGCCGATGGCGACGACGAAAACGAATTGATCCTCGCGGGCATACCGGCTGCCAGCCTGGGGCAGGACCTGTCCGCCCACCCGCTGCTGCGCCGGTGGGAACAGCGTCCGGCCGGGGCCGCGCATGTGCTGCCGATCGAACCCGGGCGCTGGATCGAACTGGAAGAGGGGGTCGAGATCCGCTTTGGCCCCGGCGAATGGCGGCCGGGCGACGCCTGGCAGATCCCGGCGCGCACGATCACGGGTGACGTCGAATGGCCACGAGACCCCGACACCGGAGATGCTGTCGCGCGTGCGCCCGACAGCATCCGTGATGCCTGGTGCCGGCTGGGGATTGTCGAGGTCGAACACGACGGCGCCCTGCGGGTGCTGGCCGACTGCCGCGAGATCTTCCCGCCGCTGACGTTGCGCACGCAGTTGCTGTACGGGTCGGGTGACGGCCAGGAGGCTGCGCCCGCGGCCGTGCTGCCGCAGCCGCTGACGGTACGCGTCGTGCAGGGCGGCGTGCCCGCACCCGGCGCGCGGGTGCGCTTCGAGGTGGAGACGGGCGACGGACGCGTGGGGCGGGCGGCCGCGCTGGGGGTGCTGGGCCTGATGCGGTCTTATGACACCGTGGTCGACACGCAAGGCGAGGCCCGCTGCCGCTGGCGGCTGGGAGACGGCAGGGCGCGGTTCCAACGGTTGAGGGTGTCGCTGCTCGATGGCGACGGGCTCGAGCGGCCCGGCCAGTCCATCACCTTTTGCGCGACCGCCGTCGTGGACGTGCCGGCGCGCGAAGTGACGCGCCGCGGTGTCTGCCTGACGATAGGCAAGGGCGGTGACGCCGACCGGCTCGATGCCGAGGTGATCGCCCGCGCGCTGGATGACACCGGTAATGCCTGCCTGTGTTTCCTGCCCGGCGAACACGTGATCGAGGGCCTGGAAGCCGCGGGCAGCGGGCGCAGCCGCCTCAGCCTGCATGGCTGCGGCCCGACGGCGCAAATCCGCGTGCGCGGGGGCATGCTCCTGGCCGGCTTTGCCGCACTCGAACTGCGCGACCTGGACATCACGTTTGACGACGAACGCGGACTTGCCCTGCACAAGATGGGCGACGTGCAGATCCGTGGACTGACGATGTCGCGCCGGGCCGAGCGGGGCGCGCCCTGCCTGCATGTGGGCGATGCCCGCACGCTGCACCTGTCGGCCAGCACGATCGACTGCCCGATGCCCGGCGTGGCCGCCTTGCTGGAAAACATTCAAGGTGATTGTCATGTCTCGGACAACACCGTGTCGGGCATCCTGGGCTTCTATGGCGACCCCGGCGGCGTGCCGTCTGCCACCTTGCTGCGCCGCCTGCACGAAGGCAGCCGCAATACCAAACTGGTCGTGGGCGCCGGCCACCTGAAGCTGACCGCCAACCGCCTGGCCCTGCTTGCGGTGGCCGAGGCCATGAGCAAGCAGCTGATGGAAACGCAGACCACCAGCGGCCTGTTCGCGACCGCGACGATCAGCGGCAACACGTTTTCCGAAGCGTCCAACCTGTTCATTGCCGGCCGCATGCTGGCGGTTCACCACTCCACGCTGCTGGCCGAAATGCCCGGCGACCGGCCGCCACCTTACGGTGTCTTCATCGCCGAACGCGCTACGGCCACCGGCAACCTGGCGATGATGCCCGGGCCCGAGGCGGCGGCGCTGCTGTTCGGTGCGCCGCGCTTCGACCAGGCCGCGAACCTCGTGGCCATCAGGAACTGAGGCATGGACACGGCGCAGCAGGCAGTGGCACGCAGCTTCGTGGATCTTCGCAACCATCATGCGGGTGCAACGATCCTGGTGTGCGGCTGTGGCGAGTCGCTGACGCGGCTGACGAACGGGGAAGGCATCCTCACCATCGGCGTGAATGACGTGGGCCGCTGGTTCACCCCCGACTACCTGGTGGTGCTCAATCAACGGCGGCGATTCGACCCCGACCGGTATGCCTACATCGAGGCGTCGCGCGCCGGAACCTTGGTGACCCAACTGGACCCCGCCGAATTCGACCATCCGAACGTCGTGACATTCCGGCTGGGGCGGCGCGGCGGCACGGCGCGGTCCGACGACGACACGCTGGCGTATTCCAGCACGTCGCCCTATGTCGCCATCCAGCTTGCGCGCCATCTGGGCGCGCGCCGCATCGGGCTGTTGGGCGTGGACTTTGGTGACCGGCATTTTTTCGGGCAGACCGGTCCGCATGCGCAGGCCGGGCAGCTGTCGCGCATCGATGCGGAATACGGGGCGCTGGCTGCGGCCTGCCAGGCTGACGGGGTCGAACTGGTCAACCTGAGTCCGGTCAGCCGCTTGCGGTCGGTGCCCAGGGCGGACCTGATGACATGGATGCATACCGATCCATCCCGCGCCGCGCCGCGCGTGTTCTTCGTGCATTACCGTTTCCTGTCTTGCGGCACGGTCTTCGACACCGGTCTGCGGGAAGCCGCCGATAGCCTCGGCATTCCCGCTGCGCATGCCGACTGGGACGCGCCGGATCTCGATACGCAGATCGCCGCTTTCCAACCCGACCTGCTCTTCGTCGTGCACGGCCGCCGTTTCGTCAAACGGTGGGGCAAACGATTCGACGGGCTGCGGTCGGCCGTGTGGCTGGTCGACGAACCGTATGAAGTGGATGACACCGCCCGCTGGTCCGGCCACTTCGACGTGGTGTTCGTGAACGATCCGGCCACCGTGTCGCGGCATCGCAATGCGCATGGGCTGGAAGTCGCGTACGCGCCGGTGCTGCATCATCCGGGATCCGGGCAGGGCGGGGCCGGCGTGCGCGCCCGGTCGTACGGCGTGGGCTTCATCGGCGGCGGCAACCCGGCGCGCGAACGCATGCTGGGCGCGCTGGCGGACCATGGGCTGCTCGACTATGTAGTGGGCGGTCCTTGGCGCGACCCCCGCGTGGCTGCGCGTTGCCTGGCGGCCAACGTGTCGCCGGCCGACGCGGCGGCCCTGTACCGCGACACGCGAATCGTGATCAACGTATTCCGTGACAGGCACCACTACAACCGCGACGCGTTGCCCGGCTTGGCCGCCAACCCCCGCATCTTCGAAGCGCTGGCCTGCGGCGCGGCGGTGGTGAGCGAGCCCCGGCCGGGGCTGCATGCCTTGCTGCCTGAACTGCCGACGTTCGACAGCGAAGCGCAGGCCATTGCCGTGATCGGTCGTCTGCTCGCGGACGATGCCGCACGCTTGCGGGTGCAACAGGCCTGCGCCGCGCGCATCCGCCAGTCGCGTTACCAGGACAGATTGGCGACGGCGCTCGCCATTGCCGTCGGCTGGCCAGCCGCGCATGCCGCGCCGGATGCGCCATCACGGCCAGACGCCGGCATGGATGCGCCCCATGACCTCGCGCTCCGCACGGACACACGCTACAACCCCGCACCCCACAGCTTCGCATCCGATCGCATCGCACCGCCCATCCGTCAGCGGGGCGTGATGACCGTTGATGCCGACTGGGACGGCACGGGCCCGGTCGTGCAGGCCACTGGCGACGGCGTGTTCGTCATCGATCCCGGACCGCAGCGTGGGCCGGCCCTGGAGCGCGGGCTGGTCAGCCGCCTGCGTTTCGACGATGTCGACCTGGCATTCGAAGCCCGGCTGACACCGGGCGCCTGTCTGCTCGCCAAGGTTCATCAGCAGCATCGCATCGACCAATCCACCGATTCCTACCACCTGCTGATCAGCGCCCGCCGCGCCTACCTGGCGCGGCACGATCACGTCTTCACGCAGGTCGGCCCGCCCGGGCACGGCTGGGTGGCCTGGCGGCTCACCGCCGCGAACGGCGTGCTGACGGTGTATCGCGACGGCCTGTTGCTCCACCGCGTGCGCGATACCGCACTGCATGGCGGCTATGCCTTTCTGGGTGCGATGGGTGGCGCCGTCCATCTGCGCGGCATCCAGCTGAAGCGGACCGATCCCTCGCCCGTGCGCCGCAGCGCGCGGGCCCTGCTGCCGATACGAGCGCGGCGGCCGCGGCTGTCCATCGTCACGACGGTGTACGACCGGGTCGATTGCCTGCGCCGCTGCATCGCGTCGGTGCAGAACCTGGACTTTGACGATTTCGAACACCTGATCGTGGCCGATCATCCGCCCGCCCATGTGGTTGCCGCCATCCACCAGATCGTTGACGAAATCAACGATCCGCGCGTGGGCTTCTACAACCTGGCGCAGCGGCACAACGACTGGGGCATCGCCCCTGCCGCGGCCGGACTGCAGCGCGCGCGCGGCGACTACCTGGCCTTCCTGTCGGACGACAACGGCTACACGCCCGATCACTTCGATCCGCTGATCCACGCGTTGCAACGCGATCCCGCCCTGGGCTTCGTGTATTGCTCATGCCGCTATGACGGCCGCCTGGTCTTGAACCATCCGGTGCCGCGTCCGGGCCGCATCGACCTGGGCCAGCCCTTGTTCCGCCGCGAGCTGTTCGACGTGCATCTGAACAATGACCTGCCCTTCGACATGATGGCGTGGGACTGGCACCTGGTGGACATGCTGATGCGGCGCGGGGTGCGATGGAAGCACGTCGATCGGCCCAGCTTTCTCTTTCGCCTGGCGCAATATCCGGAGCTGTGGGCCTCATGATCTCTTATTGCGTGGCCTGCTACCGGCCGACCTATGCCCGCCTGCTGTTGCAGGAACTGGTGAGCAAGACCACGGCGCCCTACGAGATCCTGCTGTGGCTCAACGTCAGTGATGCCGGCCTGGATGCCGACATTGCCGAGGCGATCGCGCAAGGCGTGCCGCTGACCGTGGTGGGCCGCACGCCGCACAACATCGGCATGACAGCCTATATCGATCTGTTCCGCGCGTCGCGTTACCCGCTGATCGCGCAGATCGACGATGACGTCGTGTGTATCTCCCGGGGACTGGCCGAGCGGGCTGCGCATGTGTTCAAGCGCTTTCCACAGGTGCGGCAGGTCGTGGCCGATGTCTGGCAGGACGAGTACACGACCGGCGCGCGTCCACCGCTGTCCCAGTACCGCGTCTACGATGCGTCGGAGCGCCTGTACGAAGGCCCGGTGGATGGGTGGTTGTCGGTGTATCACCGCGGCATTCTGCCCATGCTGACACGCCTGCCCATCTCCGCTTACTACCCGATCGGCGCGACGATCTGCGGCGCCTTGTCGCAGCGGGGATTCAAGGGCGTGCTCGACCTGGGCGGGATGAAGGTATTCCATGTCATCGGCCCGGACTACGCGCGCGCCTTTGGCATGCTGGAGCACGAGATCGCCAAATACCGGCGGCTGAACCGACAGGACATCGTGGATTGGTATGAGGCGTCAGCGGTCAAGGATGCGCACGCCATGACGGCGCGGGTGGAACAGATCCGCAGCTATTTCGGGCTGCGCGCCTGATCGATATGCTCGCACAGCGTGCGCGTCTCTTCGATCATGCGTGGCCCCGGCCGATGCATGCGGTCGGCGTCGGCCACGAACAGATGCCCGCGCGCCGCGGCGGTCAGCCCGGGCGCAAAGGCCTTCCATTGCGCCAGCGCCGCGTTGCCATCAGCGCCTGCGGCGCCGGCAGCCCCCGCGCCCTTGGAGGCACCCACCACGATCACCTGCGGGTTGGCGAGCAACACGCCTTCCACGCTGACCATGGGCGCGGCGGCGGGCAGCGTACCGAACACGTTGTCGGCGCCGCACAGCCGCAAGGCATCGCCGATGATGCCGCGATTGTTCAGCGTGTAAATCGGTTGCCCGCTCAACTGGTAGAAGGTGCGCACGGGTGTTTGCCCGGCGTAGGTGGCCGTCAGGGACTGCAGTTGCTGCCGCAGTTGCGCGGCGCGCGGTGTCGCCACCGCGTCCGTTCCGGCCAGGCGGCCAAAACGGTCCAGCGTGATCGGTATGTCGGCCAGCACTGCCGGCCGACTGTAGAACACGGCAATGCCCAGGCTGTCGAGCAAGGCCATCGGCAGCTTGCCGGCAGTCGACCCCGACGCGGCATAGTCCCAGGCCACGATCAGATCGGGCTTGAGCGCCAGCACGCGTTCGATGTCCAGGTTCAACGGATTGCCCACCTGGGCCAACCGCTTCATTTCGGGCGGGTAATCGCTGTTCTGGTCGACGCCCACCAGCCGGTCGCCCGCACCGGCGGCCACCATCAATTCGGTGGCGTGCGGCGACAGCGTGACGATGCGGCGGGCAGGAGCGGCCAGGCGCACATCGCGGCCCGTGTCGTCGCGCACGATGATGGCAAGCGCAGCCGGCGATGTCGCCGCCTGCCGAGACGCGTCCGCAGCGTGGGCCATCTCGCCGCCCAACGCTGCAACCATCATCGCGACCAACGTCCTGGGCAACGACATGGCTCAGCCCAGGGTCACGGCCGGTAGACCAGGTTCACGAACACGTTCGAACCTGGCGTGGCATAGCCGCGCGCCAGTTCGTAGTCCTTGTCCATGACGTTGTTCCAGCGGACCTGCACCTGTGCCTGACGCGTGATGTCATACGAAGCGGTCAGGTTCAGCAGGCTGTAGCCGCCAAGCCGGGTCGTTTCGTTCGCACCGAACTGGCCGATGCTGGCGTTGTACGACGTGTCGCTGCGCTTGCCGCTCAGCACCCATTCCGCGCCCACGCGCCAGGCACCCAGCTGATGATCGCCCGCCAGCTTCAACACCTGCCGCGCGCGGCGGGTCAGTTGTTCGCCGGTGTTGTTGTCTTTCGGGTCGACGATGTCGACGCTGCCGCGGACCGACGTCGCGCCGAACTGCTGCGCGGCCGTCAACGTGATGCCCTTCAGCGTCGCGTCCTTGTTCACGACCGTGGTCCGGCCCTGGTACTGGATCAGGTTGTCGACCTTGTTGTGATACGCGATCAGGCTGCCGGTGGTGCCGCCCTGGCGATAGCGCACGCCGGCTTCATAGTTCTTCGACTTTTCAGGCTGCAGGTTGGGATTGCTGAAGCCGGGGTAGTACAGGTCGTTGAAGGTCGGCAGGCGAAAACCGGTGTTCGCGGCGGCCGTCAGCTGCCAGGCCGGCGTCAGGTCGAAGCCATACGACAGGCCGCCCGTGGTGCGATTGCCGTAGCTCGACACGCGGTCGTAGCGCAGGTTGGCCTGCACATGATTGCGGCCCAGGTCGGCGCGGTAGATGGCCAGTGCCGAATTGGTGTTGCGGCTCGTGGCGTTGAAACGCGTGTCGCTGTCGACGTCTTCTTCGCGCCGTTCGGCCGCCAGGGACAGCACCTGCCCCGGCGCGATCGCCAGGTCGTTCTGCCACGAAAACTGCGTCTGGCGCGTGCGGAACTGCGCACGTCCGGTCACGCCGAAAGCGGGGAAGGGCTCGGACAGGCTCACGTTGTCGTCCACCGTTTTCACGGCGCGCAGGCGGCTGGTCCACAGGCTGTTGATGCGGTTGTTGCTGGCCAGGCCCAGCGATTCGATCTTCTGGATCGCGCGCTGGTCGAACCCCGCGCCGCCGTCGTATTGCCCGTTCAGGCGCGACTGGAAGAAGGACGCTTGCAGTTCCTGGCCCTCGGCCCACATCATGCCCAGCCGGCCGGATGCCGTGTCCAGCTTGTAGCCGTCACGATCGGAGTTATAGAGGCCGCCCGGCTCGCCCGGCTTGGCCGCGCTGTAGCCGTCGCTGCGCGCATGGCCCAGCGACAAGGCATAGTTCCACATGCCCTGGCTGCCGCTCAGGCCGATGTCGGCCTTCTGCGTGTTCCAGCTGCCATAGCCGACCGATCCGGTCAGGGCCAGTGCAGTGCCCGGGCTGCCACGGCGCGTGATGATGTTGATGACGCCGCCGATCGCGTCGGCGCCGTACAGGCTGCTGGCCGGGCCGCGCAGGATTTCGATGCGGTCGATCTGCGACAGCGGAATGGCATTGATGCCGGCGCCGCCTGCCGTGGACGAGCCGACGCGCGCGCCGTCGATCAGGAATACGGTCTGCGCGCTGTTCGCGCCGCGGATGAAGACGCTGGTGACGGTCTGTGGGCCACCGTTGGTCGCGACGTCGATGCCGTGCTCGCGTTGCAGCAGGTCGGCCAGGCTGCTCTGGCCGGCGCGTGCAATGGTGTCGGCGTCGATGACGGTGACGTCGCCCAGCGCCGCAGACAGCGGCTGCGGCGCGCGGGCGGCCGTCACGGTGATCGGATCGAGCTGGGTGGCGCGGGTTTGCGCGGAAGGGGACACTTGGGCCAGGGCCGGTGCGGAAACGAGCACGGCGCCGGCGACACCGCTAAGGTGCCGAAGGGTAAAGGAGGACATGAAAGCCTGTTGCCTGGGATGGACGTGCGACCCCGCACGTCATGCAATCAGGGAAGCGCGGCAAGGGGACAGCGCCTCCCCAGGATACGGTCTGGTGAACCGCAGAGCCGGCCGGTATCCGGGCTGGCATTCATGACCACACCCCCTTCCCATGACCTGCGCCACCGGGGTGCGGTAGGGGCCATCACAGTGGGATTGGTGCGGTGTGTCCTGGACCGGCGTGACCGGTCACGGACGAATGCTTACCGTTGCGGGGGCAGCACAGGTTAAGGCCAGCGACTGGTCTTCCCTGTTTCCCGTTTACCTTGGGTGCAACCAAGCACCGACTCGGCGCGTACTCTAGCACGCAGCCCCAGGCGGGCCGCCGAAGAATGTCGGACCTGTTGCGCCGCTGCCGCAGCGGGCAGCAGGCGTCATCACGCGGTGTAATCCCCGTGCGCTTCGGGCTGGAACACGATCTCGACCACGTCCAGTGCATGTTCGGCGCCATCGGGCGCCAGCCAGCTGACCCGGCCCGGCGCGCGGCTGCCGAGCAGGCTTGCGCCGATCGGCGACAGCACCGACACATTGCCCTTGGTCGGGTCGGCTTCCTTCGGATAGCACAGGGTCAGGGTGCGGACGTCGCCGCCATCCATGTCCTGCACGCGCACCTGGGTGTGCATGGTGATGACGTCACCGGGAATGGTGTCCGACGGGACCTGGTCGGCCTGGTCCAGTGCTTCTTCCAGGCGTTCGATGGCGGGGGATGCGTCGCCCAGCGACGCGATCAACGAATTGAGCCGGACGTAGTCGAGCTCGGTGACAGTAATGAAAGTGGGCGCAGCCACTTGAGTAGCGGTAGGCGACATGCCGGTTCCTAGGGATAGCGGTGGCTCAGAGATGTGCCCGGCGATCCGTCAAGAAATGAGCAGGAGGGGAAAGGAAGATCGCCGGGCTTACCGGTCGAAGACCGGAATGAGCAGACAGCCGCGCGCGGCGCGGCGCACGGGCAGGCCGGCGCGGCGCGTCAGTGCGGGAAGAATCAGAGCTAGGAGACGCGCCAGCAAGGCGCGCAACGTCGTGTGCATAGGGGTCAGGATAGCCCAATGCCGGCCAGGGCTTCAACCGGGGTCGGCGGATCCAGGGTCGCCAGCCACTCATCCAGGTCGGCATACACGGGCGCGGCCAGCTCGGGCGACTCGTTCAACACCTCGTGAAACGCCTGGTGATACCAGCGCAATGCGAGCTTGCCTGGCGCGGCCGCGTCGGCAAACCGGCGGCTGCCGGCCGGGTCGACGACCGAATCTTCGCCCGCCACCAGCATCAGCGTGCGGCACGGCAGGGCGGACGCCTGCGTAATGGCGGCGTCGCCAGCGGTCATCACGAACCGGACCAGCCGACCCGTGACCCGGTCATGCACCAGCGGATCGTTGCGATACGCATCGACCACGGCCTGCTCGTGCGACAGCTTGGCGGCGTCGATGCCATTGCCGACCCGCAGGTCGGGCGCCAGGTTGCCGATGGTGCCGAGCATCAGCCGCTGGACCGCCGTCGGCTTGAACGCAAACGCAGGCGACACCAGCACCATCCCGGCCAGCTCGACATTGCCGCGCAGCGCCACGCGCGCAGCCACCAGCCCGCCCAGGCTCACGCCGATCAGAAGCGGCGGCACGCCACTTTCCTGGACATATTCGGACAGGCGATGCTCGGCGTCGAGGACCAGGTCGTCGACATCCCGCAGCGCGCCGCGCTTGCCGCTCGATTTGCCGTGCCCGCGATGGTCGTGCGCCGCCAGCTGCCAGCCGCGCTCGCCCAGCCACTGGGCCAGCGCGTCATACCGTCCGGCATGCTCGCCCAGGCCGTGCAGCAGGTACGCCGGACGGCCCTCCGGCTCGGCGCCGTCGGGCATCGCCCATCGGTGGCCGGCCAGCTGGGTGCCGTCCGAGGCGGTGGTCATGGAAATCAGCGACAATTGAAGTGTCCGTGTCGGGGGTTGCGAAACGCGGATTGTCGCCCACCTTGGGCGCGCCTTCAGCCGTGGGTCATGTAACCGGTTGTAGCCATCGTCGGCTTATTTCGCTGTTTTTCGGCTAAGTACGACCATTCCGCCCTCACCCGACCCTATAGCCACCACCGGCCCTCATTCACTTACGGAAAACTGCCGACCATGCGCATCCTGCCCCGCTTGCTCGTCTCGTTGTCGCTGGCCTTGTCTTTCGTGGCGCTGACGGCCTGCTCGCCCAAGTACGACTGGCGCGAGATGCCGGCTGCCGACTCGGCGGTCAAGGTCACCTACCCCGCCCGGCCGCAGTCGGACACCCGCGACGTGAACGTGGCCGGCTACACGTTGCCGTTGACCTTCACCATTGCGCAGGTCGACGCGTCCGTCTTTGCCGTCGGACATGCCAAGCTGCCCGACGCGGTGCTGAACGACCCCGCCGAGATGGCCAAGGTGGCCGACGCATTTGAAGAGGTGCTGCGCGCCAACCTGCGCGGCACGCTGCGCCAGCGGCGCGAGGTCACCCTCAAGCAATCGGCGGCCGACACCCGCAAGCTGTTCCGCGCGGTCGAAGTGGAAGTGCATGGCGCCGTCGCGAACTCGCCGTCGTGGCTGCTCGGACGCGTCTATGTGCTGGGGAACAGCCTGATCGAGATCGTCGCCCTCGGGCCCGAAGCAGAACTGACGCCGGATGTGGCCAGGCAGTTCGTCGAGTCGGTCAAGGCGGAATGACGTGGGGATGATGCAGGAACACGTCGGGATGACGCACGCGGCAGTGATGCAAGGAGTCGAGGCACAGGGGGCGTTGAGGCAGGAGGCCCTGACGCATGACGCTTTGACGCATGACGCTTTGACGCTTGACGCCCTGACGCTGTCCTGCCGGCCGGGCTGCGGCGCCTGTTGCACCGCGCCGTCGATCTCGAGCGCCATCCCCGGCATGCCCGACGGCAAGCCCGCGGGCGTGCCCTGTATTCAGTTGATGCCGGACCTGCGCTGCGCGATCTTTGGCGATCCGCGCCGCCCGGCGGTGTGCGGCGGGCTGCAGCCGTCGGCAGAAATGTGCGGGCCGGACCGCAGTCACGCGATCCGGTGGTTGACGGAGCTTGAGGCGGCTACGGCACCTGCGACGGCATCGGCTACCGCGCCGGGTTCCGCGCCGGCTACCGCGCTTGCTACCCCGCCGGTTACCGCACGGGCGGCGCTTCCGGCGCGGTAACCGGCAGGTCCCGCTCCAGCCAGGGCTTCATGATCCGGTACAGCGGGCCGACCGACAGCACCATCACCAGCACGCGCGTGACATGGAACACCGTCACGACGGGCACGCCAAAATGCAGCACCTGGGCCGTCAGGCTCATCTCGGCAATGCCGCCCGGCGCGGTGGCCAGCACGGCGGTCGGCGCGGGGATGCCGCTCAGCAGCGACAGCACGTACCCGAACGCGGCCATGACACCCATCAGCAGCAGGACCGACACGGCCACGCCCGCCATGTAGCGCGGCGCGGTGTGGATGAACTTCTTGGTGAAGCGAATCCCCAGCGCGCAACCGATGAAAAGCTGCGCGACGTTGACGATCCAGCGCGGCAGCGTCGTCCAGTCCACGCCCGCAGCGGTCAGCGCAATGGTGAACAGCAGCGGTCCGATCACCCACGCGTTCGGAATCTTGTATCGGTTCAGGAACCAGCCCACCAGCGCGGTCAGGCCGCCCAGCTTGATCAGCCCGAGCAGGTCGAAGTGCCCCAGGCCCGGCGTGTAAGGATCGGTTCCATGCACGTCGCTCAGCCGGAAGATGGTTGGAATGATCAACACAACCATCAGTATGCGGAGCGAATGCGCGGCAGCCACCAGATCGACACGGCCGCCATTGCGTTCGGCCTGCACCGCCATTTCCGACGACCCGCCGATCGCCACCGCAAAGAACGCCGTCTTGGAATCCACGCCCGTCATGCGCTGCAGCAGCCGCCCGCCGCCGATACCGGCGGCCATGGCAAACAGCACACTGACGATCACCCACGGCAGGTAATGCGCCAGCTGCGCATTGATGACCGGGGTGAAGTACAGGCCCAGCGACGTGCCGATGATCCACTGGCCGGCCGCGCGGAACGGGACAGGGAACTGCAGCGGCGTATCCGCCATCTTGAGCGCGGCGACCACCAGCAATGGGCCGATCATCCAGGGAAGGGGGGTCTTGAGCCAGACACAGACTTCGGCGCCGATCAGCCCGGCGACCAGGGTCGCGGCGACGCGCGCCGCGGATTTCAGATGATTCACTACAAGATCTCTAAGTAAAAAAGCGCCGCCGGAAACCCGGCGGCGATGGACTGCGCGGTACTGCGATGGACGCCGCCGTATTGCAGCGTGCTGTCACGACCGCGGCGTGCTGCCGCCCGCGGTCATGCAAGTTCAGCCGTGCTTGCGCGAGACGGCGCGGGCAATGCCCAGCAGCATGCGGTCCGCATACCGGCGCGACACAAATTGCAGGCCAACCGGCATGCCATTCGGCCCACGGTGCAGTGGCAGCGTGACCGCCGGAATATTCAGCGCCGTCCACAACGTCGAGAACGATGCATTGCCGGTGGACGTCAAGCCCACGGGCGCTTCCCCCGCCACGGCGGGCGTCAGCAGGACATCATAGTCCTTGAAGACATCGTCGAGCAGGGCCGCGCACCGGCGCAAGGTCTCGCGCGATTCGCCATACAGCTCGAAGCTGCAGTCCATCCCATCCTGGATGCGGCCGCCGCGCAGCGCGCTGCTGATGCGCTCCCAATGATGGTCGATCTCGAATGTGCGATTGCGCACGAACTCGAAGCTCGACACCCATCGATGGGCTTCCTGCACCTCGTCCAGCGCAACAGGCATGGCCACGTCGCTGACCGCGGCGCCATCGGCGGCCAGTGTCTTCGCGAAGCCTTCCAGGAAAGCCTTGGTGTCCTCGTCGCACTCGTTCCAGAAGCCGGTGCGTGCAAAGCCGATGCGCGCCTCATTGATCGCGACTTCGGGCAGGGCGGCCGGCGGCGTGCCGATCAGCACGTTGCGAAACAAGTTGATATCCTCAACCGATCGGGCAATCAGGCCCACCGTGTCGAACGATGCAGCGGCCTCCATCACCCCAAAGGTGCGGATGTCGCCGCGGCTCGGCACATACCCCACGCAGCCACAGAACGAGGCGGGGCGGATGGTCGACGCGGTGGTCTGTGTGCCGACAGCCAGCGGCACCATCGATGCGCCCACGGCAGCGCCCGACCCGCTGGACGACCCACCGGGAGTCCGCGTGACGTCATGCGGATTGCGCGACTTGCCCGGAAAACGATTGGCAAATTCGGTGGTGACCGTCTTGCCCATGATGATCCCACCCGCGCGGCGCGTCAGGGCGGTACATGCGGCGTCGATGGTCGGCCGCCGGCCCGCATGAATGGGCGTGCCCAGCGCCGTCGGCATGTCGGCCGTATCGATGATGTCTTTCAACCCCACCGGCACGCCCTGCAACGCCCCCTTGCCGCCCGCGCGATCGAGCGCTCGAGCTTGCTCGAGCACCAGGCCGGGATCGAGATACTCCCAGGCCTGCACGTCGGCGTCGCGGGATTCGATGTGCAACAGGCACGCCTCTGCAACGGCGACCGCAGTGGTTCGTCCGCCATGGATGGCCTGGACGATTTCGGTGGCCGTCAGTTCATGTAGATGGGTCATGGATAAGTGGGCTGCGTGATCGGGAGCGGAGGATGCATCGGAAATGCGAAAGCCTCCGCCCGCGAGTATCGCAGGCAGAGGCATCGGTTGAAAGTCAGGCGTGCAAACGCTTACTGCACCGTTGCGCCCGAGTCGGCAACGACGCGCGCCCACTTGGTGGTCTCGCTCTTGATGTAGCTGCCGAATTCATTGGGGGTGGTCCAGGCCGGCTCGATGCCGGACTCCAGCAATTTCGCCGTCACCTCGGGCGTCTTCAACGCGGCCACCAGCTCAGTGTTCAGGCGAGCCACGATGGGCGCGGGCGTATCGCGCGGCACCAGCACGCCATACCAGTTGTTCACTTCAAAGGCCGGCACACCGGCTTCCTTGATGGTCGGAATATCGGGCATGCCCTTGAAGCGGGTCGAGCCGGTCATCGCAATGGGCATCACCTTGCCCGCCTTGATGGCGCCTGCCGCGGTGGACACGGTCGAGAACACCAGTTGCACCTGGTTCGCCATCAGGTCCGTCATGGCCGGCACGCCGCCCTTGTAGGCGACATGCAGCATCGACAGGCCGGTCAGCGAGTTGAACATCTCGCCCGCCAGATGATCGGTCGCGCCGTTACCCGACGACCCGAACGCGACCGGATGCGTCTTTGCATACGAGATCAGTTCGGGCACGGTCTTGACCGGCAGCGTGGGATTGACCACCAGCACATTGAGCGCGTTACCCACCAGGCTGATCGGTGTGAAGTCGCGGTCCACGTTGTACGACAGCTTCTTGTACAGGGACGGGTTGATCGCAATCGGGCCAATCGTGCCAAGCAGGATGGTATAGCCGTCCGCCGGCGCCTTGGCCACCATGTCCGTGCCGATCACGCCGCCAGCGCCCGGACGATTCTCGACAACCACCGTCTGGCCCATTGCCGCGCCCATCTTCATGGCGATCACGCGGGCCGAGATGTCGGCGCCACCCCCCGGCGCAAACGGCACGATGAAGCGGATGGGCTTGCTTGGATATGCGTCCTGCGCCACGGCAGCACCAGACATCGCGGACAGGATCAACAGGGCGGAAGCAAGAGTCGAGAGGCGCATGGCATGTCCAACGTAACGGAGTGAATGACGTAAATGTCTTCTTGTCCGTACAAAGCAACAGGCGTGCCAAGTTGATGGAATTCGGGCGTCAGGCAGGCATCAGGCAGGCATCACGCGGGAGCCACGCGATCTCGCCCGCGCTGCGGCACCACATGGGGGCGGCTACGGTCGCCATCGTGGGGCGCGGAGTCGGGTACCGGTGCAAGAGCCGCGCCACGCGCGGCTCTGCGGCATATCAGCTATGCGGTGACGGGATGGATTCGGATGCTGCGCGCAACCGCTCGCGGCTGTGCGTCAGGTGCATGCGCATGGCCGCGCGGGCGCCTTCGGCGTCGCCGCGCGCGATCGCATCGAAGATGTTTTCGTGTTCGAGCTCGAGGCGATCCAGGTACTGCCGGCGCGCCGCGCCTTCGACCTGCAGCCGGCTGCGCGGGATCAGCGCGTTGCCCAGGTGCATCATCATGTCGGTGAAATAGCGATTGCCAGTGGCGCGCGCCACGGTCAGATGAAATGCGAAATCGGACTCGACCGAATCGCCGCCTTCGGCCACCGTGGCCTGCAAGGCGGTCAAGGCCTGACGCATGTCGGCAAGGTGATCATCGCTGCGCCGGACCGCAGCCAGCGCCGCGGCTTCGGCTTCAAGGCTGATGCGCAACTCCAGCATCGCCAGGATATCGATCGCCGTCAGCACGGCGCCTGGACCGATACGGAAGGGTGCCTGCGCCGTGGCCGGCGCCAGCACGAAGGTACCGATGCCATGACGGGTTTCAACGAGCCCGCTGGCCTGAAGATTCGATAGCGCTTCGCGCACCACCGTTCGGCTCACGCCCATGCTGGACATGATTTCGGATTCGGTCGGCAGCTTGCCACCCACCTTGAGCTGGCCGCTGCGGATGGCGTCGGTCAGCTCGGCCACCACTTCCTGCGCGAGCGTGCGTGCGCGGCGCTTGGGACCGGTGAAGGAGAGGGCGGGCTTGGGTTCTGTCATGGCGTTCCGGTGTGCGTGCTGCCCAAGTATAGCTTTGGCCGCCTGAAGCACGGCCCTGGCCGTGGAGCACCGCCTGCGCGAGCACCCATAAAAAAAGGGCAGGGTCCCTAGCCCCTGCCCAATCACTCCGCAAACCCGGAGCCGCCGCCGCTTGCAGGCAGCCCCGAAGCCGACCCTACTTACTTGGCCTGCCAGAGTGCAAAGGAACGGATGGATTCAGCACCACTCCATTCGCCAATCAGCTTGGTGCGTTCCTTGTTGGTCAGATCGACCCAATAGAAGCCTGGCTTGCCGTTGACGTTCATGACGGCATACGCATTCTGACTACGCGACTCGATGTCGAAGTCGGCGATCGAATTGCTTGCCACGCCAATAGGCATCGGGGTGGTCAGCGTGCCGTTATTCGGTGGGTTCTGCAGATAGACCGAACCGTCGATGCCATTGATCACGTACAAAGCCGTGGCGGTCGCGCCAGCGTACGAGTTCGTGTAGGCGCCAGCGACGATCTGTGCATTGGCCACGCCATTGATGGCGCCGTCATTGATCGCCACGCCGTTATCGACGTTGATGCGCAGGTTCTGGCCCGTGTCGCTCACCACGCGCAGGCGGTCCGCCACCGGGTTGAAGTCAAGCGCGAAACGGCTGCCCGTCAGCGATGCCAACGGCGTCTTGTTGTCGGGCGAGCTGGTCAGCTGCGACTTCTTGGTCGCCACGCCAGTTGCGGCGTTAATGGTGTAGATGCCGCCACCGCTGGCCATCGTGTAGAGCATGCCGTCGGACGGACGATAGTCCAGGCCCAGCAGGAATTCGCCCACCGGCACGCCGGTCAATGGCATCGACGTCAGGATCATCGACGGATCGGCGCGGTTGAAAGTCACGATCCGATTGCCGCTGGTCAGCGCAACCACGTCGCCGCCGGTCACGGGGGCCATGGCGTCGCGTTTGTCATTCATGCTGCCGCATGCCGTCAGCGCCACAAGCGCCAGTCCGGCCGCGCCCAACTTGAAGTTCGTCTTCCGCATAGTTTTCTCCCTGATGTTGGTAGGTATGGACAGCGTTCTGCCTGTCTCATCCGACTCTACACACGGGACTACGCTTTAGATGCAACGCTATAACGTTTTTTTGGAAGGCAATGAAACTGTCTTGCCAAGGAAGAGTATCGGCCCGGTGGGGCCACCAGTGGGCGAACCGTTGGGCGGCTCAAGTGTGATCTCAAACAACTGGTTACCTTCGAGGGTGGGCAACCGGTCCTTCGGAATGATGGTGACGGCGTTGGTTGGCAGCAGTCCGAGCGAGGTAGGACGTGCTGCGCCTTCGGCCTTCGTCCAGATTTCCATCGAATTCGGCGTGGTCAACGTGTTGTCGACCAGCGGGATCATCCGCAGTTCGCGCGGATTCGACGCATCCACCACCCAGCCCGCCATGCTGCGGTCAGGCGACTGCAGCACCGCCACGTATTGCGTTTCCACGGTATTGATCGTCGGACGCAGCACCAGCGCTGCCGCCAGCAAGGCAGCAAGCGCAAAGCCCGCGGCGCCGGTCCAGCGCCATACGTTCAAGCGCGACCAGAAGCCACCCTGCGGCGCGACCTGTGCGCCCCGTGGGTCATCCCGGTGCGAAAACGCAGGCAAGCGCTGCTCGATCCGACCCCACAACGTCGCCGGCGTCTCCGCAGGCTTGGCCACCAGATTCAGGCTGAACAGCCGGTCCTGCCACTCGTACACCTCGCGGCGCACCTTGAAGTTGCCGGCCATCTCGCGTTCGAACGCGTCGCGCTCTTCGCCACGCAAGGTCCCAAGCACATACTCGCCCGCAGTGGCGCTCAGTTCGTCATCGTCCTGGAAATTCATGACATGCATTCCTTGAGCGCGGTCAGCCCCCGCCGTATCCATGACTTGATCGTGCCGAGCGGCGTATTGAGCGTCTCGGCAATCTGCTCGTGCGAATAGCCATCCACGAACGCGAGCACGATCGACTGCTGACGCTTTTCATCGAGATGCTTCATGCATTCGGCAAACGCATCGGTATCCAGACCTTCCTGCTCCACCGGCTGCTGCTGATCGGCCAGGTAATGCAGCGTCTCGTCTTCCGTGACGTCCATCCGTGCGTCTTTGCGGATCTCGTTCAGCGCCCGATATCGCACCACGCTGTAGATCCAGCCACGGCCAGATCCCAGACTGGGATCAAAGGTCGAAGCTTTTTCCCAGATCTGCAGAAAGGCATCCTGCAGCACCTCTTCCGCCAGTTCGCGCCGACGGACCAGGCGCGTTGCCACGCCCAGCAACCGGCGCGATTCGCGCATATAGATCGCGCGCAAGGCAAACCGCTCGCCCCGGGCACAGGCGGCCAGGGCGGATTCGTAGTCGAAATCGATGTCGCTGTTAGCGCTAGGTGGCATGAATGAGGTCGCCCGTTGACTGCGTTTGCAAGAGTCGCCGTCACTGTACCGGGGGCAGCGATCCTAGTGAAGAGCCGAGTGCCCCTTGTTACGACTCAGCGCAGTCCCGCCGTCGACCCTACCAGCCACAACAGCGCAGGCGCCAGCGCCAGGAAACTCAACGTCGACACCAGCACGGCGCCCGCAGCCGCATCGCCCATGTCGGTATAGCGGCGGGCGTACATATAGCTCACCGCCGCGCAGGGCATCGCCATCTGCAGGGCCAGAATGTTCGAGAACTCTTCCGGCAGCCCTATCAACCATCCCGCGGCATAACCCGCCGCCAACCCCAGCAGCAATCGCATCGTGCCCACGATGGATCCGATGCGCAACCCGGCCGCAGGGATGACCGCCAACGCATGACCCAGGCTGAGCAACATCAGCGGTACCGTCAGACTACCCAGCAGCTTGGTCGACTCGATGATCCAGTCTGGCGGCACCCAGGCAAACAACCGGCACAGCGCCGCCGACACCGACGCGATAAGAATAGGGCTCTTCCACGGCGCCGCAATCCCCTGCGTGTTGGGCAGAAAGCGAACACCTATCGTGTGCTGAATGAACGAGCACACGGCAAAAAACGCGATGGCAGTGGAAAGACCGGCATCGCCAAATGCCAGGTAGGAAATGGGCAAGCCAAGATTGCCTGCGTTTGGAAAGGTCGCCGTCTGCAGCAATTTGCGAACTGGCTGACCCGTGACCTTCAAAGCCACCGCACAGGCCACCGCACACAATCCCAAGGCCAACGCCGTCGCACCGGCCACATTGGCCAGAACTTCATTCGACAGCTTTGCAGTGACCAGGGTGCTGAAGACCAAAGCCGGTGTGGATACCGACGTCGCCAGCACAGTAATGAACTGCGCCGCGAACGGATAGTTTTTCTTGCCCCAGACCACGCCCACGCCCACGCACACCACCAAGGGCGCAAGCACTGACAGCATCGAAAAATAAAAGTGGAGGACCGCACCCATCATGCGGCTCGCACAACACGAGCAAGGGACAGGGCGGATCCGAAGTGCGGCAGGGGAGGCATCGTTGCAGACTGAGTAGGCACGGAGGAGGGCGGTCGGCAAGCGATTCGCGACGGCAAGGATAACGCGAACACTTGTCGAGAAAACAGGTGCGTCGTTCGAGGGCGTTGTTCTCAAGCAGCATTCATGCCGGCGCGCTGCCGCCACAGCAAGTATTCAGGTCTGGGTCAGACGGTCCACTGCGGCACCTGACGATCAGCAAACGGCGTGATGGCCCTTGCCCGGATGCCAAGTGGGCTACTTGGCGTCAGCCTTGGTTGCGTAAGAAAACGCAGGCATCGCCTTGACCAGGTCTTTGGTCGCGCCAGGCAAGACCAGTCGCCCCTGTTGCTCGCGGATCTTGGTCGCTTCAATCGCCACATCGTGCTTGCCCACACCAATGAAGCCGCCCGCCGACACGATCAAGTAGGACACGCTTTTGGCAGGATCAATGATCAGGTCTTCGACTTTTCCAAGCCGCTCGCCGCTTTCGTTGTAGACCGGCTTGCCAAGCAGGCTTTTCTTGACGCTCCAACCTGGCGCAGGTTGATCAAGATCGGTGAACGCCTTGCCCAGCGACATCGACCCGGCCACCTGGGCGTAGGACGAGGTAGCCAGGCAAGCCATCACGAAGACTCCGGTGGCAAGCATGGCGGCGAGCGCCGAGGGGGATACGGCACGAGAAACGACGGCCGTCGATGCGGAATGGGGGGCGGGGATGCGCATGAGTGAAATGACGTGAACTGGACCGTTGTTCTTATAGCACCGGCGTTCTGGCGCCCTACCGCTGGAATCGTTGCAGGTGTTACCGGTCTCGCCCACGCGACAGGGACCGGGGGCGGTCGTTTGACAGGCCATAGGGCGCGAAAGATAACTTCTTGCTTATCAATGACAGATAAGCCCGTGCTTATCTATGGGCCACTTCTTTATTTTGGCTAGGACATTTCCATGCACTTGGCCACTATGCGGCGGCTTGCTTCTCTACACTTGAATCCATGTACACGGCATCTCTGCGTCCTCTTCGGTATCTGCAATTGGTGGTGGCGCACGGTTCGTTCCGCGCTGCGGGCCTTGCTGCGGGTATCAGCCAGCCGGCCATCAGCCAGGCGATGAAAAGACTCGAGCGTGAATGGTGCATGCCGTTGTTTGAAAAAGAAGGGCGCCGAAAGCGGCCGACGGCGCAGGCGCTGCGCGTCCTTAATCGATTGGCAGAGATCGGTAATGCGCTCGAATCCCTGGCCACGGAGCCGGTAGACGATTCGGCAATACGCGCACTTGCAACGGCCCCATCGACGTCGACGCTAACGGTCGGGATGGCGCCAGCGGCGGCATTGCTTTACGGGCCGGTTATTGAAGAGGTGTGGCGAAGTCACCATCCCGACGGCAGGCTGCAAGTCGTTAATAGTCACTCCGAAGGCATGTTGGCCGCGCTGGATCGGGCGGAAATCGACCTCGTCATCGCGCCGCAGTCTGTTGGCCGCCCCTCGGCGGGCCGGGTGACGCAGTCGTTGCATACGGCCAAGCCCGTGTTGTGTGCCCGCGCGGGTCACCCTTTGACTCGTGCTACCTCGCTAGAACAGATCGTCGCTGCAGGGTGGGCCGTGGAAAGCGACGATGGCGCCGGCGCAACGGTCATTCGCGAGGCGTTACGGGCGCGGCGGCTTGCGCTGCCACGTATCCGTGTGGAGTGTAGCGATTACCCGGCACTGTTTGATGTCGTCGCGCGCAGCGATCTTCTTTGTGTCGTTCCGCATCCGGTGCTCCTTCCTTGCGATGATCCGCCGCGTCTCGTGCCGCTGCGTATTCAGGATCCTTTGCCTGACTATGACGTCTCGGTTTCATGGCAGGCGCTGCCGCGGCACAGGGTGGCCGCGGCGGTGCTGGCGATTGTCCGTGCACTGACGGCCTTGCCGTCGCACCTGCACTGAAACCCCACCACCCGACGTTCCCCTACTGCTGCCGCGCCGTCCCCCAAGCCCGGCACCTTTGCCACACGCGTTGCTTACCGGGCTGCGGACCAAGGCACGTTTGACGGGGTCGTGCCATTGGCAGCGATATCGGCGTCCGTGGAATACGCGACGTCCTTTTGCGCTTCGAACGCGGCCAGCCTGTCGGTGAGCGCGGCATGCACGAGGGTGTATGCGTCGCTGCCGAGCAGCAGCCGTCTGGGTGCAGGTGACTGGTCGACCGACGCGATCATGGCAGCGGCCATCTTTCCGGCATCTCCTGGCGTAGGGAACGCACTTGCCGCAAGCATGCGGCGGGTATCGCCGACCGCGGTGGCGTCGTAGGCGTCCATCGCAGACGCGTTCACCAAGCCGGCCGACCCGAAGCTGGTCAGCGCGCTGCCGGGTTCGACCAGGGTCGTCTGGATGTTGAAGGGTGCGACTTCCTGGGCAAGCGATTCGTAGAAGCCTTCCATTGCCCACTTGCTGGTGTGATAAAGGCTAAGCGCGGGGAAGGCGATGTGACCACCCATCGACGACAACTGCATGAGCCGGCCGCCGCCTTGCTTTCGCAAATGCGGCAATGCCGCACGCGCAACGCGTATCGAGCCGAGCACGTTGGTATCGAGCTGGTGGCGGATCTGTGCGTCTGTCACTTCTTCAGCTGCGCCGAGCAGTCCATAGCCCGCGTTGCTGATGACAACGTCAATCCGGCCCAGGGTGGCGAATGCGGCATCGACGACACGCTGGATGGCGTCGCCATCGGTGACGTCGAGTGCCATGACGTGAAGGCGATCACCATGTTCGGCCTTCAGATCGTTGAGTGCGTCCACCTTCCGCAGGGTGGCGACCACGTTATCCCCGCGCGCCAGGAGTTGTTCAGTCAATGCACGGCCGAAGCCGCTGGACGTGCCGGTGATCAACCAGTTGCGTTTCGGTGCGATGGCGGAAGGCATCGGGTGAGTCGCGAATGTGTGTTGTTGGGTCATGGAGAACTCCTTGTTGTCAGGGTTCCCATCGTAGGCGCGGCAACTATGAAGATATAGACTGCAAAACGCCATGCGCTTTGTTCCAGAGGTTCATAATTAAAAATTGGTGGACGGGGCGCCTGCCTGAACACTTGGCCTGATTCGCGGTTTGAAGATGCACCACCAGGAGGTTGAACATGACATCCATCGATGCCCTTGATGGCGTGACGCTTTTTCTTGCCGTGGCGGAAGCACGCAGCTTTACCGGGGCGGCGGCTCGGCTGGGCGTGACGCCAACTGCAGTGAGCAAGGCGGTGCGCGTGATGGAGGCGCGGCACGGGGTGGCGCTGTTTCAGCGCACGACACGCCGAGTGGCGCTGACTGAAGCGGGTGCGGCGTTGTTGCTGCGACTGCGACCGGCTGCGGCGGAAATCGGTGATGCGCTTGCTGCGTTGGGCACCTATCGCGATCGTCCGACCGGCACGTTGCGTCTGACGGTGCCGATGATGGCGCGCCGCTTCATGCTGCCGCTGATTGCGGAGTCTGCGCGGGCTTATCCGGATGTGACCGTTGACGTGTCGCTCGATGATGCGATTGTCGATTTGGTTGAGGGCGGCTTTGACGCGGGCGTTCGACTTGGCGAGTCCATTGAAAAGGACATGATCGCCGTGGCGTTGACCCCGGAGATCCGGTGGTCGATCGTTGGCACGCCGGCCTATTTTGGGCGAGCAGGGCGGCCGCGCAAGCCAGAAGATTTGGTAGCGCATTCAGCTGTGCGGTATCGCTTTCCAGGGTCGGGTGCGGTGCATCGTTGGGGCTTTCGCCGCGGCAAGCGTTCCTTTGTGGTGGATGTGGGCGGGAAGCTGATCGTCGATGACCGACAGTTGCTGGTCGATCTGGCGGCTCAAGGTCTTGGCCTGGCTTTCGCGTCGCACGTCGAGGTGCGAGACCGTGTCGACGGAGGCGTTCTGGAATCGGTGCTTGACGCCTTTATTCCGAGCGACGCCGGGATGTATCTGTGCTTTCCGGCACGATCACAAACTCAACTGAAACTGCGTGCATTCATTGACCTGGCGCGTGAAGTGACCAGACGGCCTGACTACGTTGCTCTGTCCGCCGGCAACGTGCCGATGGAGTCCGCGCCATGAGCGAGGTCATCGGACCGGTTGCACGCGCGTTGGACGTTCTTCGCGCCATGAACCACCAGCCGCAAAGCACGTTGCTCAGCCTGCATCATGCGACCGGTCTGCCCAAATCGACGCTGCATCGTTTGCTCGCAACGCTTCGGAGCGAAGGGTACGTGCGCGTCGATGTGGTCCGAGGTCGATATACGCTGACCGCCAAGGTGCGTGAACTCAGTGAAGGCTATGGCGAGCCAGAGGGCGTGGTCGATATTGCCGCGCCCGTGTTGCGCCACATCACCCGCAGCACCGGGTTGCCGCTGGCGATCGGTGTGCTTGACCAGGGCCGCATCGTTGTGCGGTACAGCAGCATGCCCTACAGCCCGATCGGGTCTGAACACAGCACCATCGGTCACGCGCACGATCTGCTCCGATCTGGCATGGGACAAGCGTTTCTGGCGTGGTGCAGCGAGACGCAACGAGCCCGCCTGATGCAAAGGCTGCTGCTGGACATATCGGACACCGATGGTAGCGAGTGGCCCAAGATGCAGTCAGTCGAGATGCAGGTGCGCGAGGCCATCGCGGCAACGCGTGCAAGAGGCTACGGTTTTCGGCCGGCAGAGGGGCGTGGCGCCAGTGCCACGCTGGCGCTACCGGTGCTGATGGACGGTGACGTGGTGGCGGTGGTGTCGCTGACCACCTTCGGCGCGTTGCTGGTGCAAGACGGGTTGCAGGAGTGCCTGGCGGTGTTGCAACGGTGCCGCGATGACGTCATGCACCTTCTGGCGCCGCACCGCGAGGCTGCGGTGAACGGTTCGGGTTCCGTGACGCGGAATGTTGAGCCGTAGCGGTTTGCGGGCAGGCGGGTGTTGGCTACGCTGGTCTTTGGGCCAAAACCCGTAAGTGCCCGTGCACGCATGCCCACATACCGAGACCTGCATGAAACTCGCCAGCTTCGCTTTGACCGATACACCCGACGTCGCACGACTTGCCTTCGTCATTGATGACACGACATGGTTTCCCGTGACGGAAGCATGCCAGGCCGTTGGCACGACTCTCGCGCTGATCCCTTTGACCATTCACCACGCCATCGAGGCCGGGCCCGATGTCTGGCACGAGCTTGCCCGCGTTGCGGACACGTTGACCTCGTGGTCTTCGTTGACATCGTCCACGAAAGTCGCGCCGTTGGATCTTGCTGCATTGATCGTCCTTCCTGCCGTGCAGACCCCATCCAAGCTTGCCTGCCTGGCACTGAACAACAGTGCGAATGTCGACCGTATCGTGAAGGGACCCTCGCATCCGGCGGTGTTCACCAAGCCCCTGACTGCGCTGGTCGGGCATGGCAGTGCCATCCGCCTCAAACCCCATTACGGGCGGGTGCATCCTGAACCGGAGCTGGCTGTCATCATCGGCAAACGGGCCACTGACATTGCAGCCGCGGATGCGTATGACCATGTGTTCGGCTACACCATCCACAACGATCTGACCTCGCCCACCATGCGGGACGAAGACAGCTTCCACTATCGGGCCATTCATCCGGCTGCGGAGGGGCAAGGCGAAGGCATCCGGTATGTCGAGAGCCATGTCTCGTACAGCGGTCGCTACAAGGGGTCGGATACGTTCTCGGCGCTGGGACCCTGGATCGTGACGAAAGACGAGATCGTCGATCCGCACAGCTTGGACATTTCCTGCCATGTGCGCGATGAGTGTTTTGCCAGCGACAACACCATCAATCTGTTCCACAAGGTGCCCGAGGTGCTGGCCTTCCTGTCCGGCTACATGACCTTGCTGCCGGGCGATGTGGTGTCGATGGGGACGGCGTTGGCATCGGGCGGCAAGCCGGGCAGGGCGGTGCAGAACGCGGACTTGAACAAGATGGGCGGGCCGGTCAGTGTGACGATCGAACGGATCGGCACCCTGAGCAACCCTGTGGATCGCAGTGTCTAGGTCGCGCGCAAGGTCGCGAGCTTCGCGCCGAAGCCAAGGAATACAACGCCGGTGATGCCCTTCAGCCATCGCTGAAAGCCGGGCTGGCGTGCGGCGTTGGCGACCCGGCCGAGCAGCAGGACCAGCAGGCCGCACCAGATCGCATTGAGCAGGGCGTGGATCGATACCAGGGTCAGGGTCGAGCCGACGGCCATGTGTCCGTCCGCGCCGTGCGGAACGAACTGTGGAAACACCGCAAGGTAGAACATGGAAACCTTGGGATTGAGCACGTTGGTCAGGAAACCCTCTGCGAATGCACGGGGCAGGCGGCGCGGCTTGGCTGCGGGATCCGCGGACGGGGTCATGGCGTCGCCTCGCCAGGCGCCGATCAACGCCTTGACGCCGATCCAGCACAGGTAGCACGCGCCTGCCATCTTGACGATGAAGAACGCGTGCGCCGACTGCGCAAGGATCAGCGAGATGCCAAGGATGGACAGTGCGCCGTGCAGATAGAACGCGGCAACAAAGCCTGCGATGTTGGCGAAGCCGGCGATGCGACCCGAGGCCGGCACCGTCTTGGTGACCAGCACGCTGTTGGGTCCGGGGGACATCACCAGCAGGGCGGCCACGGAAGCAAATGAGAGCAGTTCGGCAAGGGACATGACGAGATCCAGGAGGGGATCCGGGTCGCTTGCCCGGAAGCAGGGTTGATGCGCGTAGCTTACCTGTGCGCCGCATTGCCAGGCCGTGCCGCGCCACGCGTCATCGTGGCTGTTCGCCCGGCCGGCGGTATTGCACCGCCTCGCTCAGATGCACCGCGTTGATCTTGCGCGCGCCTGCGAGGTCGGCGACGGTTCGCGCCACCCGCAATACCCGGTGCGCCGATCGGGCCGACCAGTTCAGGTTGATCATCGACTCTTTCCATAGTTCGCGTGCGGCGGGGTCGGTGGTGCAGTGGCGGTCGGTGCCGCTGGTGTCGAGCGTGGCGTTGCTGCCACCCTGCCGCTTTTCCTGGATGGCCAGAGCGGCCGCGACGCGCTCTGCGACGTCGGCGCTGCGCTGGCCAGCGGAGGCGTCGACCCAGGCTGCGCCGAGCGAGGGCACGTCGACCTGCATGTCGATGCGGTCCAGGATGGGACCGGAAATGCGGTTGCGATAGGCGACGACCTGATCAGGCGTGCACTGGCATTTGCGGGTCGCATGCCCGTGCCAGCCGCAGCGGCAGGGGTTCATGGCGGCAATCAGCTGGAAGCGTGCCGGGTATTCGGTGCGATGCCGTGCACGAGCGATGGCGACCTTGCCGGTTTCCAGGGGTTCGCGCAGGGCTTCAAGGGCCTGACGATTGAATTCGGGAAGCTCGTCCAGGAACAGGACGCCGTGGTGCGCGAGGCTGATTTCGCCGGGCTGGGGCCTCGAGCCGCCGCCGACCAGGGCCACCGAGGTGGTGGAGTGGTGAGGCGACCGGAAAGGGCGCGCGCCGTAGGGGGGCGCCTGGGTACGCGAGAGGCTGGCCAGCGCAGCGGCTTCGAGTGCGATGTGACCGGCCAGCGGCGGCAGCAGTCCGCCCAGGCGCTGCGCCAGCATGCTTTTGCCGGTGCCCGGTGCGCCGACCAGCAGCAGGCTATGGCCGCCGGCGGCGGCGACTTCCAGGGCGCGGCAGGCAGCGGTCTGGCCGCGGACGTCCGAGAGGCAGGGCGGGGCGGGCGCCTTGTCGACGCGTGCGGGTTTTGCCCGCGGCAGCACAGCCGTGCCGGCCAGATGCGAGACGACGTCGGCCAGTGTCGCGGCGCCCACGACGTGCAGGTCGGGCACCCGCGCGGCTTCGGCGGCGCTGGCCGCGGGCATGATCAGTTCGGCGTCGGGCTGGCGCCGGGCGACGGCAAGAGCGATGGCCAGTGCGCCGGCGATCGGGACCAGTGCGCCTGTTAACGAGAGTTCGCCTGCCATCACCAGTCGCGAGAGGCTTGACGCCATGGCTGCGGCGCGACGCCCGGGTGCCAGTTCAGGCAGGCCGATCTGGCCCGAGGCGAGCAGCACGCCGATGGCGATGGGCAGGTCGAAGCGGCCGGATTCCTTGGGCAGATCGGCCGGGGCGAGGTTGACGATGAGCCGGCCGGCAGGAAATTCGAAGCCGGCATTGGCGATGGCGGCGCGGACGCGTTCGCGGCTTTCGCGCACTTCGGTATCGGCGAGCCCGACGACGCTGAAGGCAGGCAGCCCGGCTGCCAGGTGAACCTCGACCCGCACGGCGGGTGCATCGAGGCCGGCGAGCGCGCAACTGGCGATAACGGAAAGTGTCATGGAAACCTCAAGGCGAAGGCGGAAACGGTGAGCAGGGACGGCCCAGTATGGCGGGTCGGAAGTGCCTTGTGGGACCGACTGGGACGCTTCTGTCCAAGGCTATTTTTGCCCTGGTACGGCCGCCCGTTCATGCCGCAACGGACGTAATCTTGTTTGTCGCCAATGGCCTTGGCGGCGGGGTGCGCCGTACAGTCGAGGCGTGCGTGTTTACCTGGAGGGCGATGTGAGGTTCATGGATTTCAATTCGTGGCATGGCGTGTTTTCGACCGTGCTGGGCCTGGCGGTCATTACGCTGATCGGCGTGGGGATCCGTGTGCTGCTGATGCAGACGGTGCAGCAGCGGCGGGAGCGCATGAACCGGCAGATCAACGAGCGGCTGAAGACGCTGATCGCGGCGTATCGCACGCTGGGCGGATCGTTCACGGGGCGGTTGACGGTGGACCCGACGCACATGCGCGATATCCGGATGGCGGCTGTGCTGACGTCAAGGGATGCGAACGCTCCGGTTGCGCAATCGGTTGGCGAGACTGCCGCCGGCGCGGCGTCCGATGATGCGGTCGATGGTGCGGCCGATGATGCGTCCGCTGGCATGCGCGTTGATGTGTCCCGGGAAGTGGCCCCGGTGGCTCTTCCTGAAACGTCTCTGGAAGGCGCGCAGGACCCGCCGCCCTACAGTTCCGAGCGGTCCCGCCGGACACGCGATGCCGTCGAGGCGGCGCTGTCCGACATCATGCTGCTGGGCACCGTGGACCAGGTGCGCATGGCCGCCAAGGCAGCGAGTGAGCTCGCGTCCGGCCAGCCGATCCACACGGCGGAGCTTGTTGTGTCGTTGCGGGACTTCGTTCGCACGGCGCTGGACCTGGGCCCGATTCCCGATGACGTCGTCATTCCCTTCCAGGGCCCGACGCGCGTTCAAGGCGGGGGCGCCGGCCGCGCGAAAGGCGAGGGCGGGGGCGGTGGAAATCGGGGTGGCGGCGCTGGCGGTGGCGGCGGTGGTGGGGCCGGCGGTGGCGGCGGGGCAGGTCTCGGCATGGGCCTGGGCATGAGCCGCCACGATGCCGACTCGAGCAGCTGATCTGACCCATGGCGCTAGGGGATGCCGCCGTCACCCGCGAAACGGTCACTCCTGGCACCGATGACCCCGGCGGATCGGTGACCCCTGCGGATCGGTCACCCCTATGCACTGGCCACCCCCGCGCACCGGTCACCCTGCGCGCCCGTTGCCACCCCGCCCCTTCAGTCGCCAGCCGCTTTCGCCCGCCATGGCGCCACGGGCTTGAACGCCTTCCGCAGCGCTTCGATGAACAAGGACGCGCGCCGGGTGGCGACGCGCGATTGCGGGACCAGGGCGACGACGTCGGCGTCGGGCATCCGGTACTTGGGCAACACTTGCACGAGTCGGCCCGCGGCCAGATCCGCCGCGACGTCCCATTCGGACCGCGCCATGATGCCCTTGCCGGCGGCGCACCACGCGCGGATGACGCTGCCGTCGTTGCTTTCCATGGCGGCATGCACACGGACCGTGTGGGAGGGACGGGCGCCGCGGCGGGCAGTCTTGTCGGCGAAACGCCAGAGGGAGACGTCTTCGCTGTTTTCTCGCAGCACGAGGCAGCTGTGGTCTGCAAGGTCGGCCGGCACTGCGGGCGGCGCGACGCGCGACAGGTAGCGCGGGGCGGCGCAGACGATGCGGCGGTTGGGGGCGATGGGGTGGGCGATCCAGCGGGAATCGGGCAGGTCGCCGATGCTGACGAGGACGTCAAAGGCGTCGCGGCCGTGGGGGGCCTGCTGCGCAAGGTCAAGATTATCCGACAGGACCAGTTGCACTTCGACGCCCGGATGGGCGGTATGGAAGTCGGCGAGGAGCGGCGCCAGGTAGCGTCGCCCGAAGCCCAGTGGGCCGTGCACCTTGAGCTTGCCTGCGACGACTTGCGTGCGTTCGTGCAGGGCTTCTTCCAGCCGGCGCATCTGGTCGAGGACACCGGATGCATGTTGTGCGAGCAGGTGCCCTTCATGCGTGAGCTGCAGCCGGCGGGTGGTGCGCTGAACGAGCCGCACACCCACTCTTGCTTCGAGCTGGTGCAGCCGTTTCGTGATCGCGGGCGGGGTGACGTTGTCTTCGCGCGCCAGGGCGGCCAGGCTGCCGAGGCGGTCCAGGCTCAGGATGAAACGCAGGTCGTCGATGTCGAGAGTCATGGCGTGGAACCTGGAGTGACTTCAGGCCATCATGGGTTGGCTGGCCCTGGCCATTATTCACCTAAAGGTGAATGAACAAGTAACGCAGCATTAACCGCAGGATAGCCCGGCATGCCTACACTTTGTTCGCGTGCTGCGGTTCTGTTGTTGCACGCTGCCTGACTGCACCACCCGCCACGCCCATCTGCGTCCGGCATTGCTCGACCACGCCTCCACCACGCCTCCACGCACTCCTGAAGGTACCGCCATGACCCGCCACTACGACATTGTTCTGTTCGACCTGCTGACCGCGCTTCTGGATTCCTGGACTGTCTGGAACGATGTGGCCGGGACCGAGGCCCAAGGCCGCGCCTGGCGCGCCGCTTATCTGAAGCGCACTTACGCCTGCGGAGCTTATCGGCCGTACGAGACCCTGGTGCGCGAGGCGGCGGGGGAAACCGGGTTGAGTGCCGCGCACGCCGACGCCCTGGATGCGCGCTGGTCCGAACTGCAGCCCTGGGATGGCGTGGCCGAGGCGCTGGCGTCGCTGCGCAAGACGCATCGCCTGGGGGTGGTGACCAATTGCTCTGAACGGCTTGGCCACCTGGCGGCTGACCGCCTGGGTGTGCCGCTCGACGTGGTGGTGACATCGGAGCGCGCCGGCTTCTACAAACCGGATCCGCGGCCCTATCAGCTGGCGCTGGATGAGCTGGGCGCAACGCCTTCCAACACCTTGTTCGTGGCGGGGTCGGGCTTTGACCTGTTCGGCACGCAGGCCGTCGGCATGGACACGTACTGGCACAACCGGGTCGGCCTGGCCCGCCCGGAAGGCGCGCCGACCGCCCTGGAGGAATCGCCGACGTTGGACGGCCTGGTCGCACTGGCGAATCGGGCCGCCTGACCAACGCAGCACCGCGCTGGTCCGACGCCGGGCCGCATGACTGACGCAGCACCGTGCTGGTCCGACGCCGGGCCGCCTGACTGACGCAGCACCGTGCTTGTCCGACTCCAGGCAGCCTGACCAACGCAGCACCGTGCTTGTCCGACTCCAGGCAGCCTGACTGACGCAGCACCGCGCTTGTCCGCCGCCGCCCCGCCAGCCGGCCTGTCGCCCACTCCGCATTCCGCATTCCACCGACAACCTGCCTGCTTTCCGAATCCACGTCATCCCCCGGAGAATTCGATGCGTTCACGTCCCTGCCTGCCGACTCTGCTCTTGCCCGCTCCCCTGCTGCGCATCGGGTTGACGGTGGCAACGATCCTGTCTGCTGCCGCGCTGCCCGCTCAGGCGCAGCAGCCGGCGGGCACCTTTCCCACCCGGCCCATCACGCTGATCATGCCGTTCCCGGCGGGCGGCCCCAGCGACGCGCTTGGGCGTGCCGTGGGCGCGAAGATGGCATCCACGTTGGGCGTGCCGGTGGTTGTGGAAAACGTGGGCGGGGTGGGCGGCTCGGTCGGTTTGCAGAAGCTGGCCCGTGCGCCGGCCGACGGGTACACGATCGGCTTCGGCACCATCGGCACGCATGCCGCGAACATGATCCTGTATCGCAAGCCGATGTATGACGCTGTCAACGATCATGTGCCGCTGGGCCTGGTCGGGTCGGCGCCGCTGTTGCTGCTGGTGAAGAAGGACCTGCCGGTTGCCGACTTTCCGCAGTTCGTCGCTCACCTGAAGACCCATAAGGCGACGATGTCGTATGGCAGCGCGGGCGTCGGATCGATTGCGCATCTGGCTTGCCTGATGATGTTGAGCGAGCTCGACATCGATGTGATGCACGTGCCGTATAAAGGCGTGGCGCCGGCAATGACCGGGCTGATGGGGGGCGAAACGGATTTCATGTGCGACCAGACCACGACAGCGCTGGCGCAGCTGGAAGGTGGCCGCATCAAGGCGGTGGCGACGCTGACGCGGGACCCGGTGATCGGCTTGCCGAAGGTGGCGCCGGCGCAGGCCAGCGGCCTGGTCAAGCTGGATGTACGCTCGTGGAACGGGTTGTTTGCGCCGCGCGGCACGCCGCCCGCGATCGTGACCGCGTTGAACGGCGCGATCCTGAAGGCGCTGGCCGATCCGGACCTGACCCGCCAGATGGGGGCAGTGGGCGTGACTTTTCCGGATCCCGCCACCAACACGCCGGCGAACCTGGCCGAGGTGGTGCGGACCGAGATCGCCCGCCTGCGCCCGATCCTGCTTGCGAAGAACGTGCACATCGACTGAACGCATCACCGCAGCCACAACAACGACCGAGACACGCATTTCACGGAATTCATCATGCACCTGCACGACCTTGAAACACCCGCCCTGATCCTTGACCGGACCAAAGTCGACCGCAACATCGCCCGCCTGCGTGACCGCCTGGCGGGCCTGGGCGTGTCCCTGCGCCCGCACGTCAAGACCAACAAATCCGCCGACGTGGCCCGCCGCATTGGCGAGCCGGGCACGCCCATCACGGTGTCCACCCTGAAGGAAGCCGAATACTTTCTGCAGCATGGCTGGACCGACATCCTGTACGCCGTCGGCATTGCCGCCAACAAGTTTGCCCACGTGCAGCGCCTGATGCAGCAAGGCGCACAGATGACGGTGATCCTGGACAACGTGGCCAGCGCCCAGGCACTGGCCGCCTTCTGCAAGGACCAGAACCTGACCTTGCCGGTGTTGATCGAAATCGATTGCGACGGTCACCGATCGGGCCTGGTGCCGACCGCGCCGGAACTGTTGGACGTGGCCGCGCAATTGGGACGCGCCAAGCAAGACGGCGGAGCCTGGGTCGCCGGTGTGCTGACCCACGCGGGCGCATCCTACGACTGCGATTCGACGCAAGCCATCGTGGCCATGGCCGAGCAGGAACGGGCGGGCGCCGTGCTTGCCGCCCAGCGCCTGCGGGACGCCGGCTATGCCGCGCCGGTGGTCAGCGTGGGCAGTTCGCCAACGGCGCATTTTGCGAAGGCGCTGGATGGCGTGACGGAAGTGCGCGCCGGGGTATTCGTGTTCTTTGATCTGGTGATGAACGGGATCGAGGTCTGCACGATGGACGACATTGCCGTGTCGGTGCTGTGCACGGTGATCGGCCACCAGAAAGAGAAGGGCTGGATCATTACCGATGGCGGCTGGATGGCCCTGTCGCGGGATCGCGGTACGTCCAGACAGAAGACCGACCAGGGCTATGGCGTGGTGTGCGATGTGGATGGCCAGCCGTTGCAAGACCTGATCGTGGCGCAGGCCAATCAGGAGCACGGTGTGCTGGCCCACCGCAGTGGCGATCCGGCAAGGACGCCGATGCTGCCCGTGGGCACCCTGCTGCGCATTCTGCCGAACCACGCCTGCGCCACCGCCGCGCAGCACCCGGCCTATCAGGTGGTTGCGGGCGGACAGGAAGTGGAGGCCACCTGGCCGCGCTTTTCCGGCTGGTAATCGCTTCTAGCGGGCCCCTGGCAGCGGCAGCCGGCTGGAAAACTTCACTTCCCGCAATGACAGACTGGTGCGGATCGTTGCCACGTTCGGCAACGATCGCAGCACGGTGTCGATGAAGTCGCGCACGGAATCCAGATCTTCGGCCACCACGGTCATGACGAAATCGGCTTCCCCCGTCACCCGGTGGCAGGTCAGCACTTCTTCGGACGCTTCCACCAGCTTTTCCAGGCTCGCGAACGCCTCTGCCGTGTGCGGCGAGAAGTTCAGGCTGATGAAGGCCAGTTCCCCCAATCCCAGTTTGCGGCGATCCAGCATGGCCTGGTAGCTCTGGATGTAGCCTTCGCTTTCCAGCTTGCGCAGCCGGTGCCAGCAGGGGGTCTCGCTCAACGCCACGCGCTGCGCCAGTTTGGCGTTGGACAGCCGCCCGTCGTCCTGCAAATGGCGCAGGATCTGGACATCGGTTTCGTCCAGGGTTTCGGATGGAGCATTCTTCTTCATGAAAAGCCACCAGCAGAGGATTCTTCTGCCGATTATCGTTTTTCTCTATGAAAAAGCAAGGTTATTTCGGTGCATTTGCAAGATACTACTGATTGAAGCACCACCTAAAACCAGGAGCGACTCATGGGTCGGCAGGAAGACAACAAGCAGAAAGTGGCGATCATCGGTTCGGGCAATATTGGCACCGACCTGATGATCAAGATCTTGCGGCACGGCAAGTATCTGGAGATGGGCGCGATGGTCGGGATCGATCCCGCGTCGGACGGCCTGGCTCGCGCCGAGCGCATGGGCGTGCCGATCACGGCGGGCGGCATCGACGGCCTGCTGGCCATGCCCAACTTCAACGAGATCCGCATCGTGTTCGACGCGACCTCGGCCGGCGCCCACAAGCGCCACAACGAATTGCTGCAGGCCAAGGGCGTGCAGGTGATCGACCTGACGCCGGCGGCTATCGGCCCGTATGTCATCCCGGCGATCAACCTGGACGAGCACCTGGACGCACCCAACATCAACATGGTCACGTGCGGTGGCCAGGCCACGATCCCGATGGTGGCCGCGGTGTCGCGCGTCGCCAAGGTGCATTACGCCGAGATCATTGCGTCGATCGCCAGCAAGTCGGCGGGCCCAGGCACGCGCGCCAACATCGACGAGTTCACCGAGACCACGTCCAAGGCAATTGAAGTGATCGGCGGCGCCGCGCGCGGCAAGGCGATCATCGTGCTGAACCCGGCCGAACCGCCGCTGATCATGCGCGACACGGTGTTCACCCTGTCCGAAGTCGCCAACCGCGCGGCTATCGAAGACAGCATCGCCAAGATGGCCGAAGCCGTGCAGCAGTACGTGCCGGGCTACCGCCTGAAGCAGCGCGTGCAGTTCGACGAATACGGCGCGGACAACCCGCTGAACGTGCCGGGCCTGGGCAAGCTGACCGGGCTGAAGACGTCCGTTTTCCTGGAAGTGGAGGGCGCCGCCCACTACCTGCCCGCGTATGCCGGCAACCTGGACATCATGACCTCGGCCGCGCTGGCGTGCGCCGAGCGGTTTGCGCAAACCCGCCTCGTGGCGCAGGCCTAAGGATTCACCATGACACCCAACAAGAAACTCTATATCTCTGACGTGACGCTGCGCGATGGCAGCCACGCCATCCGTCACCAGTACAGCATCCAGAACGTCAAGGACATCGCCAAGGCGCTGGACGAAGCCAAGGTCGACAGCATTGAAGTCGCGCACGGCGACGGCCTGTCGGGCTCGAGCTTCAACTACGGCTTTGGCGCCCATACCGATCTGGAATGGATCGAAGCCGTGGCCGAAACCGTCTCGCACGCCAAGGTCGCGACCTTGCTGCTGCCGGGCGTGGGCACCGTGCACGACCTGCGTTCGGCGTACGACGCCGGCGCGCGGATCGTGCGGGTCGCCACCCACTGCACCGAAGCCGATGTATCGAAGCAGCACATCGGCTATGCCCGCGAACTGGGCATGGACACCGTGGGTTTCCTGATGATGAGCCACATGACTTCGGCGTCGGCCCTGGCCAAGCAGGCCAAGCTGATGGAAGACTACGGCGCAACCACGGTGTACGTCGTGGACTCGGGCGGCGCGTTGAACATGAATGACGTGCGTGACCGTTTCCGTGCCTTCAAGGACATCCTGAAGCCGGAAACCACGACCGGCATGCATGCCCACCACAACCTGAGCCTGGGCGTGGCCAATTCGATCGTGGCGGTGGAAGAAGGCTGCGACCGGATCGACGCCAGCCTGGCCGGCATGGGCGCGGGCGCGGGCAACGCGCCGCTGGAAGTGTTCATTGCCGCGGCCGAACGCATGGGCTGGAACCACGGCTGCGACCTGCTCAAGCTGATGGATGCGGCCGACGACATCGTGCGGCCGCTGCAGGACCGCCCGGTGCGTGTGGACCGCGAAACGCTGGCGCTGGGGTATGCCGGCGTGTATTCCAGCTTCCTGCGTCATGCCGAAGCGGCGGCGTCCAAGTACGACCTGAAGACGGTCGATATCCTGGTCGAGCTGGGCAAACGCAAGATGGTGGGCGGCCAGGAAGACATGATCGTCGACGTGGCGCTGGACCTGCTCAAGAAATAAGCAGGGCCTGAATGAAAAGGGCGGGTATCGCAAGATACCCGCCCTTTTTTGTTGCCCGCCGCGCCATGCCCCGTAGCGGGGCATGCAGCCGGCCGGCAAGACCCTTACAGCGGCGTGGAAGCCGGTGGCAGGCCCGCCGACGGTCCGGCGGCCGAACCCGCGGCAGCGCCAGCCGGCGCCGCTGCCGGCGATTCCAGCGCCGCCAGCCGCGACTCCATCGCCTTGACCTGCAGTTCCAGCGCGTCGACCTTGATGCGGGTGCGCGCCAGCAGCTCGGTCTGGATGTCGAATTCCTCGCGCGTGACCAGGTCCAGCTTGCTGAATGCCTGTCCCATCATGCCCTTGACGTTGCGCTCGATGTCGGCGGCGGGGCTGCGGGCAATCAGGTCGGAAATGTTCTTTTGCAGGTCTTCGAACCATGCGGTGCGGTTGATCATGTTGCGTGTCCTTTATCGAGCTCCCTGGGCAGGAGTGTAGTCCGGCGATCGCCAGGATGCTCGGACGGGTTGCAAGGGGGTGTGAATGCGGTGGCCGCCTCGAGTTGGTGCGCGACGAGGCGGCGCGCTGTCGAGCGCACCAAACTGGTACGACGAGAACGCGCTTTTGGTGCGCACACCGGGGGCTCAACCTGGCACGGGAAATGCTCTGTAACACCCGGAGGCTGTCCTGTTACGACGCCGTCGACAACCCTGACTCGGAACGCACTATGAAAAAAACATTGATCGCTGCCGCCCTGGCTTTGTGTGCTTCGTCTTCGGCCATGGCGCAGACCGCCGTCGTCGCCGCGACCCCCGACTACACGTTCACCGGCAACGCCGGCCTGTTCAGTGACTACCGTTTCCGTGGCTTCAGCCAGACCAACATGCGTCCGGCGTTCCAGGGTGGCTTCGACTTTGCGCACAGCTCGGGCTTCTATCTGGGCAACTGGAACTCGAACGTCGCCAGCGAACTGTATTCCGGCGGCAACATCGAGATGGACTTCTACGGCGGCTATAAGTTCAAGACTGGCGATTTCTCGTGGGATATCGGTACTCTGTATTACTACTATCCGGGCTCGAACCTGGGCGGCCACACGATCGACAACACGGAAATCTACGGTGCGGGCGGCTGGGGTCCCTTCACCCTCAAGTATTCGCACGGTGTCTCGAACTTCTTCGGCACGCCGGGCAGCAAGAACAACTTCTACCTTGACGCGGCAGCCGTGTTCGACCTGGGCAATGGCTGGGGCGCGAACGCCCACGTCGGCTACCAGAAGTTGAAGAACGCAACGAAGTCGGACGGCAGCGAAATCAACGGCTACATCGACTACCGCGCCGGTGTGACCAAGGACCTGAACGGCTGGCTCGTGGGCGCGTCGCTCGTGACCACCAGCAAGAAGGATTGGTACCAGACCACCAAGGGCAAGGACGCCGGCCGCCTCGGTCTCGTCGTCAACCTGACCAGAGCTTTTTAATTGTCCGTGCGGCGCGTTTGCCGCACTTCCTGAACCGTTTCCCGTGGGGATCGTATGAAACTCATTACCGCAATCATCAAGCCGTTCAAGCTTGACGAAGTCCGGGAGGCCCTGTCCGCGATTGGCGTGCAAGGCATCACCGTGACAGAAATTAAGGGTTTTGGCCGTCAGAAAGGTCATACCGAGCTCTATCGCGGCGCTGAATACGTCGTCGACTTCCTGCCGAAGGTGAAAGTGGAAATCGCGCTTTCCGACGAGCTGGTGGAAAGCGCGCTGGAAGCCATCGAAAGTTCTGCCCGCACCGGCAAGATCGGTGACGGCAAGATCTTCGTGTTCCCGCTGGAGCAGGTCATTCGAATTCGTACCGGCGAAACCGGCAAAGACGCGCTTTGATAGGACCAAGGGATTTTTAAAATGAGAAAACATCTGGCAGTAGTGCTGGGCTTGCTTTCGCTGGGCGCCTTCATGTATGGCGCACCGGCGTTGGCAGCGCCTACCGTGAACAAGGGCGACGTCGCCTGGATGAGCGTCTCGACGCTGCTCGTCCTGATGATGGCGGTGCCCGGCCTGGCACTGTTCTACGGTGGTCTGGTCCGCAGCAAGAACATGTTGTCCGTCCTGATGCAGGTGCTGGTCACGTTCTCGCTGATCGTCGTGCTGTGGTTCATCTATGGCTATTCGCTGGCGTTTACCGAAGGCAACGCCTTCTTTGGCGGGCTGGATCGCCTGTTCCTGAAGGGCGTGTTCGACAACGTCGCGGGCACCTTCTCGAATGGCGCCACGTTCACCAAGGACGTCGCGATTCCTGAAATCACGTTCATCGCCTTCCAGGCCACGTTCGCGGGCATCACCTGCGCGCTGATCGTCGGCTCGTTCGCGGAACGCGCCAAGTTCTCGGCCGTGCTGCTGTTCATGGTGATCTGGTTCACGTTCGCGTACATCCCGATTGCCCACATGGTCTGGTTCTGGCCTGGTCCGGATGCGTACACCGACGCGTCCAAGGTCGATGCACTGAACGCTACCGCCGGTCTGATCTGGCAGTGGGGCGCCCTCGACTTCGCGGGCGGCACCGTGGTGCACATCAACGCCGGCGTGGCCGGTCTGGTGGGCGCCTATGTGATCGGCAAGCGTCTGGGTTATGGCCGCGAAGCCATGCAGCCGCACAACCTGCCAATGACCATGATTGGCGCATCGCTGCTGTGGGTGGGCTGGTTCGGTTTCAACGCCGGTTCGGCGCTTGAAGCGAACAACTCCGCCGCGCTGGCCTTCATCAACACGTTCTCGGCAACGGCTTGCGCCGTCGTGCTGTGGACGCTGACCGAATGGGCCGTCAAGGGCAAGCCTTCCATGCTGGGCGCTGCGTCCGGCGCGGTGGCGGGTCTGGTTGCGATCACCCCGGCTGCCGGTAACGTCGGCCTGGTTGGCGCGATGGTCATCGGTGCACTCTCGGGCGTGGTCTGCTTCTGGGGTGTGACGGGTCTGAAGAAGATGCTGAAGGTCGACGACTCGCTGGACGTGTTCGGCGTGCACGGCGTGGGCGGCATCCTGGGCGCGCTGCTGACTGGCGTGTTCAACGCCCAGTCGCTGGGCGGTCCTGGCCTGGTCACCGACTGGGTGGCCGGCACGGTGGGTTCGAACCCGATCGTGACGCAGCTGTGGATCCAGGCCAAGGGTGTCGGCATCACGATCATCTGGTCGGCTGTCGTTGCCTTCATCGCCTACAAGCTGGTGGATGCCCTGATCGGCCTGCGCGTGTCGGAAGAAGACGAACGCGAAGGTCTGGACATCACGACGCACGGCGAAACCGCCTACCACTCGTAATCTCTGCCTGACTGCGGTATTGGCCCCGGCCAGCGTTTCGCTGACCGGGGCTTTTTGTTGCCTGCCCGTCCGGCTTGCTGCGGCCTGCCCATCGGAATTGGATGCGCGATTCGAGAAAATTCCGCTCGAAACGCGGCCTATGCTGATACGCATGCGCACACGCGCCTGAACGCACAAACGACGGAAGGAAGGCAGAGCCAGCATGTTGAGTCACGAGTGTCGCGGCACCGGTCCCGCAGTGGTCTTCATTGCCGGGCTGGGCGGACTGGGCAAATTCTGGGCGCCCGTCATGGACCGCCTGCAGGCCGACTACACGGTCGTCACCCTGGATCATCCGGGCAGCGGCAACAGCCCGCGGCGCGGCCCGCAGACCATTCCCGACCTGACCGACGCGGTGCTGGAAGTGACCGCGTCGCTGGGCATCGCCCGCTTCAATGTGGTCGGCCATTCGACCGGCGGGCTGGTCGCGCAGACCCTGGCGCTGGACCATGCCCAGGTGCTGGACCGGCTGGTGCTGAGTTCGACCTGGGCCGCCGCCGACCGCCGCTTTCGCGACCTGTTCGAGATCCGCCGCCGCACCCTGATCGACGCCGGGCTGGGCCTGTACAAGGCGCAGGGCGCGCTGCTGGCCTACCCCGCGCATCTGTATGACCGCTACGCCGCGACCTTGCCGCCGCGGGGTCGCGGCCGCGAAGGCGATGACCCGGCCGAAGTCGCGGTGACCGCGGAACGGATCGACATGCTGGTCTCGTACTCGCGCGCCGACGACCTGCACCGGATCACGACCCCCACCTTGGTGCTGGGCGCGATGGACGATCCGATCGTGCCGTTCCATCACGCCGAGCAGCTGGCGCAGGCCATACGCGGCGCGGAACTGACGGTGCTGAGCGGCGGCCATTTTCCGCCGACGACACAGACCGACCTCTACACGTCGCGCTTGCGGGCGTTTTTGGAAACCCCGGTGCCCGCCACTTCTTCCCTTCCTTCCTGAGACCAGATCATGCCGAAACTTCGCCTTGTGCCCCTGCTTGCCGGACTGACCGCCGCGGCCCTGATGCAGGGCGCGTCTGCCGCCGATGCCTACCCCACCAAGCCCATCACCATGATCGTGCCGTTCGCGGCGGGCGGGCCGACCGATGCCGTGGCCCGGTCGCTGGCCGAAGCCATGCGCGCGACGCTGGGCCAGACCGTGGTCGCCGAAAACGTGGGCGGTGCCGGCGCCACCATCGGCGCGGCCCGGGTGGCCGCGGCCCAGGCCGACGGGTACACGCTGCTGCTGGGCCATGTCGGCCTGACGACGGCGCCCGCGCTGTACGCCAAGTTGCGCTTCGACCCGGTCAAGGACTTTGCACCGATCGGTCTGGTGGCCGACCTGCCCATGCTGCTGCTGGCGCGCCAGGATTTCCCGGCGTCGAACTTCCAGGAATTCGTTGCGCACGCCCGCAAGCAGCCCGGCGGCATCACCATCGCCAATGCGGGCGTCGGCTCGGCATCGCACCTGTGTTCCGTATTGCTGATGAACGCCATCGGCGCCGAATACCAGCCCGTGCCGTACAAGGGCATCGCCCCGGGCATGACCGACGTGCTGGGCAAACGCATCGACGCCATGTGCGTGTCGGGCTACACCCCCGGCCTGGCGGTCAAGACCTTTGCGGTCACGACCAAGGTGCGCCTGGCCGAAATCCCCGACGTGCCGACCATGCAGGAATCCGGCCTGAAGGACTTCGAGATGGGCATCTGGCATGCCTTGTGGGCGCCCAAGGGCACCCCGCAGCCTGTGATTGCCAAGCTCGCCGCCGCGGTGCAGGCCGCGCAGGCCGACCCGGCCTTTCGCAAGCGCATGAAGGACCTGGGCACCGTGGTCATGGACGGCCAGGGCAACCCCGAAGCCCTGCAGGCCCGCGTCGTGCGCGACACCGCGCAGTGGAAGGAACTGCTGCAGAATGCGGGCGTGAAGCCGGAGTAAGCCGGCGCGGGATAATGCCGCATGGACTCCACTGACGACATGCAGCTGTTCGTGACCGTGGCCGACCGCGGCAGCTTTGCCGCGGCCGCCGCCGTGCACCACCTGACGCCTTCGGCCATCGGCAAGCGCATCACGCAACTGGAAGCGCGCCTGAACGTCACGCTGATCGCACGCACCACCCGCAAGCTGATGATCACGCCCGAAGGCCGGCATTACCTGGACCGCGCACGCGTGCTGCTGCACGATCTGCGGGCGCTGGAACATGGGGTGCGGCACCTGTCGAACGCGCCCGAAGGCGAGGTCAGCCTGAGCTGCCATGCCGGCATTGCCGAGCGCTTCATTCTGCCGATGCTGCCGGACTTCCTGACGCAGCACCCCAAGGTGCACGTCAGGATGATGTTGAGCGATCACGTCGAGACGGCCGAGTCCGACGGCGCCGACGTGATCATCCGCGCGGCCGGCGCGCCGCTGCCCAACTACGTCAGCCGCAAGCTGGGCGACAACCCGTGGGTGCTCTGCGCGACCTCCGCCTATCTGGGCACCCACGGCACGCCCGCCCATCCGCACGACCTGACCCGGCACAACTGCCTGAGCGTCGGCCCATCGGGCGCAACGCGCGACAAGTGGTTGTTCAAGGTGGACGGCAAGGTCGAACCGATCACGGTGGCCGGCAACTTCGGCGGCTTTGCCAACGCCGTCTACGCCATCACTCGCGGGGGCGTCGGCATCGGCCGGCTGCCCGACTTCCTGGTGCGCGACGATCTGGCCAGCGGCGCGCTGGTGCGCGTGCTGCCGGGGCACATGGTGGCCGATCCGCGCGCTGTCTACCTGTTCTACCGCAGCGCCGATCCGACGCCGTCGCGGCTACACGTGCTGGTCGAATACCTGGGCCAGCACCTGACCCGCAAGCTGGAAAAGCCGTAGACCGTCCGGCCGTTTCCGTGCACCATCACATTTGCATATTGCCAATAAAACGTTAGCGTTTCGTCAATTTAGTCTTAACGTGTCGATCCTAACTCCGAGGTCACCCGCATGCGCTCGTCCCGCCCCCGCCTGTTCCGCTCGTCCTTGTTCGCTGCGGTGTTCCCCCTGCTGCTCGCGGCGCCTTCCGCGCACGCGGCCGACCCCATCAGCATCGGCTTCTTTTCGCACCTGTCGGGCAACTTTGCCGAATATGGCGCGAGCTTCAAGAACGCGGTCGAGCTGTACCTGGACCAGGTCAAGGCGCAAGGCGGGATCGAAGGCCGGCCGGTCAACCTGATCGTGGAAGACGACCGCAATTCGCCGCAGGAAGCCGCCTCGGTGGCGCGCAAGATCGCAGGCACCAAGGGCGTGGTGCTGGCCATCGGATCGTGGTCGACGACCGCCTCGGTAGCGGCGGCGCCGGTGTTCATTGAAGCCAGGATTCCGCAGATCAGCCCGACCTCATCGCACCCGGACTTCACCAAGCAAAGCAACTACCTGTTCCGCCAGAACAATACCGATGACGTGCTGGCGCAGTACAACGCCGACACCATCCAGAAGAAGCTGAAGGCCAACACTGTCGTCATTCCATACTCGCAAGATGACTGGGGCGTGTACACCGGCAAGGCCACGGCTGCCGCGATCGAAAAGGCCGGCGGCAAGGTGCTGCTGCTGGAAAGCGTGATGCCCAATGCCAAGGACTTCCGCCCCTTCGTCAGCAAGATCAAATCGCTCAAGCCCGAAGGCGTGTTCCTGGCGCTGCCGTATCAGGAAGCGTCCATCTTCATCCAGCAGCTGCGCCAGGCCGGCGTCACCATTCCGGTAGGCGGCGGCATTCCGCTGACGTCGCCCAAGTTCGTGGAACTGAGCGGCAAGGCAGCCGAAGGCGTCGTGCTGCACACCATCTTCTTTGCGCAGGACCCTTCCAAGAAGGCATTCACGGATGCCTACAAGGCCAAGTACGGCAAGCTGCCCGACCAGTTCGCGGCGCTGGCCTACGACGCGGCCGGCGTGGGTGTTGCGGCGATCCGCCGGGTCGTCAAATCGGGCAAGCCCCTGACCGGCGAAGCCGTGCGCAACGAACTGGCCAATGGCCCCGCCTACGAAGGCGTGACCGGCACCACCAAGTATGAAAACGGCAACGTGAAGAAGGCGCCGACCTTCATCACCGTGCGCAACGGCGAATTCGCACTGTTCCAATAAAGGGCGCCGGATGCCGTCGTTGTCATGATCGAACTGTTCTTCAGTCAACTGCTCAATGGCCTGGCCATCGGGCAGGTCTATGCGTTGATCGCACTGGGCTTCAGCCTGGTGTTCGGGGTGTCCAACCTGATCAACTTCGCCCAAGGCGCCCTGTTCATGCTCGGGGCGTTTTTTGCGTTCAGCGGCGTGACCTGGCTGGGCTTGCCGCTGGTGGTCGCGGCGGTCCTGTCGGTGCTGCTGGTCACGGGCCTGGGCATGCTGCTGGAACGGGTCGCGCTGCGGCCGCTGGAAAACGGGCCGTGGGTAGCGCCCGTGCTGTCCACGCTGGCCATCAGCATGATCATCGACCAGCTGGCCGAAATCATCTGGTCGCCGGAAGGGCAGCCGTTTCCGCTGCCGTTTGAAGAGGTCACCTTCTTTTTCGGCGGGGCCTACCTGACCAGCACCGACCTGATGATCTTCGGCTTCGGCGTGCTGGCCGCGCTGGCGCTGACCCTGTTCCTGTCGCGTTCCTGGATGGGCCGCACCCTGCGCGCCACCGCGCAGGACCGCGACGCCGCCGCGCAACTGGGCGTGCGCACCGGCGACGTCAAACGCCTGGCCTTCGGCCTGGCCGGCGCATTGGGCGCACTGAGCGGCGTGCTGGTGGCCCTGTACTTCAAAAGCGTGTTCCCGCAAATGGGGCTGCCGTTTGGTCTCAAGGGATTTGCCGCGGCCTTGCTGGGCGGGCTCAGCAGCATTCCGGGCGCGGTGCTGGGCGGGCTGTTGCTGGGCATTGTCGAGACCCTGGCCAGCGCCTATATCGGCGAAGGCTTTCGTGACCTGGTGGCGTTTTCGTTGGTGCTGGTGTTCCTGGTGTTCCGGCCGCAGGGCCTGCTGGGCGACCGGCGGCTGGATGCGCTGGGCGGCGGAGGCGCGGCCAGCGGGTCCATGCCCACCACCAGTCTGCTTGCGTCCGCGTCCAGCCAGCGCGGGGTGCACCGTGTATGGGAACTGCCCCCGTGGGGCTTCCTGGTGGCGGGCGCGGTGCTATGCCTGCTGCCGCTGATCACGCAAAGCGGCTACCTGTTGCAAGCGGTGATCTACGGCATGATCTTTACGCTGCTGGCGGCCAGTGTGACGCTGGTGTCCGGGTCGATCGGCATTCTGTCCATCGGGCACGCCGGCTTCTATGGCGTGGGGGCGTATGGGGTGGCGGTGCTGTCGCACACCTATGGCTTGCCGGCCGAACTCGCCTTGCCCTGTGCGGCCTTGCTGACAGCGGTAGTGGCCACGGTGGCCGCCTTGCCCCTGGCACGGCTCAGTGGACATACCGCCGCATTGGGCACGCTGGCCATCGGGCAGATTCTGTTTCTGGTGTTTATGACCTGGCTGTCCGTCACGCGCGGGCCGATGGGCTTCGTCAATATTCCGGCGCCGCAGTTTGCGCTGCTGGGCGGGTTGCGCCTGGGGTCGGTCACCGACAAGTTCTGGCTGGTGGCGATCGTGGCCGCGGTCGGTCTGTTCCTGGTGCAGAGGCTGATGGAATCGTCGATCGGGCGCGTGTGGCGCGGCATTCGCGAAGACCGGCTGGCCGCGCATGTGGCCGGCATTCCGGTGCGGCGCTATCTGCTGATGGGCTTTGCCGTATCGGGCCTGCTGGCCGGCACGGCGGGCGGCCTGTTCGCCTATGTGCAGAACGTGGTCAGCCCCGAAAGCTTTACGGTGCAGGCGTCGATGCTGCTGCTGACCATGGCGGTGCTGGGCGGCCTCGGCAACGTGACCGGCGCGGCGCTTGCCGGCTTTTTGCTCACGCTGCTGCCTGAAGTGCTGCGGCCGTTTGCCGAATGGCGAATGATTGCCTATGGCCTGGTCCTGTTGCTGATGCTGCGGTGGCGTCCGCAGGGCCTGCTGGGGGCAAGGTAAGGCGATGGCGGAACAGATCATGGAACCGGCGGCTCAGGCAACTTCGCAGGCCGCGTTGCAGGCAACTTCGCAGGCCGCCGCGGGCCCGGCCCGGGGGCTCTTTCTCGAGAATGTCGCGCGCCATTTCAGTGGCGTGAAGGCCGTCGATGGCGTGACCGTGCGGCTCGCGCCTGGCGAGACGCTGGCGCTGGTCGGCCCCAACGGCGCCGGCAAGTCGACCCTGCTGCAACTGGCCACCGGCGTGGACCGCATCACCAGCGGCCGCATCTGGCTCGACGGCCGGCGGATCGACGGCCTGTCGGCCGAACGCATCGCGCGCCTGGGCGTGGGCCGCAGCTTCCAGACGTCGCGCGTGTTCCCGGCGCTGACCGTGTGGCAGAGCACCTTGCTCGGCGTCCAGGCGCGGCTGCTGCGCGGCACGGGGTCGCGCATGGCCAATCCCTTGCATGAAATCGCGGGTGCGCTGCTGGGCCTGAAAGGATGGCGTCAACGCGAAGCCGAGCAGGAAGCGATCGTACGCGACACCCTGCAGCTGTTTGGCGACCGCCTGTGGCCGCGCCGCGACCAGCCCGCCTATACGCTGTCATACGCCAATCGCCGCCGGCTCGAAATCGCACGCGTGCTGGCCGCGCGCCCCGACTACCTGCTGCTGGACGAACCCGCCGCCGGCATGAACCCGACGGAAACGGCCGAGCTGACCGACCTGGTGCTCGAGTTGCGGCGGCTGCGTCCGGCGCTGGGCATCCTGGTAGTCGAACACAAGCTGTCGTTGGTGCGGCGCGTGGCTGATCGCGTGATGGTGCTGAATCATGGCCGCATGCTGGCCGAAGGCACGCCCGAGGCCGCGCTCGATCACCCCGAAGTCGTTGAGGCCTACCTGGGGCGCAGCCGGGGCAGCGGGGCGCCCGGAACGCCTGGGGCCACCTCTTTCAGACCTGCTTCGTCGGATGCGCATCTTGGTTGAACACGCTCAATCCTTTCTGGTGGTCGACGACATCGACGTGCATTACGGCGCCGTGCAGGCCCTGTTCAACGTCAGCCTGCATGTGCAGGCCGGCGAAGTGGTGGGTGTGCTGGGCGGCAACGCGTCGGGCAAGTCCACCACCCTCAAGTCCGTGCTGGGACTGGTGCACCCGTCACGCGGCCGCATTTTGTTCGAAGGCAAACCCATCCAGGGCATGGCGCCGGCCGACGTGATCGATCTGGGGGTGGCCAGCGTGCCCGAAGGCCGCCGCGTCTTTCCGGAAATGTCGGTGATCGACAACCTGATGATGGGCGCCTATCCGCGCCGTGCCGACAAGGCGGGCGTCGCCGCCGATCTGGACGCGGTGCTGACCGCCTTTCCGCGGCTGGCCGAACGGCGCAAGCAGGCCGCCGGCACCTTGTCGGGCGGTGAACAGCAACTGCTGGCGCTGGGCCGCGCGTGGCTGCGGCGCGGCCGGCTGGTGTGCATCGACGAGCCGTCCATGGGCTTGTCGCCCAAATTCGTGGACATGGTCTACGAAGTGCTGTTCCAGTGGAAGGCGCAAGGGCAGACGATATTGCTGGTCGAGCAGAGCGCACGCATCGCGCTGGAACTGGCCGACCGCGCCTATGTGCTGCAGCACGGCCACGTGATCCTGCAAGGCAAGGCAGCCGACCTGGCGGCCGACCCGGCGGTAAAGAAGGCGTACCTGGGCGCCGCGTAGGCGAGGGCAGGGCTGCTGTTCAGTCGATCGCGTCTTCCAACGCGGCGGCCTGGGGCAACACGGTGTTGATCGCCGATCAAACACGGTGTGTACTGCAGCTGTATACACACCGCCGTTTTCTGCGCGTTTTCCCTAGCAGCACGCCAAATTCGTTGCGCGCCCCGCGCCTGCCTGTATACAGTCTCGGTTCATAACACGCAGCCGGTCCGAGACAACCATGGCGCATCCCCTTTCCTGTACCTGGTGGACGTACTCCAGTACGTCCTGCCCGCGCTCTTGCCATTCCGGCATTGAAGGCGCCGCATGATGCCGCGTTCGCTTGCCGACCTGCGCGGCGCCGACGCCACCCCCAAGGCGGGTGGCACCCAGACCACGGCGGCCGAATTGCGCCTGCGCGACCTGATCCTGTCGGGCGACCTGGCGCCCGGCATGCGCCTGTCGGAGCCCAGCCTGGCCGAGCGCCTGGCGATTTCCCGCACCCCCATCCGCGCCGCGATGGCCCGTCTGGAAGACGAAGGCCTGCTTGAAGTCATTCCGTCGGGCGGCTATGCCGTGCGCGCGTTTACTGAAGACGAGATCCGCGATGCGATCGAAGTGCGCGGCACGCTGGAAGGCCTGTCGGTCCGGATGGCGGCCGAGCGCGGCGTGTCGCCCGGCGACCTGTCCGCGATGCGCGACTGCCTGACCGAAATCGATGCCGTGCTGGGCAATGCCGACAAGAGCGTCGACAGCCTGTCCAGCTATGTCGAACTGAACCGCCAGTTCCACCGCATGTTGATGCACCTGCCCGGCAGCACCGTGATTGCGCGGCAGATCAGCCGCGCCAGCAGCCTGCCGTTCGCATCGCCCAATGGCTTTCTGCTGGCGCAAGCCAGCGACCTGGAAGCCTGGCGCACCCTGACCGTCGCGCAGGACCAGCACTGGATGGTGCTGGCCGCGATCGAAGGCCGCGAAGGTGCGCGCGCCGAAGCGCTGATGCGCGAACACGCCCGCATCGCGCTGCGCAACATGCAGGCGGTGCTGCGCAACCAGCAGGCGGTGCTGCGCAACCAGCAGGCGCTGGACCAGATACCCGGCGCGCGGTTGATCCGGACCCCCGTCCGGCGATGACCGCGCGCTTCGTTTTCCCGAACACCTTGGTGGTGGAGATCCATGCTTACGATTCTTTTTGACGGCATTGCCTACGGCATGTTGCTGTTCGTGCTGGCCTGCGGGCTGGCCGTGACGATGGGGCTGATGAACTTCATCAACCTTGCGCACGGCGCCTTCGCGATGGCGGGCGGGTATGTCACCGTCCTGCTCATGTCGCGGTTCGGCGTGCCCTTCCTGCTGTGCCTGCCGATCGCGTTCATCGTGTCGGCGCTGCTGGGCGCGGTGCTTGAACGCTCCTTGTACCGGCGCGTGTACCGGCAGCCGCACTTGAACCAGGTGCTGTTTTCCATCGGCCTGACCTTCATGGCGATGGCGGCGGTGGACTACTTCCTGGGCTCGCAGCAGCAGTTCCTGCAGCTGCCCGAATGGCTCAGCGGCCGGTCCGAAATCGGCGGCGTGGGCATCGGCCACTACCGCCTGTTCGTGATCGTGATCTGCGTGGCGCTGGTGATCGCGTTGCAACTGATCCTGACCAAGACGCGTTTTGGCAGCCGCCTGCGCGCGGCCGTGGACGACCCCCGCGCCGCCAGCGGCCTGGGCATCAACATCAACCTGGTGTTCCTGTCGACCTTCGCGTTCGGTTCCGGCCTGGCCGGGCTGGGCGGGGCGCTGGGCGCCGACCTGCTGGGCCTGGATCCGACCTTCCCGCTCAAGTTCATGATCTATTTCCTGGTCGTGGTGGCGGTGGGCGGAACGACAACGATCACCGGACCGCTGCTGGCGTCGCTGCTGCTGGGCATCGCCGACGTGGCCGGCAAGTACTACATCCCCACCATGGGAGCATTCATCATCTACTGCGTCATGATCATCGCCCTGATGTGGCGTCCCCAGGGCTTCTTCGCGCGTGGGGGGTCGAAATGAACCGTCCCCTCGATTCCGCTGCGACGACGCCCGCCGTGCCCCGCGCGGTGGGCCCCGCTGGCGCCCCCGCCGCCATCAACACCGCAGGCCCCAAGCCCCTGTCCGACACCACCGCCATCCGTTCGATCGGCGCGCGCTGGTCGCGTCTGCGTCCGCTCGAAGTGCTGTTCTGGGTCGTGGCCTTTGCCGCTGCCTTTGTGCTGCCGCGCGGCTTCCTGCTGCTCAATGAACTGACCATTCTTGCGCTGTTTGCCGTGTCGCTCGACCTGATCCTGGGGTACGCCGGCATCGTCTCGCTGGGCCACGCCGCCTTCTTCGGGCTGGGGGCCTACGCCGCCGCACTGCTCGCCAAACACTTTGGCATCGACCCGGTGCTGGGCCTGCTGGCGGCAGCCGGATTGAGCGCCATGCTGGGCCTGGTCAGCAGTGTGCTGGTCATGCGCGGCACCGACCTGACCCGGTTGATGGTGACCTTGGGCGTCGCGTTGATCATGTACGAAGTCGCGAACAAACTGGACTGGCTGACCGGCGGCGCCGACGGCCTGACCGGTGTCACCATGGTGCCGCTGTTCGGCACGTTCGAGTTCGACCTGTTCGGCCGCACGGCCTACCTGTACTCGCTGACGGTGCTGGCCATCCTGTTCTTCCTGGCGCGCTTCGTCATCAAATCGCCCTTCGGCATGTCCTTGCAGGTGGTGCGCCAGAACCCGCTGCGCGCCGCCGCGATGGGGGTCAACGTCAACCGCCGCCGCGCCGCCATCTACACCATGGCGGGTGCGTATGCGGGTGTCGCGGGCGCCTTGCTCGCGCAGACCACGGGCTTCGCGTCGCTCGACGTGCTGGACTTTCACCGGTCGGCCGACGTGCTGCTGATGCTGGTGATCGGCGGCGCGGGCTACCTGTATGGCGGCATCATCGGCGCCATCGTCTTCAAGCTCATGCAGGACTGGCTGTCCGGCATCACCCCTCAATACTGGCAGTTCTGGATCGGCATGCTGCTGGTGATCATCGTCGTGGTCGGCCACGACCGCCTGGTCCGTCCGTGGACCTGGTTCAAGCGCAGCGGCGGGAGCACATCGTCATGAGCATCGTTCTTCAAACCTTCAACCTGACGCGCCGCTTTGGCGGCCTGGTCGCCACCAATGACGTGTCCCTGACCGTGGAACGCGGCGCGCGCCAGGCCCTGATCGGCCCCAACGGCGCGGGCAAGACCACGCTCATCAACCTGCTGACCGGTGTGATTCCGCCCAGCAGCGGCCGCATCGAATTGGAAGGCGAAGACATTACGGCGCTGCCGGTGCATGCGCGCGCCGGCCGCGGCCTGGTCCGCACCTTCCAGATCAACCAGCTGTTTCCGGAGATGACCCCGGCCGAAGCGCTGGCCGTGGCGATTTCGGAGCGGCAGCGCATCGGGTCGTCATGGTTCCGCGCGCTGGGCCGGCGCGGGGAAATCATGGATGAGTGCGGCGCGTGGCTCGAACAATGCAACCTGACGGATGTGATGGATCGCCGCACCAGCGTGCTGCCCTATGGCAAGCAGCGCCTGCTGGAAATCGCCCTGGCGCTGGCCGCCAAGCCGCGCGTCCTGCTGCTGGACGAGCCCGTGGCGGGCGTGCCCGACGGCGAACGCCGCGAGATCCTGGACACGGTCGCGGCGCTGCCCGACGACGTCACCATCCTGCTGATTGAACACGACATGGACCTGGTCTTCAGCTTTGCCAATCGCATCTCGGTGCTGGTCAACGGCGCCGTGTTCGCCGAAGGCAGCAATGCCGACATTGCCCGCGATCCGCGGGTCAAGGCCGTGTACCTCGGCGAAGAACTGGCAGGGAGCGCATATGCCTGAGTTGTTGAAAGTGTCCGGCCTGGTGGCCGGTTATGGCGAGGCCAAGGTGCTGGCCGGCATCGACGTCACGCTGGGGCAAGGCCAGGCGCTCGCCCTGCTGGGCCGCAATGGCACGGGCAAGACGACCCTGATCAACACGATCGTCGGCCACACGCGGCGGTTCGCGGGCAGCATCACCCTGAACGGCAAGGAACTGACAAAGCTGCGGCCCGACCAGCGCGCCCTGGCCGGCATCGGCTGGGTCCCGCAGGAACGCAATATCTTCAAGTCCCTGACGGTGGAAGAAAACCTGACCGCCGTAGCCGTTCCCGGCCCCTGGACCGTGCAGCGCATCTATCAGATGTTTCCGCGATTGCAGGAACGCAAGGCCAACCTGGGCAACCAGCTGTCGGGTGGCGAACAGCAGATGCTGGCGATCGGCCGGGCGCTGATGCTGAACCCGCAGGTGCTGCTGCTGGACGAGCCGCTGGAAGGCCTCGCGCCCATCATCGTGCAGGAGTTGCTGGCCGTGCTGCAGCAGATCATCCGCGACGAGGGCATGTCGGTGATCCTGGTCGAGCAGAACGCCCGCAAGGCGCTGGGCATCACGCACGACGCGATCGTGCTGGAGCGGGGCAGTGTGGTGCACGCCGCGCCGGCAAAAACCTTGCTGGACGACCCGGGCCTGCTGGACGGACTGCTGGGGGTGGCGCGGCACTGAGGGTGCATCTTGATGGGCCGCTGTTCCTGGCTCATCCTTGGGGCTTTCCCGCAGCGTGTCGCGGTTACGACGCTATTAGGACGGCAGTGGGACGACAGTGGGACGTTGACTTGCGACGATATGTTTCAGCTTTCGAGCGGTCTGTAGCGTGGGGTGTTCCCACCCTTGCGCCCGTCGTTGGCCATCGTCGTCCGATCACCCTCTGTTTTGCCACGCGCCCCCGGGGAACCCATGTTTGCCATTCTGACAAAAAAGCTTCGCCTCGAGCTCGCGGCCAGCGAGCGCCGCAGTGCCGAGCAGGCTGCCTTGCTGCGCGCGATCGACCAATCCGTCCTGATGGCCGAATTCACGCCTGAAGGCATCGTCCTCCAGGCCAACGCCCGCTACGCGACGCTGTTCGAGTGCGACCCCGCCGAACTTCGCGGCCAGCCCCATGCCGTGCTGTGTGACACGGCCACCGGCAAATCGGCCGCCTACAAAGAGGTGTGGGACCGGGTGCGGCGCGGCGAAACCGTGACCGGCCGCTATCAACGCCTGTCGGCCAGCGGCGGCATCATCTGGGTGGACGCCACCTACAACCCGGTCGTCGACCCCGACGGCCGTGTCAGCCGCGTGATCGAGATCGCCACCGACGTGACCGGCGCCGAGCACCGCGAACGCGAACTGGCCAGCCGCCAGGCCGCCCTGAACCGGTCCATGGCCGTGATCGAATTCACGCCCGATGGCACCGTCATGTCCGCCAATGACAACTTCCTGCGCGTGACGGGATATTCGTCCGGTGAAATCCTGGGCCGCCACCACCGCATGTTCTGTAATAAGGAATTCACGGCCAGCGCCGAATACGCGCGCTTCTGGGAACAGCTGAACGCCGGCACCTTCATGTCGGGCGAATACGCGCGCCAGACCAAGGACGGCCGCGTGGTGTGGATGGAAGCGTCCTATAACCCGGTGTTCGACGCCTCGGGCAAGCTGATCAAGGTCGTCAAATTCGCCGCCGACATCACCAACCGGGTGTCCACGCAAAAGAATGAACTGGAAAATGCCCGCGTCGCGTACCGGGTGTCGAACGAGACCGAAGCCATTTCGGAGCAGGGCGCCCAGGTGATCGACGAAGCCGTGCGGGAAGTGCGCAAGATCACCGAATCGATCCAGAAGACGTCCGCCGTGCTTGAATCGCTGGGCAGCCAGTCGCAGCAGATCTCGTCCATCGTCAAGACGATCCGCGACATCGCCTCGCAGACCAACCTGCTGGCCCTGAACGCCGCCATCGAAGCCGCCCGCGCCGGCGACGCCGGCCGCGGCTTCGCCGTCGTGGCCGACGAAGTGCGCAAGCTGTCCGAACGCACCAACGGGTCCACCGGCGAAATCAGCGTCATGGTCGCCACCATCCAGGACGGCGCCCGCATCGCCATCGAAAGCATGGGCGACAGCCTGGGCCAGGCCCACAAAGGCATGGAACTGGCGAATGCAGCCGGCGACGCGATCATCAAGATCCGCACCAGCGCGAAACAAATCGCCGAAGCCTTCAACGGGAAGTAGGGCCCCCCCTTGGCGCTGCGCGCCTCCCCCAGGGGCGGCACTGGCGGACCGGGGGACCCGGATCCGCTGTGCCCCGGATGGGGCTGCGTTATTATCGCTGGAACTCTGAGGCGATCATGCACGTACTCTTCATTCTCGACCCCCTTCCCCTGCTAAAAGCCTACAAAGACACCTCCGTCGCCATGATGCGCGCGCTGGTGGCGCGGGGGCACACGCTCAGCGTGGCCATGCAGGGCGACCTGTATGTCATGGAAGGAGACGTCCGCGTATCGGCCACGCCCATCGCGCTGGTGCCCGCGGCCGACCCGCACGGCCACGACTGGTGGACCGAAAGCGAGGCGGCCGACGCGCCGCTGACCGCCTTCGACGCCGTGCTGATGCGCAAGGACCCCCCGTTCGACATCGAATACCTGTACTCCACCCACATGCTCGAGCGCGCCGAAGCGCAGGGCGCCCGCGTCTTCAATTCCGGCGCCAGCATCCGCAACCATCCGGAAAAACTGTCGATTGCCGAATTCCCGCACTTGACCGTCCCGACGCTGGTCACGCGCAGCATGTCGCGGATCAAGGCCTTCCACCAGCTGTACCAGGACGTCATCGTCAAGCCGCTGGACGGCATGGGCGGCACGGGCATATTCCGCCTGCGCCATGATGAATTGAACCTGAACGCCATTCTCGAAACCCTGACCAACTACGGCCAGAGCAGCATCATGGCGCAGCGTTTCATTCCGGAAATTACCCAGGGCGACAAGCGCATCCTGATCATCGGCGGCGAGCCGGTGCCGTTCTGCCTGGCCCGCATTCCGGCCGCCGGCGAAACGCGCGGCAACCTGGCTGCGGGTGGCCGGGGCGTGGCCCAGCCGTTGTCGGAAAAGGATTGGGAAATCGCCCGCGAACTGGGCCCGACTCTGGCTGCGCGCGGCCTGCTGCTGGTCGGTCTGGACGTGATCGGCGAATACGTGACCGAAATCAACGTGACCAGCCCGACCACCTTTGCCGAAATCACTGAACAGACCGGTTTCGACGTGGGCGCGATGTTCGCCCAGGCGCTCGAAGCGGCGGTGGCGGCGCCCGGGCGCGCGACCCACTGATGCCCGGCGTGGTCATCGTGGCGCACGCCCCGCTGGCGTCCGCGCTGCTGGCAAGTGTCGCGCATGTATTCGGTGCGATGTCAGACGTGCTGGCCTATGATGTGGGAGCGCATGACGATCCGGCGGTAACGCTCGACAAGGTGCGTGGCTGCATCGAGACGGTCGACCGCGGAACGGGTGTGCTGGTGATTACCGACATGGTGGGGGCGACCCCGGCCAATCTGGCCGGCAAGGCGTCCGGCCTGGCGCACGGCGCCGGCACCCCGACGGCGGTAATTTCCGGGGCCAATATTCCGATGCTGTTGCGGGCACTCACGTACCGGCATCTTTCCTTAGACGACACGGCGCAACGCGCGCTGGCCGGCGGCACGCAAGGCATATTGCGCACCGACGGCGGACCTGAAGAACCCTGACGATGCCCTCCGTAGATATCACCGTTACCAACAAGCTGGGGCTGCACGCAAGGGCCTCGGCCAAGCTGACGCAGCTGGCCAGCAAGCACCGCAGCGACATCCACATCGCGCGCGGTTCGCGGCGCGTCAATGCCAAAAGCATCATGGGTGTCATGATGCTGGCCGCGGGTCTGGGCAGTGTCGTCACCGTCGATGCCGAAGGCGAAGATGCCGACGAGGCGCTCGAGCAGATCCGGGCGCTGTTCGACAACAAGTTCGGCGAAAGCGACTAGCCATGAGCGGCGCGATGCTGGCCCTGCACGGGCTGGGCGTGTCCCGGGGCTACGCGATCGGGCGCGTGGTGGTGATCGGCGCCGCGGCGCTGGAAGTCTCGCACTACCGGGTCGCCCCCGAAGACGTCGAAGCCGAATGCGCGCGCCTCCAGGCCGCGATCGCCACCGCCCGCGACGAACTGGCGCAGATGGCGTCCGATCTGCCGGCCGACGTGCCGCGCGAGCTGGGCGCGTTCCTGCAAGTCCACAGCATGATCCTGGCCGACTCGATGATTTCGGTCGAGCCGGTCGAAATCATCCGCACCCGCCACTACAACGCCGAATGGGCGCTGACCGCGCAAGGCCAGGCGCTGGGCGAGCAGTTCGCGATGATGGACGACGAGTACATGCGCGAGCGGGGCAATGACATCCGCCAGGTGATCGAACGGATCCTGCACGCGCTGGCCGGCACGGACACCAAACGCACGTGGCGTGAATCGACCCTGACCGAACACAACGATCCCCTGATCGTCGTGGCGCACGATATTTCGCCCGCCGACATGCTCAAGCTGCGCGGCGGCCGGTTCGCGGCGTTCGCGACCGACCTGGGCGGCGGCACGTCGCACACGGCCATCGTGGCCCGAAGCATGGGTGTGCCGGCCGTGGTGGCGCTGGGCTCGGCCCGGTCATTGATGCGCGATGGCGATACCGTCATTGTCGATGGCGAAGCGGGCGTGCTGCTCGTCAATCCGGCGCCGCGCGTACTTGACGAATATCGCCGCCGGCAGTCCGACTACGCCCTGGAACGGGCCGACCTGGCCACGCTCAAGGACGTGCCCGCGATCACGCTGGACGGCGTCGAGATCACCCTGTGCGCCAACATCGAACTGCCTGAAGAAGCCCAAGCGGCCGCCGACGCGGGCGCCGATGGCATCGGCCTGTTCCGCAGCGAATTCCTGTTCATGGGCCGCGACACGCTGCCCGACGAAGACGAGCAGTACGAAGCCTATGCCCTGGTCGTGCGCACCATGGGCGGCAAGACGGTCACCATCCGCACGCTGGACATCGGCGCCGACAAGACGCTGGACGGCGAAGCCACCGTGGCGACCAACCCGGCCCTGGGCCAGCGCGCGATCCGCTATTGCCTTGCCCGGCCGGAACTGTTCGCCACGCAACTGCGCGCGATCCTGCGCGCGTCGGTGCACGGCAAGGTGCAGATCCTGATCCCGATGATCGCGCACCTGCGCGAAGTGCGCGCGGCGTATGCCGCCATCGCGTCGGCACGGCGTGACCTGGACGCACGGGGCGAAGCCTATGCCACCAACATCGAAGTCGGCGCCATGGTCGAAGTGCCCGCCGTGGCGATCGCCATCGAACCCTTCATCGAAGCCTTCGACTTCCTGTCGATCGGCACCAATGACCTGATCCAGTACACCCTGGCCATCGACCGGACCGACCCGGACGTGGACGCGCTATACGACCCCCTGCACCCGGCCGTGCTGCGGCTGATCGCCAATTCGATCAACGCGGGTGCCCGGGCGGGCAAACGGGTATCGGTGTGCGGAGAAATGGCCGGCGACACGGAATTGACCCGCTTGTTGCTGGGCCTTGGGCTGACACACTTTTCGATGCACCCCACGCAATTGCTGGACGTGAAACGGGAAATCCTGGCTGCGCATTCCAACGCCCTGCGCGCGAAAGTGGCGACAGTACTGAACCGGGCGGCCGAAATGGACCTGACGTTGTTAAACAGATAAAGCGCCTGCTCACGTTGAGAATCTGTTGCAACTGCAATACTATGTTACCGAATCTTACAGGTTGCGGTAATGTTTACTTTCACGCAGGTCATGATCAATCCGGCGCCAGACGCCTCGCTCGAAGCCGATGCCGCCCTGCATCGGCAAGAGCTGAAAGCCCTGGCCGCGCTGCGTCCGCTGGGTGACGCGGCAGGGGCTGTCGACATTGCCGACGCCCTGCGCAACTTTGCATCGGCGCTCGGCGCCTTGCACCATGCCTTCCTGGTGGTCGACCGGTCGGCCGACAACCTGCCCGCGCTGTGGCTGTGCGACGACCTGGGCGGCTGGTGGAAAGACCTGATCCCGCCGCTGCACGACCTGCTGGCGCCCCATCCGCTGGGGGGCGTCACCCCGCTGTCCCACACCTGGTTCTGCGTGCGCCCCGACCGGCGCGACAACGAACCGGCCAACTACGCCAGCCTGCGCAAGCTGGGCGTGCGCCGCGGGCTGCTGGTGCCGTCCGAAGCGCGCCGCCCGTGCGAAGTGGCCGGCTGCATCCTGCTGGCGTTCGCCGACAACGTCGCGTCGCAAACCGCCCGCAAGAACGAACACTTTCCCGCGTGCATCGCCCACGCCGCGTCGCTGGCGCTGGACGCCTACCGCCGCCTGCCGCATCCGCCGTCCCGCAAGTCGCCGCTGTCGGCCCGCGAAAGCGAATGCCTGCGCTGGGCGTCCATCGGCAAGACCAGCTGGGAAACGGCCTGCATCCTGGGCGTCAGCGAACGCACGGTCAACTTCCACCTGGGCAACGCCTTCCTGAAGCTGAACGTCACGAATAAACAGGCTGCGGTCGCGCAGGCAATCCTTCAGGGGCTGATCTGACGGCCACGCCGGCCCCTGCCAGCGGCGGCCGCCCCAGCATGGCGTCCGACACCTTTTCCGCCATCATAATGATGGGTGCGTTGGTCGGCCCGCGCACCGTGCGGGGCAGGGCGGCGCCATCCACCACGCGCAGGCCGTCCACCCCCCGCACCCGCATCTGCGTATCCAGCACGGCCATCGGGTCGCCTTCCACGCCCATCTTGCAGGTGCCGACCGGGTGGTGCAGCGTGATCGCCACCCGCCGGATGAAGGCGTCGATGTCCGCGTCGCTGGCGGCGTCCGGCCCCGGCGCCAGCTCTTCCGCCCTGAAGGCTTCGAGCGAGGCCGAGTTGCCGATGCGCCGCATGATGCGCACCATCTCGCGCACCGCGCGGCGGTCGTACTCGGTGGACAAGAAATTCTGCGTGATCACCGCCGGTGCGCGTGGATCGGCGCTGGCCAGACCGACATGCCCCCGGCTTTCGGGCGTGATGAAAATGCCCTTCAACGCAAAGGCATCCACGTAAGGTTTCAACAAGGGCCCGAAGTGCGGCCCCGCCGTCATGGGCGCGGCCGCCAGCATGATCTGCAGGTCGGGCAGGGCCAGCGACGGATCGCTGCGCACCAGCCCCACCGCCGCCGCCGGCACCTTGCTCGACAGGCCGGTGCCGAACATCCAGGTGCGGGCCAGGTCCACGCCAATGCGGTCCAGGCGCAAGGCACGGTGCATGGGCCCCGGTTCGGTCCGCCGCCACCGCACGTCGCACACGATATGGTCCTGCAGGTTCTGCCCCACGCCGGGCAGGTCCACCGCGACGGAAATGCCGTGCCGCTGCAGCTGTTGCGGGTTGCCGATACCTGACAGCATCAGCAGTTGTGGGGAATTGATCACGCCGCCTGCCAGGACCACCTCGCGCGATGCGCGGATCACCGACGTGCCGGATTCGCCCGCGACCTCCACGCCCACTGCGCGGCCGTGTTCCAGCACCACACGATGCACCATCGCCCCGGTGCGCACCGTGACGTTGCCGCGCGCAATGGCCGGGCGCAGATAGGCCGACGCCGCGCTCCACCGTTTGCCGCGCCGGATGGTGGCCTGCATGGGGCCAAAGCCTTCCAGGCGTTCGCCGTTGTAATCGTCGCTGCGGCCGTAGCCCAGCTGGTCGGTCGCCTGCAGGAACGCGTCGACCAAGGGGTCTTCGTAGTGCATGCGCGTCACGGTCAGCGGACCGCTGCCGCCCCGGAACGCGTCGGCCCCGCCTTCCCACGATTCCGCCCGCTTGAAGTAGGGCAGCACGTCGGCATAGCTCCAGCCCGTCAGCCCCAGGTCGTGCCCCCAGTGGTCGTAATCGGCGCGGGCTCCGCGCGCATAGGCCATGCCATTGATGGACGTGGAGCCGCCCAGCACCTTGCCCCGTGCACACTCGATGCGGCGCTGATCCATGCCGGACTCGGGCTCGGTAAAGTAGCCCCAGTCGTACAGGCGGTGCTTCAGGATCAGGCCCCACGTCAGGGGTACCTTGATCAGGGGCGAACGATCCGGACCGCCCGCTTCCAGCACCAGGATCTTCAGGGACGGATCGGCGCCCAGCCGGTAGGCCAGGGTGCAGCCGCCCGACCCGGCCCCGACGATGATGTAGTCGTACGCGTCATCCGTCATGGTCAGCTCCGGTACTTGGCGCCAATGGCCCGCAGCGCCTCGTAGTCCTGGCGCGCGGCCGGGGTCAGTTCCTTTTGCGCGGCCGGGATCACGGCATCCAGGTAGGCCTTGGCGTCGGCGGCCGACAGCTCGATCATCTCGCCGCCGCCTTTTTCCCAGATCACCCGCGCTTCCTGCACGCGGGCATTCACACGCGGTGCAACCTCGTCATCCGTCTTGCGCGCGGCTTGCCGCAAGGCCGGCTCCAGCGCGCCCGTGGTCTTGAAAAAGGTCGGACTCACCAGGCCCACGATGGCGATATAGGTCGACGGCAGCAGCGTCTGCGCCTTGGCCACATCAAAGTATTTCAGTGCCGATGGAATCGGCGTGCCGGAATACACGCCGTCCAGCGTCCCGTTCTGGAAAGCCGGCAGCACTTCGCCCAAGGACATCGACACCGGGTTCGCGCCCAGCTGCTTCAGTTGCGCGATCAGGATGGACGACCCCGGCACGCGGATCTTCTGGCCCTTCAGATCCGACAGCTTGCGCACCGGCTTGCGCGACACGATGCTGCATTGGGAATGGATCAAGGTGGTCAGCACTTCAACGCCTTTGCCGGTGGCGATCGACGCCAGCCGCTTGCGCGTCTCGGGGTCGGCCAGCAGCTTCAGCCCATGGTCGATGTTGTCGAACACGCCCGGCACGGCCAGCGCACCAAAGCGCGGATCCAGCCCTTCGTACATGCCCGACGCATTCATGGCCATTTCGATCGTGCCCATGCTGACGCCTTCGATCGTGCGCTGCGCGGTCCCCAGCTGGCTGGCCGGGTAGACCTGGCCCTTGACCTTGCCTTGCGTGGCCGCTTCGATATTGGCCTTGTAGGCGGTCAGCCAGTCGATGCCCAGGTCTTCGGACGTGGTGGCGGTCAGCTTCATGGTCATGGACTGCGCCCAGGCCCACGACGGCAGGCCCAGGGCAGCGGCCGATCCGGCCAGGCCGGCAAGGTGCAGCAAATGTTGACGACGATTCATGGCGGTGTCTCCAGTCGGTTTTTATAGGCGTCGTGATCCGTTCAGTTCACCAGCAGGCGCACGCCCAGCAGCGAAATGGCGGGAATGTAGGTGATCAGACCCAGGGCGATCAGGTAGATGAAGACGAAGGGCACGATGCCCCGATAGATCGTTTCCAGCGGCAGCTTCAGCACGCTTTGCGCAACGAAAATGTTGATGCCGAAGGGCGGGTGAAAGAGCCCGATCGACAAGTTGACAGTGACAATGATCCCGAAGTGGATCGGGTCCACGCCGATGGCCGTGACCAGGGGCACCAGCAGCGGCGATAGCAGCAGGATCGCCGACAGCGGATCAATGAAGCAGCCCACCGCCAGCAGCAGCACATTGATCGCCAGCAGCAGCGTCCAGCCCGGCAACTGCAATTCGGTCAGCCATTGCACCAGGCTGGCGGGCACCTGGTGAATGGTCAGCAGCCAGCCGAACACATTGGCGCACGCCACGATGATCAGGATCTGCCCGGTGAATACCGCGGTGGTGCCCGCACTGGCCAGGATGTCGCGCCACGACAGTTCGCGATAGAAATAACGCGCCACCACGATGGCGTACAGGCAGGCCACGGCGGCGGCTTCCGTCGGCGAAAACACGCCGCCATAGATGCCGCCCAGAATGATGACCGGCGCGCCCAATGCCCCCGTGCCGCGCGCGGCCGCGGCGCCAAATGCCTTCCACGAAAAACGTTCGCCACCGCCGATCTTGTGCTTGCGGGCATAGGCCATCACGTAGATGCACAACATGCCCGCCAGCAACAGGCCGGGCAGCACGCCGGCCGCATACAGCCGGGGCACGGACTGCTGCGCGGCCGCGCCGTACACGATCATCGGAATGCTGGGCGGGATGATGATGTCGATCGCGCCCACCGCGGTCAGCAGGCCGGCCGAAAATTTTTCGGGATAGCCGCTGCGCCGAAGCGCCGGCAGCATCACCCGGCCAATGGTGGCCACCGTGGCCGCACTGACGCCCGATATCGCGCCGAACAGTGCCGACGATCCGACCGTCGTCACGGCCAGGCTGCCACGCACCGACCCCACGCCCGCATTGACGAAGCCGACCAGGCGGTCCGCCACGGATCCCCGTCCCATCAATTCGCCCGCAAAAATGAAGAAGGGAATCGCGAGCAAGGCATAGGCGTCGATGGCGCCGAACAGGTTCTGGTGCAGGGCCGTGTACGGCACGTCCATGAAGAACACCAGCGCGCAACTGACCGCGGCCAGCAACACCAGGAAGATGGGAAAGCCAAGCAGCAGCAGGGCAATCGGCAGCACGCCCAAGGCGAAGCTCATGATGCGGCCTCCGGCACCGGCGCGGCCGCTTCGACCGCAGGCGGGCGGGTCACCAGGCGTGACCCCATCAGCCGCAGCACCAGGTCCGCCAGGCCCACCAGCGTCATGGCTGCAAAAGCCAGCGCCACGATCGAATGCGGCAGCCACATCGGAATGTACCCGTTTTCACTCACACTGCCGATGGCGTGCATGCGGGTCGCGTAATGCGTGGAAACGGCGCACACAAAGCCGCACAGCAGCACCGCGCCAACCGCTTCGACCGCGCCCACGATGCGTTGCGCCGTGCGGGGAAAATAGCGCGTCAGCACGTCCATGCGCAGATGCTGTCCCCGTACCGCCGCCACCACCGAGCCGGCAAAGGCCATGGCGACCAGCAGATAGATCTGCCATTCATCAACGCCGGTCAGCGACTGACCGAACACATACCGCGCGACGATATTGATCACGTTCATGATCACTGCCGCGATCAGCGCGGCGGCCAGCGTGACCTCGAGTACGGTCGCCGCCCGGTGGATGCCCTCTACCCATTTGCTGGTGTTATCGAGTGCCATGGTGTCTCCATAGATGGGGCCGATCCTAGGTAGGCGCGATGCATACGTCCAATTCAAAATGGGGGCACCAACCATAGGCGCGCGGCTATGAGACCGCGCACCGCCCAGGAGACGTCCGTGCGTGGCTTCGATTCCCATCTCACCCTGCAGAAGATGGAAGTGTTCTGCGTCGTGGCCGAACTTCAGAGCGTGACGCGCGCCGCCGACTTTCTGTGCGTGTCGCAGCCGGTCGTGACCGCGCATATCCGCAGCCTGGAAACCACGCTGGGCGCGCGGTTGATCCGCCGCGAAGGGCGGGGCATTGCGCTCACGCCCACCGGGCAACGCGTGCTGAAGTGGGCGCGCGAAACCGTCACGCGCACGCGCGAGCTGGAACGCGAACTGGGCGGCGCGACCGACATCGGGCCCGGCAAGGCGGTGGTGGCTGCGTCCATGAGCGCCGGGTCCTACCAGGTGCCGGGCATCGTCTGCGACTTTCATGCAGCGCATCCGGACGGCCTGGTGCAGCTGGCGATCTCCAACCCACAGGTGGCGCTGGAAGCCACGCGCACGGGCGCCTGCGACTTTGCCGTCACCCTCATTGCGCCCACGCAGAACCTGGACGGGTTGACCGCCCAGCCCCTGTGGATCGAGCCCCTGTGGCTGGTCAGCGCGCCCACCAGCCGCTGGGTGGGCGACAGCGTGGAACGTGAAGCGGTGGCCGATCTGCCGTTCGTCAGCACGTCCAACAGCACGGTCATGCAGCAACTGGAAGAAGGCCAGTTGCGGGCCAACGGCGTGCCGTCGCGCCGCATCGTGCTGGAACTGGGCCACCCCGAAGCGCAGAAGGAAGCCGTGCGCCGCGACGTGGGCGTGTGCTTCTTTTTAAGGTCGTCGGTGGAACAGGACCTGCGGCATGGCGAGCTGCGCGCGGTGCGCACGCCGGGCCTGGAGATGACGATTCCGCTCTACCTGGTCTACCGCAAAGACAAGGCGTTCTCGCCCTTCCAGCTGGCGCTGCGCCAGCATGTGGAGGCCGCCCGCCCGGCCGGGGTCACCCCGTTCGACAAGGCCCTGCACCCCCCGATGCTACAATTCCAGGGTTCCGGCGCCGATTTGCCTGACCCGCTTGCGGGCGCCTCATAAAAATCCTGCTAAAGAGCTCTTCGTGTCTTCGTCTTCACCCGATGTGCGCCCGTCCGCGGCGCTTGCCCCGCACCCGGCTGCGCCAGCTCCAGGCGCCCCAGTCCCTACCGCTCCCCCCCAGCCTCACGTTCCTGCTGCCTCGCCATCGCCTGCGCGCGACCCGGGCTCTGTGGGGGTGGTCGAAGCCCGCCTGATCGAATTTACCGAGCCGCTGGCGCTGTCCAGCGGGTCGTCGTTCGGCCCGTATTCGCTCATGGTCGAAACCTACGGCACCCTGAACGCCGACCGCAGCAATGCGGTGCTGGTGTGCCATGCGCTGAATGCCTCGCACCACGTGGCGGGCATCGCCGCCAATGACCCGTCGGACGTGGGCTGGTGGGACAACATGGTCGGGCCGGGCAAGCCGCTGGATACGCGCCGCTTCTTTGTGATCGGGATCAACAACCTGGGATCGTGTTTCGGTTCGACCGGCCCGGGCAGCATCGACCCGGCCACGGGCAAGCCTTACGGCGCGGCCTTCCCGGTCGTGACGGTAGAAGACTGGGTGCATGCCCAGGCGCGTGTGGCCGACCTGTATGGCATCGAACGGTTTGCCGCGGTCATGGGCGGATCGCTGGGCGGCATGCAGGCGCTGGGCTGGGCGGTGACCTATCCGGACCGTCTGGCGCACTGCGTGGTGGTGGCCAGCACGCCGCGGCTGTCGGCGCAGAACATTGCGTTCAACGAAGTGGCGCGCCGCGCGATCATTACCGACCCCGACTTTCATGGCGGCGACTTTTACGCGCACCACACGGTGCCGCGCCATGGCCTGTCGGTGGCGCGCATGATCGGCCACATCACCTACCTGTCGGGCGACGACATGGCCGAAAAATTCGGCCGCGCGCAGCGTGCGCCGGCAGCCGATGGCGCCTTCCATTACGGCTACGACGTCGAATTCGAAGTCGAGTCCTACCTGCGCTACCAGGGCGAAAAATTCTCGAAGTATTTCGACGCCAATACCTATCTGCTGATCACGCGAGCCCTGGACTATTTCGACCCGGCCAAGAATGCCGGGGGCGACCTGGCCAAGGCGCTGGCGCCGGTCAAGGCGGAATTCCTGCTGACGTCGTTCGCGACCGACTGGCGCTTTCCGCCGTCGTGCTCGCGCGAGATCGTGCAGGCGCTGCTCAGCAACGGCCTGCCGGTCACGTATGCCGAGATCGACGCGCCGCACGGGCACGATGCCTTCCTGCTGGACGACAGCCGCTATCACGCGGTGGTCAGCGGCTATTACGACAAGATTGCGATGCAACTCGGATTGGGGGATCGCGCATGAGCAGCGGCCACCGCAATGGCATCCGCCCCGATCTGGCCCGCATTGCGAGCTGGATCGCCGACGGATCGCGTGTGCTTGACCTGGGTTGCGGCGATGGCACCTTGCTCGCCCATTTGCGCGACAAGCAGCATGCCCGCACGGTCGGTGTCGAAATCAACGATGCCAGTGTGATCGCCTGCGTGCGTCGCGGCGTGAACGTGATCCAGCAGAACCTGGAAGACGGGCTGGCCCTGTTCCAGGACGGCCACTTCGATACGGTGGTGCTGTCGCAGACCCTGCAGGCCGTGCACAACACCGAACGCATTTTGCAAGAGATGATGCGGGTGGGCCGGGAAGGCATCGTGTCCTTCCCCAACTTTGGCCACTGGACGCATGGCTGGTCGATCCTGCGGGGCCGCATGCCGGTCAGCAAGCAGATGCCCTACGAGTGGTACAACACGCCGAACATCCACCTGTGCACGCTGGCCGACTTTGAAGACCTGGCCCGCAAGCTGGGGCTGCGCATCCTGGAACGCGCCACGTTCGCGAATGATCGCGAAGTGACGGTCGCGCCCGGACTGCGCAGCACCCTGGCCGTGTACCGGTTTGCGGCGGGATAGGATCCCGCCCCGCCTTATTCCGGCTTGATCCCCAGCCGGTCCATCACCACCCCCCACTTGGCGTTTTCGTCGTCGATCCACTTCTTCAGGTCCGACGGCGGGCCCTTGTGCGCGAACAGCACCTGTTCCTTGAGCGCGCGCTGCACTTCGGGCGCGTCCATGGCCAGGTTGATGTCGGCGTTCAAACGTTCGATCACCGATGCCGACGTTCCCTTGCGGGCGATGGTGGCGAACCACCCGTCGATCACCGTCTTGGGTGCGCTCTTGCTGATCAGCTCGACCTTTTCCAGACCGGGATAGGCTTCGCTGCCGAACGATCCCAAGACCCGCAGCCGGCCGCTTTGCACGAAGGGCAGGATCGGCCCCATGCCTTCGATCACCGCTTCGGTGTGACCACCGATGGTGGCCTGGATGGCCGGCGGGCCCCCCGTGAAGTGGATGTGCAGGAACTTGACGTTGGCGTTCAGGCCGAAGAATTCACCGGCCAGATGTGGATACGAATACACGCCCACGTCGGCCACCGGCAGGGCGCCCGGACGGGCCTTGGCGGCGTCGATGAACTGCTGCACCGACTTGTATGGCGAGTCCACCGGCACGGCCAGCACCAGCGGCGCCAGCATGCTGAACGACACCGGCACGAAGTCGCGTTCGATGTTGAACGGAATGTTCTTGATCGTGCGCGGCACGATGGAAATGGCCGACCCTTGCGTGAACGCAAAGGTGTGGTCATCGACCGGCGACGTGAGCAGGTTGTTGAGCCCGATCACGCCGCTGCCGCCGGGGCGGTTGTCGACAATGACCGTCTGCTGCCATTTGTTGCCCAATACCTGGGCGACGTGCCGCACGATCACGTCGGGCGCCGACCCGCCGGGAAACGGCACGATCAGGCGCACGGCCTTGGTGGGCCACTTCGCGCCGCTGGTGGCCTGCGCAAAGGCAGGCCCCATCGTGGAAGCCAAGGCAAGGCCAAGGCCGCTCTGTACAAACTGTCTCCGATCCATGTCATCCCTTTCTATTTTGGTTGTAGGGGTGGGTGTCGATCAGGCGGCACGCACCTCGACCGTAAATTCACCTACTTTTTCGATACTGGCGTGGAGTGTGTCGCCCGGCAAGATAGGGGCAACCCCTTCCGGCGTACCGGTGTAGATGATGTCGCCCGGCTCCAGCGTGTAGAAGCGGGAGGCCAGCTCGATCAGTTCGGCCACGCCCAGGATCAGATCGCGCGTATTGGCGCGCTGGCGCACCTCGCCATTGATCTCGAGCGAGAAGTCCAGGTTGTCCGGATCGGGCACTTCGTCGGCCGTGACCATCCAGGGCCCCAGCACCGAATAGGTGTCCAGCGACTTGCGCAGGCTGCGTTCTTCCGGACCGCGAATGGTGATGTCCAGGCCCAGGCTGTAGGCGGCCACGTATTCCAGCGCCTCTTCCTTGCTGACGTTCTTGGCGCGCTTGCCGATGATGGCGCACAGTTCGATCTCGTGGTCGGTGCGGCGATCGGGCAGGGCCACTTCAATGCCGTGCGACGAGCCCACCAGCGAACTGGTGGCCTTCAGGAACAGACCCGCGCGGTGGATGGTGGCGATCTGGTTCTGGTGATGCAGCGCCGGATCGGTCTGCGCTTCTTCCAGGTGCTTCAGGTAGTTGACCGGTGCCGCGACCAGCTTGCCGGGGTTGGCGACCGGGCTCAGGAATGTGACGCTGGACAGCGGAATGCCTTCGGCCTTGTCGGCTTCGCCTTCGATCGCGCCCAGCAATTCGGGCAGGGCGGCGATGAAGATGTCGTGGGTCGGCAGGGGGTAGTGATGGGCGGGCAGCCGGTCAAGGACCGATGTCACGTCTTTGATGACGTCACCTTGCACCACGCCAAGGCGGTTGTCGTTGAAGCGGGCGATGATGGTCAAGGGATTCTCCTGGAAAAACGAGGTAAGCCGACCGCACGGTAACGACGCGGCCGGTGAAAGGGATGACGGGTAAAACGAACTGCGTGAAGCGGCGTGCCTACAGCTTTTCGCGCCAGAGGCCAAGTTTTTCCTGCACCGGGCGATCGTTGAAGGCGAACACCACCGAGTCCGACGCGCCGCCCACGATGCGGTGCGACGCCCAGCCCGGCAGCGCGAACACATCGCGCGGCTTGAGCGTGAAGCGCTCTGCGGCCGTGCCGTCGGCGCCCATCATTTCGATCGTGATTTCGCCTTCGATCACCACCAGCACGCCGCTGTCGGTGGACTGGTAAGTCTTGCCTTGCCAGTTCGCCGGGATCAGCTGCATGGTGGTGCCCAGCGTCGGGATCGCCCAGTCGCCGCTGGTCGGGTTCACGTAGCGCAGGCACAGGCCGCGATGCGGGTCGATGTCTTCGAAGCGCACCATCTGGCCGAGCGCTTCGCGCGTGCGGTCGTAGGGGTAGTTGAAGACCGGCGACGTGTGCGTCTTGCGGCTGTTGCGGATCGGCAAGAGGCCGCTGCCATACCGCGCCAGGGCATCGCCTTCCGGCCGTGCAATGGTCTGCGATGCCGACTCGTTTTCTTCACGAAAGCCGGCTTTCAGGAAGGACACCAGCGGCACGTCCAGGCCGTCCATCCAGATGACCGGATCGGTGCCGTCATGGCCATGATCGTGGAAGGTCCACGATGGCGTGATGATGAAGTCGCCGGGGTGCATGGTGGTGCGTTCGCCATCCACCGCGGTGTAGCCGCCCGAACCTTCCAGCACGAAGCGCAGTGCCGATTGCGTGTGGCGATGGGCCGGGGCCACTTCGCCCGGCAGGATCAGCTGCAGGCCCGCATACAGCGTGTCGGTGATTTGCGACTTGCCGGCCCAGCCGGGATTTTCCAGCACCAGCACGCGCCGTTCGGCTTCTTCGGCGGTAATGAGTTCACCGGCTTCCAGCAGGGGCCGGCGCACCTCGTCGAAGTGCCACTGGAAGGGCACGGCTTTCGACTTGGGCTCCGCCGGCACCAGGCCCTTCAGCACCACCCACAAGGGAGCCAGATGCTGCTGGTCCAGTGTCTTGTAATACACGTTCATGTCATTCATGGGATCTCTCCGGTTCGGCTCGCGCGCTATACCTTGAACGAGCTGAGCACGTTTTTCGGGAACAATTCCTCGACCGACAGCCGGCGCGCGCAGATACCCTGCTCGTGGCCAAACTTGCAAAAGGCGTCGAGGGTAGCGACGTTGATCTGTCCGCCCGCATCCGGCCCGATGCCGTACGGGAAAAAGTCTTCGCCAAAAATGGACTTCATGCGGTTGGCGTACTCTGCCATCCACGCGAACGGTGCGTGCGACGCGGTCACGTCCGACAGCCGTTCCATCGACTGGTGCTTGGCCTGCGTAAAGGCCTTGACCAGGTTCATGGCAACCCAGGGGTGTTCCTGCAGCACGGGGCCGCGCACCACCAGGCCATGCATGATCGGGAATATTTTCGTGTCGCGGAAATACTGTTCTTCGGCCGCCTGGTAGTCGGGCATCAGGCGCACCACGCCCTTGCCCAGGGCGATGGGCGGGCGGGCCGACATGATCGCGTCCAGTTCGCCCGACAGCAGCATCTCGTTCAACGATTTGTCTTTGACGGGGTGGTACTGCATGCCGTCGGGCAGATGCAGCTTTACCTTTTCGGCGCGGCCGGCCTGGTTCACGCCGGACTGCACCCAGGTGATGCCCTTCAGGTCGATGCCCAGGTAATCGCTCAGGAATCCGCGGCCATACACCCCTGCCGTCTGCGCCCATTCGGGCACGCCGATCCGCTTGCCCGCCAGGTCTTCCGGACGCTGGATGGCGCTGCCTTCCTTCACGTAGAACATGGAGTGGCGAAAGGCGCGCGAAATGAAGATCGGCAGCGCCTGGATGCCCGGGTCGTCCTGCGAGCGCAGCGCGATGTACTTGCCCATCGACATCTCGGAAATGTCCCACTCGCGATGCAGCGTGAAGCGGTAGAAGATTTCTTCGATCGGCAGGTTCAGCGTGCGCAGCGCAACGCCTTCGACAGGGATCGACCCGTCGGTCACGTCGCGGGTATGGTCGTAGGGACCAAGCGCCAGGGTAAGCGGGAGGGGATTCATTAATCGGCCTTGATGTTTGCGGTCTTGATCACACGGCCCCACTTCTCGGATTCGGACCGGACGTAGCGCGCGAGTTCGTCGGGGGTGCTGGACATGGCTTCCTGTCCTTGCTTGTTCAGTTGTTCGCGGTAGTCCGGATCTTTCGCAAGCTTGACCATTTCCTGGTTGAGTCTTGCAACGATCGCGGGCGGCGTGCCGGCGGGCGCGAACAGGCCATACCAGGAACTGGCTTCGATGCCGGGGTAGCCCAGTTCGTTCAGGGTCGGTACATCCGGCGCCGCGGCAATGCGGTTCGGTGACGTGACGGCCAGGGCGCGCAGGCGGCCGGTCGGCACGAAGGGCAGGGTAGAGACCACGCCGCCGAACACCATCTGGGTTTCCCCGCTGATCACCGCGGCCGCGGCCGGCGCGCTGCCCTTGTAGGGCACGTGCTGGATGTCGGTACCCGTCTGCATCTTGAAGAGCTCGGCCACCAGGTGCAGGGGCGATCCGTTGCCGCCCGACGCATAGTTCAGTTCGCCGGGTTTGGCCTTGGCCAGGGCAATCAGTTCGGCCACGTTCTTGACCGGCAATTGCGGATTCACGACCAGGATCTGGTAGCCCTGCGCAACCATGCTGATGGGCGCAAAGTCCTTGTTCTGGTCATAGCCTGCCTTGCTCAGGCTGGGCGTCATCGCAAAGTTGGCCACGAAGCCCAGCGTGAGCGTGTAGCCGTCGGGCTTGGCGCGGGCGACCTGTTCCGTGCCCAGATTGCCCAGTGCGCCCGCGCGGTTTTCCACCACCACCGTCTGGCCCAGCGTGGTCGACAAGCGCTGCGCCACCAGGCGGCCCAACGTGTCGTTGCCGCCGCCGGGCGGGAAGGGCACGACCAGCCGGATCGGATGGTCGGGGTAGGCGTCAGCCTTGCGGTCCGCCGCGCGCGCCGCGGGCGCGTACGTGGCGGCGACCGCCAGCACGGCCGCCCCGGCCACCGCAGCCGCAACATACAAGGCCAGGCGCACACGCGCCGACGTGTCCGTTTGCGAACGCGCCGAAGTGGCGTGCGTGGGGGATGATGCGTCGTGCGTCGTCGGGGTTGGATTCATCGTGCGGCCGGCATTCAAACGTCCATCGGTCATGCTGTCTCCTCCGTCCTTCATTGAAGGGGTGCGTCGCGCAGGTCTGTTGCCTGCGTCATATCGCGGTGTGTTGCTCAGCCTGCGCTCATTCGGCCTGGATGTTGGCGCTCTTGGCCAGCTGCATGTAGCGCGCGGTGTCTTCCTTGATCAGCTTGGTCAGGTCCTGCGCCGATCCCTTCGTGACTTCCACGCCGGCGTTCGACAGGTTCTCTTGCACCTTCGGATCGGCCAGCACCTTGGTCACGTCGGCAGTGATCTTGGCGACCACGTCAGCCGGCAATTTGGCCGGGCCCATCAGCGCATACCAGATCGAAAAGTCGAAGGGCTTCAGGCCTTGTTCTTCAAACGTGGGTGTATCGGGCATCAGCGCGTACCGCTGCGCGGTCGACACGCCCACGGCCTTCAGGCGGCCGCTTTTGGCATAGGGCGCGACCAGGTTCGCGCTGACGATCGCCAGCGGCACCTGGCCACCCAGCACGTCCTGCAACGCGGGCGCGCAGCCCTTGTAGCCGGCGTGCGTGGCGGTAATGCCGGCCTTTTGCTTGACCAGTTCCATCACGAAATGCTGCGGGGTCCCGATGCCGCACGACCCGTAGCTGAGCGAGTCCGGCTTGGCCTTGGCGATCGCGATCAATTCCTTGACGTTGCTGATCTTGACCGACGGATGCGCCGCCAGCGCGATCGGCGTCACGCCCAGGATCATGATCGGGGTCAGGTCCTTTTCGGCGTCGTAGGGCAGCTTGCCCGTCAGGCCCAGGTTGCTGACCATGGTCGAATTCTGCAGCAGCAGGGTGTAGCCGTCGCCCGGGGCGCGAACCACGTCCTGGCTGCCGATGTTGCCGGATGCGCCTGCCTTGTTTTCCACGGCCACGCCCTGGCCCCAGATGGGCGCCAGGCCCGCGCCGATCTGGCGCGCCAGGATGTCCGATCCGCCGCCGGTGCCATAAGGCACCACCAGCCGCACGGTCTTGTTGGGATAGGCATCGGCGGCGTGCGCTGCTGCGCCTGCCAGCGCGCCGGCTGCCGCGACCGTCACCAGGGCGGTCGTGATCCAGGGCTTGCCGATCGAAAGGTTCATTGCCACGTCAGTCTCCTCGCATTACGCGGTAGGTCCGGGCATCGTTGTGCCCGTCCATCATTCTGTTGATATCGGCAACGATCTGCTGCCGCTGTCTCACTGGTCGAGATCGACGTTGCCCAGCCGCTTGATCCACAGATTCCACGAACGCGGCAATTGCCCTTCGTTCATTTCGGTGGCCAGGCGCGCTTCTTCGCCATTCAGGAAAGTGATCTCGCCCAGGCCCTGCGCTTCCAGCTGCAGGCGCGCGTTGATCTCGGTATAGATCGCGCGGAACACGGCCGCTTCGATCGATCCACCCACCACCGTGGATCCATGGCCGCGCATCAGCACGCAATTGCAATCGCCCATGGACTTGGCCAGCGCTTCGCCCAGGTGCTTGTCGCGGATCAGCATGTCGGTATCGCCACCGGCATCACGGATTTCAAAGTGGGCCGACCCCGCGCCCAGAAAGCTGGACATGTGGAACACCGGCTTCAGTGCGTGCTTGGTGATGGCGAACGGGATCACGCTCATCGAATGGCTGTGCACCACCGACATCACGTCCGGGCGCGCGCGATACAGCTCGGCGTGGATGAAGCGTTCCAGGTAAGGACGTTCTTTGGAATCCGACACCGTGTTGCCGTCGAAGTCATAGCAGACGATGTCCTGCCGGCGCACCATGGCCGGCGCGCGGTTGCACGACAGCAGGAACACGCCGGGTTCGGTCGGATGGCGCACGCTGACGTGGCCCAGGCCATCGACAATGCCGTGGTCATACAGAATGCGGTTGGCGTAGACGAGTTTGTCGACGAGGTCGGAATCGGGAAGCGGGATGGCCATCAGGCGGGTCCTGGAAAGGGAGGTCAAAAAAGGAAGGCGCGCGTCCGGCTGGCGGATGCGCGCAAGGCCGCTGCCGGATCGATCCGGGCAACGGCCTTGGAAACGTCTTACAGTTCGATGCCGCTATACAGCCAGTCGATTTCGAACGTGCTGCCCTTGGGGCGGCTTTCGACCAGGCTATTGCGCACGTCGCGCGCGCCACCCACCGCGTGGCAGATGCCGCAGAAAAAGCGTGACGTCAGCTGGATGCGACCCGTGCGCAAATATCGAGCATGCTCATAATCGAGCAGCGCCTGGTCCAGGCTGGGCACCGTGGTGATCTTGTTCGCCAGCACGGCCGCGTCTTCCAGCGCCATGCAGGCGCCCTGCGCCATGTATTGCAGGGTGGGGTGGGCAGCGTCGCCCAGCAGCGTGGCGCGGCCTTGCGACCAGCCCGCTTTCGGATCACGGTCGTACAGCACCCAGTTCCGGTCCTTGCGCACATAGCCCAGGTTCTTGCGGACGTTCTCGGTACACGGCGCAAAGATGCGTTCCATCTCGTCCGGCCCGATGGTGTCCGTGCGGCCCAGGCGCAGGTCGTCGTTTTCGACCACGGCCACGTTGTTCATGACCTTGCCGCCGCGCAGCCGGTACTGGACCATGTGCAGATTGGGGCCGACCCACAGCACCACGTCGTCGGCATGGGTGGTGTCCGTGATCTCTTCCATCGGCACCACGCCGCGGTACGCCACCTGGCCCGCCACGCGCGGCGCGCCATCGTCCAGCAGGGCGGCGCGCACCCGCGACTTCAGGCCGTCGGCGCCGATCAGCGCGGTGCCGTGATAGACGCTGCCGTCTTCACAGGTCACTTCCACGCCGTCCTTGTTCTGCGTAAAACCCTGCACCCCCTTGGACGTCTCGATGCTGACGCCCGGCATGTCGCGCACGGCGTCCAGCAGCATCTGGTGCAGATCGCTGCGATGAATCACGGAATAGGGGTAGCCGAACTTGGCCTGGAAATCCGAACCCAGCGCCATGCGCGTCAGTTCGCGGCCGTCGATCGCGTCGATCATGACCAGGTTGTTCGGGAAAAACGCGCGGTCCTTCAACTGATCGGCCACGCCCATGTGTTCCAGCATGCGGTAGGCGTTGGGACCCAGCTGCAGGCCATAGCCGATCTCGCCCAGCTCGGCGGCACGTTCCAGCACGCGCACCTTGCGCCCCTGACGGGCCAAGGCCAGCGCCGTTGCGATGCCCCCGATGCCACCGCCCGCGACGATGAACTCGCCGGACGTCGTGTCGGATCTTGTCTCCATGACAGCCTCTCTAGAATATTTTGGGCTATCTTAGTGAGCGCTACCCGAATTGTTCAATCCAATAGTTTCGATAGAAGGTATTTAAAAAATGAATCTGGATGGCATCGATTTCCAGCTCTTCAAGACCTTCGAAGCCGTCTTGCGGACCCGCAGCGTGACGGCAGCGGCCGAATCGCTGGGACTGAGCCAACCCACGATGAGCTACGGCCTGAACAAGTTGCGGGCGCTGCTGCACGACCCGCTTTTTGTTCGGATCGGCAACGAAATGCGGCCCACCCCCCGCGCGCAAGCTGTTGCCGTACCCATCCGTTTGATCCTGGAAACGCTGGAAAAGGAGGTTTTGGACACCAGAACCTTCGATCCGGCCACTTCCGACCGCGAAATCCGCTTTTGTATGGCGGATATCGGCGAGATGTATTTCCTGCCGCGCATCCTCCGGTTTGCCGATACCGTCGCGCCAAACATGACGTTTCGCGTGCTGTCGCTCACGCCCGACCGGCTCGAAGCCGCGCTTGCCAACGGCGACGTCGACCTGGCGATGGGCTATTTTCCCGACCTGAGCAAAGACAATTTCTTCCAGCAGCAGTTGGGCACCAGCAGTTTCGTCTGCATCGCACGGGCGGGTAATCCCCACGTCGGCAAACGGCTGACCGCCAAGCGCTACTTCGACGCGCCCCACATCGCCGCCCACACCGCGCTGCGCAGCATGGAGGTGTTCGACCGGTCGCTATTGGCGTCCGGCGCCGAGCAGCCCCGCGTCAAACTGCGCGTGCCGCACTTCATCGCACTGCTCGGCATCGTCGCCCAATCCGACCTGATAGCGACCGTGCCCTTGGAGGCCGCCCACGCCGTCACGCACGCCAGCAACATCCGCGTCCACCGACTGCCCTTCCCATCGCCCGTTTTCGCACTGCGGCAACACTGGCACCGCCGGTATCATCACGACCCGGTGAACAAGTGGCTGAGGGAGTCGATGCAGGGGCTGTTCCATGATCTGCTGTCGGAACGCGGTCTACCGAGTTATTGATCCCCCCAGGGCGCTCCGCGCCCCCCCCCTGGCAGAGCTGACAGTGGTGACGGCGGTAGGTAGCAGATAGGTTGACGGGTTGCTCGCGCATCCGGTCACGGGTGCATTTCCCGCTTCCTACTGGTCCACCGCCCATGACGCGCTTTGACAAGCTGTCCCGCCTTTCCACCACCAAGAACGTTTTGCGTGAGGGCCGCGACGCACTCGCGGTCGGCGAATCTTGGGGACCTGATTCCGCGTCCCGCCGCCGCCTGCTGTCCGCGGGGGCCTCGCTGGCTGTCTCGCCCTTGTTGCTCGCTGGCTGCGGGGCAGGGGAGGTCGATGATGTGATGCCGGCGCTGCCACCGGCGGATGGCGCGCCGCCGGCTACGACGGTGACGCCCGCGCCGGAGTCAACACCGGGCACGGCCCCGGTGACGCCGCCAGTGACCCCTCCAGGCGCCACTCCACCCGATACGTCCCCCGACACGCGCGGCCCCGCGCCACGCTACAGCGCGGCCGCCGGCGGCATCGGCGAATTCCTGACCGCCAAAGGCTGGGACCGGCTGCTCGGCATGGCGGCGGGGGACGCCCTGATCCGCCAGATGCAAGGCCAGCTCAAGCGCCATGCCGACGAATTCGCCAAGATCACCCCCACGCCCGTGGCTTACCTGGCCGGCTCCAGAACCGACCATCAACCCATCGGCGTGCCCGCCATGAGCGCCGCGCAGATCGCCGCCGCCCACCTGGCCGAGCAGAACCTGTCCAGCATCCGCGCCGCCGCCTTCGACTGGCGCTGCCATCGGCGCGCCGAAACGCTGCTGGTCCTGCGCAACATGCTGCTCGCCTGGGCGCGAGTGCACGAGCCCTACGGCAATCCCCTGATCGACGAAACCCTGCTGAACCCCGCCGTCGCCTACTTCCACATCCGCGAAGCCCTGTCGGACGCCGACCGCGCCATCATCGAGCCCTGGCTGCGCAAAGTGGTGGATCGCAACCGTATCTGGTTCGAACGCATCACGGCCGACCGCAAGGCCGGACGCAACAACTGGATGTCGCATGGCCTGTGCAACATCGCCGTCAGCGCCCTCGCCATCGACTCGCGCACCGACCTGGACTGGGTCGCCAGCGCCGCCCGTGTCTTCCTGGGCGAACACATCGAACCCGGCGGCGAAACCGTCGACTTCCGCGGCCGGGACGCCCTGGGCTACCACTGCTACAGCCTCCGCGGCCTGGTATTGCTGGCCCAAGCCATGAACGTGCACGGCGTGTCGCTGTACGACTACCGAGCGTCCACCGCCGGCAACGGCAGCATGGCCACCGCCATGGCCTTCCTGATCCCGTACATCGAAAAGACCCGCGTGCACCTGGAATACGTCAACAGCCAGTACCCCCCGGACAAGACCAGCCTGCACATCAACCAGCTCGGCAAACCCTGGCAATTCGACCCCGGCCTGCCCTTCCCCTACGCCGACGCCTACGACCCCCGCTGGGGCACCTACGCCCGAGCCCAAGCCCGCGCCGACACCCCCACCGAAACCTACCTGCACCGCTTCCCCGGCTACAACCCCAGCTGGCTGTTCGGCGAAGTCACTCGAAGCCTGTCGGCCAGCTATCCCGAAGGTGTTCCGTACGCATGATGCGCGACATGCGGGGGTCGATCAGTCGCATTGGCGGCATGCATCATGTCGCGAACTGCGCGCGAGATGTCGGTATGCGCAGTTCCGTCAATGCAGGCTTGGCTGCTAGGTCTCCAGTGCTTAATTCGGTACAATTTGTTCAACACGGCCCGCTCCTCTGCGTCGAAAGACGTACGGGCGGGTTTTCTATTTTGTAGAGTGCATGTCTCTCTACACCAAGCCCTTTCTAACGCTTGAGCAGCAACTTTCAGTCTTGAAAGCGCGAGGACTGTCAGTGTCTGACGATGTGGCTGCCCTCGCATGCCTGTCGCGTTTCGCTTATTACCGACTCAGTGCGTATTGGTACCCGCTGCGCGAAACGACGGTGGTCGCGCACGTTGCGTCGGGTCGCATGGTCGTGCAGCGCCTGGACCATTTCAAAGCAGATACCAATCTTCAGCAGGTCATTCACCTTTAATGGTTCGCGTCTGCCAATTTGGGTGTCTGTCGAGTTGTGGGACTTTGGCATGCTGTCGACATTCTTCAAAGGCATGAAGGTAGTGGACCAATCCGCCATCGCGGCCAGATATGGCATCCCTGACTGGCAACTCCTGCAGAGTTGGCTGCGCTCGCTGAACTTCGTGCGCAACGTTGCGGCTCACCATAGTCGGCTTTGGAACAAGAACCTGATCGATCAGCCCAAGCTGCCGAAAGCCGGCGCCATGCCGGATTTTGATGCCGTCATTGGTGTTCCAGACGTGACAACCCGATTATTTGTCGTGCTTTGCATCACGCTGCATTTGCTGCGCGCGGTATGTCCCAATTCGTCATGGCCGAAGCGATTGCGGCAAGAATTGATGGCATTCCCGACAATTCAGGGCTTGTCCGTGGCGGACATGGGCTTTCCCGCCGGCTGGGAAACCCAACCGCTATAGAAGCCTTGATCGCAACGCCAGGCGCTGCGCGTGCTGGCGCCAAGAAACCCTATATCCAGGACACCGCGGATCTGGCTCCGCCAGTCCGCCAGTGCCGCCCCCGGGGGAGGCGCAGAGCGCCTGGGGGGACCTCTACTTCCGGTCCGCTGGTGCCGCCCCTGGGGGAGGCGCGAAGCGCCTAGGGGGGGACAACTACTTCCAGTCGTCGCGGTACACAAACTTTGGCATGTGCCAATCAAACCGGATCGCCAGCAACCGCACCACCAGCCCCGTCACCATCGCCGCCAGCACCGCCACCTGCTGCGGCATGCCGGCGTACAGCGTGCCGATGAACACCAGCCCCACCAGCACCGACACGCTGGCATACAGCTCATGCCGGAACAGCAGAGGGATCTCGTTGCACAGCACGTCCCGCATCACGCCGCCGAAGCAGCCGGTGATCATGCCGCTCACCAGCACGATGATCGGCGACAGCTGCATCTCCAGCGCGACCTGGCAGCCGATCACCGTGAACACCACCAGCCCCAGCGCGTCCAGCAGCAGGAACAGCGCGCGCAGGCGCCGCATCACCGGCGCGATAAACGCGGTCAGCAGGGCCGCGGCGGCGGTGATCAGCAGGTATTCGGGGTGTTTGACCCAGGTCAGGGGATAGTGGCCGAGCAGCACGTCGCGCAGCGATCCGCCACCCAGCGCGGTCACGCAGGCGATCACGCACACGCCGACCCAGTCCATGCTGCGGCGCCCGGCCGACAGGGCGGCCGTCATGGCTTCCGCCGTGATCGCGATCACGTACAGCGTGACGAAAAGCATCGCCTTACTCCGTGCGGTCGAGGCGGGTAATGTCCGCGCGGCGCCACCACAGCAGCGCCAGTCCGGGCAGGCCGATGCCGACCGTCAGCATGAAGAAGGTAGGCCAGCCATAGGTTTCGACCAGGGGCGGCGCCAGCGGTCCGGCCAGGTAGGTGCGGCCGACGGCCGACAGGGCCGACAATAACGCGAACTGGGTGGCAGAGAAACGCCGGTCGCACAGGCCCATCAGCAAGGCCACGAAGGCGGCAGTGCCCAGGCCGCCGCACAGGTTTTCGACACCCACGGCGGACGCCATCAGCACGATGTTCTTGTCGCTGACGGCGATCAGCCAGAAGCCCAGGTTGGAAATGGCCTGCAGGATGCCGAACAGCATCAGCGACCGGAACAGGCCAATCCGCGCCAGCAGCGCGCCGCCGCTCAGCGCGCCAATAATGGTGGCGCCCAGGCCAAGCAGCTTGTTGATGGTGCCGACTTCTGTCGCGCTGTAGCCGGCCGCGCGGATCAGGAACGTGGTGGACAGGCTGCCGGCAAAGGCATCGCCCAACTTGTACAGCACGATCAGCACCAGCACGGTCAACGCGCCTTTGCGGCTGAAGAATTCCTTGAGCGGGCCGGTCACGGCTTCGCCCAGCGTGCGGGGCGCGCGGGCCGGGTGGTCGGGTTCGGGGGCGAGCAGGGTGGCCAGGACCGACAGGCCCATCAGCCCGCCCATGACCACGTAGGTCGGCCCCCAACCCAGCCAGGAGTCAGCGATCACTAGCGCCAGACCGCCCGATACCAGCATGGCCAGCCGGTAGCCGAGCACCGATATGGCGGCGCCCGCGCCCCGTTCTTCAGTCCGCAGGACATCGGTACGGTAGGCGTCAAAGGCAATGTCTTGCGACGACGAGCAGAACGCAACGAATACCGCGATCAATGCGAGCGGCAGCAGCGATTCGCGCGGCGACAGCGCGCCCATCGCCATGATGGCGATCGCAAGCAGGATCTGGGTCAGGACCATCCAGCCACGGCGCCGGCCCAGCAGCGGCGGCGTGTAGCGGTCCATGAGGGGCGCCCACAGGAACTTGAGCGTGTAGGCGGAGCCGACCAGCGTCAGGAAGCCGATGGCCTGCAGCGAGACGCCATCGACCGTGGCCCAGGCCTGCAGGGTGCCGGTAGTGAGCGCCAGCGGCAGCCCGCTGGCGAAACCGAGGGCCAGCAGCGGCGCGACCCGTCGGTTGGTGTAAAGCGACGACGCAGCCACCGCCGGGGTATCCGGCGAGGACGGCGGGTTCAAAATATCTTACCGCTGCGCCCGTAGTCGAGCACGATCCAGTTCTGCGCGGCCACCATGTCGTCGGCCTTGCCGGATGCAAACGCATCGTTCAGGCGATTCATGTAGGACAGCAGCTGCTGCTTCGCGGTCTCGGCGAATGCCGGATCGATACCCTGGTCTTCGTACAGGATCACGTAGGACCGCGCGAAACCGTAGATCAGGAAGTAGGCGCCCGCATGTTCCGAGTCGCTGGAGATCAGCGCCAGCGTGCCTTCCTTGACCTTCAGGAAACTGTCGGTACCCGGGACCTGGGCGGCGAAACGTTGGATCAATTCAGAGAAGTTCATAAACCAAGAGGCAACGGGTAAGGGAATCGGAAAAACGGATCAGGCGGTGGCAATCAGGGGTGGCGATCAATTCAGGCGGCCAATGCCGCCATGCGCCTTGGACCAGTCGGACGTGTGCGACAGGAACAGTTCAACCTTGTCGATATCGCCGGGTGTCAGGAAATTATCGGCCTTGGCCAGCCCGATGATGTCCTGCCAGGTGGCCAGCGCGTGGATCTGGATATCCAGTTCGTCCATCGTGCGGCGGCTTTCGGCAAACGTATCGTAATAGAAGATGCTGAGCAGATGGCGCACCTGCAGGCCGGCGCCGCGCAGCGCCAGGCAGAAATTGCGTTTGCTCTGGCCGTCGGTGGTCAGGTCATCGACCAGCAGGGCACGGTTGCCGGCCACCACTTCGCCTTCGATCTGCGCGTTGCGGCCAAAGCCCAGCGGCTTCTTGCGCACGATCTGCAGCGGCAGCGACAGGCGGTCGGCCAGCCAGGCGGCATAGGGCACGCCGGCCGTTTCGGCGCCGGTAATGACGTCGATCTCTTTCAGGCCGATGCGGTTCTTGACGACCGACAGGGCCGCCTCATTCAAGGTCGTGCGCGCCGCGACCGACGAAATCAGCTTGCGGACGTCCACATAGACGGGGCTGGCCCAGCCGGAGCGCAATATGAAAGGCTTGCCGCCGGTGACGTGGACGGCGCCGGACTCCAGCAACAACCTGGCGACGACGGGCCCGATAGTGGTTTCTTCCATGACTTCTTCGTGTGGCGTGAGATTAGACAACTTTTAGCATGCTACCCAAAAGATCCGCGGCTTTCTGTCCCTTATAGGATCGATGCCACAGATCTTCCACCATTTTCGTATACAGCTCGACCGCCTGTGGCGCGGCAGTCACCTGCGCGATGCCGGTGGTGATGTTGGGCAGCTCGCCAAACCGGAAGGGGCTGACCGCCACGAACGATGCGCCCGGCCGTTCGAACACCTGGAAGGTGGCGTTGGGCATGCTGCCGTCGACGATGCCGATCTGCATGTCCATGGGGTGTTCCTGCAATAGCGCGATGATGCGTTCGACCTCGCGCCGCGCGGCCAGCGACCGTTCCATGCGCACCGACGGCGGCAGGTCGATCCGGCCCACCAGGCCGAAGTGGACGAACCGTTCGATTTCACGCAGCCCGATCAGGCTGATGATGGGCGGGCGGCGGCGTGAAAACGCGCGTTTGCGATCGTTCAGCAGTTTCATGACCGCGGCGATGCGTGGATCGTCCTGGTCGGGATTGGCTTCGCGCAGCATCTGTTCCAGATGCGCGGCGTAATCGTCCGACGTCAGCAGGAAGGAAATCGGTTCGAAGTGCGCCATGATCCGCGTCGCGTCGGTTTCCAGCTGGCGCATGCGTTCGATATAGGCGACCGGCGACGTGTAGTACTCGGCGCCCACGCCCAGCAAGGACGCCAGCGACGTATTCAGGATGACGCCCAGCCGTTCCAGCGTTTCGATCTTGACGATATGACCTTTCTCCATCCGGTAGACGGCCGCGCGCGACACGCCCAGCTGGTCGGCCACGGTTTCGGCGCGCAACGACGCGCCCAGGCGATAGGCACGCAGGCGTTCGCCAATGGCCTGGAAGTCGACGGATTGATGGGGAATGACGGCAGTATCCATACACCTAGTCTAAAAAATTAGAAGCACTTGCGCCACGGCGATTTGCGGCGCGAACCAAGGCAGGGCATAAATCCGGGCGGCGCACCGGTCAAGTGCTTGTTTACTAGGGTTTTGCCTGGGTTTGGTGCAAAGGTCTTGCGGCTTTCGCCACATATCGCCGGGTCTTATCAGCTTAGATAAAAAACGCTTGAGAAGTAAGAAAAAGTGTCTTAGTCTAAAAAAAAAGACGCGCCCGCCAGGGTTCCGGCGTTCCCATCTTCTAATTCGATCCTGACATTCGTTTCCCTCGGAGAGTGGACATGAGCAACAACACAGCCAGCATGGCCGGCAAGCCGGGTACCCCCGCCGCCGCGCCCGATCTGGTGGAGACCGACAGCTATGCGCGCAAGGCCGTCATTGCGTCGACCGTGGGTTACGCGCTGGACGGCTTCGACCTGCTGATCCTGGGCTTCATCCTGGCGGCGATTTCGGCCGACCTGGGTTTTTCCGGCACGCAAGCCGGATCGCTGGTTACCTGGACGCTGGTGGGCGCGGTGTTCGGCGGTGTCGTGTTCGGCTGGCTCAGCGACAAGTACGGTCGCGTGCGCGTGCTGAACTGGACCATCTTGCTGTTCGCGATCTTTACCGGCCTGTGTTCGCTGGCCACCGGCTACTGGGACCTGCTGATCTATCGCACCATCGCCGGTATCGGCCTGGGTGGCGAATTCGGCATCGGCATGGCGCTGGCCGCCGAAGCCTGCCGTCCGGAACAGCGTGCGCGCATGTCGTCGTATGTGGGCCTGGGCTGGCAGGCAGGCGTGCTCGCCGCGGCGCTGCTGACCCCGCTGCTGCTGCCGGTGATCGGCTGGCGCGGCATGTTCGCGGTGGGCGTGCTGCCTGCCGTGGCGGCCTTCGTGATTCGCCACTTCATTGGCGAACCCAAGATCTTCATTGAAAACCAGAAGATCGCCAAGAAAGAGAACTCGTTCAAGATGCTGGTGGCGGACGCCGCCACGACCAAGATGAGTATCGGCGTGGTGATCCTGACGTCGGTGCAGAACTTCGGCTACTACGGCGTGATGATCTGGATGCCGTCGTACCTGAGCAAGCAGTTCGGCTATTCGCTGACCAAGTCGGCCATGTGGACCTCGGTCACGATCCTGGGCATGGCCTTCGGGATCTGGCTGTTCGGCCAGCTGGCGGACCGCGTCGGCCGCCGCCCCATCTTCCTGTTCTACCAGGTGGGCGCGATCGTGACGGTGCTGGCGTACTCGGCGCTTGAATCACAGTACGCGCTGCTGATCGGCGGCGCCATCATGGGCATGTTCGTGAACGGCATGATCGGCGGCTACGGCGCCCTGATCTCCGAGCTGTATCCCACGGCTGCCCGCGCCACGGCCCAGAACGTGCTGTTCAACATCGGCCGCGCGGTCGGCGGCTTTGGTCCGCTTGCCGTGGGTGCGGTGGCCTCCAAGTATTCGTTCAGCGCCGCGATTGCGCTGCTCGCATCGATCTACGTGCTCGACATCTTTGCCACCCTGTTCCTGATCCCGGAACGCAAGGGCGCCGCGCTGGACTGATCCGTCCGCGCACCTTCGATGCAAGGGGAGGGGGCCCGCGCGCAAGCGCCGGCCCTCGCCCCGTTTTCAGGACATCCTCATGCAGACTTCCTCCATGCAGGGCGACATCCCGGTCGGCCACACCGCCCCCGGCCACCCGGTGCCTGACGCGTCGTCGTGTCCGGGCAGCGCGTCGGGCTGTGGCGGCGGCGTCTCCGCGCCCGACACGGCCGGCCGCGTCATCAGCAACGACTGGATCAACCGCGACTATAAGCACCTGGTGCTGCAGGCCGATGGCCGCGCCGCGCAGGCGGTGGCCGGCCAGTTCTTCCATCTGCTGTGCCCGGTCACGGCCGACGATTCGCCGTTCTTTCGCCGCCCCATGAGCACCTACCGCGCGGACCCTGCAACGGGCCACGTGGAATTTCTGTACAAGGTGACGGGCGCCGGGACGCGCGGCCTGGCGACCCTGCAGCCGAATGACACGCTGCCGATGCTGGGCCCGTTGGGCGTGGGCTTTTCGCTGCCGCCCGGTGCGCGCAACATCGTGGTGCTGGGACGCGGCGTGGGGCTGGCCACCCTGGCGCCGCTGTCCGATCTGGCGGCTGCGGCAGGCGTGGGCGTGACCGCGATCCTGAGCGCGCGCGACGCCGAAAACCTGATGTCGCAGACGCGTTTCAGCGGCACCGGCGCCACCGTGATCGAAGTGACGGATGAAGCCCTGACCAGCTCGGTCGACAAGGTGGAAGCCTTGCTGCGCGAACTGCACAAGGCCGGCAAGGCCGATGCCTTCTATACCTGCGGGTCGCAGCGCCTGACCGCGTTGATGCAGCGGCTGGGGAACGAGCTGGGCGTGCCCGGCGAAGTCGCCATGGAACAGCAGATGGCCTGTGGCATCGGCATGTGCTATTGCTGCGTGCGCGCCTTCCGTGAAGGCGATCACCTGGTCAGCAAACGGGTCTGCTGGGATGGCCCCGTGTTTCCGCTTGCGGAGGTGACGTGATGAATGCAAGAGACGGCGTGACGGTGCGCACTGGCCTGTCTGACGACACGGTGGTCGACCTGTCGATTGACGTAGGCGGCTTGCGCCTGCAGAACCCGATCATGCCGGCGTCGGGCACGTTTGCCGACGGCCTGGCCAACACCATCGACCTGAACCGGCTTGGCGCCTTCGTCACCAAGACGATCACGGCCGAAAAGCGCAGCGGCAACCCGGTGCCGCGCGTGGCCGAAGTGCAGGGCGGCATGCTGAACGCCATCGGCATCCCCAGCAAAGGATCCGAGTACTTCATTCGCGAATCCGTGCCCTTTTACCGTGGCTTTACGCCGCCCCTGGTCGTCAGCATTTCGGCCCCCACCAGCGACGGCTTTGCCGAACTGGCGGCGGCCCTGTCCGACGTGCCCGGTGTGGCGGCCATCGAAGCCAATATTTCGTGCCCGAATATCGAAGAAGACGGCAAGGCGTTTGCCATGCACGCGCGGTCCACGGCCCAGGTCGTGAAGAACCTGCGCGCGGCCACCCGCCTGCCGCTGTGGGTCAAGCTCACGCCCAACACCGGTGAAATCGCCGCGGTGGCCAAGGCCGCCGAAGACGAAGGCGCCGAAGCCCTGGTGGTCGCCAACACCATCCTGGGCATGGCGATCGACATCCGCACCCGCCGGCCGAAGCTGGGCAACGTCATGGGCGGCATGTCGGGTCCGGCCGTCAAACCTATCGTGGTGCGCATGGTCTACCAGTGCCACCGCGCGGTCTCGATCCCGATCATTGGTTGCGGCGGCATTTCGACGGCGGATGACGCCGTGGAATTCATGTTGGCCGGCGCCACGGCCGTGCAGGTCGGCACCGCCACCTTCATTCGCCCCACCGCCATGATCGACGTGATCGACGGCCTGGGCGCGTTCTGCCGGCAGCAAGGCATGACCGATCTGCGCGGCCTGATCGGCGCGGTTGAAGACACCGGCTTCGTGCCATTCGAAGCGATGGCCTGACGGCCCGCAGAAGGAAGTTCATGACAGACACCGCCTTGCAGAACACCGTGCGAACCGCCGCGGAATCGGCGTCGCCATCCGCGGCATTATCCGCGGTATCGTCCGCGGCATCGTCCTTTACCGCGGAAGACCACGTGCTGGCCGCCACGCTGTTCGACCGCGTGCGCGACCTGAGCTTCGATGGCGTGGGCGTGTCGCGCGAAAGTTATGGCGCGTCGGAAACGGCCACGCTGGACTACCTGACGGAATGGGCCATCCAGCAAGGCCTGGAAGTCGTGACCGACGCCGCCGCCAACCGCCTCTTCACCTTGCCCGGCAGCGGCGATGCGGCCCACGTCGTGGTCGGCTCGCATGTCGACTCGGTGCCCCAGGGCGGCAACTTCGACGGCCTGGCGGGCGTCATCTCCGGCCTGCTCTGCCTGAAACGCCTGAAGGACGAAGGCCGGCAACCTGCCCACCCCCTGATGGTCGCCGGCATGCGCGGCGAAGAAAGCGCCTGGTTCGGCAAGGCCTACATGGGATCAAGCGCCATCCTGGGCAAACTGACCGCCGACGACCTGGCGCTCGTCAACAAACGCAACGGCAAAAGCATGGGCGAAGCCATGGCCGCGGCGGGGGTCGACATTGACGTGGTGGCCGCCGGCACACCCATGCCCTGGGTATCGAAGGTGCACGCGTATCTGGAACTGCACATCGAACAAGGCCCCATCATGGTTGCCCGCAAATGGCCCACCGCCATCGTCTCGGGCATCCGCGGGAACCTGCGCCACAACAGCGTCGCGTGCATCGGCGAACCCGGCCATTCCGGCGCCGTGCCACGCTGGCTGCGCAAGGATGCAGTGTTTGCCGTGGCCGACCTGCTGATGCGCCTGGACGAACACTGGCGCGTGCTGCTCGAACGCGGCAACGACCTGGTGGTGACGTCCGGCATCATGGGCACCGACCCCGCCGAACACGCCGTCTCGCGCATCCCCGGCCAGGTCAACTTCAGCTTTGAAGTCCGCAGCGAAAGCACCGACACCCTGGAAGCCTTCTACAAGGTCATGCGCGACGAATGCGACGCGGTGGCCCGCCAGCGCGGCGTGCGCTTCGAATTCGACCGCCGCATCGCGTCGGCCCCTGCGGTGATGGACACCGGCATCGTCAAGACGCTGCTGGATACCGCGGACGCCCTGTCGTTGCCGGTCGAAAAAGTCGCCAGCGGCGCAGGCCACGACGCCGCCCTGTTCGCCAACGCCGGTATCCCGTCCGGCATGATCTTCATCCGCAACGAACACGGGTCGCACAACCCGCAAGAAGCCATGGACATGGATGACTTCATGGCTGGGACAAACCTGCTGTATCACGCGTTGCTGCGGATGTAACGGCCTCCGGTAAGGAGGCTCGATTGGAAGGCCTGGCAAGGTCGCAACAGGGCCTCACCACGGGGCTTCAAGCAGCATCGTGGCTGCTGCGTTCAATCGGCGACGGTCCGTTCGACGTTGCCGCTGTACGGCTGGATGCGCGCCAGGACATCGGTAATGGCCTGCCGCGCGATCTCCAGATCGTAATAAGCCTGGCCACGCAGCCAATAGCCTTCGGACAAACCAAAGAAACGGCACATCCGCAAATCCGTATCTGCCGTGATGGCGCGCTTGCCATGCACGATTTCGTTGATGCGGCGCGGGGGCACCTCAATCGCCTTCGCCAGCGCGTACTGGCTCAACCCCATCGGTTGAAGGAATTCTTGCAGCAGAAGTTCACCGGGGTGGACTGGGAGAAGCTTGGTCATGGGGTCTATGGCTATGTGAGTCAGACGAAGTGCAGATGGGACGGCGATGATAATAACGTGACGCGTTACTAATAAGTGATTGTTGTCTATCCTTACTTGACCATCGTTCTCGCCGCGCCTTCGTACGCTGCTCACTGATCGGTGTATAAGTGCACCGCACGATTGCCCGTCGTTCCACTTAAGGATTTTTCGCCCCATGCTCCGCGTCATCTCCGCCAACCTCAATGGCATCCGTTCCGCTTACAACAAAGGTTTCCTGCCTTGGCTTGCCGCGCAGGATGCCGACTTTGTGTGCATGCAGGAACTGAAGGCGCAGGCGGCGGACCTGACGGTCGAGATGCTGAATCCGCCGGGCCTGTACGGCTACTTCCACTACGCCGAAAAGAAGGGCTACAGCGGCGTGGGCGTGTATGCACGCAAGCAGCCGGATCAGGTCATCCAGGGCCTGGGCGTGCCTGAGATCGACGCCGAAGGGCGCTACCTGGAGCTGGTCTACGAGGGCCTGTCGGTCATCTCGCTATACCTGCCGTCGGGATCGAGCGGCGAGCACCGCCAGAGCGCCAAATTCGCGTTCATGGAGCACTTCTTCCAGCACCTGGCCGACCTGGTCCGCTGCGGCCGCCAGGTCGTGCTGTGCGGCGATTGGAACATTGCGCACCGCGAAATCGACCTGAAGAACTGGAAGGGCAATCTGAAGAACAGCGGCTTTCTGCCCGAAGAACGTGCGTGGCTGACGCGGATTTTTGAAGAGTTGGGCTGGGTCGACGTGTACCGCCAGCTGCACCCCGAAACCACGGGCGAGGCCTACACGTGGTGGAGCAATCGTGGCCAGGCCTGGGCCAAGAACGTGGGGTGGCGGATCGATTACCAGATCGCGACGTCGGAGATTGCCGGCAGCGCCAAGGCCGCGGCGATTTATAAAGATGAACGCTTTAGTGACCACGCGCCGTTGACGGTTGATTACGACTTCGCAGTCTGATTTTCCGGCGGTCTGATTTTCCAGCGCTCTGATTCTCCAGCCGCATCGCCGTGGCCAGGTGCCGGGGCGGGCTGCAGGGCCGCCATCGAGGCGTCATCAGGCCGTCGTCATGCCGTCTCCGCCCCGTCTCCACGCCGAGGTTAAAGCTGCGTTCACGTCAGGTTTGTGACCCTTTTTCCCGGGAAAGTTTGCTTCCCTCCCCCGAAAAAATGCCCGCTGGACGCGACGCGGACGGGCAAATGTTGTAAGGTACGCGCCAGTCTCCGTCAGTGCATCCGCCGCGTCCGCAGCGCCGCCGCGCTGGCCGAGAGTGCCGCCGGACCTGTTTCCGCGCCGTAGTGATCCTGTACCGTGACCGCCGTGCCCCAGAACTCAATCGACCCCTCCCGCGCCGCCGAATCCGGCCTGCCGCAAACCAACGCCAGCCTGGATGATCCCGGCCGCTTCCGCACTGATTTCGTCCGCTTCGCGACGGAACAGGGCGTGCTGCGGTTCGGCACGTTCACCACCAAGGCCGGCCGCCTGAGCCCGTACTTCTTCAACGCCGGCCTGTTCAACAAGGGCGCGGCCGTGGGCCAGCTGGCCGAGTTTTACGCGCAGGCGCTGCTGGCGTCGGGCGTCGAATTCGACATGCTGTACGGCCCGGCCTACAAGGGCATTCCGCTGGTGACGGCCACGGCGATCGCACTCGCCGCCCGCGGCCGCGACGTGCCCTTCGCGTTCAACCGCAAGGAAGCGAAAGACCACGGCGAAGGCGGATCGCTGGTGGGCGCGCCCCTGACCGGCCGCGTCGTCATCATCGACGACGTGATCTCGGCCGGCACATCGGTGCGCGAGTCGGTCAAGCTGATCCAGGCCTCCAAGGCCACCCCCGCCGCCGTGCTGATCGCGCTGGACCGGATGGAACGCGTGGGCGCCGACGACGAACTGTCGAAGCATTCCGCCGTGCAGGACGTGGAACACACCCACGGCTGCCCGGTGGTCAGCATCGCGTCGCTGGACGACATTCTGGACGTGATCCAGAACACGCACGACGGCGAGTTCGAACAGCACCGCGAAGCGGTCCTGAGCTACCGCGCCAAGTACGGCGTGCTGTAAACGGATCGAGTTGAAAAAAGGCGCCCCGATGGGCGCCTTTTTTTATCCTTCCCGCCTCAATCCAGCTTCAGGTTTTCATCCTTGATCAGCTTGCCCCACTTGGCCGTATCGGTGCGGGTGCGGGCTTCGAGTTCTTCGGGCGAACTGGCGATCAAGTCGACGCCCTGGTCGCGCAGCTTGGCCACCAGGGCCGTGTCGGTCAGGGCCTTGCGCAGTTCGGCGTTCAGCGTCTGGACGATGGCGGGCGGGGTGCCGGCGGTGGTGTAGAGGCCGTACCAGGTCGTGTATTCCATGCCGGGCAGGGTGGCGGACAGTTGCGGCATGTTGGCGGCGTCGGCCGCCTTGCTGGGGGCCGTCAGGCCCAGGGCGCGGATGGTGCCTTTGTCGATGCTGGACTTGAGCGAGGGCATGCTGCTGAACAGGCCCTGCACCTGGCCCGACGTCAGGTCGACCATGACTTGCGACGTGCCTTTGTACGGGATGTGTTCGATCTGCGTGCGGCTGAGCGACTTCATCAATTCCATGCCCAGGTGCGCCACGCCGCCGGTGCCGGCCGACGCGATGTTGACCTTGCCTGGGTTGGCCTTGGCGTAAGCCAGGAATTCCGAAAAGGTGGTGACCGGCAGCTTGGCGCTGATGACGAACACGTGGGGGCTGCTGGAGACGAGGCCGACTGGAACGAGCTTGGTCATGGCTTCGGCGCTGCTGCGCATGGTCAGCGGCTGGATGGTGACGTTGCCCGATGCCGCCATGAGGACGGTGTGGCCGTCCGCCGGCGCGCGGCCGACGGCGTTCATGGCCGGCACGCCGTGGCCGCCGCCGCTGTTTTCGACGACGACGGTCTGTCCGAGTTGCTGGCCAAGCTTTTGCGCCAATTCACGGGCGACTACGTCGGCCGGGCCGCCCGCCGCGAAGGGCACGACCATGCGGATGGATTTGCTGGGGAAGGCCTGGGCGTGGGCGGTACTGATGCCGAAGGTGGCAAGGCCGGCCAGGGCGAGCGTGGCGCCCAGGGTCGTGCGCAGTGTCGTGCGCAGTGTCGTGCTCAGTGTGGTGCTCAGCGGGTTACGCAAGATGGCGCGCCGGGCAGGGCGAGTAACGGGGAAGGTCATGGTCGTCTCCAGTGTTATAGGTATCGCAAATCAAGTCGGTCACGCGCCGCGGTCAGGCGGCTTCGGGTGGTGCGTTGCGTGAGTCAAGGCGGTCACGCGCCTGAGGCGTCCGGGTCGCAGCAGCGATCCATCCTGTCGAAGGCTTACGCTGGCCGTTCGCCAACGCTGATCTCGGCCTTGGCCAGTTCGCCTTCCAGCCACGGCGGGGTCAGCGCGCCGGCAGCAATTGCTTCCATGCGGGCTTGCTCGCGGTCGAACTTGGCGCGGGCCTTGGCCAGCAGTTCGCCCTTGCGCGCGGCGGGCAGCACGGCCACGCCGTCGGCGTCGGCAAAGATCCAGTCGCCGGGCACCACGGGCGCGCCGGCGCACACGACGGGCTGCAGCACCGCGCCGTCGCCTTTCTTGGTCGGGCCGGCAGGGTGGGAGGCGGCCGCGAAGACCGGCAGGCCCAGCTTCTTCAATTCCAGCTGGTCGCGGATGGCGCCGTCGACGATCACCCCCGCAAAGCCGGTGGCCTTGGCCTGCGTGCACATGATGCCGCCCATTAACGCCCGTTCCGTAAAGCCCTGGCCGTCCACGATCAGCACGTCACCCGGGCGTCCCAGGGTCAGCGCCAGGTGGATGGCGAGGTTGTCGCCCGGCGGCACCGACACGGTCAGCGCGGGGCCGTACGCGCGGCTTTCGGGATCGACCGGATTGATGCGGCTGGCCATGGCGAACGCGCCAACGTCCGCGAGCAGGGTTGACGTGAGCCAGTCGAGGTCGGCCAGCGGCAGGTCGGCCAGCGGGCGATCGCCTGGTTTCGTAGAGGCGGACGATGCAGAGGTCGACGGAGCAACGGTCGACGGGGCAGGGTCCGTGCCGCGAGCTGCAGCCGCAGGCGAGGCGGAGGTCGATGGGGAGGTCATGGGCGGGGGTCTCTCGTTATGTCGACTTGCGGGAGTCGGACGCCGCGATGTCGACCGGAATCCATGCGGGATGTGCCACCCGCCGATCGTCGGTCCACAACGCGGACTGTGCGTGTACAGCGCTGTTTCACGGCAATTTACTATATACAATTGCGTTGTACACAGTACAACGCAACGGCAGGTCGGGGCCTAGCGCAAGAACGTACCGGGGTAGCGCGCACCCAGCCGGAGCCCCCGCTGAAACGAACAAGGACATCACGCTTCATGAGTAACGACGGCGTCACCGCAGTGGAACGGGCCATGGCCGTGCTGGACTGTTTCAAGCTGGGCGCCGACCGCCTCAGCCTGGCGGACCTGTCAGCCCGCCTGCCGCTGCACAAGACCACCATCTTTCGCCTGCTGAACTCCCTGGTCCGCACGCGTTATGTCGTGCGCCATGACGACGGCCGCTATGCCCTGGGGCCGCGTGTCCTGTATCTGGGAAGGGTGTACGAACGCAGCTTTCGCCTGGGCGACGTGGTGGTGCCGCAGCTGAAGGCGCTGTCGAAGGAAAGCGGCGAGACCGCCTCGTACTACGTGCCGAGCGAAGGGCAGCGCCTGTGCCTGTTCCGCCTGCAACCGACCGAAGGGGTGCACGATCAGCTGGTCGCAGGCAGCCTGCTGGACATCGACGACAGCGCGACGGGCCAGATCTTCCATGTGTGGGTGCGGGGGGACAGGCGGATGGCGACGCCGGATGAACTGCCGACCCATTCCAGCGGCCTGTACAGCCCCTTCACGACGTCATGGGCCGTGCCAGTGTTTGGCGATCAGGATCAGTTCGTGGGAGCGTTGACGCTAACCGGGCTGGCGCCGCGGGTGGAACCCGAAGCAGGGCGGCACAAGGCGACCCTGATGAAGCACGGAAGGACGTTGTCGGCGGCGTTGGGCGCCTCGGAATCGTGGTGCGACACGATCTACGGACGGCACGGCGACTGAAGGACGTCGGCATCCACCCGCATATCCTTGCCAGGAATCACCATGGCAATGACCCAGGGACCATGGTGTAGCCGACCCGGAAAGCCGCATCACGGAAGCAGATGCCACCGCCGACCGCGCGCCAGCACACTCAAGCCAGCACACTCAAGCCAGCACGATCCCCGCCGGCTCCACCACCAGGATTTCCCCATTGGACAGCGGCGTCACCAGGTCCGCCCGCCGGAATTCCCGCATCCACTGCGGCGACACTTCCAGGCCGCGCGCCAGGGCGGTCTTGTACGCATGGAAAAACTGGCCATGTCCGACCACCACCACAAAGCCGGTCTGCTGCAGCAAGCGTTCATGGAACGCCTGCAGCCGCCGCGCGAAATGCGTGAAGGACTCGGCATCGTCGCCGTCGACATAATCGGGGTTCTCGCGCTGCCAGTAAGCGCTTGCCATCGGGCGGCGGCCGGCCACGTTCAGGCCGTGCACCTTGGCGTGCGACAGGTACGTGAATTCCTGGATCGGCCAGGTTTCCTGCGGCACGTCCGGCCAGCGCGCCACGATAGGCGCGGCGGTTTCGATGGCGCGCTGCATGGGCGACACGACCAGCAGATCGGGCCGCGTCACCACCTTGGCCGCCGTGCGTTCGGCCTGTTCCCGCCCCCGCGCCGTCAGCGGACTGGCTGACGCATTGCGCGTCATCAGCCCGGCGTTGGCGGTGCTTTCGCCGTGCCGGATCAACCAGACGGGGGACGGGGGCATGCTCAGGCCAGTTTCTGCTTCAACAATTCGTTGACCTGGGTGGGGTTCGCCTTGCCCTTGGCGGCTTTCATGATCTGGCCGACCAGCGAATTGAACGCCTTTTCCTTGCCGGCGCGGTATTCGGCAACGATGGCTGGATTGGCCGCCAGCACGTCGTCGATCATCTTGCCGATCGCACCGGTGTCGCTGATCTGCCTCAGGCCGCGCGCGTCGATGATCGCATCGGCGTCACCCCCGTTTTCGCCGGCCCAGATCGCGCCGAACACTTCGCGGGCAATCTTGTTCGAAATCGTGCCGTCGGCAATGCGGGTGATCAGCTTGGCCAGTTGCGCGGGGGTGACAGGGCTGTCGGCCACGTCGCGTTCGTCGCGGTTCAGGGCCGCGGCCAGCTCGCCCATGACCCAGTTGGCGGCCAGCTTGGCCTGGCCGGCCGGCAGGGCCTGGGCCACGGATTCAAAGTAGGTGGCGGTGGCGCGCGACACGGTCAGCTGCGCGGCGTCGTACGGCGTCAGGCCGTAGTCGGCTTCGAAGCGGGCCCGCTTGGCGGCTGGCAGTTCGGGCATCTCGGCCCGCACGCGGTCGATCCAGTCCTGGCCGATTACCAGCGGGGGCAGGTCGGGGTCCGGGAAATAGCGGTAGTCGTGCGCGTCTTCCTTGGACCGCATGCTGCGCGTTTCGTCGCGATCCGGATCGTACAGGCGGGTTTCCTGCACCACGGTGCCGCCGTCTTCGATCAGTTCGATCTGGCGGCGGATTTCGTACTGGATCGCGCGTTCCAGGAAGCGGAACGAGTTGACGTTCTTGACCTCGGTGCGGGTGCCGAATTCCTTCTGGCCGACCGGGCGCACCGACACGTTGGCGTCGATCCGGAACGAGCCTTCCTGCATGTTGCCGTCGCAAATGCCCAGCCACACCACCAGGCCATGCAGCGCCTTGGCATAGGCCACGGCTTCGTCGGCCGACCGCATTTCGGGTTCGGTCACGACTTCCAGCAGCGGGGTGCCCGCGCGGTTCAGGTCGATGCCGGTGGACTTTTCGCCATGCGGGCCCGCAAAGTCGTCATGCAGCGACTTGCCGGCATCTTCTTCCAGATGCGCCCGGGTCAGATTGATCGTCTTTTCGGTTTCGCCAACAAAAAAGCTCAGTTGGCCGCCCTGCACGACCGGGATCTCGAACTGGGTGATCTGGTAGTTCTTGGGCAGGTCGGGGTAGAAGTAGTTCTTGCGCGCAAAGATCGACCGCGTCGGGATCGTCGACCCCAGGGCCAGGCCGAGCGCAATGGCGCGATCGACCGCGCCGCGGTTCATGACGGGCAGGGTGCCGGGCAGGGCCAGGTCGACCGCGTTGGCCTGGGTATTGGGCGCGGCGCCGAAACGGGTGCTGCTGCCCGAAAAAATCTTGGACGACGTGGACAACTGCACGTGCGTTTCGAGACCGATGACGACTTCCCAGGACTGGCCAGACATTCGATGAACCTGTGTGTAAGTAGGGGCGCCACAAAACCAACGCGCCCAGGTAGAGCATATCGGGGCGCCGCCTGGATTTACCAGACGGCCCGGGCATTAAACCGTTGCCGGACGACGCGTGTGCCAGTCGGTGACCTTCTGGAACGCGTCGGCGATGCCAAGCAGGCGGCCTTCGTCGAAATAATTGCCGATGATCTGCAGGCCCACCGGGCGCTGCGCATTGACGGCGCCCTGGCCAAAGCCGCAAGGGATGGACACCCCTGGCAGGCCCGCCAGGTTCAGGCTCAGCGTAAAAATGTCGGCCAGGTACATGGCGGTGGGGTCGTTGGACTTTTCGCCCAGGTTCCACGCCACTGACGGCGCCACCGGCCCGACGATCACGTCGCACTGGCTGCCCAGCGCCTTTTGATAGTCGTCGGCGATCAGGCGGCGCAGCTTCTGCGCCTGCAGGTAGTACGCGTCGTAATACCCGTGGGACAGCACGTAGGTGCCCAGCAGAATGCGCCGCTGCACTTCGGGGCCGAACCCTTCGGCGCGCGACCGGCTGGTCATCTCGGCCAGGCCGGTGTACTGGTCGGCACGGTGGCCGTAGCGCACGCCGTCGTAACGCGACAGGTTGCTGGACGCTTCGGCTGGCGCGATCACGTAATAGGCCGGGATCGACAGTTCGGTGCGTGGCAGGGAAATGTCCACCCGCACGGCGCCGAGCGCTTCGAACTGCTGCAGGGCGGTGTCCACCGCCATGGCGACATCGGCGTCCAGGCCGGTGCCAAAGAATTCCCGCGGGATGCCGATCCGCAGCCCCTGCAGCGGCTTGTCGCCCTTGGCCTGCGCCTGGGCCACAAAGGCGTCGAACTCGTCACGCAGACGGCCCGACGCATTGGGCTTGTCGCCGCAGTGCTCCAGGCTGGTCGAATCGCGGGGATCGAAGCCCATGATCGGGTCCAGCAATTCCACCAGGTCGCGCGCGTGGCGGGCGATCGGGCCGGCCTGGTCCAGGCTGGACCCGTAGGCGATCATGCCGTAGCGCGACACGGTGCCATAGGTGGGCTTGATGCCCGACACGCCGCAGAACGCCGCCGGCTGGCGGATCGAGCCGCCCGTATCGGTGGCGGTGGCGCCCACCACCAGTCCGGCAGCCACCGCAGCGGCCGACCCACCCGACGATCCGCCTGGCACCGCACGGGTGTCCCAGGGGTTCAGCACGGGGCCATAGGCCGAATTTTCGTTGGACGAGCCCATCGCGAATTCATCGCAGTTGAGCTTGCCCAGCGTGACCGCGCCGGCCGCGTTCAGGCGTTCCACCACGGTGGCGTCGAACGGGCTGACATAGCCTTCCAGCATCTTGCTGGCGGCCGTCGTTTTCCAGCCGCGCGTCACGAACACGTCTTTGTGGGCAATCGGGATGCCGGCCAGGGAACCCGCGGTCTGGCCTGCCGCCAGCGCCGCGTCGGCCGCGCGGGCCTGCGCCAGCGTCAGGTCGGCGTCGACATCCAGGAAGGCATTCAGGTCGCGGCGCGCGTCGATCGCGGCCAGGGCGCTTTGCGCCAGGTCGACCGCGGAAATACGGCGCTCGGCCAGCGCGATACGCAGCGCGGCGATGCCGTCGAATTCGGTATGCAAGGGAAGGGACATGGCTTACTCGATCACCTTGGGCACCAGGAACAGGCCGTCGTCGATGGCGGGGGCGTTGGCGATCAGGCTGCTGCGAGCGTCGACACCGGACGTCTCGGTGACCGCGTCGGCGCGCAGGCGCAGCACGACGTCTTCGATCGCCGAGATGGGGTGGGTGAGGGGCTCGACGCCCTTCGTGTCGACCGACTGGAGTTGCTCGATCAGGCCGAAGATGCCGTTGAGGTCATTCAGGACTTGGGGACGCTGGTCAGCCGCCAGATCCAGTCGGGCCAGCCGCGCAATGCGCGTCACGTCGTTTTCGATAAGCGCCATGGCAATAGGGGGTAGGACGATGGCAGACGGCGGTCCGGAAAGCGACTGTCGTCATGCTGGGTGAATCGTCCCGGATGCACGGGGTAGTCCGCAAATTAGACCGCTTATGCAAGACTTTGATGCAGTTACCGGGGTATTTGCTGTCGATTATAAGTTATCATTTCGTGTTTACCGGAACGCCCCCCGCGCACCGCTCTTCAAAAAGATTCCCATGTTCGGTTTCCTTCGCAGTTACTTCTCCAACGATCTGGCGATCGACCTTGGCACGGCCAACACGTTGATCTATGTCCGCAGCAAGGGCATCGTCCTCAACGAGCCGTCGGTCGTCGCGATTCGTCAAGAAGGCGGCCCGAATGGCAAAAAGACCATTCAGGCGGTCGGCAAAGAAGCCAAGCAGATGCTTGGCCGCGTGCCAGGCAACATCGAAGCCATCCGTCCGATGAAAGACGGCGTCATCGCCGACTTCACCGTGACCGAGCAGATGCTGAAGCAGTTCATCCGCATGGTGCATCCCAAGGGCCTGTTCGCGCCCAGTCCGCGCATCATCATCTGCGTGCCTTGCGGCTCGACCCAGGTGGAACGCCGCGCCATTCGCGAATCCGCGCTGGGCGCCGGGGCCAGCAACGTGTACCTGATCGAAGAACCGATGGCCGCGGCCATTGGCGCCGGCCTGTCGGTCTCCGACGCCAGCGGTTCGATGGTGGTCGACATCGGCGGGGGCACGACCGAAGTGGCCGTGATTTCGCTGGGCGGCATGGTGTACAAGGGCTCGGTCCGGGTCGGTGGCGACAAGTTCGACGAAGCCATCGTCAACTACATCCGCCGCAACTACGGCATGCTGATCGGTGAACCTACCGCCGAATTGATCAAGAAGGCCATCGGTTCGGCCTTCCCGGGGTCCGAAGTCAAGGAAATGGAAGTCAAGGGCCGCAATCTGTCCGAAGGCATTCCGCGCAGCTTCACGGTCTCGTCCAACGAAATCCTTGAAGCCTTGACCGACCCGCTCAACCAGATCGTGTCCGCCGTCAAGATCGCCCTGGAACAGACGCCGCCGGAACTGGGCGCCGACATTACCGAGAAAGGCATTATGCTGACGGGCGGTGGCGCATTGCTGCGCGACCTCGACCGCCTGCTGCAGGAAGAAACCGGCCTGCCCGTGATCGTCGCCGAAGACCCGCTGACCTGCGTGGTCCGTGGCTGCGGTCAGGCGCTCGAAAGAATGGACAAGCTCGGCGCGATCTTCACGTACGAATAAGCAGTACGCACAAGCAGTCTGCCGCCGGGCCTCGGGTCCCGTCCTTCTGGTCCAGACAGGGCGGGATTTCCTGAATCCCCAGGGTGCCAAGCCCTCTATTGCAGGACGCGGTACCCTCGATCTCCATGCAATACAGTCCCCCCGCCTTCTTCAAGCAAGGTCCGCCCGCCTGGGTGCGGCTCGCCTTCTTTGCGTTCATTTCGATTGTGCTGCTGGTGGTCGACAGCCGCATGCGCGCGCTCGACGCCATGCGCGAAGTCGTCAGTGTGGCCGTCTACCCCTTCCAGCGGGCCATGATGCTGCCGCGGGACGGCATCCGCCACATTGCCGAATTCTTTGAAATCAGCAGCACCGGCCAGCAGGAAGCCGAACTGCTGCAGCGCCAGCGCATCGAAATGGCCCAGGTCACGACCCAGGCCGCGCAGCTGGCGGCAGAAAACGCCCAGCTGCGGCGACTGCTGGGCGCCAGCGAGCGGGCACAGGTGCCGGCCGTGCTGGTGCAGGTGCTGTTCGAAGCGCGCGACCCCTTCAATCGGCGGCTGATCGTCGACAAGGGCACCCGTGCCGGGGTCCAGGCCGGCATGCCGGTCATCGACGACGGCGGCGTGGTGGGCCAGGTGATCCGCACCACCCCGGTCAGTTCCGAAGTGGCGCTATTGACCGACCGGGTCCAGTCGATCCCGGTGCAGGTGCTGCGCAACGGCCTGCGTGGGGTCACCAGCGGGGGCGAAGCAGGGGGCCGGCTGGGCCTGCGCTTCATGGCCGCCGATGCCGACATCCAGGTTGGGGATACACTGGTCACCAGTGGCCTTGACGGGGTGTATCCCGAAGGCCTTCCTGTTGCCAAGGTGGAAACCGTCGAGCGCGACGCCAGCTTCGGTTTTGCCCGTGTCGTGTGCAAACCGGTGGCGGGTCTTGATCGATACCGGCATTTTCTGGTGTTGCAGTCCCTCGCTCCGGAACTCGCGGCGCCGAATAAAGACGAACCGGCAGCACCCCCTTCCTGATTGGCTTGCAATGAAAGCGCCTTCTACGCTTCCGCGTCCCCGCACACGCACTGAACACCTGCTGCTGCCGGTCCAGCCAAGCTTCATCTGGATAACCCTGTTTGTCGCATGGTTGATCAATCTGCTGCCGTGGGGCCAAGTGGGTGGGGTGCCCGACGTGCTGGCGATCTGCCTGGTGTTCTGGAGCGTGCACGAACCGCGGCGCGTCGGCATGCTGGCCGCTTTCTGCTTCGGCCTGCTGATGGACGTGCATGGCGCCGCCCGGCTGGGGGAACATGCGCTGTCCTACACCCTGCTGTCGTTCTTTGCGATCCTGCTGCACCGCCGCCTGGCCTGGTTTTCGCCCTGGTCGCAGGCGCTGCACGTGCTGCCGCTGTTCTTCTTTTCCGAATTCATCGTGCTGCTGCTGCGCGGCTGGCTGGATGGCACCTGGCCCGGCTGGTGGTGGGCCCTGAATTGTGTGGTCGCCGCCTTGTTGTGGCCGATCGCGGGCTGGATCCTGCAGGCGCCCCAGCGCCGCCCGGTCGACCCTGACGACACCCGTCCGATCTGATGGTCGGCGGCACCGTGCATGACTGAACTCAAGAACACCGAACGGGATCTTCACCGCTTCCGGCTGCGCCTGCTGGTCGCGGTGGGCTTCGTGCTGATCTGCTTTGGCCTGTTGACCTGGCGCTTCTGGTATCTGCAGGTCGACAAGCACGACGACTATGCCGCGCGCGCCGAACAGAACCGCATTTCGATCGTGCCGGTCACGCCCCATCGCGGCATCATCGTCGACCGCAACGGGGTGCTGCTGGCGCGCAATTATTCCGCCTACACCCTGGAAATCACCCCATCCAAGGCCGGCAAGCTGGACGAAACCATCGACGCGCTGGCCAAGGTGATCGCCATCGAACCGCGCGACCGCCGCCGCTTCAAGCAACTGGTGGGCGAATCCCGCCGCTTTGAAAGCCTGCCCCTGCGCAGCCGGCTGACCGACGAAGAAGTCGCCCGCTTTTCGGCCCAGGCCTTCCGTTTTCCGGGGGTCGAGGTCAAGGCGCGTTTGCTGCGCCAGTACCCAGAAGGCGATTCCGCGGCGAATGTGGTCGGCTATATCGGCCGCATCGCCCAGCGCGACCAGCTGCGGCTGGAAGAGCAGGGCGTCAGCTCGAACTATCGGGGCACCGATCACATCGGCAAGGAAGGCATCGAAAAGTCGTACGAAGACACCCTGCACGGCAAGACGGGCGTCGAAGAGGTCGAGGTGACCGCAGGCGGCCGCGCGGTGCGCACCCTGTCGCGCACGCCCCCCGTGTCGGGCAAGAACCTGATCCTGTCCATCGACATCGAACTGCAGAAAGTGGCCGAAAAAGCCTTTGGCAATCGCCGGGGCGCCCTGGTCGCCATCGAACCCAAGACCGGGGACATCCTGGCCTTTGTGTCGCGCCCGTCGTTCGACCCCAACCTGTTCGTGGACGGCATCGACGTGGAAAGCTGGAAGGCGCTGAACGAATCGCCCGACCGGCCGCTGCTGAACCGCCCCCTGTACGGCACCTACCCGATCGGGTCGACCTACAAGCCGTTCATGGCGCTGGCCGGACTGGAAACCGGGACGCGTTCGGCTTACGCCACGATGTACGACCCGGGTTACTTCGAATTCGGCGGACGGCGCTTCCGCAACGCCGGCGAAGCGCACTACGGCCACATCGACATGAAACGCGCGCTGGCCGTCTCGTCGGACACCTACTTCTACTCGCTGGCCAGCGAAATGGGCGTGGACACCATCCACGACTTCATGAAGCCCTTCGGTTTCGGGCAGATCACGGGCATCGACCTGGGGGGCGAGCGCACCGGCGTGCTGCCGTCCACCGCCTGGAAACGCAAGGCCTACAAGCGGCCCGAACAGCAGCGCTGGTACGCCGGTGAAACGCTGTCGGTCGGCGTGGGGCAGGGCTACAACGCCTTCACGTTGCTGCAACTGGCGCAGGCCACGTCGGTGCTTGCCAACAACGGCATCTACATGAAGCCCCACCTGGTCAAGGCGCTGCAAGACAGCGGCACCGGCGAACAAACCCTGACCGTGAGCAAGGAAAGCTATCGCATCCCGCTCAAGCCCGCCAACATCAAGGTGGTCAAGGAAGGCATGGCCGCGGTGACCACGGTCGGCACCGCCGCCAAGTCGTTTGCCGGCGCGCCCTACCAGGCGGCAGGCAAGACCGGCACCGCCCAGGTCTACAGCCTGAAAGCCGGCGAGCGCTACAACGCCAGCCGCATCGACGAACGCCTGCGCGACCACGCACTCTTCATGGCCTTTGCGCCCCTGGAACAGCCCACCATCGCCGTCGCGCTGATCGTCGAAAACGCCGGCTGGGGCGCGTCGATTGCCGCGCCGCTGGGCCGCCAGATCTTCGATTACTGGCTGCTCGGCAAAAAGCCGGGCGAGCCCGCGCCGGCCACGCCACCCAACCGGGGAGTCGAGGTTGATTGAACGTTCGCCATTTGGCAATCGCCGTTCGTGGCGCGAAACCATCGCCCGCGCGATCCTGGTTTTCGACGTCCCCATGCTGTTGGTGCTCATGGCGCTGGCATCCATCGGCCTGATGTCCATGTATTCCGCCGGCGGCGGTTTCGACGGCCGCTTTGCCGACCAGCTGCGCAACTACGGCGTGGCCCTGGCCGCCATGTGGCTGCTGGCGCAGTTTTCTCCCCACGCGCTGATGCGCCTGGCCGTCCCGGTCTACGTGCTGGGCGTGCTGCTGCTGGTCGCGGTCGAAGTCGCCGGCATCACCAGCAAAGGCGCCACCCGCTGGCTGGAACTGGGCGTCACCCGCATCCAGCCGTCCGAAATGATGAAGATCGCCGTGCCGCTCATGCTGGCCTGGTACTTCCACCGCCACCAGGGGTGGCTGCGCGTGCGCGACTTTGTCGTGGCCGGCCTGCTGATGGGCGTGCCCTTCGCGCTGATCGTGCTGCAACCCGATCTGGGGACGGCCCTGCTGGTCTTCGGCGCCGGCTTTTTCGTGCTGTTCTTTGCCGGCCTGTCATTCAAGCTGCTGATCCCGGTCACCGTCGTCGTCACCCTGGCATTGGGATCGCTGGTCACCTTCGAACATGACTTATGTGAAGGCGACCTGGACTGGGTGATCCTGCACGACTACCAGAAACACCGCGTCTGCACGTTGCTGAACCCGGGGTCCGACCCGTTGGGCAAGGGCTTCCACACCATCCAGTCCACCATCGCCGTTGGGTCCGGCGGCACGCTGGGCAAGGGATGGATGCAGGGCACCCAAACGCACCTGGACTTCATTCCCGAGCGGACCACCGACTTCATCTTTGCCGTCTACGCGGAAGAATTCGGCCTGGTCGGCAACGTGGTGCTGCTGTTCCTGTACCTGCTGCTGCTGATCCGCGGGCTGACCATCGCCGCCAACGCGCCCACGCTCTTTTCCCGATTATTGGGCGGGGCGCTGACCATGGTGTTTTTCGTCTATGCGTTCGTGAACATGGGGATGGTGAGCGGCATCCTGCCCGTGGTGGGCGTCCCCCTGCCGTTCATGAGCTACGGCGGCACCGCACTGCTGACCCTGGGCTGTGCGGCGGGGATCCTGATGGGAATCAACCGGCATCGAACGCTGGTGCAGACCTAGCGTCTGCGCCCCGTTTGAATGAAAAAAGCCCCCGATGCAGTCGGGGGCTTTTTTTTCCCGAAAACACGGATCCGCAGATCAATCCCCCTTAGGGGGGTGACCCGTCTGCATCCACTGGACCACGGTTTTGACCCATGGATGTTCCGCATCGGCCATGGCAAGCGCCGTGTCGAAGTGCGTATGGTCCGCATAGACCGCAGTACGCAAGGGCGCAGGCTGCTGCCGCAGCGCATCGATGAACAGCAGGTTGCTGGCAATGATGCGCGGAAAGTCGTTGCCGCCGTAGCTGACAAAAAACGGGACGCCGTTTCCCTTCACTTGATGCAGCGGGCTTGCGGCTTCAGCGTCCATGGCATCCGCCAGGAACATCTCGTAGATCCGGGCTTCGCCGCTCCCTGGCGGCGGGTTGCTGAACACCAGATTGAGCTGCGAGCTGACCGGGAAGCAGCCTTTGATCACATCGGCCGGAAGTCCGGCGTGTTGGATCCGTTCCGGGCTCAGCGCAAGGAGCGCATACAGGTGCCCTCCGGCCGAGTGCCCCCCGACGTAGATGGCATTCGGGTCGCCGCCGAAACGCGCAATGTTGCCATGGACCCACTGCAGCGCCGTCAGGCAGTCTTCCAGCGGCACCGGAAAGCGCGAGGACGGAGCCAGGCGATACGACACCGACACAAGGATGGCGGGGGCTGCAAGAATGGGCGGGGCCATCAGGCCCATCCATTCCTTGTAGCCATGCGTCCACGCGCCGCCGTGCGCGAACACCAGCACGGGCAGATCCGCGGGTGCGTCGTCGGGAACATAGACGTCCACCTTTTGCCAGTAGTCCGCGCCATAGGGAATGTCCAGCGTGCAGCGCGTGGTTTGCGCCACCTTCAAGGAAAGGGCCAGCGCCTTGCGTGCGTAGTCCTCCGCCTCCGGCGGGTACACCGGAGGTTGGGGCGGCAGATCATTGAAAGCCATGGGAAATCCTGTTCGGTTACTTGGGCGCAAAGCGTGTGGAAAACGCTTTCTGAGGGACATCGTCGAGGAAGCCTTTCCCCATCACCTGGTTGGCGCGTTTGGCGAAGTTGCCCAGGTAGTCGATGTATTGCTGATCCCAGGTCAGCACGTAATCGTCGTTGACGCGGTCACGCAGGATGCCCACCGTGCTCGGCTCGAATCCGAATTGCTTGCCGACCTCGACGAACACTTCCGGGTGACTCTTGACGTACTGGACGGCCTCGATCCACGCTTTCGTGAAATTGGTCAGGGCTTCCGGGTTGGCCGCCATGAAATCGTCGTTGGTCGCGTAGCCGGTCCAAAGAAAGTTTTCGCCTGTCTTTTCCTTGTAGACGTCGGCCAGCTTGGCCACGGACCGGAACTTGCCCGATGCCACTGCCTTGGCTGCCAGCGGATCGAACAACAGCGCCGCGTCGATCTCGCCTTTGTCCAGAAGGGAAGGCAGCAGGCCCGGGCCTGCGTACTGCAAGGTGCCGTTGGCGGCCGGGTCGTAGCCGTAATACTGGCTGGTCAGCACCCGCAGCAACACGGTCGCGGTGCCCGCCGCACCTGCGTACGAGCCGATGCGTTTTCCTTTCAGATCGTCCAGCGACCGGACCGGAGAGTCGGCCTTCACCAGGACGTCGAGCGACGCGCCGCGGCCCACCGGATAGATCATGGTGACCGGCATGCCCTTGGAGCGGAACTGGGCAAACGCCGTCCAGCCGCCGAATCCTACGTCCACCTGCTTGCCACGAATGGCGGTGAACAGCCCGTCAAGGGTCGGATACACCGAATACTCGACCTTCAGGCCGTATTTCTTGTCGATGCCCTGTTTGACCATCACGCCGGACGCAATGCCGTTCACCGACTGCGCGAGGTCGCCCAGCCGTATCGTCACGGGCTCGGCAGCTTGCGCTGTCAGCGTCAGCATTCCGGTCGCCACGACGGCGCCGACTTTGCACAGAAAACGAACGAGCGAATGCGTCATCTCAGTTCCTTGATGTTGGGAGGTGGACTAGTGCGAGTACGGCAAATAACGGTCAGTGCTGGGGCGCGGCGGCTTCCGCCACTTTCAGGAACAGCGTCACGACGCCACGATTGATGTCAAAAATGGCAGGGTCGTCGTAATCGCGCGGACGCGGGATCGGGACAGGGATTTCTTCCTGCACTTCGCCTTGCGACATCATCAGGATGCGGTCCGACAGGTAGCAGGCTTCGTACGAGTTGTGGGTGACGAAGATGATGGTCTTGCGTGTCTTCTGCCAGATATCGAGCAGGTCGACCCGCATGCGTCGCGCGGTCAGCTCGTCCAGCCCGCTGAACGGTTCGTCCATCAACAGAATGTCCGGCTCGACGCACAGCGCGCGCACCAGCGCGAGCCGCTGGCACATGCCGCCCGACATCTGATGCGGATAGTGGCCGCGAAACGCCGTCAGTCCGGCCAGCACGAAATACCGGTCTTTCAGTTCCTTGCGCCGGGCGGGGGCCACATTGCAGCTGGTCATCGCAAAATCGACGTTCTGTTCCGCGGTCAGCCAGGGCAGCAGCCTGGGTTCCTGGAACAGATAGCCGATGCGCATGGGCGGTTTGCCGCCCCGGAACGTCTTGCCTCCCACGTCGATTTCGCCGCCGTACTGCCGGTCCAGGCCCGACAGGATGTTCAGGAAGGTCGACTTGCCGCAGCCCGAGGGTCCCAGGATGCAGATGAACTCGCTTTGGCGGACGGTCAGGTCCAGGCCCTTGATGACACGCAGTGGGGGCGCGCCGTTGCGGCCAGGAAATTCCTTGACGAGATTGCGAACGGAAAAAGCCACGGTATCGGTCATAGGTTCACCCTTGGGCGCCAGGCAAAGAGACGGCCCTCTATCGGTTTGAGAATGGCAAGTTCGATGATCAGCATCACGATGGTGAACAGCAGCGTCCACGCAAGCACCTGGGTCATGTCCGCCAGCTGATACCAGTAGAACAACTGGAAGCCGACGCCATTGGGGCGGCCGATCAGTTCGATCAGCACGGCAATCTTCCAGATGACGCCCAGGCCGAACCGCACCGACGCCATCACGTAAGGCAGCACTTGCGGCAGGATGACGCGGCGAAAGATGAGTACACGATTGGCTTCGAAGACGCGCGCCATGTTCACCAGCTTCGTGTCGATGCTCTTGACGCCTTCCCACAGATTGATGGCGATGGAGGGCGCACCGGTAATGCCGATCGCGACGATGGTGGCGACTTCGTTCAGGCCCAGCCAGATGAAGCAGATCAGCGCGTAGCACAGGCTGGGTATCGTCAGCCCGATCATGACCCACAGGTCCAATGCCCGTTCGACCCGGTAGTACAGACCCATGAAGACGCCAAGCGGCACGCCGATCAGCATGGCGAGCACCAGACCGCCGATCACCCGCCAGAGCGTCATGCCCAGGTGGGTCATGACATTGCCTGCCGCAATGTCGGCGATCAGGGTCTGCGTGGTCAGCAGCGGACCCGGCAGGACTTCCGGTGTCATCAGCGCGGAAATGGCTGCCCATAACGCAATGGCGACCAGGACCGAAGCAAGTCGTATCTTCATGAGATCTCTCGGGAAACGGAAGGACGGGAATCGGATTGGCGATGGGCGACACGTTCCAGGCACGCGTTCGCCAGGTCATTGCAGCGGGTAAGCAGGGCAGTTTCATCGATGAAGGTCAGGCGCCGGTCCCGCATCCGGACGCTGCCGTCGACAATCACGTCGCGCACATCGGCGCCCCGCGCGCTGAAGACCAGGCAGGCATCCAGATTGGACGCCGGCGTCAGGTGCGGCTGGCGCAGATCCAGGGTGATCACGTCGGCGCGCTTGCCCACTTCCAGCGACCCGGTCTGATGGCTGATGCCCAGCGCCCGCGCGCCTTCGATCGTTGCCATGCGCAGGGCCCGCCGCGCGGGCAGCACGGACGGGTCCCCCACCGCGGTCTTGGCCGTGGCGCATGCATATTTCATGCTCTCGAACAGGTCCTGCCCGCAATTGGCGGCCGGTCCGTTCGTCGCCAGGCCACAGGTCACACCGGCATCCAGGAAGGGTTTCAGCGAAGGAAAGCCGGTGCCCCAGAACAGGCGGGTCTGCGGGTCGAGCACGACCGACGTGCCGGAGTCCACGAGCAGTTCGATTTCATGCGCCGACAGGTCGGACACGCCCACCGCCTGGACATCCGGTCCCAGGCATCCTGTTTCGTGCAGCAGTTCGACATTGCGGACAGGGCGGCCGTAATGACGGGCGATGACGCGGTTGAATTCCTGTGATTCCGCAACGTGCATGTGCAGCGGCAGGCCCAGGTCATTGGCCAGGGCACGCGTATGACGCAGCATGGATTCGTCCACCGCCCATGGCAGCAGGGGGCCGATCGCCAGACGCAGCCGGCCGTTGTCGGCGCCGTGCCAGTCCCGCGCCAGCGCGGTGACCCGGCGCGTCTGCTCCGCTGGCGTTTCCGCAAAGGCAGGGTCGAAATGGCGCGCCTCGAACGCGCGCGCCACCATGCCGCGCAGGCCTGCCTGGCGCATCGCTTCAAACGCAAGCGTCTCGGGGGAAAACGTGTCGGTCCGGGCCGCAAAAAGATTTTCCACGACCGTGGTGTTGCCGTTCTTCAGGTTTTCGACACATCCCAGCAACTGGGCATGCAGCATGGCTGCGTCGTCCATCGCAGCCATGACCGGCATCTGCCGATCCAGCCAGGTCAGCAGGTCGACATCAGTCGCCAGGGTCCTGCCGAAAATCATGCACAGGTGGGTGTGGCAATTGACCAGCCCCGGCATGACCGCTTTGCCGGTGGCATCCATCCGATCGGCATCGACCTGCTCGGGCAGTCCCGACCGCGGGCCGACATACAAAATGCGGTCATCTTCGATGAGCACACAGCCCGAGTCGAAGATGTCGTGTCGGTCATTGATGGTCAAGACCGTGCCGTTTTCGATCAGTAGGCGCGACATGGCGCTCCTTCAGGCAGGAAACAGGATCAGGCGGCGTTGGCGCGATGAAGCGGCGAGCCGGCGGCAACTTCGGTAATGTGGCGGGCGGCGGCCACCACATGCAGGACGGCCTGCTTGAGTGCGGCGTCCTGCAATCGGTAGGCGGGGGCGGCGATGGTGACGGCGCCGAGCAGGGCGCCCGATGGGAAGAACGCGGGCGCGGACACACTGCGCACCCCCGCTTCGATTTCGCCGTCGCTGATGGCGTACCCCTGGTCGCGGATGCGTTGCAGCAATTGCTCCAGCGTCTTGGGTTCTACCGCTGTCTGGTTGGGCAGGCGATGACGAGGCAGCATGCGTGCCCGTTCCGCATCGGTCATGTAGGCAAGGTGAACCTTGGCGGACGACCCGGCAAACAAAGGTGTGTTGCTGACGGGTTCGGCCGACACCCTGACCGCCTGCCGGCTTTCGACCGAGAGCGAGCAGAACACGCGGTCTCCCATTCGCGTCGTGAACAACGCGGTTTCACCGGTCGCCGCCGCCAGCTGGTTGATGTAGACCTCGGCAATCGCGGCCGACGATGCCGGGTCTTCGCAGGTCCGCACCAGATTCACGAAGCCGGACGCCAATCGGTAGGTGCCATTGCCATCGATGTCTTCGATCAGGCCCCTGTCGCGCAGAATCTGCAGATAGCGGTAGGTTGAACTGCGCGAGGTGCCGAACTTCCGGGCAATGGCGGATGCGGTCAGCACCACATCGGGTTTGACGAACGCCAGCCACATATCAACGATGCGTTCGAACGACGGGTACCGCGCATTGAGTTCGCTTCGATCAGTCATGGCCACTTCCTCTGGATTCCCGGAGCGTTGGACGTCGTGTACATCATGGAAGGAATGCCAGACGCAGAGCAACGGATAGTCCCACCCTGAGGGACTGAAGCGGGGTTTATTTCCAGCAGCCGCAAAAGATCGCGGCGTCGTGAATCAGCATGCAGGCGTGCGGGGGCCGGGCCTGTCTTTCCGCAGAAAGCAGGCCCGAAGCCGTCAAGGAACGGTCAGATGCGAAATTCGACGACGGCGGCGCCGCTGCCATACGACGGGCCGTAGCCGAGCGTTCGTGCACCCTGGAACCGGTCGCCGAGTGCGCCAAGAATCCAGTGAAGATGCTTGAACCCCATGTCGACCTTGGCCGCCTTGGCATAGGCAGGCGCCTGGGCCTTGACCGCGGCAAGATCGCCGCCTTCAAGCAGTCCCAGCATGTGGCGGTTGGCCGTGTCATCCGCTTCGGTCAGCAGATGGTCGGTCGCGATATCGATGTCTTCACGGAATGCCGAACCCGACAGTCCGCCTACGCCCACGACAGCGACCCGCTTGCCCTGTTCTGCGGCGCAGGCCACGGCGGCCGCGCCAAGCCGCGCCGTCATGTCCCCATCGTGGTAAAGGTTGTTGGACGTCAGGACCACCGGTGTCTTCGCATCCTTCAACAGATAGTGCGCGGCAACGATGGAGCCCGTATCGATCGGGAAGTGGTCGTAGTCGACGTCGCGGGACCGCACGCCAAACGCGGCCGTGGACGCAATGCACGCCTGCGCAAGCGCCGTGTCCACCTGGATATCAAACGGCAGCTTGCCGTACTCGTGCCAGTTCTCATCCACGTGGGAACCTGAAATGGCGGGCCGCGTCTGCCAGAGCTGATCGAGCACGGCGATCCACTGCGTGGAATACACCAGCACGACATCCGGCTTGCTCGCGGCAAGCGCCGCACCTGCCTGGCGGTAGGCGTCGGCCAGCGGACGCCACGGGGGATTGCTTTCGCGCAGCATGGGCAAGGGGGTGCCGGGCACCAGGAATGCACTCACTATCGTCATGACATTCTCTCTTGATGGGTGTCCGCAAGGGGTCAGGCGGGGATCGTTTCTACAGGCGCGGCAAGGCCGGCTTTGACCAGATTCCATTCCATGACGGCGTTGCCGGTGCCAATGACCGACCCGTAGCCATGCAGCTCGCCAGGAATGTTCGGATACCCCATCGCAGCAAACATCCAGGTCAGGGCGCCGGACTTCACTTCGGCAAAGGCTTCTTCGATAAATTGGGGCTGCAGCTTGAAGTAGTCATCCACTTTGCCCTGGCGCAGCATTTCAATGACACGCATGTCCCACTTGTAGCCCTCGAAGTTTTCCGGATGTTCCTTCGACATGTCTTCCGGGATCGCAGGCTCTTCGTGGAAATGCCAATGCGACAAGGTGTTCGAGGCAAGCAGCACCGCCCTGCGTCCTGTCTTTTCAATCGCGCGGCGAGTGGCCTTGCCCAGGATGTCCATCTCCTGCAGTCCTTCTTCGGTGTTCAGGTAATACGGCGAGTTGTTCGCCGAAATGCCCACCACGGGAATGTCCCACTGCGGCCGGATCATGTGCAGGGTCGTGATGGTCCCGTAGTCGACGCGAAAGTCCGGGTTGCGCATCATCTTTGCCACCAGTCCGCCTGCCCGCGCTTCGTCGCAGCACGCTTCGGCCAATTCGACATCGACATCCAGGCCGAACTCGTACCGGAACAGGTTGGGGAAAATGGGATCGACGGACTTGCCGGCCAGTCGTGGCACACCCAGAAAGTGGTGGCCGACCTGCGTCATCCAGTGGGGCGAGTGGACCAGCAATACGTCAGGTTTCAGCGCGTCCAGCGAAGCACGTGCGCGCTCGTAGGCCCAGCGCAGGGGCTCCCATCCTCCTTGCGAGCGGGGTTCGTTCTGCGGGGGATTTTCGCCATAGACCAGGTGCGGGGGATGCGGGGCAAGAAACCCGCCGATGATGGATCCTTGTTGCATGATGGCTCCTCGAAGTCGCTTGGCCGAGAAGGGGTATCAGGACAGCGGGGCAGCAAGCGATGACCCATTCTTTGCCGATGTGGGTCGGGCAACAAGGTCGAGTCCTCGATGGCGGGACTGGCCAGCACAAATTTTGCAAGGGAGGGGGAGTCGCACAGCGGGCGCTGGGCGGTTGCCGGGTCTGCCGCGATGGCAGACCCGGACAGGAAGTGGCGTACCGGGTCCTGCTGCTTACCGGCCCTGCGATTTCAGCAGCGCATCCAGACGCGGATACACGCGGCGGGCGTTGCCTTCGAAGATCATCTGGCGGGTGTCGGTCGTGATGTCGGTGTTGTCGACATAACGGCGGGTGTCGTCGAAGTAGTGGCCCGTGTCCGGGTCGATGCCGCGGACGGCGCCGATCATTTCGCTGGCGAACAGGATGTTTTCCGCCGGGATGACTTCGGTCAGCAGGTCGATGCCCGGCTGGTGGTAGACGCAGGTGTCAAAGAAGATGTTCTTGAGCAGGTGTTCGCGCGGCTCGGGCTTTTTCAGGGCCTGGGCCAGGCCGCGGAAGCGACCCCAGTGGTAGGGCACGGCGCCGCCGCCATGGGGGATGATGAAGCGCAGCGACGGAAAGTCCTTGAACAGGTCGGATTCCAGGCACTGCATGAAGGCGGTGGTGTCGGCGTTCAGGTAGTGGGCGCCGGTGGTGTGGAAGCACACGTTGCAGCTCTGGCTGACGTGGACCATGGCGGGCACGTCATATTCGACCAGCTTTTCGTACAGCGGGTACCACGAGCGGTCGCTCAGCGGCTTGCCGGTCCAGTGGCCGCCCGAAGGGTCCGGGTTCAGGTTGACGGCGACGTTGCGGAATTCTTCGATGCAACGGGTCAGTTCCGGAATGCAGGTGGCGACGTCCACGCCGGGGCTTTGCGGCAGCATGGCGGCGGGCACGAAGTGTTCGGGGAACAGTTCGGCCACGCGAAAGCAGATTTCATTGCAGATCGCGGCCCAGGTGGCGGACACCTGGAAGTCGCCGATGTGGTGCGCCATGAAGGACGCGCGCGGGCTGAAGATCGTCACGTCGTGGCCGCGCTCTTTCATGATCCGCAGCTGGTTGGTTTCGATCGATTCGCGCAGTTCGTCGTCGCTGATCTTCAGGTCGGCGGGGTTCGGCGGCGTCGTCTTGTTGTTGAAGGCGGCGACCTGCTGGTTGCGCCAGTCTTCAAGCGCTTTGGGGGCGGTGGTGTAGTGACCGTGGCAATCGATGATCATTGCGGGTTCCAGTAAAGATTCGCGGTGGGACTCATACGTACGCCATGTTGCAAGACGGTGCGACTAGCGGTCAAATATATGTTTTCGCGCCGACCCATATCGAAATTTGAATGGGTTATGCTGCACTGCAAGGCTTTCCGGGACAGCACGATGGATTTACGTCAACTGCGTTACTTCGTGGCCGTGGCCGAGGCCATGAGTTTTACGGTGGCCGCGCGCAATCTGAACATCAGCCAGCCGCCACTGAGCATGCACATTCGGGCGCTGGAAGATGCCCTGGGCACTCGCCTGTTCGACCGCACGCACCGCACCATTACCTTGACCGAAGCGGGCGTTGTCTTCCTGGAGCAGGCGCGGCTGACGCTAAGCCAGATGGAAAGCGCCGTGCGCCTGACCAAGCTGGCGGGGCAGGGCGAGACGGGATTGCTGCGGATTGCGTTTACCAATTCGGTTCCGCTGATCCCGGGCTTTGCCCAGCTGATCAAACGATTCCGCCGGCAGTACCCGCTTGCCCGTCTGGAAATCGTCCACATGCCGACCGGCCCGCAGCTGCGGGCGCTGGAAGACCGGAGCATCGACATTGGCCTGATGCGCCCCGCGCCGCAGTTCCAGCCGCCCGCGCACCTGCGCTTTGTCCAGCTGTGGAATAACGAATTGCGGGTCGTCATGCCCACGGACCACCCCCTGGCCGCCCTGAACCGCCCGCTGGCGATCAAGGAACTGGCCGACGAACCGCTGATCCTGTTCCCCCGAGACATCAGCTGCGGCCTGCACGAGCAGATCACCCAGCTGTTCAACGACGCCGGCACCGTCCCGCACCTGGGGCAGGAGGCCCGCGAAGCGGTCACCATCGTCGGGCTGGTGGCTGCTGGCGTGGGCATTTCGCTGCTGCCCGATGTGTACGCCAGCCTGCAGACCACCGGCATCCACTACGCCCGGCTTGCTGCGCGCACGACCAACTGTCCGCTTTTCCTGGCGCACCACAACGACAACCCGACCGACCTGGCAGCGAGGTTCGTCGCCTTGGCGCAATCCGAAATTGCGGCGGCTTCGCTTCAGCCAGGCAACGCGGCCCGGCCACGCGCCACCGAGGCTAACGAGCCGATTCCTGCGTAGTCGTAGGGGATCCGCCTGGCAGGCTGAATGTGGAATAAGCCCGCCCCAAAATCCGGCCCCTTCAAGACTTCCCGCCTCGAAGCAACCGGCCTCGAAGCAAACCGCCTCGAAGCAACTCGCCTCAAAACAGCCGCCTTAAAACAGCCCGCCGTCCACGAACAGCCCCGCCAGCAATTTCTTGACCGGCGCGGGCAACGCCGCATCCCCCGCCCGCGCCACGGGCATCCACCACCATTCGGCCTTGTCCAGTCCCGTACCAGGCGCGGCGCCATCGGCGGCAGCCGCCTCGTCCACCCGAACATGCCAGGGCGTCACATGCAGCTTGAAATGCGTGAACGTGTGCGAAAACACCGGCAATTCAAACGCTTCCTGCGCCTTCACTCCCAGCTCCCGCCAAGCCGCCTCGGCGCCCGACGCCAGCGCAAACTCCGGCAGACTCCACAGCCCACCCCAGATCCCGGGTGATGGCCGCATCTTCAACAGCACACACCCGTCACGCTCCAGCACCAGCATTCCGGTGTCCCGTTCCGGCGACTTTTTGCGCACCTTGGGCGTCGGCAAATCGTGCTGACGCGCTTCCCGCAGCGCCACGCACGTTCCCCGAACCGGGCACCGCCCGCAGTCTGGGGCCCCTCGCGTACAGACCGTCGCGCCCAGATCCATCAGCCCTTGCGTGTACGACCGCATGTCGTCCGCCGTCGTGCTGCTCACGACCGGCAGGTTTTCGCCCGCCAGTCCCCACATGATCAGTTCCACGGGCCGCTTCGACGGGTCGCCCTCGATCCCGAAGTGCCGCGCGAAGACCCGTTTCACGTTTCCATCCAGGATCGGGCTGCGCTCGCCATACGCAAACGCCGCAATGGCTGCCGCAGTGGATCGGCCAATGCCCGGCAGCGTCTCGATATCCGCCGCCGTGGGCGGAAATTGCCCGCCCCAGTTGGCCAGCACTTGCTGAGCACAGGCATGCAGGTTCCGCGCACGGGTGTAGTAGCCCAGCCCCGCCCACAGCTGCATGACGTCTTCGGCCGGCGCGCGCGCCAGGTCGGCCACGGTCGGAAAGGTGTCCAGGAAACGTTCGTAGTAAGGGATCACTGTCGCCACCTGCGTCTGCTGCAGCATGATTTCCGACAGCCAGATGCGATAGGGATCCTGCGTGTTCTGCCAGGGAAGGGCGTGGCGGCCATGCTGGCGCTGCCACGTGACGACGTGCTCGGAAAACGTGCTCATGGGATGGGGATAGAAAGCGGTGAAGAGAAGAATCGTGCAAGACGCCTTGGTCGGGACGCCGCGGGAACCAGGCAGACACGGCGCGGCCCGTCGCAAGGCGTCACGCCGCAGTGGTCCGGCGTTCGGGCCGTCATGGCTTCTGGCAGCGCGGGCAATAGTAGGTCGCCCGCTGACCCTGCACGATCTTGCGGATGGGCGTTGCGCATACCCGGCAGGGCAGCCCGGCCCGGTCATAGACGTAGGCCCCGATCTGGAAGTAGCCGGACTCGCCCCCCGCGCCGACATAATCCCGCAGCGAACTGCCGCCGGCTTCAATGGCGCTGCCCAGGGTGGCCTTGACTGCCTCGGCCAGCTTGTCATAACGCCTGGGCCCGATCTTGGATGCGATGGTCCGGGGGTGAATGCCCGCCCGAAACAGGCTTTCGGACGCGTAAATATTACCGACCCCGACCACGATATCCCCGCCCAGCAGCACTTGTTTCACCGCCTGCTTGCGGTTGCGCGTCAGCCGATGCAGCCATCCGCCATCAAACCTCGGGTCAAAGGGTTCGATTCCCAGGTGGCCCAGCAAAGGGTGAGTCAACACATCGCCGCTGGACGCCGGATGCCATAGCACCGCACCAAAACGCCGGGGATCGTGCAGCCGCAGCACCCCGCGGTCGAACACCCAGTCGACATGATCGTGTTTGCGCGGGGCTTCGTCCGGATGCACATGGCGCAGCGATCCGGACATGCCCAGGTGGACGATCATCGTGCCGGTCTCGAAGGGCAGCAGCAGATATTTGCCGCGCCGGGCCACCGCCGACACGCTGCGGCCGTCGACCTGCCGGGACAGGTCATCGGGAATCGGCCAGCGAAACCGGGATTCGCGAACCACCAGGCGACGCAGCACCTGGCCATCGACGGTCGGAGAGATACCGCGTCGTGTGACCTCGACTTCGGGGAGTTCTGGCATAGTTGTTGCTGGAGTTGTTTCCGGAATTACTGTGGGATTGAGGCGAAGGCAACGCCGGGCGACGCTGCAGGCCCGTCGATCGGGAACCGCGACAGGTCAGGCGAACCTGGGCTGCCATTGAACCGCCGGACGCGGCCGCGGTCCGATAGAACCTGCCGTGGACCCGCTATGCTGAACCCGTCCGCAAGTTGTCGACCCGCGTTATTGCACCTGCCGCGGCGGGACCCGTTACCGGACCGAAATGTGTCCGCGGCTGGAAACCAAGTGGGGCCTGATCGTCAGGAACCCAGTGCTAACATCCCCACTGTCGGGCTGGCGCCTCTGATGCGCCGAGGAATTGTGCCATGTTGTCAAACACGTATCGCAGGAAGTTGGCGGCACTCGGGCTGGGCCTGTTGGCAAGCACGATGGCCTTTGCACAGTCGGGGGGTGAAGAACCGTCCGACGGCTTCCTGGTGCCCGGATTGAGCGTGTCGCCCCAGGGGCCGCGCACCGGTGCGCCTAAGGCGCTGCCGCAAGTTGAACTGACTGGCGAAATCCTGTTCCAGGTCCTGGCTTCCGAAGTCGCCGCCCAGCGGGGCGCGCTGTCGGCCGCGACGGGCACGTCGCTGGAACTGGCCCGTTTCACCCGGGATCCCCGACTGGCGCGCCGCGCGGTGGAGTTCGCGCTGACTTCCGGCGACCTGGTGCGCGCGCTTGACGCCGCGCAGGTCTGGGTCGAACTGGATCCGGCCGATGTCGAAGCCCGCCAGACCTCGCTGTCGCTGGCTGCCGCCGCCGGCCGTATCGAAGGCCTGGGCGCCGCCTTGCGGTCGCGCATCGCCACGGCCAGTGCGGCCGAAAAGCCTGCTGCCATCGTCGAAGCCCGCCGGGTACTGGGCCGGCTGGAAGACCGCCGCCGCGCGCTCGACATTCTTGATGAAGCCCTGACCGACGTTCGCGAACTGCCGGAAGCCCGCATGGCCCTGGCCCGCGCCGCCGCTGCCGCGAACGACGCGCCGCGCGCTTTGCGCGAAGCCCGCGCCGCGCAGGCGGCCCAGCCGGATTCCGAAGCCGCCGCAGCCCTGGTGCTGCAGACCGGTATTGAAAGCGAGCCCGACAAGGTCATTGCCGCCACCCGCGCCTTCATTGCATCGCACCCCAAGGCTCGCGAACTGCGTGTGCTGCTGGTGCGCGCGCTGGCCCAGGTGCAGGACGTGGACGGTGCCCGCGCCGAACTCGATTCCATGTCGCGCGCCAATCCCGAAGACTTCGAAGTGCTGTACATGCAGGGCGCGCTGGCCTACCAGACGGGCCAGCTCGACGATGCCGAAAAGTACCTGAAGCAGTATTCGGCAATCGAAGACCAGCGCGCCGCCGCTGGCCAGCCCGTGCCGACGCCGCCTGAAGGCAACGCCGCCTTGCTGCTGCGTGTGCAGGTGGCCGAAGAACAGAAGCGCTACGACGACGCCTACGAGCTGTTGCAAGGCATTCAGGACCCGGCTGCCGCGTTCCCGGCCCGCCTGCGCCAGGCCGTGATCCGCGCCAAGCAGGGCCGTCTGGACGATGCCCGCAAGGTGCTGGCTATCCTGGACCCGCGCGACACCCGCGAAGGGGTGCAGGTCGCAATGACCGAATCGCAGATCCTGCGCGACGCGAACAAGATGGACGAGGCCACCAAGGTGCTGGCCGATGCCAACACCAAGTACCCCGACAACCCCGTGATCATGTACGACCTTGCCATGCTGAACGAGCGCGAAGGCAAGATCGCCGAGATGGAAACGCTGCTGCGCCGGGTGATCGCGGTCAAGCCGGATCATGCGCACGCCTACAACGCGCTGGGCTACTCGCTGGCCGACCGCAAGCTGCGTCTGCCTGAAGCCAAGGCGCTGGTGGAACGCGCCCTGAACCTGCAGCCTGATGACGCCTTCATCATCGACAGCATGGGGTGGGTCTATTACCGGATGGGCGACAACGCCAGGGCGCTGTCCTACCTGGAACGTGCCTACAGCCTGCGTCCCGACGCCGAAATCGCGATCCACCTGGGTGAAGTGCTGTGGGCCTCGGGCCAGCAGGACAAGGCCCGCCAGCTGTGGCGCGACGTCAGCCAGAAGGATCCGGGCAACGAAGCCCTGCGGACGACGCTGGCGCGCCTGGAGGCGACGCTTTGAAGGCAGGGGTGATGCGTTCGGCAGCAATGAGATCAAAGGCGTCGCGCTCTGGGGCGCCGCGCCAGCCGCTGATGCGTTCCGGGGGGCTGAAGCCCGGCACGGTGCGGTCGATAGCGAGGAGTTCCGTGAAGATCCGTTGCGCGAAGATCCGTTCCGGGCTGATGCGGCTTCTGTTCCCGGCAATTCTGATCGGCGCACTCTCTGCCTGCGCCGTGCCCGTTCCTATCCCTGTGCCTGGTGGCGCTTCAGAAGCGCCGACCGCCGCGGCTTTGTCCCGGGTCGGCCGATTCGCCCTGCGGGTCGATGAAGTCGGTGGCAAGCAGAACGCCGTGCAGGGCGGCTTTGCCTGGCGCGATGATGGCCAAAGCCTGGTGCTCGATCTGGTGTCGCCCCTCGGCGCAACGCTGGCCCGCGTTGAAGCCGGCCCGCAAGGCGCCATGCTGCGCGAAGCCAACGGCACCGAAACCCACGCATTGAATCCCGACGCGCTGGTTGCCCTGGTGCTTGGCAGCCGCATTCCGGTTGCCGGCATGCGCGACTGGCTGCGCGGCGCCTTGCCCGACAGCCCACCCGCCACGGTCACCGAAAAAGACGCCCAGGGCCGCCCCACGGCCTTCGAACAAGCCGGCTGGCAGGTGCAGGCGTCGCAGTACGACGCCGCCGGCCCGACGCGCATGGCCTTGCAGCGGCAAGAACCCACCGGGCAGAATGTCGACCTTCGGCTGGTGATCAACACGCCGTAGTCGTCTGGCGCCGTATTGCGTATGGGTCAGGCGCGGTCTGGCCTGATTGCCTTGACCGCGCAGCCATCCACTCCTGCTTCCGCACCCATGCCTTCTCTGCGCGACATTCCGGCCCCGGCCAAGATCAACCTGTTCCTGCACGTGACCGGCCGCCGCGCCGACGGCTATCACCTGCTGCAGACGGCGTTCCGCTTCATTGATCTGCAAGACACGCTGCACATTGCCACGCGCGATGACGGCCGCATCACACGCATCAATGACATTCCCGGTGTGCCCGAAGACGACGATCTGGTGATCCGCGCGGCCCGGTCCCTGCAGGCTGCAACGGGCTGCACGCTGGGTGCAGAAATCGAGCTGGTCAAAAATATTCCGATGGGCGGCGGATTGGGTGGGGGATCCAGCGACGCCGCATCCGTGCTGCTCGCTTTGAACCGTCTGTGGGACTGCGGATTGACGCGCGAACAACTGATGGAACTGGCGCTGCCGCTGGGCGCGGACGTGCCCGTGTTTGTGTTCGGCCGCAATGCGTTTGCCGAAGGCGTGGGCGAGCAATTGAGCCCGCTCAGCCTGCCGCCGCGTTGGTATGTGATCGTGCAGCCGGACGCCAGCGTGCCGACGCCAGAGATTTTTCGCGCCCCCGAGTTGACAAGGGATTCTGCTCCGGTCAGAATAGCGGACTTTTCTGGGAGCAGTACTTCTTCCAGTTTGAAGAACGACCTTGAGCCGGTCGCATTTGCCAGGTTCCCCGAAGTGGCCCGTATCGCGGGCGTGGTGAACGAAGTGTTGGCAAATGGGATGCAGTCCAACGTGCTCAGTCCAGGCCGCAAGGTCAGGATGTCCGGGTCGGGTGCATGTCTGTTCGTGGAATGCGACACGCCGGAACAGGCAAGCTGGGCGGTTGAACAAATCGCCGGTAGAATGCGCCAGCGCAGTAATGCTGAAGGTAGCAATGCTGAAAGCGCAGCAGTCGAAGAAAGCATGACCGATCTGCCCTACGTGAGGATCAACCGTGTATGTGCCGGCCTCGCTGTCCATCCCCTGCTAGAATGGGTGGCTTGAACAGATCGAATCATGAGGTAAAATAGCGATCGCGCTGATGAAAATCGCCGTCCGCTACACGCGATGTTTGCCGACACAGCCGGGAAACGTACGCTGCAAGTTTTTACGGCCTTGATGAAGTTTGCTTGATCAGGGCCAAGTGTTGGGGAGTCGCCAAGCTGGTTAAGGCACCGGATTTTGATTCCGGCATGCGAAGGTTCGAATCCTTCTTCCCCAGCCACCGCTCTTGACCGAAAAGCTGTTGATGCCCTCGGATCACTCCGTTGGTATCAACAGCTTTGTTGTTTTGTCGATCGGCTCCTAGAGCCATAGCCACGGGCGATGCGTCATGGCGCAAGAAAATTTCATGATTTTCACGGGGACGGCCAATCCCCGGCTGGCAGCAGACGTTGCCAGCCATCTTGGCATGCCACTGGGCAAGATGAGCGTAGGTCGGTTCTCCGACGGCGAAGTCATGGTGGAGATCAACGAAAACGTCCGCGGTAAAGACGTCTTCGTTCTGCAGCCCACCTGTGCCCCGACGAACGACAACCTCATGGAAATCATGGTGATGGTCGACGCCCTGCGTCGGGCATCCGCGGGTCGTATCACGGCAGCCATCCCTTACTTCGGTTATGCCCGTCAAGACCGCCGCCCGCGCTCCGCGCGTGTTGCGATCTCGGCCAAGGTCGTTGCCAACATGCTCCAGGTCGTCGGTGTCGACCGCGTGTTGACGATGGACCTGCATGCCGACCAGATCCAGGGCTTCTTCGATATCCCGGTCGACAACATCTATGCCGCCCCGATCCTGCTGGGCGACATCTGGAAGCGCAATCTGGCCAACCTGATCGTCGTGTCTCCGGACGTCGGCGGCGTGGTGCGGGCCCGGGCGCTGGCCAAGCGGCTTGAAGCCGACCTGGCCATCATCGACAAGCGTCGGCCCAAGGCCAACGTGTCGGAAGTCATGAACATCATCGGCGACGTCGATGGTCGCACCTGCATCATCATGGACGATATGGTCGACACGGCGGGAACGCTGTGCAAGGCCGCCCAGGTGCTCAAGCAGCGTGGCGCCGTCGCCGTGTATGCGTATTGCACGCATGCCGTGCTGTCGGGCGGGGCCATTGGCCGCATCGCCGAATCCGATCTCGACGAACTCGTCGTGACCGACACGATTCCGCCCAACGACGCTGCCCGCGCATGTGGCCGTATCCGCCACCTGTCGTGCGCGGCACTGATTGGCGAAACGATGCTTCGCATCTCGCGCGCTGACTCGGTCAGCTCGTTGTTCGTCGAGTAACACAACCCTATTTTCCCGATCGCTTCTGGGCTTCAGAAGCGACGGGTAAACCGGCGGTGCTGGTCGCGGCATTGTCGGACGGGACGCGGTTGTCGCGTCCTGTGCGTCGCGTGCAGGCTTGAGCCTGCCGCCCTTTGGAGAAAACCATGAAATTCAACGCCACACCGCGTAGCGAACAGGGATCGAGTGCGAGCCGCCGCCTGCGCATCGCCGGCCGCGTGCCCGCCATCGTTTATGGCGCGGACGCACAACCGCTGAACATCGAGCTCGATCACAACGAAGTCTTCCATGCCCTGCGCAAGGAAGAATTCCACGCATCGATCCTCGACATGCAACTGGAAGGCAAGAGCAGCCAGGTTCTGCTGCGCGCCGTTCAGTGGCACCCGTACAAGCAACAAGTCATGCACATCGACTTCCAGCGCGTTGCGGCTGGCAAGGCGCTGCACACCAAGGTTCCGTTCCACTTCATGAACCAGGAAACGTCTCCTGCCGTGAAGCTGAGCTCGGCCACGATCAGCCACGTGTTCACCGAAATCGAAGTGAACTGCTTGCCTGCCAACCTGCCCCAGTTCATCGAAGTGGACCTGGGCCAACTGGTTGCCGGTCAGTCGATTCACCTGTCGGAAATCAAGCCACCCAAGGGCGTGACGTTCTCGTCGCACTCGGGTGACGATCCGGTGATCGTGACCGCACTGGTTGGTGGCGGCGCCGCCAACGTGATGACGCAAGACGAAGTCGCCGACGAAGCAGACCTGCCTGCTGCCGGCGCTGGCGAAGAAGAAGCCAAGTAATCTGGCTTTGCCCACGGTCCGGCCTGCCGGACCGATCGGCTTCAGCGTTTCACGAGCCCTGGATGTGCCCTGCACACCAGGGCTTTTGATTTTTCAGCGTCCGCACGATACCGTCTGAGTCATGCCCGAACCTATCCGCCTGATCGTTGGCCTGGGAAATCCCGGCCCCGACTACGAACGTACCCGCCACAACGCCGGCTTCTGGCTGCTCGACCAGCTTGCCGATGACCTGCGCGCGCCCTTTACCGCCGACAAGGCCTTCTTTGGCCACGTCGGCAAGGCCCGCCACGACGGCGCGGCCGTGCTGCTGCTCAAGCCCATGACCTACATGAACCGGTCGGGGCAAAGCGTCAGTGCGCTGGCGCGGTTCTACAAGCTGGTGCCCGAGCAGGTGCTGGTCGTCCATGACGAACTGGACCTGCTGCCCGGACAGGCCAAGATCAAGCAGGGCGGCAGCCACGCGGGCCACAACGGGCTCAAGGACATCCAGTCCGCCCTGGGCTCGCCGCAGTTCTGGCGCCTGCGCCTGGGCATTGGCCATCCGCGTTCGCTGGGCCTGGCGCAGCAGGTGATCGATTTCGTGCTGCACCAGCCGCGGCGCGAAGAGCAGGACAAGATCGACGACACCCTGACGCGCTCGCGCGCGGTGATCCCGGCGTTGCTGAAGGGCGAGTTCGACCAGGCCATGCAGCAGCTGCATAGTGGTAATGCCTGACGGGGACGGCGGGCCGGGGTCGGATGGCCGGCCTGGCGATAACGGCGACTCCGGCGACGCCATCGCCGGCCGTGAGAGCAGCCAGCCCAGCACTGTTGGCGACGCCGGCGACCCCAGCAACGGCGGAAATTCAGTTCACCCCAGGGCCACCGATGACTGCGGCGGCCCCGGCAATGCCGAAGACCGCAGCCATCTCGGCAACGTCATCAACTCCCGCGATTCCCGGAGTCCGCGCAGCACCGCCCGGCTGCGCGCCACCCGATTTTCCGAAGAATTCCTGGACCTGCTGCGCTTCGTGCGCCGCCCGCAGCTGACGCCACATCGACCTCGCGTCGCGCAGCCTGCCTGGCGCGCCGAATGGCTGGGTGGGTTGTCAGTCAGCCGGCTGGCGTTCTGGCTGCTGCTGCTCTGGACCATCAACCTGCTGGTGCTGGGACCACTCGCCGTTTCAGTTGCGACCTTGTCAGGCACCGAACGCAAGCTGCCCGCAGGCGTGCTGTCGTGGTTCCTGGTGGTCGGCTGGGCGCCCGTGATCGAAGAACTGCTGTTCCGCCTGGGCATGCGCCGGCCGGCCCAGGCCGTGTGGCTGGCGCCCGTGCTGTTCGTTGGGTTGCTGCTGGGGCCGCGTCCCTTTGTGGTGGCCGGCGTCGTCATTGCCGCGGGCGGCATTGCGCTGATCCTGGCCCTGAAAAGACACCGCTGGCGCTTCGGCCGGCTGCGGCGCTACAGCCGCCGCTTCCCTTTCATTTTTCACGGCCTGACCGCCGTGTTCGCCTGCCTGCACCTGGCCAACTATTCGCTGGGCGGGGCATGGCTCGCGCTGCTGCCCTTGCTGGTGCTGCCGCAATGGATCACCGGACTCGTCCTGGGCTGGATGCGGGTACGATTTGGCATCGGCGCGTCGATTGCCTTGCACGCGTCATTCAATGCCGGGCCCATGCTGCTGATCGTGGCGCTGCGGACCTGGGCGCCCGGCCTGCTGCAGGCCTGAAACGGAGGTGGATATGGTGTTGTCGTTCGAAGGGATCGTGGTCGTGGTGTCCGGTGCCAGCAAAGGTATCGGCTATGCGTGTGCGCAGGCCTTTGCCGCGGCAGGCGCGCGCGTCGTCGGCATCTCGCGCAGTCAGTCCAACCTGGCCGCCGCCCGCACGCAAATGCAGGCCGACGGACAGGACATGGCGGTGTACGCCGCCGACATGACCGACCCGGCCGCCGCCGCTGCCGTGGTCGACGCCATCGAACGTGACGTCGGCCCCATCGGCGTGCTGGTCAACTCCGCCGGCGCCGCCCGCCGCAACGCCCCCGCCGAACTCAGCTCCGACGCCTTCCGCCAGGCCATGGACGCCAAGTACTTCAGCTACATGCACCTGCTCGAACCCGTCGCCAAACGGATGGTGGCGCGCAAGAAGGGCAGCATCGTTAACATCATCGGCCAGGGCGGCCGCAGCCCCAGCATCATGCACATCGCCGGCGGGTCCGCCAACGCTGCCCTCATGCTGGCCACCGTCGGCTACGCCAAGGCCTACGCGCCCTTCGGCGTGCGCGTCAACGGCATCAATCCCGGTCTGACGCACACCACGCGTGTCGACGAAGGCCTGGCCGTCCAGTCCCGCGCGTCCGGCCGGCCCGCAGACGAACTGCTGGCCGAGCAGGTGGCCGGCATCCCGATGGGCCGCATCGCGCAGCCTGAGGAAGTCGCGAACGTGGCGGTGTTCCTTGCGTCCGACATGGCGAGCTACGTGTCGGGCGCGATCATTCCGATGGACGGGTGCGAATCGTCGGTGCTGTAGGCCTGGGCCCTGGCCCCTGGACGGCCCCACGCCCCACGCACCACGCCCCACGCACCACGCACCACTAAGGTGGGGCGTTGTCCTCTCTCGATGGCAACACCACCAGTTGCGCCTGCCGCATGCGCCGCGCGTCCCGCGGCGCAAAGCCAAAGTGGTCGCGAAAGGATGCCGTAAAGCTGGTCTGATGTTGATAGCCGACCGCAGTCGCCACTTCGCTGACGGACATCCGGCTGTCCATCAGCAGGTCCAGCGCATGTTCCATGCGCCGGGTCTGCCCCAGCTTGAACACCGTCTGCCCGTACATGAACTTGAAGCCGCGCTTGAGCTTGGACGTATTCGTGCCGACCGCGCGCGCCAGCGTGGGTATTGTCGGCATGTGCGACATGTCGGCCAACAGGATGTCACGCGCCTTTTCGATCAGCCGCAGGTCCCGGCCTGAAAACACGTGCTCCGAAGTATGTGCGTCGGCAAAGGCTTCCCACTGATCCAGCCCTGCACACAGGATTTCGCAGACCTTGGCTTCGGCGTACATCAGGCGCCGGTGGCCGGTATACGGGTTGCCCATCAGCTTTTCGACAGCATGCAGCGCGTCGGCACCCACGGGCAGGTGCAGATACGACAGATGGGCGCTGCCGATGGGATGCAGCCGCGCGTGTAGCGGATGATCGGGGCCCAGCGACGCAGTCAGAAAGCGTTCGAACCGGCGGCGCCGTACGTACAGGCTGACCGCGCGCCAGACCCCAGGTTTGCAGGACACCTGACAGCACACGCTGCCTTGCTGGACGATCGTGAGCGTGGGCCCGTCGATATGGACGTCGCCCGCTTCCGGAATCGACACATGCGCCGGCCCCTTCAGATAAAAGTGGAATTCCACGAAGTCTTCGGGTGGAACGATTTCGGTTCGTGCGCGCAGGTAATGGCATTCCGAGATGACGAGGTAGGCGTCGTCATTCAGGCTCATCATCTCCCAATGCCCTTCGGCGGGGTTGTCGGATACCGGAACGCGGCAACCGTACAGACCGGCGCTGGGCGCAAACGGATCGGCGGGCGCAGCGGGAAGGGTGTCGTGGCGCAGACGGGCAAAGGTGCTTGTGGTCGTCGCGCCGAGGCCGGCGAGACGAGTCCGGAACAGTCCGTCGTGAATGTCGGATGGAAAGGAAGTGTGCATGAGCTTTCATCCTGCGGACGCGTTACAGGCCAAGGTTGTCATCCTATGCCGGTGCAGGAGCCCGTCGTCAGGAGGGGAAATACGATCCCATGGACTTTTTCATGATTGCGTATTCCCCTCTTGTTGGCCTTAGACGATCGCCTTGGCCTCGGACGCTCGCGCGGTACCCGGTATGGGTTTGCCCCGCGCCGGCTTGCGTCGTGCCAGCGCAAACAACGTGATCAGCACGAACATTGCGGTGACCATCTTCAGGTCGGAAGGCTGGAAGCCGCAGGCCAGTACCAGCGAAATCAGCTGGAAGTACACGACCGACCCGATCACCGGCGCGACCACCTGCCGCAGCAAGGTGCGGTGGCCGATGATGGCTTCGCCGACCAGCAGGGACGCCAGTCCGTTGATCAGGGTGCCGAAGCCCATGTTGACGTCGGCAAAGCCCTGGTTCTGCGCCAGCAAACCGCCGCCCAGCGCGGCGATCAGGTTCGCCAGCCCCAATCCGACCAGCGTGTAGACCTTCACGTTGATGCCCTGCGCGCGAGCCATGGCGGGACTCGATCCGATCGCGCGGATGGCCATGCCGTGCTGCGTGCCAAGAAACCAGATGATCGCCGCCACCAGCAGCACGTCAATCGCCGCCAGCAGTCCGATGCGATGGGGCAGGCCGCCTTCGGTGCCTGGCAGGTAGTCGAACAGGCTGGTGACCGAGAACAAGGCGATGTTGGGCTGGCCCATCACGCGGATGTCGACCGAGTACAGCATCGACAGCACAAGGATGCCGCACAGCAGCGAGTTGATCTTGACCTTTTCATGGATGGCCGCCGTCAGTGCGCCGCCGGCAAAACCTGCCATCGCGCCGATCAGCAGCGCGGACACGGGCTCCATGCCAAGGATCAGGCACTTGGCCGACACGCACGCGCCGAACGCCAGGGTGCCTTCACCGGTCATGTCGGCAAAGTTGAGTATGCGGAACGGGATCATGACTGCGACGGCGATCAGGGCGTAGATCAGGCCCTGCATCAGACCCATGGGAATCAGGTTGAGGAAGGTGGACAGAATGGTCATGGTCAGGCCGCAGCAGAAAGGTGGGTGGCATCATCAAAGGCGGCCACCAGGCGCTCTACCGTGAGCCCCTTTTTGGTGTCGCCCGACAGGTCCGCCAGGATGCGGCCGTGCTGCATCATGATCAGCCGGTTGCCGTAGGTCAGGGCATGCTGCATGTTGTGCGTCACCATCAGGGTCGTTATGCCGGTCTCGGCAATGACTTGCGAAGTCACCCGCATGACGGTCTCGGCGGTTTTGGGATCGAGCGCCGCGGTGTGTTCATCGAGCAGCAACAGGCGCGGTTCCCGCCACACCGCCATCAGCAGCGACAGCGCCTGGCGCTGCCCGCCCGACAGCAGCCCGGCCTGGGCTTTCATGCGGCCTTCCAGCCCCAGCCCGAACGAGGCCAGTCGCGCTTGCAGGTCCCGCCGCGTCGACGCCGAGAGCGCACAGCCGAAGGTGCGCCGCGCGCCGCGCTGGGCGGCGACGGCCAGGTTTTCTTCGATGCTGAGGGCGGCGGCCGTTCCGATTGCCGGGTCCTGGAACACGCGCGCAATGTACCGGGCGCGCTGGTGCGTGGGCAGGTGGGTGATGTCGTGATCGTCGATGCGGATGACGCCGGCGTCCGACGACAATTCACCCGCAAGCATGTTCAACAAGGTGGATTTGCCGGCGCCGTTGCCACCGACGACCACGGCGAAATCGCCGGGCGCCAGGGTCAACGAGACGCCGTCGATGGCGATACGTTCGTGGGCCGTGCCGGCGTAGAACAGCTTCTGAAGGTGCTGGACAGTGAGCATGGGAAGGTGTCTTGAAAAGGGTCGGCGAATGGCTGCGATGTCAGTCGGCAAAGCAGTTGCAGTCATCGAAACTGGCAGGCACGGTCAAGCCCAGTTCACGAAACTTCTTCCGGCTGATGGTCGTGATGTAGTCGTCCGGGGAAGGGCGGATCACGGCGATCTGCGACGGGGGCGTCCCCTTCAGGATCTGGTTGGCCACATGGGCGGCATTGGCGCCAACCGACTTCAGCGACACTGCAAAATTGGCCGCCGCCATGCCGGTTTTCACGAACTCCGTTTCGGCGCTGTAGACCGGCACCTTCAGCTGCTTGGCAACGGCGGCAACCGCGGGAATCGCCGACTGCACAAGGTTGGACCCCGTGATGTAGACGAAGCCCGTGCCGCGCATCAACTGCGCGCGTTGCGGAATGTCGCCCACGGCATCGACACTGATCGCCGTGAACCCCAGGCCGGCCCGCGCCGCCGCTTCTTTCATCAACTGCGTGGTCACCACGTCGTTGACTTCACCCGGGTTGAACAACGTGCTGAACGAGGTGGCGTGCGGGAACATGCGCTTGCCCATGGCCAGCACCGCGTCGAAATCCTGCAGGTCCGACGAGCCCGCAAATCGTGCGCTGCCTTTGTCCCACGATGGCACCAGACCCGCCTTGACCGGGTCCGTGACCAGGGCAAAGACCAGCGGCACCTTGCGGTCGCTGACCGCCGAAATCGCCGTCTGCGATACCGAGGTGGTGATCGTCACGATCAGGTCGGGTGACGCGCCCGCCAGTTGCGAAAACATCTGCGGCATGAGGGCAGGCGTGAAGTTCGCGTCGCTGTACAGGTACTTGGTATTGGTGCCTTCGACATACCCGTGGCGGGCCATCTGTTCCTTGAATCCGGCCACGGCTTGCGCCAACGCCGGATGCGGGCCGAGATTGGCAATGGCGATGGTCGTGTCGGCCTGCGCGGCGTGTGCAAAGGAAAGGGCAGACGCAAAAACAAGGGCGCGCAGAACATGGCGCGCCGCGGCAAGCGGATAGGGCATGGCGGGTCTCGACAGAGGATGCGCCGCAGGGCGCAGTGGAGGGGAAAAGTGCCTGCAGGTGATCGCTTTGTAGCATCGGGCTTGTGTGCTGGCGCACCCTTGCAATCACGAGTTCCGATTGCCTCTTTGTTCTTGCTCTAATGCCTATGCGGAGGGTGTTTCAGCCGGTTGGCTGTCATGGTTTTCCGCTACCGTTTTTGTTGCCCGAACACGCCCGATCACTGTGCCTGGATCGTTGTCAGGACATGCGAAATCCGTGCAAATTGTGGCGATGTAATCCGGATAGTGAGGCGATCCGAACGAAGTCTCCGGCCCGTCTTGTTACATGTTTTGAGTCCCTCTAGGCTGCATTGGCGGATGGCAGTTGCCGTTCTGCAAATGGACTTACGGGGAACAGAAAACATGAACACATGGCTTATGGGGGCGGGGCTCGCCATCGCATGTATGGGCGCGGCGCAAGCCGAATCCACCACGACGCTGTACGGACTGCTGTACACCGGCTTGCGCCACGTGAACGACAGCGGCGGCAACAGCGTGACCGGGCTTGCGACGGGGCCGTCGCGGTGGGGCATCAAGGGGACGGAATCGCTGGGCAACGGCCGTTCTGCCCTCTTCGTGCTGGAAAGCGGTTTCGACTTGAGCAGCGGGTCTTCCTTTCAGGGCCGCCGGCTGTTCGGCCGCCAGGCCTTCGTTGGCGTGTCCGACGCGGCGGTGGGCCGGCTGACTGCCGGACGGCAGTACGACATGGTGGCCGACTTTCTGGCGCCCTACGCGGCCACGGGCAAGTGGAACGGCTACATGGCGCACATCGGCGACAACGACAACCTCAACTACCAGTTCCGCCTGAACAACAGCATCAAGTACGTCAGTCCGGAAATCGCGGGCTTCCAGGCCGGCGCCGTCTACGCGATGGGGGAATCGGCCGGCTCGGGCAAGCCCAACAGCGCCAGCAGCGCCGGCCTGCGTTATCGGCAGGGCGGGTTCTCGGCGGCCGCGGGCTACCTGCGCGTCAACAATCCAGCGACGTCCGTCTCTGAAGGCAACTGGAACACGATCCTATTCCCCGCGGTCACGCCGACGTCGGCCATGACGCCCGCCGCGCTGCGCCCGGACGCCATGACCACGTACGGTATCGGCGCCGACTATCAGGCGGACAAGCTGAAGTACGCGGTGGTCTACACCCAGACCCGCTTCGATGCGCTGGCAAGCACGGCGATCGGCCTGCCCGTGTCCGACGTGCGGTTCCGCAACCTGGAAGCCAACGTGTCCTTCGACGCCACCCGCAACTGGATGCTGGGCGCAGGCTATGCGTACACGACCGGCGACGTGGCGGCGACGCGCTTCAGGCCCAAGTATCACCAGGTGCACCTGATGACCAACTACTCGCTGTCCAAACGCACGATCCTGCAGCTGGCTACCACGCATCAACGCGCGGCAGGCGACGCCCGGAACGCCTACGTGCTGTACAGCAGCGATTCGGGAGCATCACAGGGTAAGTCGCAGACGGCCTTGCTGGCAGGCATGTTCCACTTTTTCTGACATCACTACCGCCGCAGGGACGCCGCTTTTGGAGTCAAGGGGCCGGGGACGATACAATCGCTGGTTGGCAGGATCCGGGCACACCGGAATCTGCCGCGTTGATCCGTCTCCCCCAAGCGCCGCCGGCTTCCGGCGCAGCGCTTCAGTGTTCGGCACCGGTGGTATCCGGTGCCTGCTGTCCGGCCCCATTTTGCACCTGGCCCCCGCTTGCGTTGGGCAGTGCCTTGATTACTTTAAGGAATTTCCCATGGCGCTCCAATGCGGCATCGTCGGCCTGCCCAACGTCGGCAAGTCCACCCTCTTCAACGCTTTGACCAAGGCTGGCATCGCCGCCGAAAACTATCCGTTCTGCACGATCGAGCCGAACGTGGGCGTGGTCGAAGTGCCGGACCCCCGCCTTGACGCGCTCGCCAAGATCGTCAACCCCGAACGCGTCGTGCACGCCACCGTGGAATTCGTCGACATCGCCGGCCTGGTCGCGGGCGCCAGCACGGGTGAAGGCCTGGGCAACCAGTTCCTGGCCCACATCCGCGAAACCAACGCCATCATCAACGTTGTTCGCTGCTTCGAAGACCCGAACGTGATCCACGTGGCCGGCAAGGTTGATCCGATCTCGGACATCGAAGTCATCGAAACCGAACTGGCCCTGGCCGACCTGCAGACCGCCGAAAAGGCCCTGCACCGCTTCAACAAGCAGGCCCGGTCGGGCGACAAGGACGCCGCGAAGTTGGTCGCGCTGCTGGAACGCTGCATTGCCCAGCTGAACGAAGCCAAGCCCGTGCGCGGCATGGGCCTGTCGGCGGACGAACTGTTCCTGATCCGCGAAATGTGCTTCATCACCGCCAAGCCCGCCATGTACGTCGGCAACGTGGCCGACGACGGCTTTACCAACAACCCGTTGCTGGACCGCCTGACCGAATACGCCAACAAGCAAGGCGCCCCCACGGTGGCGATCTGCGCATCCATCGAAGCCGAACTGGGCGAGATGGAAGAAGCCGACCGCGCCGAATTCCTGGCCGACATGGGCATGGAAGAACCCGGCCTAAACCGCCTGATCCGCGCGGCGTTCAAGCTGCTCGGCCTGCAGACCTACTTCACCGCTGGCGTGAAGGAAGTGCGCGCCTGGACCGTGCCGATCGGCGCCACCGGCCCGCAAGCCGCAGGTGTGATTCACACCGACTTTGAACGTGGCTATATCCGTGCGCAGACGATTGCGTATGACGATTTCGTCTCGCTGGGTGGGGAACAGAAGGCGAAGGAGTCGGGCAAGATGCGCGCAGAAGGGAAGGATTATGTCGTGCAGGATGGCGACGTGATGAACTTCCTGTTCAACGTTTGATTCGTCGATGTATTTCTGAAGGTTGCACAGTTTCTCGGAGAGTCCTCAAGAACGTTTTCCTTGGCCTCTGATAAAAGTATGCCTCCATTTCGGTCGCAATCCGTCATAGCTGAATCTGCGTGCGATCAGCACCGCTCAGCAAGCGGCGCGTACTTCATTTGCTCCTAGCGGGCGATGATGAACGATTATTTTTGTCCTATTTCGTTCAGGACAGATTTCCCTCTCACAGTTAATCCGAGAGGGGTGTTGAGCGTAGAAGATTCAAACAACTATTTGTTCAAATGCAAGGAGACGGCTCAAAACCTGGGCGCGCTTTTCAGGCGCCATCTCTTTAATGCGATCCACCAACGCAGAGATGTCCAGCTCGTCGAGTCTGTTTTCAATACGCGTTTTAAGCTCTACCACTTGGTCGAAGTCGTTAGCAGACACGTAAGAAGGGCAGGCGTCCATCATCGACAGTAGCTCAGTGCACCCTCGCCCCGATAACGTCGAAAGCGAGGCGACATGTTCATGCAACTGAGCGACCCATGCTGCTGACGCGACCGCTCTTTCGTGTTCCAGCGCTTGAACACGTAGAGTGTCCAGCTCTTCAAGCTTCGCAGTGACACGAGCACGGTCTGCACTCGAAAGCTCTGCAGGCAGCGAAACGAATTTTGCGGGAACTCCCTCATTAGCAAGCTGGGCTGGCTTGCCCTGGAGGGCTGCTAGTTCTTCCACTGCTGCGACGGTCCAGACGCTAGAACGCTGCTTCGCTAGCGCATCCCGTGCTTCGATGTAGTGGGTAACACAAGTTTTTATCCATTCGTTTTCTTCGTCGAGCTCTTCATTGTCATCTGTATCCGGAGCGATTGCGACGCCAACGGCCGACGACGCATACGCTACCTCCAACAGATGCGCGACATTGTCCGCAGGGCCCGAAATCTTGTCGAACTCTGCGAGCAAGTTTACTAGGTCAGTGCAGCTTTTTCTCCGGTGTTGGATACCGTCGGCGTCACGAGTGCCTGAGAATTGCTGACCCATAAGGTTGAGACGGTGCAGTACATCAAGGGCGCTCTGGCTGGTGGCAGGTGCCATATTAAGGAGCTCAACATATACTCGTTGCCGCTCTTTCCGGAAGTCTCGTAGTTTCTCCTGCTTCTCCTGAAGTTGTGCGATTAAGGCTTTTATATCATCTGCTTTCGACAGCGTGCTAAGTGCCTCAGTCAGAAGACTAACTATTGCTTGTGCTCTTTCGATCTGGTCGCTTACCTCACGAAGCGGCATTGACGCCGACGGATTCGGCGTTCCGATTAAATTGCTGGCGCTATCCAAAGCGGTGGTGTATTTGCAACGTTCCTGTACGTGCGCAATCATCTCCTGCGTATGCTGCTCGACGGCGCGTGATTGATCCCTGATTCCTAAACCTTCTAGGGTTCGCTGCACGCGAATCATTTTTGCTCTGAAATCTGGTATCTGTTCCAGCGCGTTACACGCTTGCAGAGGAATCCACTTTGGCATGACTTCCCGAACCAAGGTCGCCATCTCATCGCATAATCCGTTAATTTTTGCGAGCTGCTGCTCAGACCACTTACCCTTCTGAGCAGTCATTTCTTTACGCCTCGTTAGGTATTTCTCAGCAACAGCAACGTATTCTTGGGTTTTTTTGTGTTTGAACGCGTCTTCAAGACGGAGTTCTAGCGCCTCGAGTACGCTAGCGTAACTACGCAGCTGTTCATGGTCTGCCTCCGCCTTCTGACACAAGAATTTAAAGTTTCCTTCAAGCTGTTCGGGAAGTGGATCGTGTGAACGCATGCGTACGGCCTCATTCCAACGCTTTACGTTGCCTTCAAAAGTCGTCTCGGTCTCCCAGGTGTTCATGAGGAGCTGCCATCGGGTTATCGCGTCCTCGGTCAAGAACAGAATGGTCGTCTTCTGGAGTGCTAACTCCGACAAATACCTACTGGTAGTCCCGTACGCTGCTACCAGCCAGTCTTTGAGAGAGATTCCGCTTCGCTGATACTGAATTGCGCGCGGTGGCACTGATTTTCCAACGAATAGTGCGATCAGCAGAGACGCCGATGCAAGGCTGCAGCCAAATGGCGGCTTGGTCAGCATCGCAAGATTATCTAACAAGGTTCGCTGCGGATCCGATTTATGGGCGTCCTCTAGGTGCTGTAAGACTGCTCGGATCTGCAGGTTTTCAGGGACTGACTTTATCTGCGCATCTCGCGAGAGGACGCCCCAAGAGGTTCCCAGAACGGCACGCACGCGGTTTTGTAACTTAACTTGTTGTACTGCCAGCCAAGCTTGCGATACTTCTCCGCCAAACAAGGCGCGCGCCAGTACCGCGACGTCAGCACTGCCAGTACCGTTGAGCGTGTTGAACCCGTCAAAGGGAAAGGGAAGAGCTTTCGGGTACACGTTTTTGAAAATCGCGCTAGCCTCGGCATTCAGCCGGCCCGGAACGACTTTAGTGCCTGCGACAAGTGACACACGGTCTTTGATAGCATCGCGTAGTGATGTGCGGAGACCTAGCGTGGCCTGCTCGCGCTCTTCTGGAATAAAGCGTGCGTACCGCTCTTGTTCGATGTGGTCAAAGCTATCTTCCAGAACATACAGGGTCGCCAGATACTGGTGAACCCGTGCCGAACGATCGGAGAGTACAACTGTCCACACAGGCGCGGTCGTTACGCCAGATTTTTTTAATTCTCGACTGTAGACGTCCTCAATTTGCAGTTGTAATGCCGCTACGTCCGCCTCGGGGCTAGTCAGGCAGTAAAGGATCTGACCTTTCGGCTGACTGGGTTTAACCGCCTGACGCCAGTCGTTGAACGCGTTTTGGACGCTAGCGCTAACGCGTTGATCGTTCGTGAGCTGTGCTGTAAAACTCCACTCAAGCGTGGGAACGTCGAACTCATACCCACATGTAGTCGAGATATCATTGAAGAGGTCTTCGCTCCATGCTTTTGCCCGAGTGAGGAAAATCTCTTGGACCTCAGCCGAACCAACACGAGCAAGTTTCCCGCCTAAGTCCTTCTGATACTGCCCCCGGGTAGCCGCGTCAGTGACAATCTCATATTGCTTAAGTTCTTTGCTCCACGCGATCACACCTAACACTTGCTCAAGTCGCGTTAGATGTGATAGGCATGCGTCGATCGGTCTGCCAACGAATTCCACAAGCAGACGGTTATAACTATCTTGTTCGCTCGAGATCACCCGCATTTTCTTAGTTGAGGTGATAGCAATTAGCAGGCCTCGATCGATTTCATCAATCTGAGAGTCATATTTCGTTAGCGCAGCCATGAGATTGTCCACGCTGACACCGCCGTGAGCACGCTCTGCTGCGAGCATCTCTGTCAGCATTTCGCCCGTGAGAATCCGGCTGGCAGAAATGCTTGTCAGGTTGTTCCCTTCGATCGCAGCGCGGTCGAGGGTGGCGTCGACCGCGTTCTTGACGAAAGTAATTGCTGAGCGCGATTGGACAATGTCTTGTTGGCGTGTCAGGAACCAAGTAGCCAGAGGGTGGAGCGGCCAACAGCCGCGGACGATCACCCGTTCAAACTCGTCGGGATCACTCCATACCGGTAGTTGTCTTAATCCTGGCAGCAGCGCCGCCATCATCTTGTGCAGAGCTTGATGGGCTGGCCGTTGTCGAGTAAGGCTCATTTCTAACGCCGCTTCGTTCTTCTTTTCAAGCAGATGCGCGATAATGGTTTCCAGATTCGATGACACATAGTACTTTTTAGCGACGTCGAAGCGGGTTATGTATTTCTGAATATGCATAGCATCGCGGTTGCCCAATCGTGCCAGATACGCTTTCAGTTCATATTGAATGAAACCGAGGAAGTGTGCTTGCGATGCATTGTCCTGGATACCTTGGAAGATCTGTTGTAGCGCTGAGTCGCCCGCGAGCGCGGGACGCTCAGCCACGTATTCTAGGAAGCGACCAAACTCGTCGAATAGGATAACCAAACGCGAAAACGGTCCATTCTGTGAGCAATAGGTTTCGCAAAACACAGTGATGAGATCCTGGATGGACTCGCGTCCGGAGACTGGAATATGGGCGCCATTCGCCTCCCAGTACAGCGCATCGACAAGCGCGTAGGCGTCTTCATCTCGCGCTTCGAGCGAATCGGTAATGCTTTGCTGTGTTCGATTTGGGAACCGAGCCGCGAACTCACTGGTTCGTAGAGCGTAATTTCGCTTCACGAAGTTCGCGGCGTCATCAAAGCGCGGAGACAATTCACGCAAGGCGAAGTCCTCGATCCGATGCTCCTTAAGCGAACGGAAGAGTGATGCGCTTAACGCATTGCCTAGGTTGAAGTTTCCGGTGCCATCCAACGTAATCACGAGGGCCGGCTTCTCAATCTTTCCCAAGGCTTGGCGTGCGCTTTCAGCCGCCCTAGGTTCCGCAAGCGTAAGGTTAGACACGATGTGCTCACTGAGCACCGAGTGCGGCTCACGTAGCATACGGGCGAGTACCAACGCAAAGTGCGATTTACCTGAGCCGTAGCCTGCGATCGCGAGCGAGAACGGATTGCTGTGTGCCGCGGTGTCGTCGGCAATACGAGTAAGGAGATCGGCTATTAGCGTCGCTGTGTCAGTTAGCCGGTAGATCTCGTCGCCCTGAGCGTCCTTCTTGACTCCGTGATAGCGCGGACCGTGAAACACGAAACTTTTTGCTGCCTCGTCTGCACGCTCAATTTGGTCTTCTGCCCACAGTAACTGGACAGCACCATCAAAAAACAAGTCCGAACGAAACTGAACTAGATCGCAAACTTTCATGATGAACTCTTGTAGGAATTGTCGTGCTTACAGTAAATCACTGTAGATGTATGCAATTAGTTCGTCGCTGCTCTTGATTTTCATGATCAACGGTGCGCCGGTTTGTCGGTCGACACTTGTAATGCCTTGTGCAGTTGTCCAAGCCAGAAAATCATCGACTGCTTTATCCATCCAACCACTGCTTTCGAAAAACCTGGAGAGATTCTCTAGCTCCGAAAGGGGCAACTGTTGCATTGCGGGCGCTGTCAATTCCCAGTGGGCCAGCCATGTACATGCATATGCCCAATAGAATTCCTCGAGCATAGGTAGGGCTCCACGTAGAACAACATTTTTTTCGACAGTCAGCATGCCGGTTCGTGCGAAGCTCGCCTCCTCACGGTACGTGGTGAACAGTGGCCCGGGCAGGGATGAACTGTTGCCGAGCTCTTGTACGAGAAAGCTTGTCGCTGCCTCGACACTACTCACCCGCCCGAGTGCCAATCGCGAGCGTCCAAAAAGAACATGCCACGCGGCTGCGCCGCCAATTGGCCGTGACAACATCAGATGCAAGATGAGCTGAGTAAGTGGCTCATGTAACAACGGATCCTCGACGGCAAACAGTCGACCTAACGGAGTGAGTTGCAGCGTGTAGACACCATTGCTGCCAGCCGACGCAGTTGTGATGCCCATCGCGTGCGCGTATTTGAGGTGTGGCAGAACCTTCCCCGAGCTTCTTCCCGTGGGGATACCCGAGTCGGCAGAAATCGTGTCGATCGTGCCGCTGTATCCGTTCTTCGCCAGCTTCAGCAGAGCCGAAAGGTGTCGCCTATCCGGGAAAAACGTTTCGTGAAAGCTTGGGGGCAAGCCCTGGATTGTTCGTTGCATAATTTGCGCTATCGTGCATTTAAAGAGGTGATCTTGACTTTCACTGGCTCTCTACGCATCGGCTTTCCATCGATTATGCGATGCGGCCCGATTGCCCAACATTCCCCCTTGGCAAGCTTACTCAGCTCCGTTATCCATTCATCCCGAGAACGACTCGTGGATAATTCTGCCAAAATCTGTGCGAATTCTTTAAGTTCGGTATCGACAGGCTTGAAGAATAACTTTTCAGTACATTGGAACAAGCGGCTCCGCTGTTCTTTGTCGAACTGGGAGATGGTTTGCGTGGCGAGAATCATGCTAACCCCGAACTTTCGCCCTTCACGTAGGAGTTTATCGATCGCACGATCGCTACGGTGATCGAGGTTTTGGACCTCATCGAGAACCACAGGAAGCGGCGAGTCCTTGCTGCCGTTCCGCGAGGCATAGGCAAAGAAATCCCACAAGGCAAATTCCGTGATCAGGCGTTGCATATCCTTGGAAATATTTACCAGTTGCAGGATATGTGCTGGCAGTTCCCCACGAAAGATTTGCTTCCAACCAGAACCTTCATCGAGTGAAAATGGCCGTTGCTTAACGAACTCAGCTATTTTGACAGAGAGAGTGGCGGGCGCACTGCTGTCAGATTCTAGAGCCCCTAGCAAATCCTCGAGCCCAAACTGGATATTTGCCGACAAGCCCTGTTCTATGTGCCGAGCGAGTGCAGCGCGCTGCACCTCACCAATGGTGTAAACCGAAGCGAACACGTCGGCGACCCGGCTAGCAACATTGTGCGACTGTTCCTGCAAGTGGCCGATACCAGGCTCCTCGCGCTCGAGACGTTGGAACGGGTTGATTGGAAACGGTTTTTGTACCAGAACGTGCGTCTGTGGCTGCGCACGGTCGACAAACGTTTGGTCGAGCTTGCTTGGTAAGAACCCATCGGTGTAGTCGATGATGGCTGCATGCTGGCGCTGTTTAATCATTTCAAGCAGCAAGCATTGGATGGCGTAGGTTTTTCCCGAACCTGAACCACCGAATATGAGCAGGTGCCGATTTTCGAGCTCTGCGTCGCCATATTCCCAGTGGACATTCTGTCCGCGGCTGTCTGTGCCAATCAGCAGACGGCAAATAGACGTTACCGGAGTCGCGCCCGAGACGGATGCGTACGAAGAAGCGTGATCTGGGAGCGGCGGTGCTACAAAAGGCTGCTGCGTCGTGGATGCTTGAATTAGCGGCGTCTCGACCGCCACGGTGCAAACCGGCATGTCCATAGGACGCGCTGAATGCACCTTACGGAACGACGAACTTTGCTGTTCTGTGCTCAACGTTGCGCGCAGATCGGGAATTTCCGCTGCTGTAGGTTGCGCAACAATAGACGGCTCTGCGCCAATCGCTGGGATCGGCCCAATCTCCATCGCCGAAAGCTGTGCAGTTGGTACTTTCTTGGCCGGGCGTTCAGCGGAAGACAGCACAAGTGGTGTCCCCGGAATAGCGAAAGGTGCCGGAGTTTGTTCAGTCAATAGCCGAATGACGTCTTCAGTGCCGTACTGTAGTTGGTAGACACCGAACCCATTGGGAAGCGGGAGATCCATGGACACGTCGACTGGCCCCATGAACGATTGCGCCTCAAGCGTCGGCACCGTCGCCTTGCTCGTCCAGAATGTCGAAGCAACGGCACGCCAAGCGATGGTGAAATCGCCTTCGCTCAATCGATCGAGGGCACCGCACAACGCTCGATACTCATCTTGAGCGAGCATTACCACCGCACGACTCGACAGCGCACGATGTAGCTGGGCCCACCAATATTTGCGCTCAAAGACAATTGTTCTTATCGGTGCGCCCTGAGGAGCAAAAATTCGCACGAGTTGTCGGATACCAGAGCTTGCTTGAGCAAACGCAGTCTCCGCATGGCCAACGCTCTCATAGGCGAACTTAGATTCGATAACCGTCGCATCTATGCTTAGTCTTCCGTCTAGCACCTTGGCCGACAGGAAGAGCAGATCGGGAATATTTGGATCCTCGCGGTCGCGGAACCAGTGCCGGAAGCTATCAAGCGGAAGAAGTGCTTGCAAGATTGTTGTCGGATCTCTGCCAAGTTGGCGGCTGATCAGTGAATACCCGACTACATCACGGATGTATTCATCGCGGCCGATGGCGCGCACCAACGACAAACCTGGAATCTCGCAGGCCGCGTTGATGACGTTATGGGCCGCCAGGTTCGCCTGCTCGATGGAAAGGGCTTGTAAATGTTGCCGCAGCCGCTTGGCAATCGCTTTTGTCAGGGTCGCAAAGTCACTCACTTCTGTTGAGATAGTCTTATTTAGCTCACCGTAATTGCCCAAGCCACACGAGAAGCCTACAATCCGTCGATCTTGATTAATACTCCCAATCGTGGCAGCAGCGAGGAGATTGTTATCGACGTGTCGATCCACGCACGATACCCACACCGCTTTTCGATGCAGTAGTTCGACTGTCTTCTTCCAAGGCGTAAAGTCAATCTGCGTGACGACCTCATGCTCGGTCGAAGTTGCCGTAAACGAAATTTTAAGACGTGCTGCGATCTCGGTGTGTGCGCTCGCCATTTGCACGCGTCGATTGCTGATCGACATTTGTCGTTGGCTTTGCGCCGAGAGTTGGCGAACCGGGCGTGGATACTCGGCTAGCGGAAACTGACGTAAGACTGAGCTAGCCACGGCATCAAACGGTTCGACTGGCTCCAGTTGGTCGCCATCGTGCTTATCGTCGAGAAAGTGCGCGATCACGCCCAAGTCAAAACGAAGGTCTTGTTCCACAAGAAGAATCTCTTCGAGTTCAGCCGGCTTTGTCGCGTGTCGATGACCGATGTGAATCGAACACTGACGCTGCTTCGAAAAACCGCCCTCAGTCCATGCGTTTTTCCATGCGACCAGCATGTTGACGGCAGTGGTCGTCGCCACGCCTGTTGTGATCACCTTTAAGGTAAGGTGGAACGGGGTCGGTTGTTCTACGGTTTCCGTCAGGTAGCGATTTAGCCACTTATCAACACCGGAGAGAACGATATTGATTTCTGCGATATTTGTGAACAGAAGACTGAGCTGGTCGTGCGAATGACTATGTAAGGATTGATAAGCGCGAATCAAATCTTCATAAATTCGTGCTCTGCCGGATGGTTGCAGCTTCTGGCTAAGATCATCATCATCGAACGTCTCTTGCCGCATCAAACTCTGCGACGCCACGGGTAAGGCTCCGCGATCAGCAATACCGATCAAGTGGGTCAGTCCGAACGCTTGTGATGCCGTCGTCAACGACAGGTTGGGGTCTGCGACTAGCGCTGCGATAGGGCGGCGCAATTCGGCAAGCTCCACCAATCGCTGCCAGCGATGCTCAGAGGTAGTAGCGTTGCCGTTGCTGAAGAGTTCTGCTACTACTTCACTAAAACCATCCCTAAGGAACACGGCCCGTGCGCTGGAAAGCTCGAGTACAAACGGCGACACTGGAAGTGCCACGGCCGCGCTCAGAAAGGGCTGGGTTGGTGTGTCCGTGCTCCGTACAGCCAAGAAGGCGCGATATAGGCAGGGCAAGACATACTCCGCCCCAGCTTGACGCTCAATCACCTGACGCACGACCTGAGAATACGCCGTTATGACGAGATGAATCTTCGAGTTGGCCGCATAGAACCCGTCGTCAAGAATTGCCTCTAAGTGCTCTTTGTAGCGACTGGTCAGTGCCGTACAGCTCGAGATCAGCCCCGCAAAGTGCGGATGCCTGGCGACGTCGTCAAACACGTTCGCAACTCGGAACTCGTTTATCCCAAGCATCAAAAGGCGATGGGCGTCTTGTTCATCAATTGCCGAGAACAACTCATCAAAGCCACCGATCCGAAAGGCAGGCAAGCGCGGTGCCGGCAACGCAGACAACGAACGCAATGCGAGCTCAGCCAGGACTAAACGTATGCGCTCAGGGTGGGAGGTCGGAATCGGCCACACATATTGCTGTTCGAACGGATCGACGTCCATACTCGAATTGATCTCGACGGTGAACGAGATCTTTGCCATAGCCTTGGCATTGCGAACGACAGGCTCGTCGAGGCCTTCAAGCGTCACTGGGATCTCTTGTTGCGCCTCGGGTAAATTCAGCCTTTCAGGGATGACCGCACCGACAATGCCATTCAGGAGTCGGTTTAGATCGCGCTCGGGATCGTGAACATCGGCTTCGTAAAGATTTATTCTTATTTTGATGTTGTCAAGGTGTTCCGCCTGATTGCCGTAACTATCGAACCATCGTTGGATCGTAAGCTTAATCGCCTGTAAAAAAACGACGTCGCTATAGCCCTTTAATGTGGCCGTTTTGGGCTCCGCCTTGCCCTCCTTTTTCACGCGTTTTTGAAGCAGTGTCAGCAAAGGGCGAGCGTCAGACTGGCGCAGACGAGTAAGAGCATCCTTATTGTTATCGAGTACGAAAGTACGTACGTCAGCTAGATATTCGGCCGCCGTATCGTACGGTAGTTGCCCTTCGATTACAGGATCGGGAAGCGCGAATGGTGGTATGGCGTCATCGCCCGTTTCCGCTGCTGCTAACTTTCCTAACGTCTTGTCCCGCTCTGCTTTGGACGCGAACATCGTGTGCATTGCAAATCGATGTCCCAGGTCAATAAAGCCATGGACTTTTGCCGAGTTGCGACCTATCGGCACGTTTAGCAACGGCAGTGCCCCCCAGCTCGCCAAACTTGCATAACATTCGGCGACAACGTCGCGTAAATTGTCGGGGCGACGAGCTAATATGTCTTGGAAAAAGTTGGCGACGCGCAATAGGCGGCCCGCATTAAATTTTTCAACAGTATCCAAAAATCCCACTAGGGCATCGATGGCTGACGTGTTTTGGTCACAAAGATGCTCAGCAATACGTTCCACCCAAATGCGGTAGCGCTGCTCTAGGACGCGGCGCCATAATAAGTCTTCGCCGACAAGGTGAAAATCTTTCAAGCTTCCTTTATCAGATGCGTGGTCAAAACCAAAGAAGACGCAGTGCCCCTTGTTACGAAAGGTTGTCAACTGGTCGTCCATATCGACCCAGTTTTCTTGAATAATATTCGCTTGTACTAAGGCTGCTTTTTCTGCTGCGCTCCAGCTTTGCCAGAGACCTTTTGATATTTTTAAAGTTTTTTCTGTACCGGGAAACTGAGTGAGGAAAAAATCGTCAACTCGTTTGAAAACGGCCAGAGTCTCAGCTAACGGCAAGCTCTGTACAACAAGCGTAACTTTATTCGAGTGGCCTGTGTCTGCGTCCAGCACGTCGGTACACTTGCCAATGAGGTAGTGCGATAATTCATCGACGAACAAATTCACTTTTTCGCCTCGTAGGGATTAAGTACAAGCGCTACGGCATCCGAAAGCGGGATCAGGTAACCACCACGACGCAACTCTTCTTCAAACCAGGAAGAATCGATACCGAAGGCGTCTGATGCGTGTTGCGTCCGAGAGCTTGCTAACGCGAGCTGTATCAGGTCCTGATTAATAGCTAAACCGAAATGGGCGTAGGCTCGCTCGTAGAACTTGTCGAGTTGGATTCTTGTTCCTGGTGGCACCAACGCAGCAACCAGCAAACGCACCATGGGTGGCGGCAACGTAATACGCATCCCGGAGCCGTTCCGAGGGACAATAACGCCGACTTGCTTGCCGATCTTGCGAAACAAACGCAGCACGTTGTCATCGCCGCGGTTCAGCCAGCCTTCGCGCGTGGCGGCTACTTCCCCTTCAACGCCAGTGTCGTAGTCATCAAAAGCGCGAAGCGATTCGTAAAGCAAATTTTCGATTTCAGCATAGGCATTGACCGCGATCTTCTTTGTATTATCACCAGCTTGGTCGCCTGACGGACTCACAATCCAAGCGTAGTTTCCAACGAATGGTTTGGTACCCGAAGAACCTGTAACGCGTGCGCTTTGGAAGCACAAGGTTCGCATAACGTGCAGGACGCAGAGATCCTTCAGCAGTGAAATTTTTTGCAAACCGCTGCGTTGTGCACTACAGATGTTATCGATCTCCCAGCCAAATAAGGATGCTTCCGTCGCCGTTTCAATGGGCACCCACCCTAGGGCCGCTGGCAATCTCTTACCTTCACTTGTTATGCCGGCGGCGGCAAACGTCTGATCTACAAATTCCCCAAGTGGTCCGATTGCTTGTTCGCTCTCACGCAATACTTGCTGAAGGCCCGATTGCAGTCTCCCGCGCAAAGTCTCGAGATCTGCAATACTGCGTAAGTGGGTGTAGCAAGCTGCACCTTCGCCGAATGAAAACAAGGTGTGTAGCCCCCCCAGACCCTCTTGAGTGTTGAACAGACTGGCGAGTTGCAAGTAAAGTAGCTCTCCGCCGCGGGCCATGAAACTATGTGCGCTGGTGTCGAAATAGTGGCCATCGACCGCTTCATCCCAGGTCAAACCGGGGGTCTTCGCAGCACCTTTAGTGCCACCATGTTTCCAAAGGGTTTCACGCGCCAATAATGTTTCGGAGGCCGGCAAGAAAGTATGCGCAGTCCACGTGCGATCACCGGCCACGCCAACGAATCCGGAAAATACGCCTTGTATTAGTCGGACAGCGTCATTGCCGCTAATTTTCGATCCGGAATTGATGCGCTGCTCTAGCTCTTCAATGCCCACTTTGAAGGAATTGATATGACTCTGGTGGCGAGTTTCAAGCTTGGATGCACCCAGGAAAGAAAATAATTTGAGTGCAAGGCGACAGCGCGGGTGGTAGGACAGCTTGCTGGGCGCAGATCCATACAAGGGAAACGCGTACGCATTCCCTTCGTTGTCATCTTTCGGGGCGGCAAAGACCAACAGAAATTCAGCTAGGTATTCAACCGGTGTTTGGTCCCGATGAAATCGACGGCCAAAAACTTGAATGGCTGGGTTATCGTCCTCTATGGAGACCGATTTAATTCGTGACTTTGCCGAGAGACTAGAATTTGGGAATCGCGGCATGCTTAATAAATTTCCATTGTAGATTTATCAATCGCTACGCGATATACATTTTGCTCGCCGGTTATACTAATACTTAGTAGACGAAGGTCATCTTCCGGAAGCCGTTTGCAAGCGACGAGCTGAGAACAAAACAGGTCAAGTTGATTAATATGGATCGGATCGAGGTCTTGCCCGAAGTCGCCTGTGCTGCGATGGCTTACGAAGTCGAGTAAGGGCAAGGGCAGTTTCATAAAGACTGCGCCGTTGGCAGGAGAATATACTAGGCGCGGCATTTTTTCTGAATCGTTGAACTCCATACGGAAATCGTTTTCATCGTATTCACCAATGACAACTTGAACCGGTTGCGTAGTCTCCATGTCGTCTCGGCGAAGCGTGATATATAGCTTGTCCTTGATGCTGGCGGTGCGTACGGCGCCAATGCAATGTTCGCTTAGCACCGACAGTATTTGACGAACCAATGCCCGGCGCTCGCTAATGGACGTATGCTGGAACCCGCTAACATGCCATTTCTCCCAAGCTTCTAAAACAGGCGAACCGCTGAAATCTTGAGTGAAACTTTCCCACCATCGACTATCCAACCGGGTACCAAACATGAAGGCTAGACGGCGAATCGCACTACGAGCCGTTCCGCCATGAATCCCATCGGCCGATTTGCTTTGCCAATACAGAAGTGGAGGGTGCACTACCTCAGGAACCGGTGCGAAGCTGTTTAATGGTTCATGTTGAAGCTTGAGCTCAACAGCCGGACGGGTGCGTTCCGAGGTGACATGGGCATTTAGTTGCTCGACGCAATACAGGCTACTAGTCTGCAAACTGCGTTGGCGATCCGAGAACCCAAAAAAGAGTTCGCTGAACAGATGTTGTCGTAAAGTAGGGTCGACACCGTGTTGGTCAATCTTGTCTGCCACCTCTGCGCATCCTGCTCCGCCTGTGATGCTGTACGCAAGGTGGGCCGTCATTTGCCGCATCGTCAACCGTCGCTCATAGGCGGTCAGCAGACGATACATGGATGACACACGCTGTTTCAGTTGCGGCGCCTGTTGAATCGCGCACACGTTTTTGCGGATGGGGCATACGCTTTGCAAGCAGCAGGCGTCACATTCCTGCCAAGATGAATGGTTCGAAATCTTCGTTAACACGTTGACTGCGGTCTCGACATTATCGAGTTTGCTCAAGTTCGCAATATAAATCGGCTTCTCGAAATTGCTGATGCAATGGGCCGAGTCATTGAGCGTGCCGACGATAGGCCGGTCGAGCAGGTTCAACACTTCTTGCTCAATTTCCTCGTTGGCATTTCGCATCCTGCTCAAGGTATTGAGGAGGGGGCCTGTATTGCTAACTATCAGCCAACTACCACTGCCGGCAACTGACGCTTCCTTGAATTTAGCGAGACGCTCGTCGGCGGTGTGCTCGCTCATGTCCTTTAAAATTGAGACGCGCAGGCCGTCGATGTTTTCGACTTCGTACGGCTTCGGCGGGCTTGAAAGCGTTTCTTCCGACGTCATGCGACGCAGTTGCTTAAGCACCTCTAGTGCTACGGTCGACTTACCATCGCCAGCGTGGCCTGAAAGGACAATGACGACCTCTTTGCCACTGGTGAGGCGCTGGTAGATATCCGCTGCCAGTTGCGTGGGTTCATAAATGGTGGGGAAGTACTTGTTCGTGGCTTGGTACTCGGCGAGTGCATTTGCGTTGCCCGCGCCGATGTTGTGTAACGTGTTCAGATAGTCGACGAACGGATTATCAAGGTAGGAGCTGTTGGCATCTGGCTCAGGTCGTTTGGGGGCATCAACCTGCAAAGTCGGTGCCGCTACCGATTCCTCGCTTGCCTCTCCTCGCGCTTCGATCAGAGAGGGGGCGTGAGGTTCGGGCACACCCAAGGCCGCGTCCAGTTTCGCAAGCATCGCGTCGGCATCCGCGTAGCAGTCGCCTTCCGCCGTCGTCGCGCCTTCGAGCCAAGCCAACACACGTGCGTTTTGTGCCTCCTCGTTGCGGTAAAACTCAGGGGCCTTTTCGCTCAGCTCAGAATTGCCAAGCAGCCACTGGCTAAGGGTCTTTCCAATTGCGTAAAGGTCGCCTTGTGGACATGCGTTCATATCGCCTCGGGAGACTAAGGCCGGATGCACGTAGCCCGGTGTACCACGCAGGCTGACGACGCCCGTACCAGAGGCGCACCCAAAGTCAATGATGCCGACCGCATTACTCTGCATATCGACAAAGACGTTGTGGGGCGTGAGGTCGTTATGGATGACTGCTTGTGTGTCTTGCCGACGCGTGGCGTGTAGGGTGGCCAATGCGGACAACAAGACACGCGCCACGCTCAGGAACTGATGCATGGACGGCCGCGTTCCAGCTCTGATCAATTCACAAATAGATTTGCCTGGAACTAAGTCAGTAGCTAGGCACCAACGATGTCCTGCGACCTCCGAGAAGTGTCGAACCCGCGGAAAGAGCACAGGCAGATCCAGACGGTCGACAAGCCGCAATATGTCGCGCTCTTGTAGGGCTTGGTCGCGTGCGACATGCGCCTTAAATATTTTATGGATGAAAAGTTCGCCATGGTTATCAACCTGGAAAACCTGCGCTGTCGCACCTTCGGCAAGGAGGGCCCTGCTGGTATAGGCCGGCGAATCGGGCATCTCTTCAAGCACATCGTGGCGCTTGTCGGGAATCGTGTTGAGCAGAACCGCAACGGTCGCGACCACGTCGCGTGCATTCGGCCTTTCCGACGGGTCTGAAGCCAACATGCCCTGGACTAACTCGCACAATCGGGCGTGCTGTTCTTCGCCCCCTGCTGAATCTTGAAGGGCCTGCTCAAGTTCATGTTCGAGGTCGACTTTGCTGCCGATATTCTTTCCGACGAGTGCACGGAAAAACACTGCACCTAGCGAGTAGACGTCCGATTTGAAGTCTGTACGGCCCAGCAGGAGCTCGGGCGCTGTAAAGGCCGCAAAAAGGTGATCTTCGTAGTTGGCTCCGAGCACCGACAAGTCAGCGCCAGGATCGAAGGCTAAATCGAAATCAGTTAGTTGGGCGTGACCGTCTGCACCAAGAAGTATACTTCGCGGTTGGACGTTGCGATGAATGAGACTAGCTGTCGATTCATGAACACAATCCAGGGCCTGTGCTATATCGCTAACGACCGCGGCCGCACGACGCCAGTCGAGCCGACCCTGTTCTGCCAGTAAATCATCGAGCGAGTGCGTGTCTGTCCAATCTGACACTTCAACGATGAGCTTGCGGTCGTTCGGGTGTGCGGCAACCGGTCGAATGCAAGGGTGATGGGGCAGGGCTGCGGCTGCCTTCAAGCTGCGGATCTGAATCTCTGCAGTCGCCGCGTCTTTGCTCAATTCACCAAATACGCGTAAACGATAGAGACGGTTGTCGAAGTTGGGGTTTCGCTCGGCGACATAGGTGATGTAGTTGGGCGCGGATCCACGGTCTTCCCTGATGCGGTAGCCAGGAATTTGGTCTTCGTAGCTGACACTAACCGCTTGCTTGTCTTTATTGAGCTGATCTATTAAACGGTGGAGTTGACTGTCGGTGAGCACGCGGTCAAGCTCCTCTCGAGAATGCAAGCGTCGCTTAAGGTACTGCGCGAGCTCGTCGATGCCGTCCAGCGTGATAAGGCCACCGTTCAAGTTCGCCTGGCCAGCCGATGAAGCACCGTCGACATTAGCTTTCTGATTCGTCAGAGCAACAACAGACTGAACGAATGGCAGTTTGTGTTCGGGAACACCGCTCAGTACGTGCTGGATATAGCTTTTGAAGACCTTGCACTTGCGGTTGTTGACGACATGCGGGCTGTCGACGAAGTTGCTGCCACGACGCCATTTCGGTTCTCCCACCATGATCTCGCCAAACCAGTCTTTAAGCTCGACAACGGCGATAAATGACCTAGTGACCACAATTGCGTCGCACTCGACATACAGAGCTCTTGACCTATCGTACAACTCGATATTCGGGTAAACGATAATATCAGTCGTCTTCGGCAACGCTTGTTCAAGAAAATCGAATACTTTCCGTTCCGTTTCGTGCTGACAGTGGCTGAAATCGTGGATCACTGGATTGACTCCGTTACCGCTCATCGGAGTCGCGTGCGCGCGAGACCAATTGCAGTGAGATAAGCATAAATGAGTGTCGGGCTGCGGCCCAAACCTTACAGATAGAACCGCGGTTAGACCGTCGCGGTACGCCGTGCATCACAGCTTGCATCCGAGCGCTAATAGAAACGCTCTTTGAGCGATAAAAACAGGGACAAACCGCAAAGATGGCGGGCCTGATGCGTAAGTTGTCTTCAGCAAGCACAGTCGTCCAAAACCTGCACGTAGTAGGCTCGGGCAGTAGGCGAGCGAATGGTTCATACCATTCGTACGGCAAACAGCGCGCCATTGCCTATGCTCACCGCCGAGCCAGCAAACATTGCTTAGGTCGTTTCGAAGTAGATCAATGGAAAATTGGTCGCCGCGGTCCTGCCTTTCCTATGCGCCCACCTCATTGCAGAACTTCAGGTGAACGTTTCAATTTTTCTACTGCGAAGAAGTGGCTGCAAGTTAGCGGGTGTCGCCAAAGCGAGACTTTCGTTCTGCGGAAATCCGCTTACAATTAGCAATATTACGATAAATTTCTGAAAGACTGAATCTCCAGCTGACTAATTTGTTGTACTCGCTGTACGAGCGGAACAACAGCATTAATGGCCAATGAGCTATAGGTGTACACGTCGCATTGGTTGGTGTGGATTTTGAGAGGTCGCCGCAACAAGGGATGCCGCTTGTTGTAGGTTGAATGTGCTGCCGGGTCAAAGGCTAAGCACTGAGCGGAAACGCTATGAGCGCAGCATTCGGCCGTGAGACGTAAAGCGCTGGTTGAACAGACGCTACGCCTTTCTGCGTTTGATAGCGCGGCGGTGTTAGTCGCCCGCTCCACGCTATCCCACTTGCGACGCTGGCTAACTAGGCGGACAAGCGGTGTGCGACAGCGACACAAATAATTACTCTAGCTAAATACGGTTTTTGGTCTTTCAAGTAGGCCCACTGGGGCCAGTCGGGTTTGGGATGAAAAAGACGTCTTGCGTTTTTCATCTCTACCAGTGTTTTGCTGAACATCCGAACAATTTTTTCGGCTTGAAATCTCGTGCGTTGACTGTCCTAAAAGCTACGGTCACGCCGATTTGATTCGCATTTCTACGGATTTTTTATGACCTTGCAATGTAGAAATTGGATCGTCGTCCCGCCGTGCAGATGCCCTGTAGTGAATTGGACAGCGAAGGAGTAGCATGTGGCTATCGCAGCTGGGATGAGATAGTCGAGCGTTATAAACCTCTGTTGCTAGGCAGCGTTAGTGCCCCCTATCACTCGTTCTACTGTCGGCTAAGCGTTCCACTAATCGAACTCACTGTAAATACATACAGGTACCTAAGGACGAGCTACAATCAATTCAATCAGACTGGCGCTTGTCTCCAGTCCGCATGTGAAGTGACTGGATTAGCTCTCCAGTTCAACAAATGATTCGAACTATGGCCTATAACGAACCGCAAATCGAAGCCCACTTTTCTGGGCACGAAACCTTTCCGCTTCGTCAGATGTGGTTGAAGAAGGCTTTTGACTGCGCCGATTCGCGATGGACCGTTTCTAAAGAGACATTTTCTGATGAGAAGGCTATCGCCACCTTTGGCGTTGGTCGAAACATGGTCTCATCCATCAAACATTGGGCGCTCGCTTGTGAAGTGATGCGTGAAGAAGCTTCGAAGAAAAACTTCGTCATCAACGACGTTGCGCGCAAAATTTATGTGGATGATGGTTACGACCCGTATTCGCAGTACCCAACGACGGCGTGGTATGCACATTGGTGTCTCGCTGGGCGTGGAACTCGTTCGAGTACATGGTTTTGGCTTTTTAATGTCCTGAATGTGCAGACCTTCACGCGCGACGAGATCATGCCAACGTTGGCGAGGTTTGCTCAGTCGATCTCTGCGGGTAAAAAAAACCTATCTCATGCGACGCTTGCACGTGACCTGGAAACTTGCGTTCGAGGATACGCGCCGCGCTCGGCCTCTAGTTCAGTTGAGGAGGCGGCTGAGCCTATGCTCGCCGAATTGGGGCTGATCCAAGAAGAACGCAGAGGCGTCTATTCGTTCCGCCGTGGTCCGAAGTCCTCCCTTGCCGACGCCTTCTTTGCTTGGGCTCTTATTGATTTTTGGGACCGATATCATCCCGGCGAAACTTCTTTAACCTTTGAGTCCATTGCTTATGGACTAGGTTCGCCCGGCCGGGTATTTAAGCTAGATGAAGAGTCGATCGCAGAGCGCCTTTTTGGACTGTCGAGTCTAACGGAAGGTAGATTGAATTGGTCGGACACTTCGGGACTGCGTCAAATCTACCGGCGCGAATTAGATGTCGGCAATTTCAAGCGGGCCATGATGGAAAAGTCGTATGAGTAAAGCCCTGGAAATGCAAGTAGGCCAAGCAGTTCAGATTGCCCGCCATTATCGCCGTTCTGTGCGCATTGATGCGGATATTGGGCGGGCTGACGCACTCGATGGATATGTGCTAACCAACACCGCTTGCAACGCGCTGTCTATTATGTGTCGGCAAGTCAATGGATCTAAAGATCGTGCGTTTACATGGACGGGACCTTACGGTGGCGGCAAGTCGTCCTTGGCCGTCGTTCTGGCATCTGCATTGTCGGCGAATAGTGGGGTACGTACACGCGCGACCGCAATTCTTGCCAACGAAGTGCCGGGCTTTGCTAAGGCTTTTCCGGTTTCCTCCAAGGGATGGCTCATTCTGCCGGTCGTCGGTAAGCGTGCCAGCATCGCTGTCGAGGTCGCAAAAGCTTTAGACAAAGCTCTTCCTTGTTCGGCAGCGCATGAAGCAAGCCAAGTGACAACGACACTCGTTAGCTTGGCTGAAGAAGGTCGTTTCGATGGTGTGCTGTTACTCGTAGATGAGATGGGCAAATTCTTAGAAGCTGCCGCGGCCGGTGGTGAGGATATCCATTTCTTCCAGGACCTTGCAGAGAAGGCAGGACACTGCAAAGGCAAGCTCGTCATTGTCGGCTTATTGCACCAGTCATTCCGCCAATATGCCTCTCGGTTAGGCATTGAAGCACGCGAGGAATGGGCGAAAATTCAGGGGCGGTATGGCGATATTTCCTTTGTTGGCTCCGGGGACGAGGTTGTGCAACTGATCGGCAACGCGATCGAGTGCCACATCAAGCATCCTCTAAGTGTTGATACCGCTCGTACCATCGCAGCAGCAATCGCCAATCGCCGTCCTAGCGTTGGTGAGGGCATGACCCAACTGCTCGATCAGTGTTGGCCGCTGCATCCGATCACAGCTGCCTTGCTCGGCCCTGCTTCTCGTCGGCAGTTTGGCCAGAATGAGCGCAGCGTTTTCGGTTTTTTGTCTTCGCTCGAACCGCATGGTTTCCAAGATTTCTTGCAGACGTGGGATAGGAGGGCCGCATACGGTCCCGATCGTCACTGGGATTATTTGAGAGCGAACCTTGAGCATGCGATTTTGGCGTCTCCGGATGGCCATCGCTGGGCACAAGCAGTTGAAGCAGTCGAGCGCGCCGAGGCCAAGGGTGCTGACGTTGTTGAGTTGGCGCTGGCCAAGGTTCTTGCTTTAATCGATATCTTCCGTGGAACATCTGGATTGCTGGCGACTGAGGACGTGCTGCGCACTGCCATCCCGGGAACGCCTGAGAAAAAAGTACTTGCGGCACTCGAAAAACTGAGCCATTGGCGCGTTGCGGTCTTTAGGAAGCACATCGCCTCGTGGACCGTGTTTGAGGGCAGCGACTTTGATATAGACCAAGCGGTTGCAAAGGCGCGTTCTAGCTTTGTGGGTGTCGATACCGCCGTCTTGACCGGGATGGCAAATTTGCATCCTGTAGTCGCCAAACAGCACTATCATCAGACAGGCTCGTTTCGGTGGATGGGCGTTTCCCTGCATACCTTGCAAGAAGCCGAGCGCCTTGCCGAAAACTATACCGGCGAGGGGGGAGAGTTTGGGCGTTTTGCCTTGGTGCTACCCGACCGTCAATCGGTCCAGCAAGACGGGATAGCGAAACTCGCCGCTTTGGAGAAAGACGGAGACAAGGCTGTAGTATTTGGAGTGCCGCCTAACTACCAGCTTATTGCGGACCTCGGGGCAGAACTATTATCGCTGCGAATCGTCGAAGAAACGAGCCCCGAACTCGATGGCGACTCGGTGGCAAGGCGTGAAGTAGCGGCTCGACTGTTGGCCGTCAAAGGCGCGCTTGAAGAGTCGTTGCGCGAAGCGGTTGCAAAGGCTCAATGGGTACTTGGAGAGAAGGCTGAAAGAGTAAAAAGTCTTGCCGCGCTGACCTCTGATATGGCGAACACACGATTCGCGGAGGGCCCGAAGGTCTGGAGTGAGCTGATCAATCGAGACGTGTTGTCCACCAACAGCGTTAAAGCTCGACGCGATCTCATGCACCGAATGGTCAACAATGGCGACCAACAACATCTAGGCATTGAAGGCTTCCCCGCTGAACGCGGTTTATATGAAACAGTTTTGTCTGAGCCGGGACTGCACGGAGCAGTCGGCGAAAATGCCTGGGGTTTTAAGGCCCCCCTTCCAAACGACAAAGCGTGCATGTACGGCCTTTGGAATGCGACTAAACAGTTAATTGTTGATGGCGGCATCAAGGGGCTTACGGCTACCGAGATCTATGATACTTGGGGTAAAGCACCGCATGGCGTCAAAGCTGGCTTAATGCCGGTCTTGCTACTTGTGTTCGCGCTAACTCATTCCGATCATATCGCTGTTTACCGCGACGGCATGTTCGAGCCAAAATTGACCGATGTCGATGCAGATGAACTTCTGCAAGATGCGCGCCGCTTTAATTTGCGTTGGGTCGACAAAGACAGTAATCATGCCGTCGCTCTTAAATCGATCGCGGCAGCGCTGAATGCCTGTGGTTTCCCGCCTGCTGGGCACTCGCCTCTCGACGTTTCACGTGGTCTTGTCAAACTGGTGTTTACTTTGCCGGCTTGGGCCAAACGCACCCACAACGTGTCGAAACAAGCAAAGTCGGTGCGCGATATTTTGCTGCGTGCAAGTGATCCCAACCGTCTTCTGATGATTGATCTGCCAACGACGCTCGGCGTCCCAATGATCGAGGTTGGGCCAATGATCGAGCTGCTGTTGAAGGAGCTGCTCGATGCGTATCCGCAGATGCTCCAGCGGGTCGATAGGGCAATGGCCGAGGCGCTCGATACAAACGAAGGTGAGGACTTAGAACTGCGCGAACGCGCAGCGCCAATTTCGAAGCTGGGCGCCGATCTTCGTCTCCAAAGTTTTGCATCTCGTTTGATGAAGCGAGACGGCTCCCTCGAGGCGATCGAGGGCATTCTGAGCTTGGCGGCGAACAAGCCGCCACGTGACTGGACCGATCTCGACATCGACAGTGCTTTATTGGCCGTCTCCGATCTGGCGCTGGCCTTCCGCCGGGCGGAAGCCCTTGTAAATGTTCAAGGCCGTGCACTCGGCCGCGAAGCGATCTCCGTGGTGGTGGGAACCGGCGGCGTCTCCGTGGTGATAACTAAGACCTTTGAATTGGCGAGCCGCGACAAGCGAGTCGTCGAAGAGGCCGCATTGGACGTGCTCAGCCGTCTTGAGAAACTGGGACTGAAGGGCGACCTGCTGTTCGCCGCGTTGGCCAAGGCCAGTTCGGCCTTGTACGAAAAGGAATTGAACAATGGCTGAACGCCATGTATTGGGTTTGTCAGGCGGGCGTGATAGCGCTGCACTGGCGGTGCACGTGCGGCAGACCATGCCCGAGGTGGAGTTCGAGTACTTCTTCACCGACACCGGCAAGGAGCTACCCGAGGTATATGAGTTCCTGGGTCGTCTCGAGGGCTATCTCGGTAAGCCAATTCTCAGACTGAACCCGCGGCGCGACTTTGATTTTTGGCTGCGTGAGTACGGTAATTTCTTGCCTTCGCCCCAAACGCGGTGGTGCACGCGGCAGCTGAAACTCGCACCGTTCGAGCAGTATGTGCGGCCAATGCTTGCGGCAGGCGATAATGTGTTTTCGTATGTCGCGATTCGCTCCGACGAGGACTACCGCGAGGGGTATTCCGCAAAGCAGGCCAATCTCAAGGTTTTACTCCCATTCCGCGAGGCCGGCATAGACAAGCCAGGTGTCATCGAGATTCTGGAATCCTCGGGCGTGGGTATGCCTAGGTACTATGATTGGCGTAGCCGATCGGGTTGCACGTTTTGCTTCTTCCAGCAGAAGATCGAATGGGTGCGCCTGCGCGAACTGCATCCCGACGCGTATGAGGAAGCTAAGAGCTACGAAAAGACCGCTCTGGACAGTGGTTCGCCGTTCACGTGGACGCAAGGCGAGGCCTTGACCGAGCTTGAAAAGCCGGCACGAGTCATACAGATCAAGAAGGACTACGAAGTTCGCTTAGAACGAGAGAAGGCCCGTCGTCCCGTGAATCCCTTGCGCCAATGGGACGAACCGATCGACATCGATGATTTGTATGGCGAGGACGAGGGCGGCGGATCGTGCAACATTTGCCACAAGTAGCAGCGAAGCAGGCGTACGTTTTGCGGGGTTCGAAGGCGATCCGCAACGCGATCGGGTATTAGCGCGGCAACAGGATCAGCTGCCATACATCACCGCCGCATCTCCACCAACAAATCAAACAACAACTGCGCGACCGGGCTCAATGCCCGCCCGCGCCGGTGTATCAGCCCGATCTCGCGGCTGACGTCCGGATTCACCAAGGGCACGGTCGCCAGCGTGGCATGCCCCTTGGGCGGCATGGCCAGTTGCGGCACGACGCCGATTCCCACCCCTGCCTCGACCAGACTCACCAGCGCCGGCACGTGCTGCACTTCGCAGAACCATCTGGGCCGATGCGGGCTGTTGGCGAGCGCCTGGTCCACCAGAAAACGGTTGCCGCTGCCTTGCGCCAGGCTGATGAAGTCGTGGCCGGTCAGGTCGGCCCAGGACAGCTTGCGTTTGCGCGCTAGCGGATGGTCGGCGCGCAGGGCCACGACGAACGATTCGCGCAACAAGGAATGGAAGTCGATATCGGCATCTTGTGTGCCGATGTACGTCAGTCCGAAGTCGGCTTCGCCACGCGCGACGGCGGTCAGGATGACTGATGACGATTCGTCGATGACGCGGATGCGGATGCGGGGGTAGCGCGCGTGATATTGGCGGATGACGTCGGGCAGGAAGTAGGCGACGGCGGAAGGGACGCAGGCGATGGTGACTTCGCCCGAGATTTTTTCGGCGACGTCTTGTACGCCGAGCAGGGCCGTCTCCAGCTCGTTCAGCACGTTGCGTGCTTTGGGGACGAAGCCGCGGCCGATGGTGGTGAGTTCGACGCGCCGGGTGGTGCGTTGGAACAGCTTTACGCCCAGGGCATCTTCCAGTTTGTCCACGCGGCGGGAGAGCGCGGATTGGGACAGATGCATGGCGTCGGACGCGGCCCGAAAGCTGCCCAGGTCCGCCACGGCAAGATAGGCCCGCAAATCGGCGAGATCGAAATTCACGCGTTTTGCACAAGAGTTGATCGAATCTTTGCACTTTACAGCATATTCGACCGTCCCGAGAATGACTGCACAAACCGATTCGACCGGTGCTTTCTGGAGACGACAGTGCAAGTTTCAACCGTGACGGCCAGCCATGGCCGCATTCCTTTCTGGTGCGTGGCGACGGCGATCACCGCCGCCGCCATCGGCGTGTCGGCGCCGTCTGTTGCGCAGACGTGGCAGCCGAGCCGCCCCATCCGTTTGCTGGTGCCGTATGCGCCGGGCGGCAGTTCCGACGTGATCGCCCGGGCCATTGCGACCGAGATGGCGAAGGGGCTGGGCAAGGCCGTGGTCGTGGAGAACAAGGGCGGCGGGCAGGGCACGATCGCGACGCAGGAAGTGGCGCGGGCACGGCCCGATGGCTACACGTTGCTGCTGGGCCATGTGGGCACGTTTGCCGTGAACCCGGCGACGATGCCCAACCTGAGCTATGACGTGAACAAGGACTTTGCGCCGATCACGTTGCTGGCGCGATTGCCGATGGTGTTTGCCGTCGCCAGTGGCACGCCGGCGAACACGTTGGCGGAATTCGTGACGCTGGCCAAGTCCAAGCCGGGGGCGCTCAACTATGGGTCCGCGGGCAATGGCAGCGCGGGGCATCTGGCATTTGAAATGTTGAAGACCGCCGCGGGGGTTGACGTGACGCACGTGCCGTACAAGGGCACGGGGGCGCAGATTGCCGATCTGCTGGCGGGGCACATCGATGCCGCGGCGGCGGGCACGCCCGGGCTGTTGCCCCACGTGCAGGCGCAAAAGATCCGTCTGATTGCGGTCGGGTCGGCCAAACGTTTGCCGGTGCTGCCTGACCTGCCCACCGTGGCGGAACTGGGCTATCCGGGCTTTGAAAGTTCGCAATGGTTCGGGCTGCTTGCGCCTGCCAATACGCCGCCCGAGGTGATCACGCGCCTGAACGCAGAAGCGCTGAAGGCGCTGCGGTCGGACGCGGTTCAGCACCGGCTGGAACACGATTCGAGCGAGACGATGGGGCAGGGCCCCGCCGAATTCGCCACTTTCATCAAAACGGAAGGCGAGCGCTGGGCCAAGGTGGTCCAGGCCGCGCGCCTGCAAGCCAACTGACGCTGCCGCGTCTTTCCAGGGAAGTCGGCCTGGCCACGCGGCACGCTGCGACGCCCACGACGCCCTGTCACCTATCGATCATCAGGAAATGCCATGACTCCGCAAACGAACGCCGCGACGGCGATGTCTGAACACGACCTTATTTCCCTGGGCACGCGTGCCTTCCAGGGCCTTGGCCTGCCGCAGGCGGACGCCGAAGACGTGGCCAAGGTGCTGGTGCTTGCCGATCTGTTCGGCCTCAGCACGCATGGCTTGAGCCGCATCGAATCGTACGGCGACCGGCTGAAGGTGGGCGGCATCAATCCCACCGCGCAGGTCAGCGTGAACGCCGTGGCGTCGGCCATCCGATTGGTTGACGGTGACAACGGTGTGGGCCCGCTGGTGGGCATGCATGCCCTGCGGGCGGCCATGGAGGCGGCCAAGGCGTGCGGCGTGGGCGTGGCGTTTGCCCGCGGCAGCAACCATTTTGGGCCGATCTCGCCGTATTCCTTGATCGCGGCCGAGGCCGGTTTTGCCAGCATCATCGGCAGCAATGCCACCACGACCATTGCGCCGTGGGGCGGCAGCGATGCGCGCCTGGGCAATAGTCCCATCGGCTTTGGCGTGCCCAACCCGGGCGGTCAACCCTTCCTGCTCGACATGGCCATGAGCGTGGTGGCCCGCGCCAAGATCCGCAATGCATTGAAGCAGGGCGCCGCCATTCCGGACACGTGGGCGACCGACAAGGACGGCCGCGCGACGACCGATCCCAAGGCGGCGCTGGATGGATTCCTGTTGCCGGTGGGCGGCCACAAGGGCTATGGCCTGGCGTTGATGGTGGACCTGTTTGCCGGGCTGCTGTCGAACGCGGCCTACCTGACGCATGTGAAGTCGTGGGTCGATGCGCCCGACGAGCCGCAGAACCTGGGGCACTTTTTCATTCTGATCGATACCTCTGTGCTGGGGTCCACGGCGTGGCTGACGGATCGCATGAATGACTTTGCGTCGATCCTGCATGGCAGCCCGGCGGTGGAAGCGGACAAGCCGGTGATCGTGCCGGGCGAGATCGAGCTGAAGAAGCTGGCGCGCCATCGCGCGGAAGGGTTTGTGCCCGATCCGGCCGTGCTGGCGCAGCTGCAGGAATGCGCCGCGTTGACCAAGTGAGCTGAACCTGGGCCAGGGGCGGGGCGCGCGGCGACGTCGTCAAGCGTCGTCCCTGCCCCCGACCACGATGCCGCACATCCACGTCGGCACGAATCATAAGCATCATCGGAGGAAGATATGAAGACATGCCTGTTGGCAGTGGCTTTGACGGCGCTCGCGGCGACCAGCGCGACCAGCGTTGCAGCGGACGCATCGACCTATCCCACCAAGCCGGTTACGGTGGTGGTCCCCTACGTGGCGGGCGGGGCGGCGGACATTACGGCGCGGGTGGTTGCGCAGAAAATGTCCGACTCGCTGGGCAAGACCTTTGTGGTGGAAAACAAGCCGGGCGCCAATGGGCAGATCGGCACGGATCAGGTTGCGAAGGCGAAGCCCGACGGCTACACGCTGTTGATGGATGCGAGTGGCCCGCTGGTGGTCAATCCGGTGCTGTACAAGCAGGTGCCGTACGACCCGGTCAAGGACCTGGCGCCGATCACGCAGCTGACGAGTTACCAATACGTGCTGGTGGTGCCGGTCGCGTCGCCGATCAAGTCGCTGGACGAGTTGGTGGAGGCCGCCAAACGCGAGCCGGGCAAGTTGACCTATGGGTCGGCCGGCATCGGGTCGGGCGGACATCTGGCGGGCGAGTTGCTGGCCTTGACGGCCAAGGCCGGCATGACGCATGTCCCGTACAAGGGCAACGCGCAGGCGCTGGCGGATCTGCTGGGCGGGCAGCTGTCGTTTGGTTTCGATACGGTGGTGACGGCTGTGCCGCATATCCGGGGTGGCAAGCTGCGGCCGTTTGCGGTGACGGGGGAGACGCGGGCAAGTGCCTTGCCGGACGTGCCCACGATGAAGGAACTGGGCTTCAAGGATTTCAAGGTGACGCAGTTCCAGGGACTGCTGGCGCCGGCCGGGACGGATCCGGCGATTCTTGAACGCATCCGGACGGCCGCGGTGGCCGCCTTGAAGGACCCCGACGTGATTCGCCGGCTGGCGGACGAGGGCGGCAACGATATCGTGGGCGGCACGCGGGCGGATTTTGCGAAGCTGATGCGGGATGAGTTGACGCAGTACCGCACGTTGGTGCGCGATGCCGGCATCAAGGCGGAATGAGGATGGCGGCGACACCGACACCCGTCGGGGCACCCAGCCCGACTTCCCTACACATGGACGTCCTTATCCAGGGCTACCCCGGCCGCGCCGTGTTCCACGGTGGTTTGGGCTGGAGCACGATCACGTTGCTGCGCACCGAAGGGCGGGTCATCCTGATCGACGTGGGGGCGTTTGGCGTGCGCAAGCCCTTGCTCAAACAACTGCAGGCGCGGGGTGTTGCGCCGGCTGACGTGACGGATGTCGTGTTGACCCATGCGCATTACGACCATGCGGTGAACTTTGTACTGTTCCCGAACGCGACGGTATGGATCGGCGCGCGGGAACTGGCGTGGGCTGCCGAACAACCGCCGGGTTTCAATCCGCTGCCCGAGCTGTATGTGCGGGAACTGGAGGCATCGCCATCCGTTCGCAGGCTGCAGGGCGGGGACGCATTCCTGCCCGGCTTGCAGGCGATCGACGCCCCAGGCCACACGCCGGGCCACCTGCTGTTCTATTGGACGAGCGACGCCGGCGACGTGCTGTTCACCGGCGATGCCGCCAAAAATCGCGCGGAGCTGCTGTCGCGCAATGTTGCGGATACCGATGACCGCGCCCGCAGTCTCGACAGCCTGGACACGATCTGGCAGTGGTGGCGCCGCCGGGACGGCACGGTGCTTGTCCCGGGTCACGACCTGAGCATGAACCTGGATGACGAGGGACAACCTGTCTACCTGGGGACGCGGCAGGCCGCGATATCTGCCTGGTTTTCCGAAACGCTGGAAACGGCAACACCGATTGATTTGTGCTGTGGCCCCAGGCCCGGTTTTCTGACCCCTTCCGTGGAATGAATTCTTATGTCTATCGATGCTTCTTTGCTTCATGCGTTTGCACCGACCGGCCGCTTGCGCGTGTCGATCAACGTCGGCAATCCGATTCTTGCCAACCTGGACCCGGCCAGTGGAGAACCGTTCGGAGTGTCGGTGGACCTGGCCCGCGAGCTTGCCCGGCAATTGGGGGTCGAGCATGAACTGGTCGTATTCAAGAGTGCCGGCGAATCCGTCGCGGCGGTATCGGCCAATGCGGCCGATGTCGGCTTCTTTGCGGTCGATCCGCTGCGTGGCGAGGCGATCGCCTTTACGGAACCGTACGTGCTGATCGAAGGCTGCTACCTGGTACGCCAGGCATCGCCGCTGAACAGCAATGACGAGGTCGACCAGGCTGCGCATTCGGTGGTGGTCGGTAAGGGCAGTGCGTACGACCTGTACCTGACCCGCGCGCTGAAGGAGGCGCGCATCGTGCGTGCCCCCACGTCGCCGTCGGTGGTCGATACCTTTCTGGCGGAAGGCGCCGACGCGGCTGCCGGAGTCAGGCAGCAACTGGAAGGCGATGCGCAGCGCGTGGGCGGATTGCGGGTGCTGCCCGGGCGCTTCATGGAGATCCGGCAGGCCATGGGCTTGCCCAAGTCGCGTGACGCGGCGGCGGCGCGGCACCTGGCTGCATTTGTCGAGTCCATGAAGGCGAGCGGCTTCGTGGCAGATGCTTTGAAACGCCACGGCATTGAAGGGGCCGCGGTCGCGCCGTTGGTTTGACACTGCGCCGCGCTTCGTAGGGAGCGGGGCGGCATGAAGGCAGCGCTTTGACATGCGCTCCATTTAGCGTGTCAATGCGCCCACAGATCACCGCTCACCGCCCACCGCTCACCGCTCATCGATCACCGCCCACCGCTCACCGCGTCTTGAACTGCCCCGACATGTCGTTCAGTTCGCCTGCCAGTCCACTCAACTGTGTGGCCGTCCGCGCCACGACAGACGACGACTGGCTGTTTTCTTCAGACTGCATGGCGATGTGCTCCACCGTCTTGGCGATGTCTTCGCTGGCCATGGAATTTTCGCGGATGGCGTCGCTGATGTTGTGAACCATCGTGATGACGCTGCGGGTGGCGGTTTCGATGTCGGTAATGGCCTTGGCGCCGTCGGTGGCAAGTTGTTCACCTTGCGCGACCTGGGCGACCGTGGCCGACATCATGCCGATCACGCTTTCGACGTTGCCCTGGATGTTGCGGATCTTGGCCGAGATGTCTTGCGTGGATTGCGCGGTGCGTTCAGCCAGCATGCGGACTTCGTCGGCGACGACCGCAAAGCCGCGGCCTTCGTCGCCGGCGCGGGCCGCTTCGATGGCCGCGTTGAGCGCCAGCAGATTGGTCTGATCCGCAATCGACTTGATCAGGTCCACAATCGATCGGATTTCTTCGGATTGTTCGCCCAGTTCGGTCACCTTGCTGGCGGCATCGGTAACGCTGGCCGTCAGGACCGTCATGCTGTCGGACAGGCGCATGACCTTGGCGCTGCCGGACGCAGCCACGGTTCCCGTCTGTTGGGTAGACGTGGCGGCCGCTGCGGCGTTGTGGGACAGCTCGGTAATGCTGGTCGTCATTTCTTCGATCGCGGCGGCCATGCTGGACGCCGATTCGCTGCCGCGCCCGGCGCCGGCGGCCACGTCGTTGGACGCCGTCGCCAGTTCATTGGCGAAGCTGACGAGCTGTTTGGCATTCAGCTTCAGGCGACCGATGACGGCGTTCAGTTCCACCCGCATCCTTTCCATGTTGGCGAGCAGGCTGTCGGGGTGGGCCGACGGAATGTGCTGGGCCAGGTCGCCGCTGGCGATCAAGGCCACGCTGCGCGCGGCGTCTTGCGGGTCGCCGCCGATGGTGCGCTGGGTTGATCGCAGGATCCACGCGGTCAGCATGACCGCGATCACGATCGAGGCCAGCAGGCTGGCGACGGCCAGCGTCTGGGCCTGGTTGACGGTGGCATGCGCGGCATCACGGCTGTTCTGGAAGCGCGTGGCCTGGAATTCGCTCAGCGCGTCAAAGGCGGTGCGATAGGCTTTGACGCTGTCGCCCAGTTGCCGGTCAATCGACGCCATCAGGGTGTCGCGGTCCGCGCTGCGGGCGCCGCGCAACAGGGTGGTCTCGCGTTCCCGATACGACTTGCGCGCGGCGCTGGCGGCCTCGAGCAGGGCCTTGCCCCGGTCGGTCGTGACGGAGCGCTGCAGGGCCTGCAGCGTGGCGTCGTTCTGCCGGATCCCGGCTTCCCGCAGGGCGTCGAGCGCGCGGATGTCGTTGGCGTCGTCGATGAACAAGGTCTTGATGCCGCGTTCACGGATCAGGTCCATCTGGTCGGGCAGCTTCAGGGCAAGCTGGGTGTTGGACGCGGCCGCGTCCATGTCGACGGTGCGCGCTTCGATCGACGCAACGCTCCAGTAGGTGAGCAGGCCGGTGGCCAGGACCATCAATGCCATGCCGCCGAAGGCGGCACAGAGCTGGTGTTTGAGTTTCATGAAAAGAGGCCTTGTGGGTCCGCCGGCGGGCGGGGGCTGGACGATGCGCCTGAGGCAGCGCCGGTTGCGCGCCCTGCAGGGTGTTCCAGCTTGTCGGCCCCTGGCTGGGGAACGTGAGTAAGGGGAAACCGAGGGGTCGCCGCAGCGCCCGCCGGACCCTTGCGGCGGCGTCATGGCGTAAACATGAGGCTGTCAGGTCTGACAGGGGTCTCATGACGTCGAGCGGCGGCACTATCGAGGGTTCCCCCGGTGGGGCATATTGATAAGATCGGCTTACGATCACGGTCACGGCGAACGTCGCGATGCAGTGACCCATCACTGTCGCGCCCGCCCGCACCTGCATTCATTCCCAGATCGGCCACCAGGCCGGCACGTACCGGAGACATCCATGGTTCCAGCACAGACCGAAGTCGTGATCATTGGCGGGGGCCCCTGCGGGCTGATGGCCGCCAACGAGCTGGGCCGCCGGGGCGTCCGTGTGCTGCTGGTCGACGACAAGCCCGGCACCGCCTTCAACCCCCAGGCCAATGCCACGCAGGCCCGCACCATGGAACACTACCGGCGCCTGGGCTTTGCCGACGAAGTCCGGCAGCAAGGCCTGTCGCCAGACTTTCCTACGGACATTGCCTACTTCACGCGCTACGCACGGCATGAATTGGCCCGCTTCAGGCTGCCCTCTGCCCGCGACGCCACCACCCTGGTGAAGTCATTGCGCGGCGCCTGGAGCGCGGCCGAACTGCCGCACCGCGTCTCGCAAAAATACGTGGAAGCCGTCATGCGGCGCCATGCCGAAAGCCTGGATGGTGTGTCGGTGCACTACGGATGGCGGATGGTGGCGCTGCGCGAGTACGACGAAGGCGTCGAAGTGGACCTGGAAGAAACCGCGACCCGCCACCGGCAGACCGTACGCGCGCGCTATGCCATTGGCGCTGACGGACCCCGCAGCGGGGTGCGCCAGCATCTGGGCATCCGCTACGGTGGCGAAACCGGGGTGCAGCGTGACTTCATGGGCGGGCGCATGTACGCCATCTACTTTCGCGCGCCGGATTTTTACAAGGTGGTGCCGCATGCGCCGGCCTGGATGAACGTGAGTTTCAATCGCGACCGACGGGCCTTCATGGCGGCTGTCGACGGGAAGGGTGAATTTGCGTTCCACACGCAACTGCACGCGGACGAGCACGAAGCCGAACTGACCGAAGACGACGCCAAGGCCATGCTGCACGCCGCGACCGGAGCGACGTTCGACGTCACCATTCTGTCGCGGCTGACCTGGACGGCGGGGCATTGCCTGGTGGCCGATGCGTTGTCGACCCGCCGCGTGTTCCTGGCGGGTGATGCCGCCCACTTGTTCACGCCCACGGGCGGGCTGGGCTACAACACGGCGGTTGAAGATGCCGTGAACCTGTCATGGAAGCTGGCGGCGGTGCTGCGGGGGCAGGCGCCCGCTGCCTTGTTGGACAGCTACGCGATCGAGCGTCGTCCGCTGGCGCTACGCAATACTGCGTACGCCCGCACGTTTGCCGATTCGCTGGGATTGTTCGCGCCCGCGGCTGAAATCGAAGACGACACGGCTGCCGGCGAAGCGGCGCGCGCCACCGCTGGCGCGTACCTGTCCGAGCATGGGCGCCGCGAGTTCAATATTCCCGGGATCACCTTTGGAGGCCGATATGACGGGTCGCCGATCATCGTGTCCGATGGCACCGCGCCGCCGCCTGATGTGCCGAACGATTACGTGCCCACCGCCTGCCCGGGGGGCCGTCCGCCGCATCTCTGGTTGGACGATGGGCGGTCCTTGTACGACACGTTCGGCTTCGACTGGACGGTGCTGCGCCTGAGCGACTCGGCGCCCAATGCCCAGGCCTTCCTGGACGCGGCGGAACGCCGGGGGGTGTCGCTGGATGTGGTGGATGTCGAACACCCGGACGCCCGCGCGCTGTACGGGGCCGACCTGGCGCTGATCCGGCCTGACCAGATCGTGGCGTGGCGCGGAAACGCTGACACCGATGCGGCGGGGGTGCTGGGGCAGGCGCTGGGGGGCGCGGCGGCGCGTAGTCAGGTGGCGTCCGGCGCGGCATCCGTGTCAGCAGCCGCGCATCCGGCCGCAGCGGCATCCGTGCCAGCAGCCACGCACTCGTCCACCGCGGCGTCCGTATCAGCAGCCACGCACTCGTCCGCCGCAGCATCCGTATCAGCAGCCACGCACCCGGACGCAGCGGCTTCCGCCTTCGCGCCCGCGTCTGCCGTTCCAGCCCACGCTGGGACCCCGCCCGGAGCCATGCGATGACGTCGCCTCGATCCGATCAATGGCGTCGACATAACGTCGGCCGTCTTCTCAACAATGCCGTCGCGCGTTTCGAATCCCGCATCCTGGCGTTCATGGCGGATGCCGGTCATCGCGAATGCAAACCGTGCCACATCCAGGTCACCCGCAATCTGGATGTCGACGGCACCCGCCTGACCGATCTGGCGGCACGGGCGGGCATTACCAAACAATCCATGGGCGCCCTGGTGGCCGAACTGGAAACCATCGGACTGGTACAGCGGCACGACGATCCGACCGATGGCCGCGCCCGGATCGTGTCGTTCACGCCGGAAGGCCTGGCGTGGCTGACCGCCTTTCGTGCGGCGGTCGAAGCGGCCGAAGACGAAGTGCGTCATGAGCTGGGCGCGACCCGGTACGATGCGTTCAAGGCCGGGCTGGCGATTTATGCCGGAACGCCGCCGCGGGGGATCTGACCGGGCGCAACGCAGAGGGGGGCGGCCCGCCTGCGTTCCGCATTGCCCGCACACCCCGCACCCCCGCACTCTCCCCTCCCAACACCCCGCCTTCCCCGCTCCCCGCTCAGCCCGCTTTCCCCAATCGTTTGATCAGCGCCATCGCCCCCGCGGGAGCCCGTTCCTTCGCGCCGTTGATGAAAAACATCCACACCTCACGCTTGCCAGCCTTTGCAGGCTTGGCGTCCGGCACGTACGGAACGTCATCGGGCAACGGCCCCGCCGCCCACGCGCGGGCCCGGGCCGTCCACTGGTCCAGCGCCTTGGGCCCATACCCGGTCTTGAGCCGGCTCTGCGCCTGCATCAGGCGTGCATAAACGAAGTCGCTGGTCGGGTCCGCAAATGATGGGAATTCGTCGGAGTCGGTAAATACGGTCGCCACCTTGTGCTTGCGCGCCAGCGCCAGGTACTCGGGCGTCATGAAACTGGCGTGGCGCACATCCATGACATGCCGCATCGGCACGCCCGCGACCCGATCCGGCAGCAGGTCCAGGAAACCGCCGAAGTCGTCCGGGTCAAACTTTTTGGTGGCCGCGAATTGCCACAGGACAGGCCCCAGCTTGTCGCCCAGTTCGGTCACCCCGCCGTTGACGAAACGTTCCACGGATTCGCCCGCCTCGGCCAGCACTTTCCGGTTGGTGGCATAACGCGACGCCTTGACCGAAAATTTGAAGCCATCGGGTGTGTCGTCGCGCCATTTGGCAAAGGTTTCCGGCTTCTGGCCGCTGTAATAGGTGCCGTTGATCTCGATCGCGGTCACCTGCCGGCTGGCAAAGTGCAGCTCGTTTTTTTGCGACACGTCGTCGGGGTAGAAGGTCTCGCGCCAGGGCTCATACGTCCATCCCCCAATACCGACACGAATCGGAGCGGGAGCAGACGAACGCGATGCAGCCATGGCAGGTCCTCAGGTTGGTGATGCTTAGGGTGGTGATGCTTTGGGTGTTGATGATCAGGGCGTCGATATCAGGCAGGTTTGCGGCTGACCAGCACGACCCCTGCCAGCACGACGACGGCGGCCAGCACCAGCAACACGTTGGCCCGTTCGCCCAACGCGAACACAGCAATTGCTGCGCCCGACACCGCGCCGATCGACCCGATCTGGCTCATGTACACCGGCCCGGCGATCTTCTGCAGCACGAAGTACAGGGCGTAGGTGGTGGCAAAAGTGACCATCTGGGTGATCACGATCCCCACGCCAGCGCCGTTCCAGGGCAGGTCGAGCACGGGCGAACCGGTCAGGATCGCGCACGGCAGCACCAGCAGCGCGCCGCCCAGCAGCATGCCCGGCGCCAGCGACATGGCGCTGGCGCCTTTGGGCCACCACTTGGTGCGGTAGATATTGCCGATCGCCAGGAACACCGGGCCGACCATCGCGGCCGCCATCCACAGCGGTTCGACCGGCCCCTGGCCCGCCTTGCCCAAGGTCAGCATCAGCGCGCCGATCAGGCCCAGCACGATGCCCACGCCGCGCACGACGCGCAGCGTTTCCATGCGCAGGCCCAGCGCGAATACGTAGGTCAGCAAGGGCGGGAACGCCATGCACAAAGAGACGAAGCCAGCGCCCACATGCGGCACGGCGCTGTAGGACAAGGCATTGGGCAGCGCCATGCTGACCAGGGCGGCGATCAGGTAGTAGACGAAATCTTGCGGCCGGGTGCCGGGCCGCTCGCCCATGGCCAGGGCAGCGCCCAGCAGCAGCACACCGCCGCCCAGCACCCCCCAGAACAGGAAGGACAGCGGCGGCCAACCCGCCGCGATACCCAATTTGACCAGGCTCGCGTTCAGGCCCAGCAGCACGCCAACCAGCAGCAGAATGGCCAGCGGCAGCCAGGACGACGTACGGCGCGGGGCGGCGGGATGCGATATCGACATCGGGACCTCGGCCCGTCAGCGCCAGGCCAGCGGCGGCGCCACCAGCCGGGGGCCGTCAAAGCCCGTGACCGTCCCAAACCTGGGCGATTCCGCTTCCCATGCGTGCTGCGCGTCCGCCACTTCTTCCTTGCTGTGGCCGACAAAATTCCACCACATCACGATCTCATGACCGAACGGCGCGCCGCCTACCAGCAGGATGCGCGAGCCCGGCGCCAGGGTGACGGTGACATGGTCGGTCCCGGGCGCCAAAAACGCCAGTTCATTGGGACCGAAGGGGTCGGCATCGATCTCGATTCCGCCTTGCAGCGGCAAAAAGCCGTATTCCCAGTCGGTGCGCAAGGGCAGGGTCAGCGTGACCCGGTCGGTGCTGGCCAGGTCGACACCCAGCAGGTCCGAATAGATGCGCGCCGGGGCGCGTTCGCCATTCATTTCGCCGGCCAGCAGCGTGAAGGTGGCGCCCTGGTCGGTCCATTGCGGCAGGTCGGGGTAGTGGTCGAAGGCAGGCGCCACATTGCGATCGTCGTAGGGCAGCGCGATCCACAACTGGGCGGCGTGCAGGCGTTCCTGGTCGGGCAGCGACTCTTCGGTATGGCTGATGCCGTGTCCCGCCGTCATGAGGTTGACCTGGCCCGGACGGATCACCTGCTCATTGCCCAGGCTGTCGCGATGCAGGACTTCGCCTTCCAGCATCCAGGTGAATGTCTGCAGGCCGATGTGCGGATGCGGACCGACCCGCATGCCCCCGCCCGTTTCGAACACCGCCGGGCCGGCATGGTCAAGAAAACACCAGGCGCCGATCAGCCGGCGCTGTCGGGACGGAATCAGGCGGTGCACCTTCAGGCCACCGCCAATGTCGGCTTCGCGGGCGGTCAGGCGTTGCGGGGAAGAGGGCATGGCGGGCGTTCCTGAGGGGGTACGACGGGCGGCGCCATCGTAAAGAAAATAGGAAGACGGCAATGTGAACACGCAGGGGACCCGCAGAGTCCGTGGTCACCATGTTCGTGTGGCTGCCAGTGAAAAAGCATACCTGCATTCTCACGGCGGCCGGGCATGGCGGACATCTTTGTCCTGGCCCTGCTCGAGGGCCCGGATGGAAAGTGGGTATGATTTCGGGGTTACACCGGGTGGAGCGCGCAAGGCGCCGGCCCGCGTTGACCCTGGAGAATTTCATGCGGTGGTTCCGGCGCATCGCGATCGGCGCAGTGGCGGTAGCGGTGCTCGTGACGATAGGCGTTATTGCGCTGCTGGTCCTGGTCGACCCCGACAGCTATCGCAAGCCTGTGGCCGATACCATCAAGCAGCGCTACGGCCGCACCTTGCGGATCGACGGCGACCTGAAGCTGGCGCTGTTCCCGCGGCTGGGCGTGTATGTCGAAAAGCTGTCGCTGTCCGAACCACACTCGGCCCAGACCTTTGCCGTGATTGATTCCGCGCGGGTATCGGTCGCCCTGTGGCCGCTGCTGTCGCGCCAGATCGTCCTGGACCATGTCCGGGTCAGCGGGTTGAAGGCCAACATCGTCCGCAACCGCAACGGCAAATTCAATTTTGACGACCTGATCGCCACGGCGCAGAACAACGACCTGCAGACGGCGCCCGTGCCGATGCGCGAAGCCACGGCAGGCGCGATCGCGGCCGAGGGCACGTCGGTGCAGCTGGACGTGGCGGGCATGGACTTTACGGGCGGCGAACTGGCTTACCGCGACTTTGCCACCGGCACGTCCTTGCGCTTCGAGCGCGTGGCCGCCACGACCGGGCGCATGGCCCCCGGCGTGCCGTTTGCGTTCGATGCGTCGGCCCGGGTGCTGGGGCAATCGCCCCGGCTCGATGCCGCCGTCGAAAGCCAGGGCACGATGCTGTTCGATCCGTCGGGCCGCAATGTGGCGGTGAGCAACCTCGACTTCCGGGCGACGGGCGTGCTGCCCTCGGTCCGCGCCACGGCCTTCACCGCGCGCGGCGACGTGACCTACGACGTGCGCCGGTCGGCCATCGCCGCGACCAACGTGGCCGTCCTGTTCCAGGGCGATGTGGCCGGGACGACCCCCTTGACCGGGATCGAAACACGCATCGACGCAGCCCGCGCCGCCGTCGAGCTGGGCGCCGGCCGGCTCGAGGTGGACAAGCTATCGGTCACGGCCCAGGGCAAGGCCGACAACGACCCGTTCGAGGCATCCCTGAGCGCGCCGCGCCTGTCGATTACCGAGCAGCAGGCCAGCGGCGAAGGCATTACCGGCCGCGCCCGCCTGACAGGCCAACCCGGGATGGATGCCCGGTTTTCCCTGGCGGGCATATCGGGTACCGGCGACAAGCTGCAGCTGGACCAATTTCATGTGAATGCGGAATTCCGGCAAGGCCCGCGCGTGGTGCGGGTGACGGGCGATTCGCCGGTCGAAGCCAGCCTGAAACAGCGCACCCTGACGCTGCCGGCGGTGGCCGCGCAGGTGCAGATCGATGACCCGGCGCTGCCCGCCAAGACCCTGCAGATTCCGCTGACCGGCACGCTGCGGGGCGATCTCGGCAGGCAAGCGCTTGCTGCCAGGCTGGATGGGCGGATCGGCGAGGATGCCTTTTCCGTGGTGGCCGACGCGGCGCAATGGGACGCCCCGCGCATCAGTTTTTCGATGATCGCCGACACCTTCGACTTCGATGCGCTATGGCCCGGGGCGCGGAACCGCGCCGGCACGGCGTCCGCCGCCGCCACCGCGCCGCTCCGGCCCGAGGTCGACGAGCCGGTGGATCTGTCAGGCCTGCAGGGGCTGACCGTCAATGGATCGGTCAAATTCAAGTCTCTGGTGGCGCGCGGCATCAAGGCGAAAGAGGTCGGCGCCAACCTGCGCATTGCCGGCGGGCGGGCCGAACTGTCCAGTGTGCGGGCGGCGATGTATGGCGGACGCCTGAATGGCAGCCTGTTCGCGGACAGCAACGCGCAGCGGGTGGGTGCGTCCGGATCCCTGACCAATGTGCAACTGCAGCCGCTACTGTCTGACCTGACGGGTACCCACACGCTGGCGGGCCGCGGTACGCTGACAGTGAGTCTGGCCGCGGCCGGCAAGACCGTCAGCGCCCTGAAACGCAACCTGGAAGGCACCGTGCAGGCCCAGGTGCGCGACGGGGCGATCCAGGGCGTGAACCTGGCCCAGTCACTGCGCGAATTCAGGGCGCTGGCAGGGGGTGGAAGCCTGGCCGGCGCTGGCGACATGACGGCCCAGCAGGACGCGGCCCGGCGCACCGACTTTACGGACATGACCGCGCACGTGATCTTTGCCAACGGCCTGGGCACCGTTCGCGACCTGAACCTGAAATCGCCGCTGTTGCGGGTGACCGAAGGCGATCCGGCGCGTATCGATGTGCCGGCGGGCGCCCTGGACCTGATGCTGCGCGTCAATGTCGTGGCCACGTCGACCGGCCAGGAAGGCAAGGAGCTGGCTCAATTGCGCGGCCTGGCGATACCGGTGCAGGTCAGCGGGCCGATCGACCAGCCGACCACCCGTATCCGGTGGAGCCAGGTGGGGGGCAACGCGCTGCGCGGTGCCCTCGGCGCGGGCGTCGACCGGCTGCTCGACGGCGTGCCGGCGCCAGCGGGGCAGGGCGGCCAGGGCGATGGCGCGCCAACGGACGGCGGCAGTCCATCCCGTGAACCGCTGCGAGAGCGGCTCAAGGGTCTTTTCAATCGTTAGGCGAACCAGGCATCAGCGAATTCATGACTGTCACCGTTTCCGGGCTCACCATCTATCCGATCAAGTCGTGCGGCGGCATCCCGCTGCAACAGAGCGCCATCGGGATGGCGGGACTGCAGAACGATCGCCGCTGGATGCTCACCACGCCCGACGGCCTGTTCCTGACACAGCGCGGCCTGCCCGCCATGGCACGCATCGGCACCGACATCCGGAACGGGTTCCTGACGGTCACCTACCCGGGCATGCCGCGGCTGGACGTGCCGATCGACGTGATCGAAGACGACGACAGTGTTCGTTTGCAGGTGACCGTGTGGCGCGATGCGGTGGACGCGGTGGACGAAGGCGATCTGGCGGCCCAATGGTTCAGCGCCGCGCTGCAGACGCCCTGCCGTCTGGTCAAGGTGCATCCGCAGGCGCATCGGGTGGCGGGCGTGGATTATGTCAGCGACTGGCTGGCGGCCCACCCGGAAACGGAAGGCTTCGCGCCGCGTCATGTGTACGCGTTTGCCGATGGTTATCCGGTGCTGGTGGCCAATGAAGCGTCATTGGTGGAACTGAACCGCCGCCTGGTCGACCGTGGGCAGGGCGCCGTGGGTATGGACCGTTTCCGGGCCAACGTCGTGCTGAGCGGGCTGGATGCCTTCGAAGAAGACTACGTGGCCATGCTGCAGGTGGGCGACATCCGCTTCGGACTCGTCAAGCCCTGCGTGCGCTGCGAAGTGCCCAACACCGATCAGGTCACCGGCCAGCGCCATGCCGAACCCATGACGACCCTGACCGGCTTTCGCAGCCAGCGGGGCGGGGGCGTGACGTTTGGCGAAAACGCGATCGTGGACGCGCCGGCGCACGCCGTCATTGCCGTGGGCGATGCCGTCGAGGTGACGCTGGAGTTTTGAGGAGGCGCGGACCGGAACGGCCCCGCAGGGGGGTATCAGGGGGTATCAGGGCGCATCCGGTGCCCTGGCGGGCGGCCCGCGCCTGCACCCGTCAGGGATTGCTTTGTTCCAGCCGCTGCGTCAGGTGTTCATACTTGGCCATCAGCTGGCCCTGGTCTTCGCGCCATGCCGGGTTGAATTCGATGCACTCGACCGGGCACACCACCTGGCATTGCGGTTCGGCGTGATGGCCGACGCACTCCGTACAGAGGCCAGGGTTGATCTCGTAGATCGCCTCGCCCATGTAGATGGCGTCGTTGGGGCATTCGGGTTCACAGACGTCGCAATTGATGCATTCGTCGGTAATGAGCAGTGCCATATGCGGCAATCCTTCGGGGCAATCCCTGCTGAATCCGGAAAGCGGATTCAGACGATTTCGCGACCGCCCAACTGGGTGACCTTGGCTTGCAGCCAACGCTCGACGGACGGGAACACAAACTTGCTCACGTCACCGCCCAGCTGCGCGATTTCCCGCACGATCGACCCGGAAATGAACTGGTATTGATCGGACGGCGTGAGGAACATGGTTTCGACATCAGGCAGCAGGTATCGGTTCATTCCTGCCATCTGGAATTCGTATTCGAAATCGGACACGGCACGCAGGCCGCGCACGATCACACGGGCGTTCTGTTCCCGGACGAAATCCTTCAGCAGGCCGGAAAAGCTGGCGACCTGCACATTAGGGTAATGGCCCAGGATCTCTCGCGCAATTTCCACCCGCTCGCTCACGGTGAAGAAGGGCGCCTTGTTGCGGCTGACCGCGACACCCACCACCAGCTTGTCGAACAGGCCGGCGGCGCGGCGGACGAGGTCTTCGTGTCCGCGGGTCATGGGGTCGAACGTACCGGGATAAACGGCGATGATCATGCGTAGGCTCCGAGGGGATGGGGCATGCTGCCTCTTGTAATGCGGACTCGCGTATGAAGACGCTGTGGGCGCGTCTGCTTGGCGGATTCGGGCATGACCGGCCAGGACACCCGTCAGGGGCCGGTCAGCACTTTACCCGGATTATTTCCTTATTTCCGCGTTGCAGCAAATCGGGCCCGCCATCCGGCAGATTCTAGACCTATTGGGTTAAGGCGGCACCATCCCCGGGCCGCTATAAGGGTCAGTCCGCAGGCGGGGGAGTACACCGCCCGGTCGGTGGAGCGTTGCGCCGCAGGCCCGCGCAGGGTGACGCCACTTGGTGTGCTGACGTGGGGCCCGCGTTGAGCGGATGGCGGCCTTTGGGCCTATCGCTGATAGCGGGTGCTTACTCAGCCGTTGATTCGCGGCGGAACAGATGCGAATGCACGGCGCCCGCGCGGTCGATGCGGAGCAGTTCCATGCCGGCGGGCGGCGGGATGACGGATTCGGCTTCGATGTACAGCAGGCCGTCGTCGGCCAGCACGGCCAAGGCCTTGGGGATCGCGCGTTCCAGCCAGTCTCCCCCAAAAGGAGGATCCAGAAAGATCAGGTCGAAGCGGGTCGGCGCCTGGCGCGGGATGGCGACCATGGCATCGGCGGCGATCAGGGTAACGTTCGTGATGTGGAGTTTGTCGCAGATGGCCTTGAGCGCGGCCACGGCGCCGCGGTCATGTTCGACCATGACCACGCTGCCCACGCCGCGCGACACGGCTTCGAGCCCCAGCGCACCGGTGCCGGCGAACGCGTCCAGTACCTGCCGGCCGTCGAATTCGCCGTCCCACAGATGGGTGATCCAGTTGAATAGCGTTTCGCGCACGCGGTCGGGCGTGGGACGCAGGCCGTCGCGATTGATGACCGGGATCGTCGTCCGTTTGAATTGGCCGCCGATGATGCGGATTTTGTGCGGGATGACCGCTTTTGGCCGGACGCGCGGCTTGGTGGATGGTGGCATGATGTCTGACCGGTAGAATCAGGGGATTCTATGTCGTATGCGCCGCGCGTGCTGGCGCGACGACCGGGCGGCTGGCGGAGGGTAGGGGCGCGGACAGGTTGATCCGCCGCGACCGCCGCCCGCCAGGCCCGCCGTGACGCTCTATCAGACAGGTTTTCATGTTCAGTTTCTTCAAGAAAAAAATCTTCAAGACCGATACGCCGGAGCCCAAAGCGCCCGACGAGGTCACTCAGGATCAGGACGCGCAGCGGCGCGAGGTGGAAGCGCGTGAGGGGGCGGCGCCTGCTTCGACTCCTGCTTCGGCGGGAACGGTTGCTCCCGCTTCGACGCCCGCGCCAGTTACGGCGCCTGCCCCTGCCCCTGCTGCTGAAGGCCCGCGGCCGGGTGCTGCACCGGTTGCGCCTGCGGCGCCAGTCCCAGCTCCTGCTCCCGCCTCTGCGACGCCGGGTGCCCCTGCCGCGCGTGCGGCGACCGATACGGGCAGTGCGACTTCGCCTGGTGCGCCAGCCGTACACGGCGCACCGGCCGGACTGACGCGAACGGCGCCGCCAGCCGCTGCTCCCGCCCCTGCGCCAGCCGCCACTAGCCTGCCTGCCGGGTTGGCGACCGGCGGGTCCTCTCCGGTGATGCCGGCTGCTACGCCCGCGACTGCGATGCCGACGCCGGCTCCGACTGCAGCGCCGACGTCGTTCCTGCCACCGATTACGCCCATGCCGGCCGAGGCACCCGCGGAATCGTTCTTGCCGCCGGTGACGCCCACGCCTGACATCGTCGCGCCTACGGAGTCTTTCCTTCCGCCGGTTTCGCCGTTGCCAGACGTTCCGGCAACCGAGTCTTTCCTGCCACCGGCCGCGCCGACGCCTGCACCTTCGGCGCCATCAACCTCGGCCCCGGTGCATGCCCCGCCTCCCGTTCCCGCACCGGCGAGCGTCACGTCTGCGGCCGCAGCGCCTGCCGTCGCAGCTCCGGCCCCGTCGGCCTTCGTTCCGACGTCCACGCCGGCAGCAGCGCCCTCGGTGCCACCTGCGTCTGCGCCTGCCGCGACGCCAGTGCCTGCGCCTGCCGCGACGCCAGTGCCTGCGCCCGCAGCTGCTCCTGCGGCAACACCGGCATCTGCGCCCGCAGCGACGCCGGCACCTACGCCAACAGCCACACCGGCATCCGCGCCCGCAGCGACGCCAGTCGCAGCACCGACACCGGGAGTTTCGCGACCCGCGGCAACACCGGGTTCTGCTCCTGCTCCCTCGGCACCTGCCGCGCCGGATGCGCCACTCGCACGCAGCGAGCCCGTTCCGTCGACACCGCCGGTGGCTCCGCCGCGCGTTGAGCCCGCCACTCCTGTTGCGCCTGTTGCCCCCGCTGCGCCGTTTCAGCAGACCGCGCCTGCTGCGCCCGCCGCGACTCCGGTGCAAGGGGATCGTGCCGCTGCCCCAACGGCGCCAGCGCCCGCAGAACCGGTGCCTTCAGTCCCGCGCGTTGCGCCCGCTCAGCCGGCTCAGCCCGTGACCCCGGCATCGGCGCAACCGGCCGTTGTTGCACCGCCTGTTTCGCCTGTTGCGCCTGCGTCGCCCGCCTCGCGTGCGGAACCCTCTGCGCCGACTGCCCCCACGGCGCGTCCGACGCCTGCGGCGCCACCGGCCCAGACACCCCGTGTGGACGCGCCATCTGCGGCTCCGGCGGCTCGTACTCCGCCTATGGCACCGCCGGCACCGGCTGTCGCGCCTTCGGCTCCTTCGGCAGCCCCTTCAGCTCCTGCCGCAGCGCGGCCCGGGCAAGCGGCAACACCGGCTGTAGCCCCGGTCCAAGCGCCCGCATCACCCCAGCGGTCGGCCGCCGCGGTTGCTGACTCGGCGCCGCCCGTAACAGCGACGCCAGCCGCGCCGGTGGCGCCTGCGCCAGCTGCGACGCGAACCTCGACGGGCGTTCCGGCTCCGGCCGCAACGTCATCGTCGACGTCATCCGCCACGTCAAAGCTAGCCCCAGCAGCAGCGCCAACGGCGGTCCCCACGCCGAACCCAGCCGCGACTGCGGCATCGACTGCGGCATCGACTCCGGCGCAGGCACCTGTAGTGACCCCGGCGCAGACGCCCACGCCCAGCCCGGCTGCGACCGCTGCATCGACTCCGGCGCGCGTCCCGGCGCAGGCACCCGCACCCACTCCCACCCCGGCGCAAGCCCCCGCCCCCGCCGGCGCCGTCTCCGCCGTGCGTTCCTTCTTTACCCGGCTGTCTCCGTCGGCCGAACCGGCGCGCGAAGCGCCGCCGGTTGCAGCGCCGACGCCGGTGCTTCCGGACCATGCGGTCACGCCGACCGTGCCGGCACCCGCGCCGACCGTTGCGCCGGCGCCTGCCGTGTCGACGCCGATCGCGATCACGCCGGTGCCGCCCACCCCGGTTCCCGAGCCTTCGCCCGCTGCCGCGAAGGCGGCCAAGGCGAGCTGGCTGAATCGGTTGAAGACGGGGTTGTCGCGCACGGGTCAGAACTTCACGTCGCTGTTCATTGGCGTGAAGGTCGATGAGGATCTGTTCGAGGAGTTGGAAACCGCGCTGATCATGGCGGACACGGGCGTGGATGCGGCGGTGTCGCTGCTGAAAAGTCTGCGTGCCCGGGTGAAGCAGGAGCGGATCGAGGATGCGCAGCAGGTGAAGGTGGTGCTGCGGGAAGTGCTGGCGGCGCATTTGCGGCCGCTGGAAAAGACCTTTGCGCTGGACCGTCCTTACCCGGTGGTGACGATGCTGGCGGGCGTGAATGGCGCGGGCAAGACGACGTCGATCGGCAAGCTGGCGCGTACCTTCCAGAACCAGGGCAAGAAGGTGTTGCTGGCCGCGGGCGATACGTTCCGGGCGGCGGCGCGCGAGCAGCTGGTGGAGTGGGGCGCCCGCAATAACGTGACGGTGATCGCGCAGGACGGCGGGGATCCGGCGGCGGTGGCGTTTGACGCCGTGCAGTCGGGCAAGGCGCGCGGGATGGGTGTCGTGATGATCGACACGGCGGGCCGGCTGCCGACGCAGTTGCACTTGATGGAAGAGATCAAGAAGATCAAGCGGGTGATCGGCAAGGCCGACCCTACCGCGCCGCACGAAGTGCTGCTGGTGATCGACGGCAATACGGGCCAGAACGCGTTGGCGCAGATCAAGGCGTTCGACCAGGCGATCGGCCTGACCGGCCTGATCGTGACCAAGCTGGACGGCACGGCCAAGGGTGGCATCCTGGCCGCCGTGGCGGCGGGTGCGCAGGGCGTGCGGCCGATTCCGGTGTACTGGATCGGCGTGGGCGAAGGGATTGAGGATTTGCAGCCGTTCGTGGCTGACGAGTTCGCGGGCGCGGTGCTCGGGCTGTAAACGGCTCGATTGGCGAGCCAGCTTGGCGGCCAAGCTGCTCGCGTCAAGAAGCTGTCCGTATGCGCCGGGCATGTCGCCACAGTGAATCAGTGCGGGCGGCAGTTCGCCCAGCAAGGCCCTCCAGGCCCCTCAGGCCCCTCACGCCGGTCAGCTTGCCGCCGCCTTCAGCCGTCATGCCTATGCGAGTGCCGCGCCCCTATCCGGCTGGCCGCAGTGCGTGGCCTGGCGGGTCCAGCGCCCGCCGTCCAGCGCCCAGACCTCGTCCCACAAATCGATCCCCAAATCGATCCCACAAATCGATCCCCCGAATCGATCCCACAAATCGGTCCCCAAAAACATGACGGCCCCGGAAAGTCGGTGAACGACTCGCCAGGGCCTGGGGAAACTGTGCGGTTCACGACGCAAGGTCCTGAACCGCCTCATCTACATCAACGCATCAAGCATCAAGCATCAACGCATCAAGCATCACAACATCAACGCATCAAACCATCACGCCACGCGGCGCGCCAGCCGCACCACCGTCACGCCCGGCAGTAGCTGCCGAAGCGACGGCATGACCAGCGTGCAGTTGTCATAAGGCGTCACGACGGGTTCACCGTCCGACCAGCCGATCACGGTGCCGGCTTTTTCCAATTCTTCCAGACCTTGCCAGTCCTGTGAAAAGGTGAAGTCCATGCTGCGCGCCACGACCGCATCGGTCACCTGGATGGCGAGCTGTTCGGCGGGCAGGGGCATGAACCAGTCGGCCGGGAAATCGCCGTCGTCCACGATGCCGGACGCTTTCACGAAACGCGCCACCTGATCACGGGCCACGTCGCGGCTTTCGAGGGCGCCGTGAAAGCCGCATTCGATCAGCAGGCTGCGCGTGCCGTTCTCTTCCAGTTCGCCGAAGCGGCCGAAGTCACGCATGCGCACGCCGTCTTTGTGGCCGGCGTCGACGATGACGTGGCGCGGGGCGCCCATCTCGCGGGCCAGTTCCAGGTTGCGCGGCTGCATGCCGGTCAGCAGCAGCGGCGCACACGGTTCGTGCATGGAATGCAGGTCCAGCAGCCAGTCCGCTTTTTCGACGAATGGGCGCAGGGCCACGGCGCGCTGGCGTTCGCGGGTGTTCGGGTCGGCCAGCTTGTCGGCGCTCCAGACCCGGTTCATGTCCTGGTCAAGGAAGCGGGATTTGTCGTGCTGGGCCGGATCGAAGGTGTCGAAGGCGCCCAGGTTGGCAAACACCAGGGTCAGGGTGCCGCGGCGGGGGCGCAGGCCCAGCGCCAGGGCGTCCTTGATCGCCCACGCGCCGCACAGCTCGTTGCCGTGGACCAGCGCGCTGATCATGACGTTGCGGCCAGGCACGCCGGAGTCGAAATGCCAGACGCCGTCGACGCCGGTGTTGCCGGCCCGCTCGACACTCAGATCGGGATAGGGCAGCAGGAATTCGTGGCTGGCCATGGTGGGTTACTCCTGGATGTTGGCGACGTCGACGATGCGCTTGTACTTGGCGGTTTCCGCAGCCTGGAACTTGGCCAGGTCGAAGCCGGCAGCGGCAACGCTGGCGCCGGTTTCCTGCATCTTGGTGCGGAATTCAGGCGTGTTGACGACCTCGTTCAGGGCCTGCTGCAGCTTCTGGGCGACAGGCTCGGGCAGGCCGGCAGGACCGTACAGGGCGAACCACAGGTCGATGTTGACGTTCTTGAGTTCTGGCGTTTCGGCCATGGTGGGGATCTCAGGCGCGAGCGGGGTGCGCTTGGTCTGCAGCAGGCCGATCGGCTGGACCTTGCCGGCGCGGATCTGGGGCAGGGCGCTCGACAGCACGAACACGCCGAATTGCAGCTGGCCGCCGACCAGATCGTTGGTCAGGGGCGCAACGCCGCGGTAAGGCACGTGCACCAGGTCGAGCTTGGCCGCTTCCTTGACCATTTCGCCGCCCAGATGCAGGCCGGTGCCCACGCCTGACGAACCGAAGCTGTACTTGCCCGGGTTGGCGCGAACCTGTGCCAGGAATTCCGGCGCGGTCTTGACGCCCGAGTTGAGCGACGACACCAGCACCAGCGGCTGGGTGCTGATCAGGCCGATCGGCGTGAAGTCTTTCAGGCCGTCGTACTTGACGGCCTTGTTGATCAGCTTGGCGATGGCCATTTCGTTCGATGCACCCACCAGCAGGGTGTAGCCGTCGGGAGCGGCCTTGATGACGCGCTGGGCGCCGATCACGCCGCCGGCGCCGCCGACGTTTTCAATCACGACCTGCTGGCCGATCTTTTTCGACAGCTCGGCGCCGAACAGGCGGGCCGTCAGGTCGGTGCTGCCGCCTGCCGGATAGCCGACCACGATGGTGATCGGGCGGCTGGGGTAGTTGCCCTGGGCGAAGGCGGCCGGGGCGGCAGCCACGGAGGTCAGGGCGAGGGCGACGGCCAGCGCGCGGCGGCGAAAGCAGGGGGACATGAGGACTCCGGATGGGGAAGGCAGATTTCAGAAACGTCTATGCTGCCGAAGGACGATTTTGCCAATGTGCCGTTTCGGCACGATGCCGTGCCGTATCGGTTCAGGCCCCGCGGCTAGCGATGCGATTCGGTGGCGGCCCAGATGGCTTCCAGCATGTCGCTCTGCCGTGCCCGCGCCCGGTACAGGCGGACTTCGAAGGGGACTTCGTCACTGCGTCCCCCCAGCACCGCCATGGTCTTGCGGCGGCAGTCGCTGGCGACCATCGACCATGGCAACCACGCAACACCCAGTCCCTTGCGGACGAATTCGTAGATGGCGTCGGCCGAATCGCAGCGCACGAAGGGGGTGAGCGAGATGGGCGCGCCGTTGCGTTCGAAGTGGTCGGACAGCAGCCGGCCCATGGCCAGCGTCTGGCCGTACGAGATCAACGGCGCGGCGCGTTCGGTATGACCCAGGGCGAAACGCGGCGCGCCCTGCGCATCGGCAATGCTGACCGGCACCAGCTTTTCATGGGCCAGGGTCAGGTGGCGGTACCGGTGCCCGTTGATCGGGATCGACAGCGCGCGGTGTTCGTAGCAGCACAGCAGGTCGACCTTGCCCTGTTCCAGTTGCACGGCCAGGTCTTGCGTGGCGCCGGTCAGGATATCGATCTGGGCCTTGCCGCGGATCGGGCTGCGCGGCATGTGGGTCAGCCGCGCCAGCCAGTCGGCGGCCAGCGTGCGGGCCAGGGTACGGCCCGTGCCCAGCCGGACACGCGTATCGGCCGCGCCGCCATGCTGCTGCAGTTGCGTGCGCGCCTGGGTCACGCTTTCCACCGTGCGTTCCGCGGTCTTGAGCAGCACTTCGCCTTCGGCCGTCAATTGCACCGGCGTGCGGTTGCGTTCCACCAGCGGCGCGCCGGCCCACGTTTCCAGTGCCCGGATGCGGCGGCCGAATGCGGGATGCGTCACATGCCGCAGTTCGGCCGCGCGCACAAAACTTTGCGTGCGCGCCAGGGCGATCAGGTCTTCAAACAGCTTGAGGTCCATGGCCCGTCAATGCAGGATCTGGCTCAGGAACAGCCGCGTGCGTTCGTGCTGCGGGTGGGTAAAGAATGCCTCGGGCGTGTTCTGTTCCACGATCCGGCCCTGGTCCATGAACAGCACCCGGTCGGCCACCTGGCGGGCGAACCCCATTTCGTGGGTGACGCACAACATGGTCATGCCGCTGTCGGCCAAAGACGTCATCACATCCAGCACTTCCTTGACCATTTCGGGGTCGAGCGCCGACGTCGGTTCGTCGAACAGCATGATTTTGGGCGCCATGCACAAGGACCGCGCAATCGCCACGCGTTGCTGCTGCCCGCCTGACAATTGGCCGGGATATTTGTTGGCCTGCTCGGGAATGCGGACGCGTTCCAGGTAGCGCATGGCAGTGGCTTCGGCTTCGGCACGCGGCTGCTTCAGCACCCAGATCGGGCCCAGCGTCAGGTTCTGCAGCACCGTCAGATGCGGGAACAGGTTGAAGTGCTGGAACACCATGCCCACGTCGCGGCGCACCGCGTCGATGTGCTTCAGGTCGTTGGTCAGTTCGATGCCATCAACCACGATGCGGCCTTGCTGATGCTGTTCCAGCCGGTTGATGCAGCGGATCAGGGTCGACTTGCCCGAGCCCGACGGCCCGCAGATCACGATGCGTTCACCGCGCGCGACCGTCAGGTCGATGTCGCGCAGCACGTGGTAGGGACCGAACCATTTGTTGACGCCGGATAGCTCGATCAGCGGCTTGTCGGAGTTGGCCGAAACTCGGTCAGCAGAGACGCCGTCGGCATCGGCCGGCTTGGGCACATCAGTCACGACGGTTCTCCAATCGGCGTTCCAGCGCCTGGCTGTATTTGGACATGGAATAGCAGAAGACGAAGTAGATGGCCGCGACGAACACATAGGCTTCGGTCGAAAAGCCGGGCCAGGCGGCGTCGGTCAGGGCGGCCTTGGTCGATTGCGTCAGGTCAAAGATGCCGATGATGACGACCAGCGATGTGTCCTTGAACACGCCAATGAACAGGCTGACCAGCGGGGCGATCACCACCTTCAGCGCCTGCGGCAGGACCACCAGCCGCATCTGCTGCCAGTAGCTCAGGCCGATGGCGTCGGCGCCTTCGTACTGGCCTTTGGGGATCGCCTGCAGACCGCCGCGCACCAGCTCGGCCAGGTAGGCGGCCGCGAACAGGATGATGGCGATCTGCGCCCGCAGCAGCTTGTCGACCCCGAAGCCTTCCGGAAAGAACAGCGGCAGCATGACCGACGACATGAACAGCAGGCTGATCAGCGGCACGCCGCGGATCAGTTCGATGTAGACGACACACAGGGCCTTGATCACCGGCAGGCTGGACCGCCGTCCCAGCGCCAGCAACACGCCCAGCGGAAACGCAAAGGCCACGCCCACGGTGGACAGGATCAGGGTCAGCGGCAGGCCGCCCCACTTGGTCGTCTCGACATACGACAGGCCCAGAAAGCCGCCCCACATCAAACCCGCGACCAGCGCGATGCTGACGGCCCAGATCACGGCCAGCCAGCGGTTCCAGAACCGCCGCAGGCAACTGACGATCAGCGCCGCAATCAGCACGATGGATGCGATCAGTGGGCGCCATTGCTCGTCGTACGGATACAGGCCGAACAAGATCAGGCGATGCTTTTCGGCGATGAAGGCCCAGCAGGCGCCGCCGGTATCGCGGCACGCGTCGGCCGACGGCGCGACGAACGTGGCGCGGATCAGCGCCCATTCGATCACTGCCGGCAGCACCATGACCAGGACCCACACCCCCAGCAGCGTTAGCAGGATGTTGAGCGGTGACGACAGCAGATTGGCGCGCACCCAGGCCAGCGGCGACACGCGTTGCGTGGGCGCGGTGGCGTCGATGACGGGAGAAGACGAAGGTGGGGCCATGGCTAGCGCTCGGTCAGCGCCATGCGGCGGTTGTACCAGTTCATCAGCATCGAGATCGTCAGGCTCACGACCAGGTAGGCGCCCATGATGATCAGGATGCCTTCGATGGCCTGGCCGGTCTGGTTCAGCGTGGTGTTCACGACCGATACGATGTCGGGATAGCCGATCGCCACCGCCAGCGAACTGTTCTTGGTGATGTTCAGGTACTGGTTGGTCATGGGCGGGATGATCACGCGCAGCGCCTGCGGCAGCACCACCAGACGCAGCGCGGCGCCGCGCCGCAGGCCGATGGCTTCGGCCGCTTCCCACTGGCCGGCATTGACCGACTGGATGCCCGACCGCACGACTTCGGCAATGAAGGCGGCCGTGTAGATCACCAGCCCGATCAGCAACGCCGCAAATTCCGGCGTCAGGGTTGCGCCGCCCACAAAATCGAAGCCCTGCAGCGTCGGCATGTCCAGTGCCAGCGGCGCGCCGCCCGCCAGCCATCCCAGCACCGGCAAGCCGATCAGCATCGCCACGACCCAGCGGCCCACCGGCGGCGCCTTGCCGGCCGCATCCCGCCGGCGCCGCGCCCAATGCGCAAACGCCAGCGACGCCACGATAGCCAGCGCGAAGCCGCCCAGCGCCAGGTCAAAGGCCAGCGCTTCGGCCGGCAAAGGCAGCTTGATCCCGCGGTTGGACACGAACACGCCGGGCAGCAGGGCGACCGCCTGCCGCGGCCCCGGCGTGTTTTCGGTAATCAGCGAATACCAGAAGAACAGTTGCAGCAGCAGCGGCACATTGCGGAACAGTTCCACGTAGCCGCTGGCCAGCTTGGCGACCAACCAGTTTTTTGAAAGCCGCGCGATGCCGATCAGGGTGCCCAGCAATGTGGCCAGCACGATGCCGATCGCGGCGACGCGCAAGGTGTTGAGCAGCCCGACGGCAATCGCTTTCGCGTACGTGTCTTGCGGGCCGTAGGCGATCGGCGTTTCGCCAATCGCAAAGCCCGCTTCGGCATCCAGAAAGCCGAAGCCCGACTGGATATTGAGCGCGTTCAGGTTCGCCCGCGTGTTCGACACGAGCGTGACCACGGCCAGCACGACCAGGGCCACCGCGACGATCTGATAGACCATCGCGCGGACCGCCGGGTTGCTCCAGCTCACGCGCATGAGGCGGCGGCGATGAACGGTGCCCCCGCGCCGCTGGCATCGGCTGCGGCGTTCAGTGCGCGCATCGACACGGGCATCACCGCAGCGGCAGCGCGTACATCAGCCCGCCCTGGGTATGTAGCGCGTTGGCGCCGCGCGGCATCTTCATGGGGCTGCCCTGGCCCAGGTTGCGCTCGAAGCTTTCGCCGTAATTGCCCACCTGCTTGACCACGTTGTAGACCCACTTTTCGTCCACGCCCAGGTTCTTGCCCACGCCCGGCACCACGCCCAGCAGGCGCTGGATGTTCGGGTTCGGGCTCTTGAGCATCTGGTCCACATTCTTGGACGTGACGCCGTATTCTTCGGCCTCGATCATCGCGTTCAGCGTCCACTTCACGATATCCAGCCACTGGTCATCACCCTGGCGCACCATGGGGCCCAGCGGTTCCTTGGACAGCAGTTCGGGCAGGACGATGTAGTCGTCGGGATTGGGCAGCTTGGTGGTGCGGATCACGTTCAGGCCCGATGCATCGGTGGTGTAGGCATCGCAGCGGCCGGCGGCAAAGGCGCGGATGACTTCATCGAACTTGTCGATCACTACCGGCTTGAAGGTGATCTTGTTGGCGCGGAAATAATCAGCCAGGTTCAGTTCGGTGGTCGTGCCCGGCTGCATGCAGATGGCCGCGCCGTTCAGGTCCTTGGCGCTTTTCACGTTCAACTTCTTGGCCACCATCAGGCCCTGGCCGTCGTAGAAATTGACGCCCGCGCCGTTCAGGCCGAGCGCGGTGTCGCGCTGCAGGGTGATCGACGTGTTGCGGGGCAGGACATCCACTTCGCCCGATTGCAGGGCCGTGAAGCGCTGCTGCGTGTTGAGCGGTGTCAGCTTGATCTTGGTGGCGTCGCCGAACAGCGTGGCCGCCACGGCGCGGCACAGGTCCACGTCGATGCCCGTCCAGACACCCTTGCTGTCGGGATTGCTGAAACCGGCCACGCCCGTGGACACGCCACATTGCACGAAGCCTTTTTTCTTGACCGCGTCCAGCGTGGCGCCCGCATGCGCGACTTGGACCACCTGGACGGCGCCCAGCATGGCGATCGCGGCTACGGCTGATTTCAACAATTTCATCTCGTTTTCCTTTCTGCGTGCAGGGGGTGGACTATAAATCACCCGTCTGCGGGACTTGGCCTGTACCCTAGCATGGGTCCCGAGGGCTGAGAACCGCCCGGGCGATATCCTTGCAGTCACGCGCGTTACTATTTCCTTCTCATGATCGAATTCCAGCAAGTCTACAAATCGTATGGACGCGGCATCGACACCCTGGCCGACGTCAACTTCGGGATAGCCGCCGGCGAGTTCGTGTTCGTGTCAGGCCCGTCCGGTGCCGGCAAGTCCACCTTGCTCAAGCTGATCAGCGGCCTGGACGTCCCGACGCGCGGCACCATCCTGGTCAATGGCCAGAACGTCGGCAAGCTGCCCGGCCGCGCCCGCCCCTACTTTCGCCGCGCCGTCGGCACCATCCTGCAAGACGTGCATTTGCTCCAGGACCGCAACGCCTTTGAAAACGTGCTGTTTCCGCTGATCGTCACTGGCCATTCGCGTAGCGCCGCCGAAAAACGCGCCCGCGCCGCCATCGACAAGGTCGGCCTGGCGAACAAGGACAAGCTGCGGCCGCAGGAATTGTCGGGCGGCGACCAGCAGCGCCTGGCCATTGCCCGCGCCATCGTCAACCGGCCGGCCTTGCTGATCGTGGACGAACCCACCGCCAACCTGGACCGCGACAGCGCGCAGCGTATTGCCGACGTATTCCGCGACTTCAACCAGGTCGGCGTCACCACCGTGATCGCGACCCACGACGAATCGTTGATCGACGACTACGCGCATCGCGTACTGCACATTGAAGGCGGCCGGCTGACCGACCTGGGCGCCCGCACCCCGCGCGCGTCCCGCAGCCACGGAGCGCGCGCATGAGCCCGTTGATCCGGCAACACCGGTATGCCTTTGCCGTCACGCTGCGCCGCCTGATCGCCCAGCCGTTTTCATCGATCGCCAACTTCCTGGTGATCATGCTGGCGCTAGCCATTCCGCTGCTTGGCACCACCGCCTTGCTGTCCTTGCAGCCTGTGGCCAACCACCTGGCGGCCGCGCCCGAAATCACCGTGTTCATGAAAGTGGAAGCCACGCCCGACGAAACCGCCGCGGTGGCCGACCGCATCCGCCGGGACCACCAGGGCGATGTCGACAAGGTGCGGGTGATTCCGCGCGACAAGGCCCTGGCCGACCTGAAAGCCAACCCCGCCTACGCCGACGCGCTGGCCGTGCTGCCTGGCAATCCGCTGCCCGATGCGGTGGTGGTAACGCTGTCGGGCGATGAAGACTTGACCGCGCGCGCCAAGCGCCTGGAAGCGAACTGGAGCCAGTGGGGCAAGGTAGATGTGGTTCAGCTGGACAGCGCGTGGGTGCAGCGGCTCGAAGCCATCATCCGCTTTGGCCGCATGGGGCTGCTGTTCCTGGGACTGGTCGTGGCCGTGGCCGTGCTGGCCGCGGTGTTCAACACCGTGCGCATGCAGGCGCTGTCGCAGCGCGACGAAATCGGCGTGGCGCGGCTGGTGGGCGCCACCGAATCCTTCGTACGCCGGCCGTTTCTGTACCTGGGCGCGATCAGCTGCGCGATCTCGGCGCTGGGCGCGATTGGCGTCGTGGCGCTGGCGCTGGGGCCGCTGAATGCGGCATTGGCGGACCTGGCCAGGACCTACGGCGCGGAGTTCGCGCTGCGGATGCCCGACCCCTTGTGGCTGGTCGTGTTCGTGGTGGCCGTGGCCGCGCTGGGGGCGTTTTCGGCCCGGTGGTCGGTAAAGCGGAACACGCGGTTTTGAATGGGGTGACGTGCTGCTCGGCGCCTGGCATCATCGTCGGCAAGGCGATTGCCTGCCGCCGCCTGCACGGTGTTCAATCCGCCTTGATATTGAACTCGGCCACCACCTGCCCGTAGCGTTGATATTCCTCGCGCACTTCGCGCTGTGCGTCTTCCACGGTGCTGCCCAGCGTTTCGACGCCGGCCGCCCGCATCTTCTCCTTCACGTCCGGCGAACGCATGACCGCGTTGATCTCGCGGTTCAGCCGCGCCAGGACGGGTGCGGGCGTCTTGGCCGGTGCCATCACCGGAAAGAACACGTTCAGCTCGACCCCGGGAATGCCGCTTTCGGTCAGGGTCGGCACGTTGGGCAGTAGGGAACTGCGGGCCTTCTCGGTCACGGCAATGGCGACCAGCTGCCCGCCGTCGATGTATTGCGTGACGCCGCCCAGTGCCGAAAATACCAGCTTGATCTGGCCGCCGACGGTGTCCATGACGGCGGGCATCACGCCCTTGTACGGCACATGGGTCAGCTCGGTTCTGGTGGCTTTGGAAAAGAGTTGCCCGGCAATGTGCTGCGGCGATCCGGATCCTGACGAGGCATAGGGCAGGCCAGGATGGTCCTTGGCGTACGCCGCCAGTTCACGCGGCGTTTTGACCCCCAGCGACGGGTGGGCCAGGATCACCAGGGGGGACGACGCCGTCTTGACGATCACGGTCAGGTCGTTGACGACGTCCACCCCACTGCCGGCGCCCTTGGGCAGCACGTGCGGCGCCCCCAGCAGCGTGCTGGGGCTGAGCAGCAAGGTGTAGCCGTCGGGTTCGGCTCGGGCCACCGAGGCGGCGCCGATCATGCCGCTGGCGCCCGGGCGGTTGGTGACGATCACGGTCTGCCCCAGCGTGGCCGGCAGCCGTTCGGCCAGCAGCCGGGCGAGCATGTCGGTGCTGGATCCGGGCGGCACGGGCACGATCAGGGTGATGGGCTTGGTGGGGGACCAGGCCGCGGCGTTGGCGTTGGCGTTGGCGTTGGTGTTAGCCGCCGCGCCGGCCGTCTGCGCAGATGCCATCGGAAGCAGGGCCGCAAACAGGGCGGCGGCGCCCAGGGTCTTGGTGAACAGGTGGATCATCGGTGTCTCCTCATTGTTGTTATGTCATCCCGGACTTGCGGCGTGTCAGGAGGCCGGGCCACCGTGGGTCGCACCCGGCCCAACCCTGTTCAGGGCGAACCCGCCCGGCATCGGACGGGGCCCGCGTCACAGGGTGATGTTGATGTTTTTGCTTTGTGTGTACGACAGCAGTTCTTCGATCGATTCGTCGCGGCCGATGCCCGACTGCTTGTAGCCGCCATACCCGGTGCCTAAAAAGTGCGGCCCGGCGTTGTTCACCCAGATGAAGCCGGACTGGATACGGCCCGCCGCGCGATGGGCATTGGCCAGGTCGCGCGTGAAGATGGCGCCGGTCAAGCCGTATTCCACCGCGTTGACCTGCGTGAGCATCTCGTCTTCATCCGTCCACGAAATTACCGACAGCACCGGGCCAAAGATTTCCTCTCGGGCGATGCGCATGTCGGCCGTCACGCCGGTGAACACGGTCGGTTCGATGAACCAGCCCTTGCTCAGGGCAGGATCGTCCGGCACCTTGCCGCCGCACGCCAGGGTGGCGCCTTCGTCCTTGCCGATCTCGATATACCGCATCACCTTTTCGTGCTGCGCGCGCGACACGATGGCGCCCATGGTCGTGTCCATGTCGGTCGGGATTCCTGGCCGATAGTGGCGGATCTTTTCCAGCACCCTGGCCACAACCTCGTCATGCACCGAGGCATGCACGAACAGCCGCGACGTCGACCCGCAAGACTGCCCGCTCCACGTGAAATTCATGCCGTTGACGGCGCCCGTGCTGGCCCGGTCCAGGTCCGCGTCGGGATACACCACACACGCATTCTTGCCGCCCAGTTCCAGGGTGATGCGTTTGAGCCGTTCCGCCCCCGCGCGCGCCACGGCGCGGCCGGTGGCCACACTGCCGATCAACGACACAAAGGGCACATCCGGGTGTTCCGACAGCGCCACGCCGCAGGGCGTGCCGCCGCTGATCACGTTCCACACCCCGGGCGGGAAAATGCCGTCCACCAGTTCCATCAGGCGGTAGGCCGACAGCGGCGCCTGCACCGGCGGCTTCATTACCACCGTATTGCCGGCGGCCAGCGGCGCGGCGCTCTTGGCGGCAGTGAACATAAGCGGGTGGTTGTAGGCCACGATGCGGCCTACCACGCCATAGGGATCGCGCACCGACATGTTGATGACGCCGTCCCCCATCGGGATCGTGTCGCCCTTGATCTCGGTGACCAGGCCGGCAAAAAAATCGAACTGCGCGGCGGCATTGCGCACATCGCGCACCATTTCGTGCACCGGACTGCCGCAATTGGCGGCATCCAGCAGCGCCAGGTCCAGCGCGTTGTCACGCAGCACGGTGGCCACCTTGCGCATCATGACCGCGCGGTCCGCCGGTTTGGTCCGGCTCCAGCTGTCGAACGCCACCTTGGCCGACGCCACCGTGGCATTCACGTCGTCAGGATTCGCATCGGCGCACGGGCCCAGCGATTCACCCGTCGCCGGGTTGAAGGTGTCGACATAACCGCCCTGCGGCGCGTGCCAGGCGCCACCGTAGTACAGGTCGCGATGCGCGGGCAGGCGAGGGGCCGTGGCAGGCACGGGCGGCGCGCCGGGCGCAGCGGCGGCGCTGGTGGCGGGGGTAGGAGCGGTCAGGGTATCCGGGGACAGGCTCATGATGGCGGGGCCTCTAGGTTCTTGTGATGGCGGACATCCGGCAGAACACAGGGTCTGGCGGGAAGATGTCGCCGGCGCGTTGATGCGCCGGGAAGCGAAGCCATCTTAGGAACCGGACCCTGGATCGGTCCAATGGATAGTCTGAATGTCGGAAATGGACGGAAGTGATACCGGGAAGGCGCGGATACAGCCCCCGATCCCGTCAGGGCAACTGTTCCGCGCAGTAATGCGCCGCGAACCGCTGCCGGAACCACTGGTTCCCCGGGTCGCGATGCAGGCACTCGTGCCACTGGATATTCAGGTCAATCTCCGGCAGTTCGAACGGCAGGGGCACAATGCGCACGGCGGCCAGCTGCGCCATGGATGAGGCGGGGCCGTGGGGGCCGGTCAGGACCAGGTCGGACAGGGCCACGATCTGCGCCAGGCCGCTCACGAACGGGACGGCGAGCATCACCCGGCGGCGGATGCCCAGGCCGGAGCATTGCGCTTCCAGCAGCGCGTCAAGCGACGCGTGGATCGACACCGACGGCCGGTAGCTGACGTGGGCGGCGGCCAGGTATTGCTCGCGGGTCAGCGTGTCGCCGATGGTGGGGTGGTGCTGGCTGACGACGGCGACCCAGTGTTCGTTGAACAGGCTCTGTCGGTGGAAGTCGGCGCCCAGGTCGGGCAAAAAACCGGTGGCCACGTCCAGGTCCCCGCTGGCCATGGCGACCTTGGCGTCGCGCAGGGGCAGGGCGACGTTGATGACGTCCACATCGGGCGCTTCGCGGCGCAGCGACGCGACAAAGGCAGGCAGGTGCGCCAGCTGGGCAATATCGCTCATCAGCATGCGGAAGGTGCGGCGGGACGTGGCCGGGTCGAAGTGGCGGTCGCGCTCGACCACCGCACGCAGGGCGCCCAGCGCGGCGCGGATTTCGGCTTCCATCTCCAGGGCCAAGGCCGATGGCTGCATGCCGGCGGGCGTGCGCACGAAAAGGGGATCGCCGAACGCATCGCGCAGGCGCTGCAGCGAATTGCTGGCGGCCGATTGCGACAGCCCGACCCGTTCGCCCGCCAGCGTGACGCTGCGCGTCTGCATCAGGGCGTCGAAAATCAGGAGCAGATTCAGGTCCAGCTGATTGAGCGTCATGCGTCTCCCGCAGTGCATGCACGGTCGCGCCGTGTCTTCTGCTGAGTCTTCCGGGCGGTCTCGCCACGGGCTCAGGCGCGCTGCGACTCAAGGCCGCACGACTCAGGCGCGCCGCGGCCCAGCCACGCCCTATGGATGGAAGAATACAGCCAAGTGCCCCTTCCACCGGGAGGGCATGAACCCTGCTGCAGGCATGTGTCATGCACCCTTCCAGGCGTGTGACTGCCCGCACCCACCCGGAAAATCGCGCCGATTCTGACCGTTTGATGACCTGTCATCAAATTTCGGGGGTCGAAAAGCTACCATCGGGCAACACTCATCAATGGCTCGCGCTTCGCCCGTATGCAAGAACCCCGTATGCAAGAACAAGAAATCAAGCTGTCCGTGCCCGTGTCGGCTCGCAAGGCCATCGCCACCACCCTTTCGGCTACCGGACAGAAACGCATCCGTCTGCGCGCCATGTACTTCGATACGCCCGATCGCCAGCTGGCCCGCCAGCACGCCGCCATCCGGCTGCGCCAGGAAGGGCGCAAGTGGGTGCAGACGTTCAAGATGGCCGGCAAGGATGCGCTGACCCGGGTGGAATTGAACCACCCGCGCACTACGCCGCAGCTGGACCTGTCGGTGTATGCCGGCACCCCGGCCGAAGCGGTCTTTGCCCATCTGAAGGGCGACCTTGCCCTGCGCTACGAGACCGACGTGTGGCGCACCCGTTGCGAGATCCGGACCCGTACCGGCACGGTGGAAGCCGCCTATGACGATGGTTTTGTGCGTGCGGGCGACCTGGAACTGCCGCTGCACGAGGTCGAATTCGAACTGATGTCGGGCCGGGTGGGCGCGCTGTTCACCCTGGCCAAGAAGTGGACCGTGCAGCACAAGCTGGTGCTGGACGTGCGCAGCAAGGCCGAGCGGGGTGACCGCCTGGCCAATGCCGCCGCCGCGATCGCCGCCGCGCCCGACGCCGAGCGGGTGCAGGTCCGTCAGGAAGAGATCGCCCGGTACTGGGCGCCGACGATGGCAGGCAAGGTCACCTTGGCGCCGCGCGCAACGCCGGGCCAGGCGCTGGACATCATTACCGCCGAGTGCTTCGACCAGATCGTGCGCAACGCCGCGGCGCTGTCGGGCATCGACAGTGCGGTCGGCGCGGCCACCATCGGCGCCGAACACGTGCACCAGTTGCGGGTGGGCATGCGCCGCTTGCGGTCGGCGTGGCGTCTGTTCAAGGGCTGGGCGCCGTTGCCGGATGACGCGGCGCAGGAAGCCGCCGCGGACTATTTTGGCCAGTTTGGCGAAGCGCGCGATGGCGATGTGCTGGGCGAAACGGTCGTGCCGCTGTTGACCGCGGCAGGCATGCCGCCGGTTGCGCTGCCCCAATCCGCTGATGCGCCCGACGCTGCCGTGGTGGCCGCGTCACCCCCGTTCCAGACCTGGCTGCTGGACCTGCTGGCGTGGAACGTGGGCGTGCGCCCCGAACCGACGCCCTTGCTGGCGCCCATGACGTCGGTGGTGGCCGTGCCGCTGCAGCCGGGCAAGCTGGCGACGCCGGTGGTCAAAAGGCTCAAGAAATGGCACAAACGGCTGGTGGAAGATGGCCGCCGTTTCCACCGCCTGGAAGACGAGGCGCGGCACGACCTGCGCAAGCTGGCCAAGCGCCTGCGTTACGGCCTGTCGTTTACCGAGTCGCTGTTCGACGCCGACCACGTCAAGCCCTACCGCAAGTGTCTGTCGGTGCTGCAGGATGCGCTGGGTGAGATCAATGACCTGGTGGTCGCCCGCGAAACCTACCTGAAGCTGGCTGAAACCCAGCCGCCGGCCTGGTTCGCGGTGGGCTGGATCGGCGCGCGGCTGGACGTGCTGTACAAGGGTGCCGAAGCGGAATTCAAGGCGCTGGACGACACCAAGCCGTTCTGGAAATGACGTCGGGGCGTCAGCCGGCCAGCGCCGCCTTGATGTCCGGTTCGATCGCCTGCGGCTTGTCCGTAGGCGCATAGCGCTGCAGGACTTGCCCGTCCCGCCCGACCAGGAACTTCGTGAAGTTCCACTTGATGCCTTCCGTCCCGAGCAGCCCCGGCTTGGTGGACTTGAGCCACTGGAACAGCGGGTGCGCCTTGTCGCCGTTCACGTCGATCTTGGCGAACACCGGAAAGTGCACGTCGTAGGTCAGCGTGCAGAAGCTGCGGATGGCTTCGGAATCACCCGGTTCCTGGTGTCCGAACTGGTCGCACGGAAAACCCAGCACTTCCAGCCCCTGCGCCCGGTAGTCCCGGTACAGCGCTTCCAGCCCCGCGTACTGCGGCGTGAAGCCGCACTTGGACGCAACGTTCACGATCAGCAGCACCTTGCCCCGGTAGGCGTCCAGGGGGCGGGTGACGCCATCCAGGTCATCGGCGGAAAAGTCGTAGGCGGTTGTCATAAGAAAGGCCCTCCGGTTGAAATCGCTTAGCGCACCAGTTGGTTGATCTCGATGATCGGCATCAGCACGGCCAGCACGATCAGCAGCACGAAACCGCCCATCAACAGAATCATCAGCGGTTCCAGCAGCGCCGTCATGGCCATGGCCTTGCGTTCCACTTCGCGTGACAAGGTCTGCGCGGCGCGTTCCAGCAAGTCCGGCAAGGTGCCCGTCTTTTCCCCACTGGCCGTCAGGTGGATCAGCAGCGGCGGAAAGGTCTTTTGCACCTGCAAGGCCGACGCCAGCGACACGCCTTCCCGCACGCGGGTGGTCGCATCGTCGATCGACGCCCGCAACCGGTCGTTGCCCAAGGTCTGCCGCGACGCATCCAACGCGCGCAGCAAGGGCACACCGCTGCCGGTCAGGATCGCCAGCGTCGATGCAAACCGTGCCGCATCCAGCCCCAGAATGAAGCGCCCGGCCACGGGGGTACGCAGCAGCCGCGAGTGCCAGGCCAGCCGCGCGGGCGCCGCCCGCAGCATCATGCGCCAGCCGGTAAACGCCGCCGCCAGGCCGATGCCGACCAGCCAGCCCCAGCTGCGCACAAAGTCGCTCAGCCCCAGCATCACCCGGGTCAGCAGCGGCAGTTCCTGCCGGGCCTGCGAAAAGGCGCTGACCACCTGCGGCACCACATAGCCCAGCAGGAAAATCACGATGCCCACCGACACGCACGCCACCACGGCCGGGTAGATGAAGGCCGTCAGCACCTTGGTGCGCAGGGTGTTGCGCTCTTCGATGTAGTCGGCCAGTTTTTCCATCACCTGCGCCAGGTCGCCCGACTCTTCGCCGGCGGCGATCAGCGCCCGGTAGATTTCCGGAAAGTCCCGCGGCCGGGTCGCCAGGGCATCGGCCAGACGGTGACCGGCACGGATGTCGGACCGGATGGTGGTCAACACTTCGCGTATGTGCTTGCGTTCGGCCTGTTCGGCGGTCGCGGTCAACGCGGCGTCCAGCGGCAGGCGGGCCGATAGCAGGCTGGCCAGCTGGCGCGTGGTCCAGGCCAGTTCCGAGTCGGACATCTTGGCGCCGAACAGCGGCCGCGGCGCGCCGGCGGCCGCATTTTCCTGCGGGGCCACGGAATCCACGGCCAGCGGCGTCAGGCCGCGCGCGCGCAACTGGGTGCGTGCGGCGCGGGGGCTGTCGGCGTCGATCAGTCCCCGTTCGACCTTGCCGATCGCATCCGACGCTTCGTATCGATAGGACGGCATGGTCAGGCGTCCCGCGTCACACGGATCACTTCTTCAGGCGACGTCACGCCCGACCGGATCCAGCGTTCGCCGTCCTGCCGCATGTTCAGCATGCCGGCGGCGGCCGCGGCCTGGCGCATGTCTTCTTCGCTCGTGCCCTCGTGGATCAGGCGGCGCTGCGTTTCGTCGATCGTGAACAATTCATGGATGCCGGTCCGGCCGCTGTAGCCGGTATGGCTGCACGCCGGGCATCCCACCGGGCGGTACACCGTCCGGCCGTCGGGTTCGATGCTCGCTTCCTTGCATTCCTGGCACAGCCGCCGCACCAGCCGCTGCGCGACCACGCCCAGCAAGGACGACGACAGCAGGAAGGGCTCGACGCCCATGTCGGTCAGTCGCGTCACGGCCGACACGGAATCGTTGGTGTGCAGCGTGGCCAGCACCAGGTGGCCCGTCAGCGACGCCTGCACCGCGATCTGCGCGGTTTCCAGATCCCGGATTTCGCCGATCATGATCACGTCCGGATCCTGCCGCAGGATCGCGCGCAGGGCCATCGCAAAGCTCATGTTGATCTTGGCGTTGACCTGCGTCTGGCTGATGCCGGGCAGGTCGTATTCGATCGGGTCTTCCACCGTCAGGATGTTGGTGGTGCTCGAGTCCAGCCGCGCCAGCGCCGCGTACAGCGTCGTGGTCTTGCCGCTACCGGTCGGCCCCGTCACCAGGACGATGCCGTGCGGCTGGCGGATCAAACGGTCGATCTGTTTCAGCAGGGTCGCGTCCATGCCCAGGCGCGACAGTTCGAGCCGGCCCGCTTCCTTGTCCAGCAGGCGCAGCACGGCGCGTTCGCCATGGCCGGTCGGCAGGGTGGACACCCGCACGTCGATCGGCCGGCCGCCTACGCGCAGCGCGATCCGGCCGTCCTGCGGCAGGCGCTTTTCAGAGATATCCAGGTTGGCCATGATCTTGATCCGCGAGATCAGGGCGGCGTGCAGCGCCTTGCGCGGGCTGACCACATCGCGCAGCGTGCCGTCCACGCGATAGCGCACCACCGAATGCGTTTCGAACGCTTCGATGTGGATATCGCTGGCGCCATCGCGCGCGGCCTGCGTGAACAATGCGTTGATCATGCGGATCACCGGGGCGTCGTCCTGCGTTTCCAGCAGGTCTTCGATCTCCGGAATGTCCTGCATCAGCCGCGCCAGGTCGATCTCGTTTTCGGCCGCGCCCACCACCGACGCCGCGTCACCCGTGTCGGCATACGACGCCGCCAGCTTGGTTTCCAGCTCGGCATCGGGCACGCGCATGATGCGCAGCGCGCCATGCCGCCGCTGCACTTCGGCAATTGCCCACGCCGGCGTGCGCGGGCTGACCGTCAGCGTCGTGCCATCGGGCCGGATGTTCAGCAGCGCCCGTTGCGCGCGGGCCCAGGTATAGGGCAGGGGATTCATGGTCGGGTCACGATCTCGGCGGAATAGCCCAGCTGCCGCAGGGTCGACAGCGTGGTATCCAGGGTCAGCATATCGCGGGCGACGCGCGAACGGACATACCAGACCTGGCCCTCGCCCGGCTCGACGTAGGCATTGAAGCCCGCGTCGGCCACGCGGCGCGCGGTCAGTTGCGCATCGTTTTCGGTGGGGGTGGCGGCAATCTGCAGCACCGTGGTCGGGCCTTCGGCCATGATCGCGGCCATGTCGCGCGGAATGGTGGTTGGCACCATGCCTTGCGAATTGGCGCGCGGCAGCGGATCGCCTTCACCCGGCACGCGTGGCGGCAGTTCCGGACCCTTCAGGTCCGGCAGCAGCCAATGTTCGCCCGGCTGCACCCGCGCTTGCGTGGCGCGCATGTATTCGTAGCGGTCGATCAGCAGGTTGGAGTTGGGTGTGCCTTCGCGCACCACGTAAGGACGCAGGAAGACCATCAGGTTGGTCTTGGCGCGGCGGCGGCTGTCATAACGGAACAGTCCGCCAATGTAGGGGATGTCGCCCAGGCCCGGCACCTTTTCGACCGCGCCCGTCACGGAATCCTGCACCAGGCCGCCGATCACGATGATCTGGCCATCGTCCACCAGCACATTGGATTCGATCGCGCGCTTGTTGGTGATGATGCCTGCCGTGTTGGTGGCGGAATCGACACTGCTGACCTCTTGATAGATCTGCATCTTGACCGTGCCGCCTTCGGACACTTGCGGCTTGACCTTGAGCGTCAGGCCCACGTCCTTGCGTTCGATGGTCTGGAAGGGGCTGGCGGTAGTGCCGCCGGTGCCGGTCTGGGCATACGAACCGGTAATGAACGGCACGTTCTGGCCCACGATGATGCTGGCGATTTCGTTGTCCAGCGTCAGCAGGTTCGGTGTCGACAGAATGTTGGTGCCCGACTTGCTTTCCAGGGCCCGGGCCAGGAAGCCCAGGTTGGTGACCTGGCCCACGCCCGGGATCGTGACCGATCCGTTGGTGATACCGATGCTCAGGCCGTTGCCCAGCGACGCCGGGTTGGCCGCGACGCCCAGCAGGTTGGTGCCCGCCCCGCCAAATGCCGTGCCGCCGAAGGCGCCCGTGCCGCTGGACGTGGAACTGAGGTTGCCCGCGCCGCTCAACCACTGGATGCCGAATTCGGCCGCGGTGCTGGCAGTCACTTCCACGATCAGGCTTTCGACAAAGATCTGCGCGCGCCGCACGTCCAGCATGTCGACGATTTCGCGCAGGCTGCGGTACAGCGGTTCGGGCGCGGTAATGATCAGGGTGTTGGTGGTCGCGTCGGCCTGGACCGTGGCGCCGCCGCCGCTGAAGGTGGTGCCTGTGCCGGTGCCGGTCCCCGTGCCGCCAAAGCCGCCCGTGGTGCCGCCCAGGGCCGAGCCCACGCCGCCGGTGCTGCTGGCGCCGCCCAGGGCACTGCCGCCCAGTGCGCTTGACGTATTGCCCGTGCCGCCAAAGCCGCCGGTGGTGTTGGCGCTGGACCCGCCAAAGCTGGTGCCGCCCAGCATGTTGCCGCTGTTGCTGCCGCCAAAACCGCCGCTGCCGCCCGACTGCCCGGTCAGCACGCCGCGCAGCACTTCGGCCAGTTTCACGGCTTCGGCGTTGCGCAGGTAGACCACATGCATATTGGTCGCACGCGACGACGGGTTGTCCAGCTTGGCGATCAGGTCACGTGCCAGCCGGGTACGCGCCGGACTGCTGGCGCGGATCAGGACGCTGTTGGTGCGCGGATCGGCAATCGCGGTCACGCGGTTGGTCGCTTCGCCGCTCGCGCCCGGGTCCATCAGGCGCGTCACCAGCGCCGCCACGTCGGTGGCAATGCCGTTCTTGATCTCGATCATGTCGGTGGCGACCGACGACTGCGTGTCCACGCTGGCAATGATGTCGGCGATCCGGCGCAGGTTGTCCGCGTAGTCGGTGATCACCAGCGTGTTGTTGCCGGGATAGGCGTTGATCGGGTTGTTCGGTGCGATCATCGGGCGCAGCACGGGCACCAGGTTGGTCGCGCTTTCATAGTTCAGCTTGAACACCCGGGTCACCAGCTGGTCGCCACGGCCGGTATTGGTCACGGCGCCGCCTTGCAGCTTGGCGTCCGCTTCCGGCACGACCTTGCTGATGCCGTCGGCCTCGACCACCGCAAAGCCCTGCATGCGCAGTGCGCCCAGCAGCATGCGGTAGGCCGTGTCGCGATTGACCGGCGTTTCCGACACCAGCGTCAGCTGGCCCTTCACGCGCGGATCGACCAGGAAATTCTTGCCGGTGAACTGCCCCAGCGCGCGCACCACGGCGTCAAGCTCGGTATTGACGAAATTCAGGACGACGCCGCCATCGGGCGCCGTGGCGCGGGCAACCTGCGCGACGGCGTTCACGGGGGGAAGCGCCAGCGTCAGCAACGCGGCCGACATCGCCGCGACGATCGCCCGGGTAGCCAGGGTGCGCGGCGACGACCGGAGGGTGGACGTCTGGAGAAAAGAGGTGGGCATGATGTTATCGGCCAACTTGCAGGAGTGAATCGTCGCCGGTGCGGCGGCCCAGCGCAGACAGGGTGCTGTCGAGCGCCGCACGGACTTCAGGAGTGGAATTCGGCGCGGGTCGGGCCACGCCGTTGAATCGGACGCCGCCCCGTTGGGCCCAGCGTCCGGTGCCTTCGACCATCAGGGGTCCTTCCAGGGTCGACACGGCAAATACGATGGCGTCGCCGGCGTCGCCCGTCAGGCGGACCTGATAGCGGCCAATTGGCCGCAGCATGGACAGCACGGTCGACGCATCTTTCCATTCGACGGTCAACAGTTCGCCCACGGGCACGCTGCCGTTCAGGCGCATGGCGGGCCAGCGCAGCGACAGGTCGCCGCCCGGCTTCAGGGTATTGAACGGTGCGCCCAGCTGGGCCAGCGTGCTGGCCGGCAGGCGCAGCGTGCGGGCGGACAGGATCACGCCGCGCGTTTCCAGGCGCAGCGTCATCGGGCCGTCCAGCCACAGGTGGGACAGCACCAGGTGCGGCCCGCCGTCAAAGGCCAGGCGCCAGTTCAGGGGCGTCGGCAACGTGCTGCGGGCTTCGGGCGGGCCGATCGCCATCAGCGCCGACCCGTTCCATACCGTGCCCGACGCATCGACAATGGCCACCGGCCACGTGTCGGGCAGGGCGCGGATCAACCAGCGGGCAGGCAGGACGGCAAGGGCGGACACGACAGCAATCGCGACACAGATCAGGACTTTCGGAATCGTGCGCATCAACGTCCCTGGCTCGCGGGGGTGGTCGCCCCCGGAGTCGTATTCGCCACAAACAGCATCAGGCCCGACACTTTGCCGACCAGCAGGCGTCCGTTTTCATCTTTCGGACGTTCCAGTTCGGCCTGCACCAGGCGCAGACGGGTCTGCGCGGGCACGGCGGCCAGCCATTGCATCAGGGCCGTGGCCGACACCTTGTCGACACTGACCTGCAGGCCCGCGTCGGACGTGGGCTGGTCAGTGGGCGGCGCGATGTCTTCCAGCGTGCCGGCTATCCCGGCCTGGCGCAGGCTGTCGGCCAGCGCCTGCCGCGTTTCGGCCGGCGTCATCCTGCCGCCCGATGCGCGTTGCAGGCTGCGCGCTTCCAGCGTCAGCGCGTCCACCGTGGCCGCCTGCGTGCGCAGCAGCGGCAACTGCACCTGCAGACGGCGGTAGGTCGTCCAGGCGGGTTCGATCAGCACCAGGAAGATGATGGCCAGGCCGACGACCGTGCCGCAGATGGTCAGCAGACGGCGTTCGCGCGGGGCCAGCCGCGCCCAGCGGCGCGACAGGCTTTCGGTGCGCTTGCGCAGGGCAGGCGCCACGCGGGCATTCATGCGTTCGTTCAGGCGCGCGTTCATCGTGCCACCCCGCCGCGCACGGTCACACCCGCGCCGCCCGCGTCATTCGATCCCGCCGATGCCAGCCGGAAACGCCACATGCCTTCCACCCGGTCCACATTCAGCCCCAGGGCCTGCGCGCGCTGCAGTACGGCCGGGTCGATGCCCGCCGTTTGCGCGGTCGGCGCGTTGCGTCCGGTGGGTGGGGGAGGCGTGCGTTGCAGGCTCAGGCGGCGCGGTGGCGCCCCCGCGCCCGGCGTGGAGCCGGTCACCGCCGCGGCCCCGACCATGCCGATGCCATCGTCCACCAGCTTCAGGCGCAGTTCCGCGTCGGCATAAGACACCGCCGTCAGGTTGCTGGCCGCCTGGGGCAGGGCGTCGGCCGCGGCCAGCGACATGGGCAGGAAGTCGGAACTGCCGAATTTGCCGTCGGCGGTCCGCAAGGCGTCGCGGCGCTGCTCGGCCTGCTTCAAAGGATCCACGATCACGGGCAGGTCCGGAAACGCCGCCTTGACCTGGGCCACCATCCGCTGGCGCAGGGCCTGTTCTTCGCGGCTCAGTTGCCAGGCGTGCACGTTCAGGCCCAGCAGCCAGACCGCGGCGGCCGCGGCCGTCCAGATCAGCGGCTTGCGCCAGCGGGACCGTCCGGCATGGCGCGGCTGCAAGTCGGCCAGCGCCAGGGACCATGACGGCGCGACGCCCGACCAGCGCGCTTCTGCCGGCAACGTCCGCGATTCCACGGCTTCGGGGGCGATCCAGCCGATCGGCACGGGTGGCACCCAGGCCACCGCCGCCGGCAGGGCCGGTTCCATGGCAAGCAGCAAGGCTGCCGCGGCCGGCTCGGCGCCATCCTGCTGGGGCGTGACGGTATCGATCGCCCAGCAATAGCCCGATTCCGGGCCGCTGCGCACGATCAGATAGCCATCGCGCACCGCGGCGGTCCAGCCATTCTCGGTCTGCGCCAGCGCCAGGGGCGCCGGCAGCAACGCGTCGGCCGACAGGCCCACGTCGGCCAGCACGGCCAGCGCGCGCGCCAGATGCTCGCGCGGGCCCCACGCCACCGCCACGGTGCCGTCGGCATGCCGGGCCCCATGGGCCACGGCCAGCGTTTCGATCTCGCCCAGCAGCATCGGTTCGACCGCGCCCGCCACGGCCGCGCCCATCCGGTGCGGCGGCAAGGGGGGCACCGTCACGGTGGTGACAATGGTGTCGCCCGGGTGCAGGATGGCCTCGACCCGATCGCCGGGCACGGCGCCCGCGATCTCGGACAGGGACATCTCACCCGTGCGCAGCACGGTGTGCTGGCGGTCAAGCAGCGCAAACTCGATCAGCGAGCCGGGCGTGAGCGCCTGCAGCGTCGGTAGCTCCAGTCGCAATATGGTCTTCAATTCGTTTCCCTTTTCCACACCACGCTAGGACTGGTGGCGTTCTCGCGCGAAATGAGCGCTTGCATTGTGACCGCTGCACGCTCCAGCGTCACGGTACCGTTGACGGAAAACCACTTGCTGACCGTCACGATCTGCGTATCGGTCAGCTGGATGTCCGGATTGGCCAGGCGATTGCCAAAGTCGGCCCGGTCATTGAAATAGGCGCCCGCATTGCGGCGTTCGGTCAGTGCACGGGCCTGCGACAGCGACAGCCCGGGCACCGCCGCCGCCAGGACTTCGGCGCTGGCGGTATTGGCATTCACGGCCGTAATGCCCGGCAGCACGGTCACGAACGGCCGCAGCTTGTCGATGACGGCGTCGTCGACATCGGTCAGGCCGCGCAGGTCGTCCACGCCGCGGATCATGGGCGCCGTGGGGCCCTGGCCGGCCGTGTCGGACCCCGACAAGCTGCCGGAGCTGCCTGTGCCCGCCCCGCTCGTGCTGCCTGCACCGCCAAGCGACCCCGTGCCGTCGCTGCCCGATTCGCCGCTGCGGCTGGGCGACGACTGCGCGCTGGCCACCCGCAGCGCCACCTGCGGCGCCAGCGATCCGGGCAGGCCCAGGATCGCGCAGAGCCGCTGGAAGGCGGCCACTTCGATCGGCTGCGGAATGCCCGCGCTGGCCAGGTTCCGCAGGTTGAACTTGCCCTGTTCGTCTTCGATCCGGCCCGAAAACACGGCAATCCGGTCGTCTCCGGGCCGCTGGATCCGGGTGTCTTCCACTGGCGTCGCCCACAGCGTGTCGAGCCGCGTCGTGCTGTTGCGCCGGGCGTCATCGCGCAGCACCAGCCGCGCCCAGTCCAGTCCCCCCTGCAACAGCCAGCGCGCCTGGATGCGCGCCTGTTCGTTTTCCACCGCGCGCACCGACGCGGCCTGCCGCTGGAACAGTCCGGTAATCAGCAGCGCCACGGCCGTCACGATCAGCAGCGCGCTGATCACGGCCATGCCCCGTTGGCGGTGGCGCCCGTTCATTCCAGGATCACCACGCGGGCGTACCGCTCGCGGCCCTCGGCGGGCAGGCGCTGCACCGACAATTCCAGGCCCGTAAACGGCGTGCCGGTGGTCGGAAACGGCGTCGTCACCCAGCCATTGCCCGGCAACCAGCCCCGCACCGTGAACCGATAGACGCCGGTCAGGATCACCGCCGCCGGGCCCACAGGCGGCAGCGGATAGCGCCGCGCCGACGCACCCACGGCCCGCCGCAGCACCGTGCCGTCCTGGAACCACACCACCCGCTGCCACGCGCCCGGATTGGCGGCGTCGCTGCGGATCATTTCCACCCGTGCCGGGCCATCGGGCTGCCCCGACGTCGTCACCAGAATGCTTTGCGGCAGCAGTGAAGGCGGCACGCCGTTGATGGCGGTGGCGCCCGTGCCGGTTCCAGTGCCTGTACCGGTGCCCGTTCCAGCCGTGCCGGTTCCGGTCGATGTCCCCGTCGACGCGCCATCAGTGGTCCCGGTGCCGCTGCCCGCGTTCGTCCCCGTCCCGGTCCCGCCCCCCGTTGCCGCATTCAATCCATTCACTCCCGTCGCCAGCAAGGCATCCGGCGCCCGCAGGGCCACGTCGCGTTCGAACTGGCCCAGCATGCGGATTACCGTGTCGTTCTCATCGGCGTCTTCGGTCAGCCGGCGCTGCTGCGAACTCACGTTTTCCAGCCCGCGCCACGCAATGATGCTGACCAGCGCCATCAGCGTGATCGCCACCAGCACTTCGATCAGGGTGAAACCGGCCTGTCGCGCCTTCATGGCAACGCCGTCAGAAAGCCGTTGATCTGCGCCAACGTTTCGGTCGGCACGCCGTCGGGGTGCACCCGCACCGTCACCTGCCGGATATTGGTGTTATCCGAATTGGTGAAGATGCTTTCGCATTGCATCAGCAGCCGCCCTTGCCGGCAGGCATTCACCTGGCGTCCGGGCGACGGCATCAGCCGCGCCAGCCGCAATTCGGCCATCTGGTTTTCGGCCGCCACCAGCGCCAGCGATTTGGTTCGCAACGCCGCATTGTTCTGCGCAATCACGCCGATCGCGCGCACCGACGCGGCCAGCGCCACCGCCACGATCGCCAGCGCCACCAGCACTTCGATCAGCGTGAACCCCGACTCACTGGACCGCATACCGTCCCGCCTCGTCGCGCACGATGGTAACCGTGGCATCCAGGTTCTGCAGCCGCACGACCATTGGCGGCGCGATCCATTCCGACGTGAACACCGGCGCGCCTTCAGGCAGCACCGATACCTTCACGGGCCCGTCCCGCCAAGGCCGCGGGCGCAGCAGGTCGTCGCGGGGAAACACGTCCAGCTGCGTGCTGGACAGCGCCGTGGGCGTGGCGCGGCCGGGGGCATAGACCCGCGCCCGGCGCATGAAACGGTAGCCGGCGTCGTCCGCCTGCCACGTGATCTGCCGGCCGTCGGCCCGCACTTCGCCCTGGGCCACGGCAAACAGCTGCGCCAGCCGCTGCGCATCTTCTTTCAGGACGGCCCGCCGGTCCGGAAACGCCTTGACGCCGATCGCAGCCGCGGCAATGCCGATGACGACAATCACCACCATCAATTCGATCAGCGTGAAACCGGCCGCCCGGCGGCGCGAGCGCCAGGCCGGGGGAGGGGAAGGGCGTAGACGAGTCACAGCAGGCGGTCAGAGGTCCCAGGAACCCACGTCGGTATTGGCATTGTCGCCACCGGGCTGGCCATCGGCCCCCAGCGAAAACACGTCGATGTCACCCCGCACGCCGGGGTTCAGGTATTGATAGGCATTGCCCCACGGGTCGGCGGGCAGGCGATCCAGGTATTGCTTCCAGTTCGGCGGCACCTGGCCGGTCGCGGGCCGTTCAACCAGCGCGCGCAGGCCTTGTTCGGTGGTGGGATAGCGGCCGTTGTCCAATCGATACAGTTTGAGCGCCTGCATGATGCCGGACACGTCCTGCTTGGCGGCCACGGCACGGGCCTGGTCGGGGCGGTCCAGCACGCGCGGCACGACCAGCGCGGCAAGAATGCCCATGATGACAACCACCACCATGATTTCGATCAGCGTGAAACCCTGCTGGCGGCGGGACTGGTGACGACTCTTGATCACAGCGTAAACTCCAAAGGCGCGAAAGGCATCATCTATTATCGCTGCTTTATATGACATTTCATGACAGGGTATTCCTGTCACATTCAGGCCCCAAGATTGAGGGTTTTCTGCGACACGGACCGCTCCGTTCGCATGCCGGAGCCGCGCTGCCATGCCTATGTCCACCCCGCGTTACCTTCCCCGTCTGGTCCAGCGCGCCGCTGTCGTGGCGCTGGCCGCCGGCATCGGTGTCTGGGGCGCCATCGTCTTTGCGCCGTCTCCTCCCCCCGCGCCCCCCACGGCCGCCGCCAGCACCACACTCGCCACCGATACGCAACCGGTATCCCGCTGGTTCGGCACGGGCAGTGGCGCCAAGATCCAGGTGGTGGTCGCCGGATTGATTTCGGCCGGCCCGCGCGGCTCGGCCGTCCTGGCCATCGACGGCCGCCCCGCCCGCGCCTACGCGGTGGGGAACGATCTGGCCGAAGGCGTCACGCTGGCCGAAGTCGGCCGCAGCGGCGTGGTGCTGAATCAGGGCGGTGAACGCGTGGAAGTGCGCGCCGCCACGCTACCGCCCTTGGGCGAAACCATCCGTACCGTGCCTCTCGTGCGTTGAATGGATTCTTTCTTTCCCCCGAGTTGACTTCTGAAAATGACTGCTGCATAATCTCAGGCTCCCTGACGGAGGGGTGCCCGAGTGGTTAAAGGGGGCAGACTGTAAATCTGTTGGCCTTGCGCCTACATTGGTTCGAATCCAATCTCCTCCACCAGTCCTTTTTGGCTGGCACGTCATGGTAGAAGTAGATGTAAAGCAATGCGGTTTAGCAGTGCAGCGAAGCAAGTGCAGTACAGCGAAGTGCAGGTTGAGAAGTGCCAGTGGTAACTAGGCAGGCGGGTGTAGCTCAATGGTAGAGCAGAAGCCTTCCAAGCTTACGACGAGGGTTCGATTCCCTTCACCCGCTCCAGTACCAGCTGCGCGCAACACCAAATCAGTACCCCAGAATTCGCCCACTTGGCTCAGTGGTAGAGCACTCCCTTGGTAAGGGAGAGGTCACGCGTTCGATCCGCGTAGTGGGCACCAGTTTTCTTCCCAGTTCCATTCCAGTAGTAGCAGGCATCCAGGCGGGAGTCAGCCATGGCAAAAAGCAAGTTTGAACGTACCAAGCCGCACGTCAACGTTGGCACCATCGGCCACGTCGACCACGGCAAAACCACGTTGACGGCAGCGATCACCACCGTGCTGTCGAAGGCATTCGGCGGCGAAGCCAAGGCCTACGACCAGATCGACGCAGCGCCTGAAGAAAAAGCGCGCGGCAT